>JAFMHL010000089.1 GCA_017854535.1 Nitratireductor sp.
TTAATATGCATGTGGATGGCTCCTTCCAACTGTTGGTCTTTAACAGCACCAATATCGCACATTGTGATGCCGTCGGGTGGAGCCGTCCACAACATCAGACTAATGTGAACCCGTTCGCCTTTTGATTTGCGCCGAGCTGGCTTGCGGCGTAGCTCACTGCTTTACCTCAATATGGAACGCAGCCCACGTTAGCCCACCATCATCCTCTGATTGGCCTTCGTAAATATTTGGAGGGAACACCAGCCAAACTGGCCCACGTCCGCCTATTCCGAGGAATTTACTGTTCGCCTTAATAGCCAGAATGAACTTGCTTGTATCTATATTCGATAGCTCGAACTCTGGCGCATAACCATCTATGGAACGTACAATAATCGTCCTACCATTTGCACCGACGAGTGTGAGCAAATCTTTGAGCGTTGGACCCGATACTTCAACTGCGGATGGCCAGTTGGGATATTGTGTTTTCAATTTAGCCTGCGGAAGCATTTTCAGGTCGTCCAAGGTAAGCTCGTATGCTGAATTGAACTTAACGCTTAGCCCAGAAAATAGCGCATCATTGAATGCGTCTGTTGGACCACGATTGGTGTTGGCAATCTTGCCGCTGAGGGTAAGTACAACGTTGTCTGCATATGCCGAACTTACATTTAACACCAGCAATGTTAAGCAAACGGATAACAAGGTTCTGATTGATTTGTTCACTTAAGTACCTCCCAAGCTGCATCGAATTCTCGGCCAGTCAAATTCAATTGATATTCTGCTTTAAACAGCGGCAAAGAAATTTCTATCTGGAGCCATGAACGCACCGTTGAATAACTACCGCCGATGAATTGAATGTTAGTTCATAACTATCCTTTCATGCAAGTGGATGATTGATTCCCAAGCTGGCTGGATGGCAGTAGTACCATGCCCTATTCCTCAAAGGTTGCCGTTAAGCTCAAAACCGCCCGTGCAGAGAGGTGTTTTTGAATAACGACGGATAATGAAAGCGGAAATCGCACATACATCATCAACGCAAGGCGGATTAATTCTGGAGATGTTTTGAAATATTAGAAGGGATTTTGTTTGGCCATCCAGCAAAATTATAAGCGGCAGCCCAAAATCGTCAAATTCCTCTGACAGAACCATCCTGAGGTACCCTGTTGCTGCTTAATGAACCATTAGTACAGGGATATCTTTCTGCTCGAGCATGGATTGTGTGGTTCCGCCAAATATTCGTTCTCGCATACGGGAATGGCCGAAGGCACCCATGACAACAAGATCAGCGCCCACTTCCATTGCCCGTTTTTGAATTGCCTCACCAATTTCCCTTCCACCGCTCGGGTATTGCTGGAGAGTTATTTTACAGCCTTGGCGACTTAGCCACTGCGCGACATCTGCCCCAGGATCTTCACCATCAATCAACTCGCTCATCACTGGATCAAAAAGACCAAGCGTGACTTCTTCGGCTCCAAATAAAATCGGTAAGGCTTGATGAACCGCTTTTGAAGCTTGGAGACTGGAGTCCCAAGCTATGAAGATTTTTTTAGGTGACAACGACGAAACCGGATTTTTCATATTTACCAGAAGAGCAATTGGTGAACGGAATAGAAGCCCCCCGATAACCCTTGAATGTGTGTCCGGGCTGAACTTGTTGCCTTGCGACAATACTGCCAAATTTGAGATCTTAGCAACACCAGCGACGCATTCTTCTATCGAGTACTTTTCACAAAAAGAGTTGATAACAGTCGCATTTACTCCTTCTTTTTGAAGGAGACTCTCAACTTCATCAACCTTTTCTGAAACCTCTTTCGCCTCGGCCTCAATTTGTTCATGCCAATCATCAGGGTAAACTGCACCGCTATATGGAGACATTGCATAAACATAATACGGTGAAGGCGAAGCAATCCCAATAACCTGAACAGTAAGATGCCAATTGTTCGTTTGAACCCAGTCCATTATGGGTTTGATGATAGCAACATCGTCGGATTGATCGATAAAAGTCAGAAGCGTTTTAGAAGTCATGGCCATGGTCCTCATATTTCTATGGGGTAAGTATAAGGGCTAATCGCTCCGCAAATTTGTGTTAAATCAATTTTCATATATAAAATATTGGAGAGACATTGACTATTTTTGATAACAATACGGGTTCCTGACATTCCGATTTTTCGTATCAGATTGAAAGTATTCTGGCGTTATCTGGATGCAACCGAACGCATTTATGGGGAGCCGCAATGCCCAAGCTCTTCAGATCGTTAGTCCCATGAATGGCATACCCACTATAAAAAATACCGAGTATGGCATAGGTGTATTGTCCATGTTCGTTGTCAGCGTTTTTGGGTCTGATATCAGCTTAGATGGTACATTTCGAACCTATATTTCCAGTTATTTCAGATTCCATTGACCTCATTCTGATGTGCGAAGCGAAGTGTGCTGAACTATTAAGATCGTGATCAGCGGTGCTGCAACCCCAATAAGCGTTACCGCGATCAATAGCCATCCAAGAGCACTGTAGTCTGCGCTCGTTTCAATGATCCCTGTTGCCCGGTTGCGAACCTCTCGGGTTACCACGAAAAATTCGTTGAGATATTTGGTCAGTAAACTGCTTGCTGAAAGCGCGAGGTTGGTGAAAGAAGCCATGACCGCAAAAAACGTAGCCTTTAGATTGGCCGGAGCATTCTTAGCTATCCATGCCAACATTGGAATCATGGCAATCTGACCAAGTGGGGACTCGATGGCTGCATCAATCAGTGCAATGAAGCGGGCGTCAACAAATCCGTTAGTCAGTGTGGAGGTCCAATGATGAATCCCATAATAAAGGCCGATATTAGGCAGGGACAAGATACCCTGGGCCAAGGTCAATAAGACAACTACAAATGCGATTGACTTTGTCGCCATCAGCGGTCGCAGCACTATCATTCCTAGAAGCGTCAAGAGTGATGTGATTAGCGTAAGAACGGATAAGAACTGCTGATCAAATCCTAATATATCGATTTCAAACCATATCGCTCCTGGACCGGGCAGCGGCACAGCCCGGAACACAAAAATTATGATGGCAGTTCCAAACAGAGCTTTTGCAGCTGAAGGGTCCAGTTCTCCAACCAACTGAAACATGAGCACCAGCACAATGGCCATCGACCCCGCGAACACAATTTCCTTAGAATAGGCGATGTCGGCAATACCAAGAGTGGCAGCAAGCACCACAAACAGTACTCCGCCACCAAAATACCAGAAGTTGGCATTAGCCGCATCATCTGTTTTAACCTGCGGATCTGCGGCCTCGTATCCGTCATTGCCCTTTACTAGCAGGTCCTTTTGGCTTTGCTTATTGAGAAGGTGAGCTAGAATAACACCACTTATCGAAATAACCGGGATCAAGAGAGCCATCAGATAAATGCGTCCATAGATTTCGACTTTTTCGGCAACATTCAATTTTTCAACACCTTCAAACATAAAGATATTCAACAATGCAACGGCCACTAATCCACTAATTAACGCAATGCGACTCAAAGTTTGCATTGTGGTGTGCATGGATTTTGTTACAATTTCATCGAACGGCTGTCCTCGATCATCATATTTTGGAACTGCATCAACGGACATCGCATCAGCAACAGCATCCTGGATAACGTAACCGAATGGAGAGAGAAGAGCGCTCAATACAAACCAGGCTTCAACGTCCATAAATGGCGTGAGAGTTTCTGGGGCTCGAACCAGCGCATGCATAATCATCAAACTGGCTACGATCATAAATGCGCCCACGTACACCAGCAGGGATTTCCATCGCCAATATAGATCAACGAAGTGCCCAATTGGCATCTTTAAAGCCCATGGAAGACCAACCCAAAAAGTAAGCCCGGCTAGAAACGCTGCCGATAAACCAAGATATTCTTTTACGAAAAAGGCGCCAACGATTGCCGTTATGCCAGAAATGCCTGCTGCAAAATACACCATTAGGGGTGGAAGGAAAGACCATCGAAACTCCCGGCCTAACTCCAACACAGTCCTGTCAAACCAAATCTTCATGAATGGTATTCCCAGCAGAAAATAGAGTATTAAAATAATGCACAAAATGTACCGCTGGAATTGATCTCGATCATATATGATCAAATTATATTCCGTAATAAACAACGGGATGTGCCAACTATCAAATTACTAAAAAATGCCTGTCGCGCTTTGCAATTTCTGCGTCCAAACTAGTTTTGTATGTGACCAAATAGATAACGAAAGTCTAAAAGAGCGTTTCTGAGAAGTGCCTGTCAAATGTGTATGGCTCAGTTTTTTATAAACTATATTTTGGATATGAAAGATCGTGACGCGGTGTTGTCAAGTACTGGTCCCATATGTTCAGTGCAGTTTACCGCAGGTGGAGCTTTTCAGACCAGTTACATGGGGGAAGCATGCGGAAACCGATTTGCAATACATCGGTGCGCATATACAGAAACAATACGGAACAGGAAATGCAATTCAAACCAGCAAGCATATCGATCTCGAATAACCAGCTGTTCAGTGCGAGCATGTTTGTCATGATTTGGAAATGCACTGGCGCACGCCAAATTATCGCCTGTGTTCTCGCTGTGGGTGTAGCACTGCTTCATATCGCGCCAATCGAAATCCAACGTCAGGCAGTAGACTATGCTATCCCCGCCCCTGATCTAAACCTGTTGCTGATACTTAGCCTCGCATATCTTGGATTGGTCCTCGCTTATCAACTGTCCAAATTTGTCCTCAATACCTACCAGATATGGATAGGAGAAAGCATAAACCAGTTTCTCCGTCACCGGATCATCGGCACTGAAAGACAAAACCATTACCGGTGTCCGTCGTCATATAAATTGTCACAGACTATTACCTGAGCCGTTAGAGACTTTG
>JAFMHL010000090.1 GCA_017854535.1 Nitratireductor sp.
TCCTGACACCTTGAATCAGAAGAAATCAAATCCGTAAACTGTCCTACGATTCTAAACTCGCCGGAAGTGCTCTAGGTTTTTTCAACACCTTGCGGGCAGCAAAATCATACCTAAATCTAAGCAGGGTCCAATCTCAATCGAGTGCCAAACCTAAAAACAACTTCTCTCAGCATGCTAAGCTTTCATTTCCCGCGAGTTTAGCTCTATTTTCAGGAAAATTATGGATTATCTATTTGTGTTGGCAGGGCTCATCTGCCTGTTTTTTGGTGGCGACTGGCTGGTTAAAGGCGCAATCGCACTAAGCGCAAAACTTGGGCTTCCTGCATTCTTAATTTCACTAACTGTTGTTGGCTTTGGTACATCCATGCCGGAACTACTTGTATCTGTTCGCGCAGCATTGGCAGAAGCGCCGGGCATTGCACTTGGTAATGTAATCGGCTCGAATATCGCAAACATTCTTCTTATCATTGGTCTATCGGCAGTTATCGCTCCAATCGCAATATCAAGTGGAAATTCCAAGCGAGACATTATTGTGATGATGGCCGCAACAGCATCGCTAGTTGCGATGCTTTTTTCCGGGTTGATCAGCTTTGGTTTAGGTCTGTTGATGGTGGGAGCACTGATCGTTTATTTGGTCACAGCCTATTTTCAGGATAGGGCCCTTGGCGCTGATGAAATTGATGCAGACGTTCTGAAAATCAGCGCTCCAAAAATTGCTGCATTACTGGCGTTTGGGCTGGCTTTACTTGCGAGTGGCGCGGACCTGTTGGTTCGAGGAGCAACACAAATAGCCACAGATTTAGGTGTCAGCAATGCTGTGATTGGCCTTACTGTAGTGGCCGTTGGAACAAGTCTGCCAGAACTGGCAACTTCCATTACCGCTGCCTTAAAAGGGCGATCCGATATTGCGATAGGAAATGTTGTTGGCTCCAATATCTTCAACATTCTTGGCATATTGGGCATCACTGCATTAATCACGCCAATAACTGTTGCAGAACGTTTCCAATCAATAGATGGCTGGGTTTTACTCGCCACAACCTTGGTATTTTTCGCACTCTTGCTAGCAGAAAAAAGCATAGGGCGACTGCTTGGTGTTTTATTTCTAACGGCCTATGGGAGCTATATGGTCTCAATGGCTTAAACAGCCAAACGCTCAGAGAACGCCTGAACATCAAGGTAATCATACAGCATTGTTTTCATATCTGTATTGCTCCATATTTTCATTCATGAATTTGGGAGCAGAATGAATGATTAGCAAAGAACTGAACGAGACACTTACCAAATCTGGGCCCGGCACAGAGGTTGGTGAAGTGATGCGCAGATATTGGCAACCTGCAGCGCTCAGCGATGAGCTTGCTGGCAAAAGACCCGTCGTACCTGTCACTTTGCTTGGCGAAAAACTTGTTCTCTTCCGTGATGATCAGGGAAATCTTGGTCTGATCGACAGGCATTGCCCGCACCGCGGCGCCGATCTTTGCCATGGTAGGCTGGAAGATAATGGTTTGCGCTGTCCCTTCCATGGTTGGCATTTTGATCGCAATGGCCAATGCGTCGAGCAGCCGGGCGAACCCAAAGGCTCGCAAATGCACAAGCAGATCAAAACCACGTCTTATCCTGTTGTAGAAAAGAACGGGATCATCTTCGCCTATCTAGGCCCAGGCGCAGAGCCGGACTTTCCAAATTTCGATTGTTTCCGCGCGCCCGAATCCCACGTCTTCGCCTTCAAAGGTTTGTGGGAATGCAATTGGTTGCAGGCAATGGAAGTCGGCATTGACCCCGCCCATGCTTCATTTTTGCATCGCTTTCTTGAAGACGAAGATCCTGCCGACAGCTATGGCAAACAGTTCAGAGACAAAGCGGCCGATACCGATATTCCTATGACCAAGCTGTTGAGAGACTATACCAGTCCGGAAATTTCCGTTGAAGAAACTAACTATGGCATGCGCATTACGGCCCTTCGCCACATGGACAACGGCAAAACCCATGTTCGTATAACCAATCAGATATTTCCCGAAGCGATCAGCATTCCCATGTCCCGCGAGATGATCATCACCCAATGGCATGTGCCGATTGATGATGAACATTGCTATTGGTACTCGATGTTCACCAGCTTTGATAAGCCCGTCGATAAAGAGCTGATGCGCGCCCAGCGTTTGAAAGAACATCGCTTGCCCGACTACGCACCGATTAAAAACAAGCGCAACAATTATAACTACAATCCCGATGAACAGGCGAGCGAGACCTATACGGGTATGGGGCTCGATATCAATGTCCATGACCAATGGGCCGTGGAAAGCCCGGGCCCGATTTTTGATCGCACCAAGGAGCATCTTGGAAAAACCGATGTGGCCATCATCAAATACCGCCGCATGTTACGCGCTGCCATCGCCAATCTCAAAGAAGGCAAAGTTGAAGCACTGCCAATGTTGGACGGAGCTGACCAGAAGAAAATTGTCGGACCAATTTCCAACGACACCATTGGCGAGCGGGAAAGCTGGCAAGAAGCATTTGTCAAAAGCGATGCAGAGCGCAGAGCTGCCTGCAAGGGATGGGACGCGAAGGTTTGATAAATGACAGATTTTAAGAAAGGCATCGCCGAAGGGAAATTGGCAAAACTCGGATTGTTTGACAAAACTACCATCGAGAAGTCAGCTGCACTTTTAGAGACGGTCGAAAAAAGCGGGCTGGAAACCATCCGTGTTTTGTTCGCTGATCAGCATGGTATACTTCGAGGAAAAACAATCGTCGCCAGCGCGTTTTCATCTGTGTTTACAACAGGCATTGCGATCACCTCCACCCTGCTTTTAAAAGACACCGCCAACAAAACGGTTTTCCCCGTTTGGTCCAAGGATGCCAACATCCCGAAAGGCTTGGTCGGGGCCAGCGACATCCTTCTTGTGCCCGATGCAAACACTTTTCGCACATTGCCCTGGTCCTCTCATTCTGCATGGATATTCTGCAACGCCCATCTAAAAACGGGCGAACCCATATCCTTTTCCCCGCGCCATGTGCTGCAACATGCGATTGATAAATTGGCGGCCAATGGCAAAGCCCTTATGGTCGGCCTTGAAGTAGAATTTCAGGTTTTCGAAATTCTCGACCCGATGCTGGATCATGCCAGCGCGACCATGCCCGGCCAGCCCGTAAAGACGCGCAATATCGCCCAAGGCTTTCAGTTTCTATCCGAGGCCAGATATGGCGAAATGGAAACCATTATCGACGAGCTGCGCCGTAATTGTGAAGGGCTAGGACTACCGATCCGTTCAATGGAAATCGAAATGGGCCCAAGTCAATTGGAGTTCACATTCGATCCTGCCCATCCCATGACCCATGCGGACAATATGATGATGCTCCGCGCCATGGTGAAAGAAGTCTGCGCAAGAAAAGGTCTGCACGCGACGTTCATGTGCAAGCCAAATGTTGAAAACGCCGTTGCCAATGGTTGGCATCTGCACCAATCGCTGGCCGATATCAAAACCGGCGAAAACCTGATGATCCCCGAAACAGGAGAAGAACCAAACGCTATAACCAGCAGCTGGATTGCCGGTCTTATGGAACACGCTGCAGCGTCCTGTTTGCTGACAACACCCACTGTCAACGGCTACAAACGCTATCAGCCACACCAATTGGCACCAGACCGTATTCAATGGGGACGCGATAACCGAGGCGCGATGATCCGCGCATTGCTGGAGAAAGACAATCCGGCGTCGCGCATTGAAAATCGTGTGGCAGAAACAACCGCCAATCCCTACTATTTTTTCGCCAGCCAAATTCTGTCAGGTCTGGATGGAATAGAGCGCGGGCTGAATGCCCCTACGCCCAGCGAAACGCCTTATGACAGCAACAGCGAACGACTTCCCGAAAGCCTTTTAAGTGCCATCCAACATTTCGAAGGCTCGGCGTTTTACAGAAAAGAGCTGGGCGATGAATTCGTCGACTATCTCGCCCACATCCGCCGCAGCGAATGGAACCGCTATCACCTTGCCATATCCGAATGGGAACAAACGGAATATTTCGGGCTTTATTGAGGGGAAGTATGGCGAGTATGCGGACCTTTGAGACCTTCGCCCATTTGTTGCGAACAGGCAGGAAGGGCGGAAAGCAGAGCTTCGCCGCATGTGCGAAGCCACAGGACATCTCAATTAGAAGCGGCCCTTCATTATGAAGCTCCTGAGCGGGAGCTGCGAATGGTAGCAGTCAGCAATAGTACGGATACCGCCGCAATCACGAAAGGCTGCTTCCTTGAGTGAGCTCTAACCCTTCGATAGAATCACGGATTATTGTACCTTAGTATCTTATACAGGGCCATGCATCGAATGCTTGAGTGATGGTCTTTTAATTTTCAGGTTACACTTTGAACACGAGCCAATACCTCTGAAGCAAGTTTCGTCCGGCCTTCGCCGTTGTTCAGATATTGCAGATACCGGATAGGTCGCAGATCAAACGGCACATCATCATGCGACTGTGTTATCAAAATAAACTCTTTTCCCAACGTGTGCGCGATGCCAGCCTCATAGAAGACGTTGGGGTTTTTGGTGGAAAGATCGCAAACGATGACTGCAGAGGTGCAGATCAATTCGATGATATCTGTCATTATGTGATTATGAACTGAATAGCCCCTAGAATTGTAGACACCTTGTACCTTAAAAATGAGGACAAGGAGACTGACATGGGCAAGCCAAGATTTACCGAAGATTTCAAGATTGATGCCATCAAACAGATTA
>JAFMHL010000045.1 GCA_017854535.1 Nitratireductor sp.
AATTGCCGGGGGTTTTTTTGTCAGAATTACATAATGCAACGACGACAATGGGCGGGAAGCGCAATTTGATAAATTAACGTAAATCTATTCGTAACGGCACAAAGTGGGTAGGTGGCGAAAGTAGTAAATGGCTTAATCATCACCCACATTCCAACTCAAACTGCTGTGATAAAAACCCAGATCACTAGGTATGTTAGTCAGACACTGAAGAGCCCTCACATAAATCTCGGAGATTGTTTCAAACTGAGATTCTGGCATTTCAAAGCCTTTCGCAATTGATTGCATAATGGTTAAATCCATATACGTATATTCCGATAGTATTCTGCAGAAACTAACTGCTATCAGCGAACAATAAGCACCCGAATGTGCCCCGTTATCGGATCTGTTGGATTGATTGCTCGACTCAGTTCAACAATATCAAGTTCTGGACGTTTTAAATTAGCTCAACAGAAGTCATGATCCAAGTGTGGTTTCGTGTCAGCTCGATTGACCAACCTGGGGGCACTAGAATTGTTGTTGTTTCCTCTTCGATAATTGAAGGACCGTGGATTACGTCACCTACACGTATTGCCCCTCCATCATACACATACGTTTCAGTTCGAGTGCCAGGCACAAAGCAACACATACGGATTGATACACTAGTCACATCCTCTGTTTCAGAGACATCTTTTGCGGGAACAAAAACTCTATTAAGAACGGTATCCCGCTTGCCGTAGGCCGTCAAATTCAATCCCATCAGTTCGATTTGCGAAGCCTCATCCTTGAAGGTGTAAACCTTTTCATGTTCTTGGTGATAGAGCGCGGCAATAACTTCACAGGGATTTGCCGCAAGGTCGACTTCGGTGATGGTCAGACGCAGATCCCCGATCTCACCAACATAGCGTAAATTCATTTCCCAGACCAATTCAACGCGTTCAGCGACAAATCCTTCAGCGGCAAGATCAGCCATAGCGTCATCCTGCATCTCGACGAACGCTTTTGCAGTCTTCTGGAAATTACAATCCGGCAGCAAACCTGAATAATTACGGAAATAATCGTGGCGTACATCAGTGATGGCTGCACCAAAAGAGCAAAGAACCGAGGACACGCGCGGCACGATCACCGAACCGACACCGAGTGCGTTGGCTATAGCTGCGGCATGCCCGGGGCTACAACCGCCACCGCAAACAATACTGAAATCGCGAATGTCATGGCCGCGCTCACTGGAAATTCGTCTGACCGCGTTAGCCATATTTTCGTTCACAATCGAATAAATCGCATAAGCGGCCTCATCAAGTGAAATCCCAAGTGGTTCTGCAATTTCGTCGATAATGACCTGTGAGGATGCCTCGCTGTTTATCGGCATCGTTCCGCCCAATAATGCAGTATTGGAAAAATACCCCAAGGCAACGTTAGCATCCGTAACGGTCGGCATTTTCCCTCCCCGGTCGTAGCACGCTGGACCGGGTCGACTTTCTGCACTTTGCGGCCCGACATTCAGAATGCCTGCATCATCCAGATGCGCGATTGAACCACCGCCTGCACCAATTGTGCGCACATTGACCATAGGCAGACCGACACGATAGCGGTGCACGTCGGTGTTAGTCACTGTTTCTATCCGACCTTGACTGACCATCGATACATCCAGACTGGTGCCCCCCATATCGATAGTCACAACGTTTTTACTTCCGGCAAATCTTGCAAAAAATAACGCGGCTGAAGGCCCTGCAGCCGGCCCCGAATCCAGTGCCAATACTGGTTTTTGTCTGAGAAGGCCACCAGACGTTGTTCCTCCGTTAGATTGAATATAGCGGATTGGGTGCCGAAAACCGACTTTAGAAAGATTGGTCTCAAGGGTGTTTAGATAGTCGTTGAGTAACGGTGCGAGCGCCGCACTGAGTGCAGTTGTAGAAAACCTTGGATATTCGCGGATCTGCGGAGCAACATCCGAAGAAAGGAAAACGGGCACGCCCGGCATTTCAGCCTGTAAAATTTCGAGTATACGCCGTTCATTCAGCGGATTGCGGATCGACCACAGGAGGCATACCGCAACAGACTGAATGCCTTCACGTCTAAACACTGCGGCCGCGTCAATTACATCGGCTTCATCTAGCGGTATCAGCACTTGCCCTTTGCAGTTTATACGTTCGCGGACACCCAACCGGAACTGACGCGGGACCAATGGTATAGGCGGGGGGACGGAATAATCGTAACGGTTTTCTTTCAAGCCTTCCCGCAGTTCCAGAATATCACGGAACCCACTGGTTGTAATCATGCCTGCACGTGCTGTTTTCTGTTGAATCACTGCGTTGGTCGCGATAGTAGTCCCGTGAACAATCAGATCAATTTCCTTTAGTAGTTCATCAGTTGACATTCTGCAGTTTTCAGCCAGCGATCCAAGACCTTGTAGAATCACACCAGCCAGATCTTTGTGATCGGAAAGAACCTTCGCAATCGTGAGATCGCCTTTTTTCCCCAAGAGGGTGAAATCTGTAAATGTTCCGCCAACATCGACGCCCAGACGATAATTCATTTGTCTCTCAATTTACGAGTTGCGATCAGATCCACCTCAAACAATTTGGAATTAATTGCGACTCCGTAGTCAAGACGTGCGCCGTCAATGGACACATACCCGTTCTGAACGTCTTCCAGAACTTTCTCAATCGGGCGTTCAAACGGATCTCCAACACCTCCACCGCCGGGTGGTCGCATCTCGAACCTACCGCCTATAGTGGAATGAAGTCGACTATCACCGTCTGCTTTGCGCGTTTTTCCATCCGGATCAATCGCGATTCGAACCCCCAACTTTTCTGCCAACATTTCTGATCGCGCGCCACCAACTCCAAGTGCCGGAATATGCTCAATTGTTCCATGAAATCGGCTGGTCTGTTCGTGCTCTAAAGGTTCCCATATGCAATCCATGGCAAGTCCGCCGCGCCATTTCCCCCCACCCCCGCTATCCGTTCGGTATTCAAGGCTATGAACTAGCATAGGCATTTCGTATTCCAGCAACTCGACGGATTCACGCTGTACTGCACCTCCTGCACCCTCGGATCCGACTGATGACCAACCATCATTACCCCAGCTTGCGCCCGACCCTCCTGCTGCCGCGTTAGGGTGGAAATGTGCGTAAAACGTGTCGTTTTTGGGATTGACCCCAGCCACGGATGTAGCCGCAGCAGCGCCCCAACCTGCAGTTAAACGTTCCTTCGGTATGATCTGGCAAAACGCATTGCGGACGCTGTCAATTATTTCGTTGAAAGGCTGGGTCGTGCAACCTAGCACCGCCGCCGGTGGTACGCGGGCATTCACGATAGTGCCTAAAGGGCCATAATCGATTTCAATCGTCCGGAATATACCATCGTTGAACGGCGGCTTAATACCGAGCGAGATAGCCGCTGCATGATAAGCAGCAGCGTGTGTTGCCCCAAAGGGTGAGTTCCGCACATCTCGCAATTGCGCTGGACCGCTCAATGCGATGTTTAGACGTTCGCCAGACACAGTTAGTTTTGTGAGGATTTCAAATTTACCATTGCCAGAGCGCGCGGACATAAAAGAGCGGCCCACAAATATTCCGTCCGGCAGGTCCGCAATAGATTTACGAGCTCTGAATTCATTTCGATCATAAAGCTCTTCTATGCAATCTTTGAACGTCGCCTTGCCATATTTAGAGACGATTTCACCAAGACGCCGAGAACCAATGGTGCAAGCTGCCATCATTGAAAGCAAATCACTGTTCTGCTGCTCTTGAAAGCGGAAATTGTCAAATAGCAGATTCATGACATCCAGCCGTTTCTCACCGCGTTCGATGATCTTGATTGGTGCAATTCTTAAACCTTCACCAAAAATATCCGTCTGTGCTTGTCGAAGATCCGCTGGAGAAACACCCCCGATGTCCAACCAATGAGCGCGAATGATTGTCCAAAACAGCAACTCATCCTCAACAAAGACTGGTTGCAGAAGTGCGGTATCATTCAGATGGGTACCGCCAAAGGCGGGATCGTTACACAAAAATGCATCACCCTGATAAACTTGCCCCTTATACGCATTGGCAACTGCTTTACAGACCAAAGGTATACTGCCGACCTGCACCGGCAATTCGGCATCTCCCTGTACCATTTGCCTTTCCCGCCAATCGCAAACAGAACAGGAAAAGTCCTTTGCCAACTTAAAAACGGGGCTTCTGGCAGTTCGAAGAACAACATTACTCATTTCACTGACGATTGACCCGAGGGCGCCAGCAATAGTAGCCATAGTTATAATGTCAGTTTTTGAATGTGGATCAGATAGCATTTTATGTCCCGACTATCTTAATTAGAGTAATTTCAATCTTGACCATCCCATAGCCATCATTCCCATAATGTTCATTGGATGCCAATCGGAATTCTTTTCCACTTCTTAATTTGAACTTATGTATTGTGATAGCAATCCGACGAATTGTAGAACGATTCAATCAAGAGTTCCGCCTTGAGGAAATTCCAACAGAATACAAATGCGATGTATGAATTGCTGGCTCAAATCGTCGAGTGTCACGTTCCTGACAGACCCTTAGAAGACAAATTTCGGTCTAAATAAATTCGATATATGGCAACGCCAAAATCAGAATGTTACTCCCTCAAATGCTTATCATTTATAACTTGAGGTTATGAAAACAGTATAAACTAAAATTAGCAGTTTTTCATTTTTGCGGTCACACTTGATATCAAAGAACGGAGTTCACTCAAATGCAGGGAAATGGCTTCTTTTTAGGCCAAAGTCAAATAAACCTCTTGGCAATCCCGAAAGTGTGTTTCGAAATTAATAATAGGAGATCAATTTGTATTTATCAATTCTTGATGACCAAATTTGTCCTGAAACACGTATTGACGGTACAATAATTATGCTGAGGTTAAAGGGCGTTACAAGATCTCAGGATTTCGAATGCAGGCATGAATCGTCGTTTTTTGTGAGGAGCTCATGAATTTTTTACTCATCATAGCGCGGCGAACCTTTTACGCAGCATCTCTTGTGCTGGCGGTGGTGGTGCTTAACTTTCTATTGATTCATTTGGCCCCCGGCGATCCGGCAGAAGTCTTAGCCGGAGAAATGGGCGGCGCGACCGAGGAAATGTTGCGAGAAATTCGTGCCGCTTATGGACTGGATAAACCCTTGGCCAGCCAACTTGTAATCTATCTAAAAAACGTTTTGCAGGGTGATCTTGGGCAATCCTTCTACTACAATAGACCAGTCGCTGACCTAATTTTGGGTCGACTTGGACCGACAATTCTATTGGTCCTTTCGGCCCTGGTTTTGTCAGTTTGCGTAGGAACATTTCTTGGAGTCTTAGCATCGCGGAAACCTGATGGATTTATTTCCGCCCTGATCACTATATTGTCACTCGTTGGCTATTCGGCACCGGTATTTTGGACGGGCATCATGCTGATTATATTCTTCGCTTGGTTGATCCCGATTTTTCCAACCTCAGGCATGGCAACATTTGGTGCAACCGGAGGCGTCTTGGCACAGATACTGGATATACTGCACCATCTTGTGTTGCCGGCTCTTTCGCTTGCCTTCATATACGTCGCACAATACAGCCGCATCACTAGGGCAAGTATGCTTGAAGTGCTGAGCGCTGACTATATCCGCACCGCGCGCGCAAAAGGACTTCCAGAAAAAATAGTGATCTATAAACACGCATTGCGTAATGCCCTGTTACCAGTTCTCACCTTGGCTGGCCTACAGACTGGAAACTTGATTTCCGGGGCAGTTTTAGTGGAGACCGTTTTCAACTGGCCTGGGCTAGGTACGTTGGCATTCGATTCCATACTTGCCCGGGACTATCCAACTGTATTGGGCTTGTTGTTGATCTCGTCTGTGGTGGTTGTTTTTGTAAATCTGTTGACCGATCTTTGCTACCGCTTGGCTGACCCGCGCATTAAAACATCGCATTAAACCCAAAGGACACATCTCTTGTGACTCAAAATATCAGTGAACACACCGTAAAACCGGAAAGTCCTTGGAAAGAAGCGTGGAAAATGTTCCTGCGCAACAAAGCAGCAGCGGTAGGATTGACTGTTCTGATAACAATTCTTTTGATCACTGCGCTTGGCCCCACTCTATATGGAGTTGATGCCTATTCGATGGTTGCGGCACCCTTTACTCCTCCCGGAGCCGATTCAAATGTCATCCTTGGTACTGATTTCCTTGGGCGCGATATAGCTGCTGGGCTAATTGTTGGAGGTCGGGCGACTTTGCTAGTTGGAGGAGCCGCTGCTCTTATTACAGTGATTATCGGCGTTCTGGTGGGAGCGACTGCAGGATTTTTTGGTGGTAACGTTGACGAAATTCTGATGAGAGTTACTGAGTTTTTTCAGGTCCTTCCTGCGCTTCTTTTTGCTATGGTCTTGATAGCTCTGTTTTCCCCGTCCCTTTTGACTATCACATTCGCTATCGGTGTAGTCGCCTGGCCCCAAACAGCACGCCTTACACGGGCAGAATTTCTTAAGATTAAACAGCTGGAATACGTAACTGCAGCCCGGTCTATTGCTTCGACGAACGGGCGTATTATGTGGCTGGTGATCTTGCCTAACGCGCTTCCACCTCTCATTGTATCGGCTACACTTGTTGTCGGAGTAGCCATCCTTTTCGAAGCCGGATTGAGCTTTTTGGGGATGGGCGACCCGAATGTTATGAGTTGGGGGCTGATGATTGGTGCCAATCGGCCTTACATTCTGGACGCTTGGTGGACTGTTACTTTTCCGGGTATGTGCATTTTTCTGACTGTTCTGAGTGTCAGCTTGATCGGAGACGGGCTGAACGACGCATTCAACCCTAAACTGAGGGAGCGATAGTAATGGTGCAAACCAAAGACGTCCCGGTGTTGGAAGTCGACAAAGTTGAAGTCGAATTCCGCACCAGCAAGGGTGTTGCCCATGTGCTAAATAAAGTTGGCTTCTCACTTGAAAAGGGTAAAACCCTTGGAATTGTTGGAGAAAGTGGGTCAGGAAAGAGTATGACTGCCCTAGCGATCATGGGCTTGGTTCCCCAACCTCTCGGTCGCGTTGTGGCCGGACGCATCCTGTTGGATGGCGAGGATTTGCTAAGCGCCAGCAATGATCGGATACGCCAAATCCGGGGCGATGAAATATCCATGATTTTTCAGGAGCCTATGACATCGCTGAACCCTGTTTTCACTGTCGGAGAACAGATTGCAGAAGTATTCCGCTTTCACCGGAACGCAGACAGGAGCCAGGCATTGGAACAGGCAGTAAAGATGCTTCACGCTGTTGGTATTCCACATCCGGGACAACGTGTGAAAAACTATCCACATGAATTGTCTGGTGGAATGCGCCAGCGGGTGATGATTGCTATGGCCCTAGCGTGTAACCCCAAGGTTCTAATCGCAGACGAACCAACAACAGCACTTGATGTGACGGTTCAGGCGCAGATTTTCGATTTGATTGAAGACCTACAGAAAGAAACCGAAACCACTGTAATCCTAATCACACATGATATGGGTGTAATTGCTGAAATGGCGCATCGTGTGGCTGTGATGTATGCTGGTAGGATCGTGGAAGAGGGTTCAGTTGCCGAGATTCTATCAACACCAAAGCATCCTTATACGATTGGATTGATCAGCTGCGTGCCTAAATTAGACCTAGATCCGTCAGATCAGCGGCCGCCCCTTGTTGAAATACCGGGTATCGTTCCGTCGCTTATCGAACCAGGGATCGGATGTGCCTTTGCTCCCCGTTGCAATCACGCCACGGAAAAATGCCGCGCCTCCATCCCGCCGAGTTTTGAAGTCGGTGAAAATCATAGAGCGGCTTGCTGGCTGTCAGAAAAACGGTGAGATACATGATGAAAAATTCTACTGCATCTAGCGACAAGATCATGTTGGAAGTCAAAGGTCTGAAAGTACACTTTAATGTGAGGTGCAAAGGATTATTTGGCGCGGCACCCAAGGTTCACGCGGTAGACGGCATAAGCTTCGAGATCCCAAAAGGCAAAACATTTGGTATTGTAGGAGAAAGCGGATCAGGGAAGTCGACAACGGCACTTGCTGTGATGCGTTTGTTGGATCCAACAGCTGGCAAGATCTCGTTGAACGGCTCCGATATCAGCGCCATAAAAGGCGCCGAGTTGCGCACAACTAGACGCAAAATGCAGATCATTTTTCAAGATCCCTTCTCTTCACTCAATCCACGAATTCGAGCAGCACAGATTATTCGCGAGCCCATGGATGTCATGAAAGTTGGTAACTCGGAAGAGCGCGATATAAAAGTTGCAGAGCTGTTTACTAAGGTTGGCTTGAGGCCTGAACAGCTTGCATTATTCCCGCACCAGTTTTCTGGAGGACAACGTCAACGCATCGGTATTGCGCGAGCGTTAGCCAGCCAGCCGGACCTGATTGTATGTGATGAACCCGTCAGCGCGCTGGATGTTGCCATTCAGGCCCAAATACTAAATCTTCTACGCAACTTACAGAGCGAGCTTCAGCTGACATATCTCTTCATTTCTCACGATCTGGGCGTCGTACAATACGTCTGTGATGAAATCGCTGTCATGTATTTAGGCCAGATCGTGGAACAAGCAGACCGGGTTTCGTTGTTCAAAAAGCCGCTGCATCCTTACACTCGGGCATTGTTATCTGCCGTTCCAAAGGCACAGACTAAAGTAGCGCGGGACCGCTCTGGAAGACTGGAAGGTGACCCTCCCAGCCCAATCGACTTGCCAAAGGGATGTCGGTTTGCTGGCCGGTGCCCTGTTGCCGAGGATAAGTGCCATGCTGAAGAGCCATTTTTGCGCCAAATTGGAGAGGGCAGTCATCACGTTGCCTGTCATCTTGTGAGTGAATCTGGCTTTTAGAGTTTTGACGCTATGTTAAACTACTTATCGGGACCGTTGTACTTCGCAAGACAAGCTGCGATACAAACACGACTAAAGATTTGGAAATTACGCTTGTATCCTTCTCAATGAGGCCACACTGGAGCGAAAAACGTTGTTGGAAATAGGGTATCTCAACTAGCCGGAAATTGATCTGGATTTTGAGGAATTCTGCGTTGTTATAAGATCAAGAATGAAAACCAAAAAGACTTAGTTGTCTTAACCAAGCTTTAAAACCTCTGCTGCATTTCCGCCTACCCATTTTGCCCTAATCTCGTCAGATAATGGTAAATCACCAACTGCGTCGAAATAGCTGTCTACCGGAATCAGCGGCCAGTTTGAACCACATATCATCTGATCTTGAAGCATCCGTGCGCCATATTGCAAAAGCGGTTCGTAGCCCGAATGTAAAGTGGTTAACAGCTTAGGTTTGATTGCGTTTAGTCCTATATAGACATTACGATGTCGCCAAGCGACTCCAATCATTTCATGAACCCAAGGGAACCCTGGATCGCCAGCAACCACTTTCAGCTCTGGCATGTCGACCATAACCCTATCTAGATCAATTGGCTTACCGTGACTCATAGGTGCCACTGAAGAAAAGCTCATCCCCATATGCAGGTTCACCGGAACGTCCAACTCAATACATTTCGCATAAAGTGGGTACATGATCGGGTCTGTGACGTTCACTTTACACTCGAAACACTGAATGTTGAGTCCCAGCATACCAAGTTCCTTGACTGCATGTTCGAACTCGCGGACTGCATCCATCCCTTTATTGGGATCTACACCAGCCAAGCCGACATAACGAGGTCCGTTTTCCCGACAAAACTCCGAAACATCTTCGTTTTTTATCGTGACGCCAAAAGTTGTTTCGCAGCTCTTAGCCTTGACCAATACGAAATCGATATTTTGATCTTCATATGTCTGAAGATATTTTGCGAGTACAGCTTTCGGGTCGCCTTCCTCTTCCGCAAACTGGTCAGCAGATCTCTTGAGGCTCTTTGCATAAATCCTGTCATAATTTGCCATATGCGTACTGGTGGATTTCCGTTGCAGTTCGGGAGTGGGCGGGACACTGGAATAATCTACTGTAACCACTGTTTGTTCCTTTTTTTCATGCGCTAATGAGCGTTAGAAATGCAGAGAAAGTTAGTTCACGACCTGGCAAACAGCAATAAAAGATGATTTCGCACCAATCGTTAAATCATTTTCGGGCAAATCTCACCGTGGATTTTCTTGGGAGTTCCCAGACCGCATCTTAAAATGGTTGCCCGACGCCTACAGCTAAACACGCGTCGGACAATGTTCTAGAGAAAAGCTTTACTCATCAATATAGATCTCATCCCAAGGTGAAAGTGCGCCCCAACCGTGGATCGGAACATTCTTGATCGCGCTACGGTGCGTGGTAATTGTTGGCGCTGTCACTAAAGGAAGAAGCGGCAAATCTTCTGCAACGATCTCTTGGAAAGCCAAATATGCAGCCAATCGTTTTTCATTGTCCATAGACGTTCCGGCTTTGGCTAACAAATCATCAACAGCTTTGTGACAATATCCTTGAGTGTTGGACCAAATTACATTGCGGATATTTTCACAAGTGAAAAGCCGGTGAATACCGATGACAGGATCGGAATAACCCCAAATTCCGCTTATAGTTGCATCATGCTGCCATCCGGCAACACGGCTGGTCCAAGAGCCAAAATCAGGTGAGATGCGCAGATTCACTTCGACGTCGATTTTTTTGAGAGCTTGTTTGATAACCTCAGAAATTATCGTCTGCCGTTCCTTTGCATAAGTAGGCATATCCAACGTGAACGAGAACCTTATGCCACCATCCCCTCTTGGCAGTCCAGCTTCATCGAGCAAAGCCGCCGCTTTTTCTAAATCAACTCCATACCTTTTTGTGTTGCCATTGTAGAACGGGCTGCCGCTGTGAACCATTGAGTAGGCCGGTTCATAACCAAGACCAAGCAACTTGCTCATGGAGTCCGTGTTGATGGCATAAGCAATTGCTTGGCGGACGCGTGCATCATCAAAATACTCATTTCTCAAATTGAACTCCAAATACGCGACCGGACCAAGTGCTTCATGCCCTTCAGTTACGACTTTCAATTTCTCGTTTTTAGCAAGCCGATTTAAATCAGTTTCCGGCAAGAATGCAAAAGGGTAATAATCAAGCTGCCCCCGATCTAGTTCCAGAGTTTGAGCAGCAGAGTTACGGGATGAAGAAATCAAGATCCGTTCCAGATACGGACGCCCCTCAATAAAGAAATTTGGATTTTTTTCTAGAATCAATTGCTCGCCATTATTTTCTACGACCATGAAAGGACCAGAACCAACCACATTCTCATTGTTACGCGGATGGGTCTTCATTTCCTGCCCATCATCATAGATGTGCTTAGGTAGAATTGGCATCAGCAACGGTTGAAGGGAAGCAAACAATGCTGGAGTAGGAGCACTGAGCACAAACACGGCTGTATTTGCGTCTGGGGTATCAACTCTTTCAACATTTCCGAACATCGTCGGGCCGAATGGATGATTCGCCTTTGAAACCCCCAAAGAGAACGCTACATCTGCCGAGGTTATGGGGTTACCATCGTGAAAGCTTGCGCTTTTGTTTAGGTTGAAAGTGACGCTGAGCCCATCACTAGAAACTTCCCAGCTATCAGCCAGATAAGGTTGAGGTACGAAATCGTCGTCGACGCGCAGCAACCCGGCAAAAATCTGCGATCCTGGAATTCCGGTTGCAGAACCAGATTGTACGGCCGGGTTAAGAGTTCTCCATTTCGAGATGCTGGTTACATTAAGCGTTCCACCTTTTTTGATTTCGGCGACCGCAGCTGTAGCAACTACCATCACTGTAAACATTGATACAAAAAAATTAAATGCTCTAAAGATTTTTCTAAGACTGTGCATTTCTGTCTCCACTCCCTGTCCAGTCATATGTTGGACGCTCAAATTGAATTTATAAGGATCTGCAATGAGTTATTTAGTAAAAATATCAGCATCGTGACTACGAAAGTCCTCCAGCCAAAGATCGCAGATTTGTCCCATTACAACTAATGAGCAGGACATCATTCATAATTCATAATGTCAAATTGAATAAATTCGGCTAATTATAACTATGTCTTATCAAGTGCCCGCGCGGATCTAAGTATCATTCGGTAACTGCATAGGAGCAATATTGTTGGTCCGAATATTGAAGTAAGGCCTGCTGGTATAAGAAGTAGCACGCTGTAATCGGTCTGATCGAGCGCCTCACCGCAACCTTCCAAATTTCTAAGAATACTAGTCCGAGCTGGATAGGTCGTCTAATTTGCCTTATTAGCCAGCTGTTTCAGGCCAGGCGTCCGTCCATGGAATAAGCTCTTCGATTGCTGCAGCGAGATCGATTAGCGCCTGATCGGCAAAGTATGGCGCTACTGCCTGCAATCCTACCGGAAGACCCGCTGAAAACCCAACAGGAATAGTGATTGCCGGATGCCCCGTGTGATTAAATGTCTGCGAGTAAGGACACCAAGCCTGTCTGAACGGACCTACTGGTTCGCCGTTGATTTCCATCATTTCACGGCTGTCAGATTTACAAAGGGGCGCAGGCGCTGAAAGTGTTGGGCTGACTATAAGGTCAGCGTTGTCAAACAGTTTCTGTACCCGTGTGAATAACTCAGCGCGCTCCAGGGATGCCTTTGCAATCGTATTAGAGGGAACATTTGCGCCTAACTCTATAAGTGAAACAATTGCGTCGCTCATAACGTGGCGGTAGCCTGCTAACAAATGTCCAAAACGCGCATTGTAAGTGGCGCAAAATGCATCGCGGCCTGAGGGTGAATGCCATGCAAAATCCGATGGTGCCAATTCTATTTTTGCGCCGGCATTGCTCAAGACTGAAAGTGCATCTTCAACTAGCACATTAACATTTTTATCGACAATCCTATTTCCCATTGTAGGAACGTATAAAATACGCAGCCCCGCCAGGTTTTCAACAGGCTCGGACCTGACACTAAACTGAATTCGCGACCTTCCGGCAGTCCATGGATCATACGGATGCGAGTTGTTTATGACGGTTAGCATCGCCGCTAAATCGGCGCTGGTCCGAGTATTGGCACCAATTGAGGTGAATGTGTCGAACTTCAGCGCCCACATTTCGTTGGGAACTAGCCCGAGTGTGGGTTTCATGCCGAGCACACCACAGCAACTGGCCGGAATTCTTGCCGAACCTCCACCGTCTGTGCTGATTGCTATTGGGCCCATTCCAGCCGCGACAGCCGCAGCTGCGCCGCCGCTTGAGCCACCAGAATGATGTTCAGTGTTCCAAGGATTACGTGTCGTGCCATAACGTTTGGTATTGGTAAAAACATCACTCCCAAGTTCCGCTGTCGTGGATTTACCAATCAAAATTGCACCTGCTTTTTTTAGCTGCATAACAGGATCTGCATCCGTTGTCGGGATATTACCTTGCATAACGAACGAACCGCTGGCTGTTTCAATACCTTTGGTCGGAATCAAATCTTTCACAGTGAACGGAACCCCGGCTAGCGGTAATACTTCCTGACCTTGTCTAATTTTTCGATCAATCTCTCTTGCGTCTTTCATGGCCTGCTGGTCGCAGATGAGTGCGAAAGCATTTACTTCGCAGTTGGCTCGATTAATGTGGCCCAGGATTGTCTTTACGACCTCCTCAGCGCTCATCTGTTTTGTATGAACCATTGTTGAAATTTCAATCGCAGACTTCTTGTGCAGTGGGACGTCATTCATAGTTAGTTTCCAATTGCAAGCATTTGAAATATGTTGGCAAATAAAGATCCTGATATTTAGCCATTCGTCATTCGATCTAAAGTAGGATGGGCAAGAAAACGCCGGAGTCTAATACTAAATACTTTCCATATCATAAGACTTGATTATGAACTGGACGGAGATGTGTGAATGAGTTTTTAAATTCTCTTATTAAGTTGCAATTCAACTCAACGGCCGACCAAAGTGTTATTGAAAGATTGCAATGCAATGTCTGTTTTCTCTAAAAACTCTTGCGCTACCAATGACAATTTCCTACCAGCGGGAATATATGTGTTCACCTCTATATCAAGCGGCGCGTTAAGGGTTTTCATACGTAGTTTTCCACGACGATCGTAGTCCGCTGCAGCGAAAGGGTTCACTATGGCTACACCGCAGCCTTTGCTAACAAATTCGCAAGCAATTTCGGTTTGTTGTACGCTTAAATGGTTCAAATACCTCACACCGGCCTGCTCAAACAGCCTATCTTGATTTTCCTGCGATCTGCTCCCGTCGCTCAGGCAAATCAAGTTTTTCCCTTCAAAATCGCCTAAGGTAATCTCTACTTTTTCCGCAAGCGGATCGCTAATTGGCACTACGCAAACCATTGGAAATCTATACGACTTGACTACCGTAATTCCTGGATTCGGCTTTCCCCAGAAGCCGTAACCAATATCGCAACGACGGCCAGCTACAATATCGCGAATTGCCCCTTGAGGTTCGATTCCGATATTCGCTTCTACGTCAGGTTTGTCAGAAAGGAATTCAGCAATCAGACCTGGCAAAAACTCGCGGCCTAGCATCAGCATGCTAACCAAACTAAGTATTCCAGTTTTTTTGTTTCGGATTTGCTCTGAAATCTTTTCAACTTGACGAAGACCAGAAAAAATTTCCTCGGCATGTTTACTCAGCAAATAAGCCTCAGTCGTCGGATGCAGCCGCCTACTTTCTCTGCGAAATAGCGTCAACCCGGTTTCATATTCGAGATTTGAGAGAAGCTGGCTCAAAGCCGGTTGTGACAAATGCATCATTTTCGATGCCTCGGTCACGGTATTGTATTTGATTACAAAGCGCAGTGCTTCAAGTTGTCTCAGCGTTATCATTGGCTCCTCCTTGATCCACTATCTAGCGCCTCGAGATCGGTTAGGCACGAACGAAACTATAAGGTGGTTTTATAAAATTGGAAGCAATTCTAATTGGTGCTTTATAACTACACTATCTATCATTGTCATTTGATAAGGCATCAGACGGTACTAAAAGTGGCTATAATTTAAGGAACTCCTATGAGTAATGAAGACATTGGTGTGCAAAAAATGGTCGAATTGCGTAGCAAAATCGAGGCTCTCCCGATGGAGTGTAGCCTGGCAGATCTTCTTGATCTCCGTGCACAGGAGTGCAAGGATAAAGTTTTGGCCGAATTTTTTCACGATGATACCAAATTAACTTATTTTGATCTATCAGAAGCTTCGAAGCGTTTGGCCAACAGCCTTGTGAATATTGGTGTGCGGAAAGGTACACATGTTGCTATCTGTATGGAGAACTGCAGCAGGTTCGTCATCGCATGGTTCGCAATTGCCCGAATTGGTGCGATTATGGTTCCGGTGAATTTTCGGTTCAAAGCCAGGGAAATGGAAACAGTGCTGTTGGATTCAGATGCGCAATTTTTATTTGTTGATCCTAATGCGCAGAGCGTATTCGAAGAGTTGGATCAAATACCGGCACTTATTGCCGCTGGAGAGATCATCGCGTTTGAACCTTCAGAGTCATCCGGATTTTTGAGATTTGATGACCTTGTTGAAAACGGTGACGCGGATTTCGAACCGCCGGAACGTGTTAGACGTTCTGATCTACTTGCGATCCAATTTACCTCCGGTTCTACTGGGCGGCCAAAAGGATGCATGCTGACTCACGAATATTGGCTTATTGTTGCACTTGTGGCCGGGAATCAACGTTCGCAGGGAGATACGCCAGATATCAAGAATGTTTTAGTCACATATCCGTTGTTTTATATGCAGGCGCAGATCGAATTTTTAATGGCATTGCAGAATAGTGGAACTGCATTTGTAGCACGAACACCAAGTCGTCGTCAGTTCATGGATTGGGTACGCAAATTTTCAATTCACTACTGCGCAATGAATCCAATGGTTTACAATGGCCTACCCTTACGACCCGACGATGGCGACAACGATTTAAAATATATTGCCGCATATTTTCATCGTGGGGATGTTCTGCGCGCACTGCAAGATCGGTTCAAAACTGTAGGAAGGGACTCATTCGGGATGACTGAGGCCGGCTCGGTGACTAACGTTCCGGTTAACGCCACACATATGCTGGATTCCGGAACATGTGGATTGGCATCTGCTTTTCGAGAAGTTAAAGTCTGCAATCCCAACGGGAAGGAAGTTCCGACAGGCGAACCGGGCGAGCTATGTGTCGCCGGTAAAGGGATATTCCTAGGGTATTATAAACGTCCAAAGGAAAATCGAGAGAGCTTTCATAATGGACGTTGGTTTAGAACTGGCGATCTAGCGCGCATGGATGAGAACGGATATGTTTTTATAATCGGTCGCATCAAAGAGATAATAAAGCGGAGCGGAGAAAATGTTTCCGCAATGGAAGTCGAGCAAGTACTTCGCGCTTGCCCAGGTGTGCGTGAAGTGGCAGTAGTTGCCGTGCCTGATGGCGCGCGCATGGAGGAAATCAGGGCAGTGGTAAGCTTAAAAGACGGATTTAGCGAAGACAAACTAGATCCGAATACTTTGCGCATGCATTGCTCTAAACTGCTCGCAGATTTCAAAGTGCCCCGCTACTTCAGTTATATCGACAAGTTTCCTCGCACCGGTTCACAAAAAATAGACAAGATCCAACTTGTCAACAATAGTGTGGATCTTGACTGTCGGAATTATGATTGTGAAACTTCAAAGTGGTGCGTGTTATAGTAGCATGCATTTTTGATCTCTAACCTTTAGGTTGGCACATCGATCGTGAATGCCTGATTTCAACAAGCGAGCAGCGAATCAATTGCCTTGATCTAAGGTCGGCTAATGGGATGTACCGGCTACTTCACCCAGCAGGTTAAATTTGATCTATTTCACCTGCATAAAAGGAGAAGTAGCATGGCGAAGAATGAAATTAATAATTTGATGTCTGTCGGCATCGACATTGGTAAAGACACTTTTCATATAGTCGGCTTTGATAAAGACGGTCGACTGGTTCTGCGCAAGAAGATCAGACGGCTCGATTTGCAGCAAACCTTTGACAGACTGCCGCGATGTGTTGTTGGCATGGAAGCGTGTCTGAGTGCTCATTTTGTTAGTCGAGCTTTACGTGGCATGGGTTTCGAACCACGGATCATCCCAGCCATTTATGTGAAGCCATTCATCAAAGGTCAGAAGAACGATTACAATGATGCTGAGGCGATTGCTGAAGCTGCTCTGCGACCCAATCTTTCAACGGTCTCAGAAAAGAACCAAGATCAGTTTGACCTTCAAGCGCTGCATCGCGTTCGATCCCGATTGGTTTCGCGCCGCACATCGACGATCAACCAAATCGGAGCGTTCTTGATTGAACAGGGCATCACAGTCTGAGGAATTTGACGACTTTGTCGATGGTCTATCATTTTTCTGGATGCTCAAACAAAATCCTTTCTAGCATTTCAACAAGGAACGGTATCTTTTCAGCAGACAAAAAATTTCATGAACAACATAGCCGCTGCATTGGCTGACTGGTGCCAGTTTTGCACCAACTGCTTTTTTCTTGGACAATGTGCTACATCAAACAAATCGGTCGAGGTAGTTTAGTTCCGTGTCAAGAATGCAGCAGAAAGTTTCCAAGCTTTGTTGATAGCGATGGTGTGCACCGCAAGTCAATGCGTGAATATCTTCACGCTCTCCTTGGATCAAGATAGTTGCAAGCCTCGAGGCTGCCTTGGGTTTTCTGCTTCTCAATAACGTTTGATGTCCGCTTTGGTAAAATTAGGTGGAGTGCGCTCTGAACCTCCAATGACTGCAATCCCCCACAGGTAGTCATACATGCAGGCTGTAAGAATGTGCCAATCTTTATGGTCATGTTATTGATTGCGCAACAATATGAAGTTGCGTTGTGGATTGAAAGCGGAAAGTGGCGGGGTGCGCGGGGATAACTCTCCGCCGTCATTCCTGTCCCTACATCAGGCAATCGATAATCAATCGATTGCTGGTCTGATTTCGATCACAGGAATCCATACCGTTAAGTTCTCGTCAGGAATGGCTGGCGATTGAGGCACGATAACGCTTCGTGCGGACAGTCTTTTACTTTGTTAATTTAGCGGTATGGATCCTCGGGTCTCTCGGCATTCGCTGCGCGAAGGCCTGCCGACTTGCGACGGCGCTTTGCTTGTCTTGATCAAGTCCGGGATGACGGGTTGAGAGATTGACAACTTCTTTCTCCCCCTCTAGAGGGGCGAAAGGAGCCAGCCAAGTTTCTTACCAGATGATAGTTTGGAAGAGGGGGTAACTTTTACTGTTTTCCCGCCACATGTAATATTTTAGCCGCAACATAATCAGGCGCGTCCATCACTTCTTCATTCCAAAATCGCAGCACTGTATAGCCCAGTTCTTTTAGCCGTGTATAACGCTTTGCGTCGTATTTGCTCTCAGCATGCTGACTGCCATCAAGCTCAATAATCAGTTTTTCATCCAGACAGATGAAATCGACAATGAAGCTTTCTATCGGGTGTTGGCGGCGAAAACGTAAACCTTCCAGACGTTTACCGCGAACAATTTGCCATAAGACAGATTCTGCTTTGGTCGGTTCGTTTCGCATGTCCTTTGCGAATTGACGGTTTCTTGCTGGAACTGGTTTGCGCATATTCCCCCCCTCTTGTAATTTCTAAGGTTTAGCTGCGCTAAAGCCAAGAAATTACTTTCTCCCCCTCTTGGGGGGCGAAGGGTGCCCGCAGAAAAAACTTATCCCCATCCCAAAAATCTCCCATACAGTCTCCCCACTTTTTTCACGCAAACGTTGGGCTTGATATCGCCATCGGGAACAAAGAAAACAGCAGCGAAGCGTTAGGCCGAAAGGGTTCAACTCCCAGGGGCTTAACGTGAGGGTCGGGCAGGACAGTGTACTGAAGAGCCTCCCGATACCAAAAATCTTCGCACGCGGCCTGTTGGCCCGTACACATTGGGTCAGACGATAGGCGTTCAGGCCGCGGGTTTGCTCCTTACGACAAAGTCATTTTGCGAGGCAAAATGGCGAGTGCGCATCATCACGTTCAATTTTTACTCAATTTCGAAATGGATCGACGGGCGATGAACCAGTTTCCCACTCAAATAGATGATAGCCGTTTTGCGGGAGAAAACCTGAATGGGTCTTTCGACAAGGCAGCGGAGGAGCCAACAGAGCTGACCCTTACGCCACTGACTCCGTTGGCGCGATACAAGCTGGCCTGTTTTGATGAGCCGTTGATGGAGCGGTGGCGCGAGTGTTTGTATCACGGTTGCAAGCGGCGCAGGCGATGCATGGCCGTGCCGCGCGGGACCTTCAAGAAATTCGGTCGGCCAATGTGTTTTGTGGCGGAGGGGCGATAGGATAAATCGCCCTTTTACATTTGCAGGCAAAAGCACTATATGACATCAAAGTTTGGATGGCGCGGCCTTTAACCGTGCATGATCTGGAAGAAAAAGATGTTGAATTCACTAGATTTGCCGGGCCGCCCGGAAGATACGCGTATCGTTGTTGCCATGTCCGGCGGGGTGGATAGCTCCGTTGTTGCAGGCATTCTTGCCCGTCAGGGATATGATGTGGTGGGCATGACCCTGCAGCTTTATAATCATGGCGAGGCGGTTCACCGCAAAGGTGCTTGTTGTGCGGGCCAGGACATTCACGATGCGCGGCGCGTGGCCGAGACGTTGGGCATTCCCCATTACGTGCTCGATTACGAAGAGAAATTTCGCAAGGCGGTGATTGATCCCTTTGCTCAAAGCTATGTGGATGGCGAAACGCCGATCCCGTGCGTGTCGTGTAACCAGACGGTGAAATTTGCCGATTTGCTGACGACGGCGAAAGACCTTGGCGCGGCGGCGCTGGCGACCGGGCATTATATTCACTCGAAATTGCTGGATCCTGAAACGGGCAGGCGCGGGCTTTTCCGTCCTGTCGATCATGGGCGTGACCAGAGTTATTTTCTGTTTGCCACGACCCAGGAACAGGTTGATTATTTGCGCTTTCCCCTCGGCCATTTGCCGAAAAGCGAGACGCGCGAGATTGCCCGCGAGCTTGGTCTGGTGATTGCCGACAAGCCGGACAGTCAGGATATCTGTTTTGTGCCCCAGGGAAAATATTCCGATATCATTGCGAAGTTGCAGCCAGATGCTGTAACGGGCGGCGATATTGTGCATCTTGATGGTCGGGTACTTGGGCGCCATGAGGGGATTATTCATTTCACCATCGGGCAGCGTCGCGGCGTTGGCATTTCGTCGGCCGAGCCGCTTTATGTGGTGCATCTGGATCGCGCAAACAAGCGTGTGATTGTCGGGCCGCGTGAGGCTTTGGCAACCCATTCGCTAACCCTTCGCGATATGAACTGGCTTGGCGATTTTGATCTGGCTGATTTGCCGAAAGACGGCTTGCCGGTTTATGCGAAGGTACGTTCGACGCGCCCGCCGGTTGAGGCTTTGTTGCGCAATGAGGATGGCGTTTTGATCGTTGATTTGATCGAGGGCGAAAGCGGTGTTGCGCCGGGGCAGGCTTGCGTTTTATATGTGGATGAGAGCGAGAACGCGCGGGTTTTGGGTGGCGGGTTTATTCTGCGCTCGACGCGTGAAAAAGATGCGGAACGGCAGTTGCAGAATTTGATGGCTGGCTCGCTGGATGAAAAAGCTGATGTGGCTGTGGCAACGGTTTCCTAAGCGCCTGCATGCTTCGAATTTGGATGAAAATTTGAGCTGGTAGGACGGCAAAACTGGGCGTTGAAAGAAAAGTTATTCTTAGCGCTCAGATTTGCGGTAAAAGCTTGACAGGCGAGGAGCGTCTTCTTTATATGCGCGGGCAAAGGCGATGGCTCGGGCTTAGGTTCGATCGGCGCTTTTGTCTTCTTGCATCAAGAACGGTAATTGCCGGACAAACTGTTTCGGTTGTTTTGTCTTTGTGATGATCAAGAAAAATACAGATGATGACATTTCATCTGGTGTGGCGGGGTAGCTCAGGTGGTTAGAGCAGCGGAATCATAATCCGCGTGTCGGGGGTTCAAGTCCCTCTCCCGCTACCAATAAAATCA
>JAFMHL010000046.1 GCA_017854535.1 Nitratireductor sp.
AATGGTGCACCCGGAGCGATTCGAACGCCCGACCCCCAGATTCGTAGTCTGGTGCTCTATCCAGCTGAGCTACGGGTGCATGCCACTGTAAAGGTTTTGGCTGAAATCGCCCTTTCCTTCAAGTTGGGCTGTTCGTAATTGGATTGCTAGCGAATTGCAAGCGGGGAAATTGGAAAAATATCATCCCTTGCAATTTCTGCAATCCAGCAGCCTTTGCAATAGCTCAAACGCTTGTGTTTAATTCTTTTGATAAGGAAGGATAATCATGAAAGTGCTGCCGCGCTGATCTGATCTTTCCAATATAATCTTGCCGCCATGGGCATTAATCAATTCAGCTGCAATTGCTAAGCCAAGACCCGTACTCCCAGACTTTGTTGACCCCTGAAACGCCTCAAACAATTTGGGTTGTTGAACGACAGGAATACCAGGACCGGTATCAGAAATACGCAATTCCAAATGATCCCCTTGAATTGCAGAGGAAACGGTAAGTTGCTTCACCAGACTTGAGGCATCATCTGTTTCCATAGCTTGAACAGCATTGCGCCCCAAATTCAATACAACACGAAAGATCTGCTCCGAATCGCACAAGATCTCCAAGTCCTTGGGAACTTCATTCTTCCACTCAAAATTCGCCTGCTGCTCAACATTCAAAGTCTCGCCAACATCGGCAATAACCTGATGCAATTTATGAATGCGCAATTGAGGAGGGCTTTCTTTGGCTTTACCGTAATCCAAAACTGAACGGGTATACTCGACTGCGCGGTCAATGGTTTTTACCAGTTTGGGTGCAAAGCGCTGGACGGTAGGATCAGCAATACCGGCCAACCGGTCAGAAAACAGCAAGGCCGATGCTAAAATGTTTCTGAGATCGTGATTGATTTTGGAAACAGCAAGGCCAAGTTCGGCAAGGTGCTGCTTTTGGCGCAGGGTTGTTTGAAGATCTTTTTGCAAAGATGCCAGGCGATCTTCGGCGACACCAATCTCATCTCCGCGTCCGGTTGGCTGATAAACAAGGGAGGCATTTTCAGGGTTTTGAGAAAATGCGTCCATATTGGACGAGAGCTTGATGATTGGTCGCACGATCAACCAATAGAGCGCGAGAAAGACCAAACCTGCCGTAATAAGAGAAATGACCAATGATATGAGAAGGATATTGCGCGCATAATTTAGCAATGCCGCCCGTAAATACTTATCTTCCTGAACAAGCATGATCTGGCTATCACGCGATTTCATCGGTCCTGAAACCTGATAGATGCGCTCCCCTCCAAAAAACAGCGTCGAGAGCGAACTTTTCAAAGATTCGAATGGCTGCATAACACCAAGGGTCACGCGTTCCCCGACCATTCCAACGGTTGGGCTAGATGCCATCAGGCGTTTTACCGAACCTTCACTGATGGAAACGCTCAAAGATTGTGTTGCTTTCAACAAGTCCCCTTGGGCTTTTTCAGACAACATGAAATCTGCTCCATCCAAATAAACAATGGAAGCGGTTTCAGCTGTATCAAGATGATTTTGCAGCCAGACATTCCTAAAATTTGCTACTGAAGGCACAAAGATCAGCACTTCAGCAATCATCACAAATACAATTGTCAGCACCAATAGACGGCCCGATAGTCCTTGGGCAATGTTTTGAAAAACCGATTTCGAAACAGTCCGCGAATTGTCATCATCTGCCAACACGGCAACCTTACTGGCGCCGTTAGTCGGACTCAAATCTGTTTTGTTTTCAGAGGATGTCTGGGACATTCTTATCCGAATTTCCTTAAAAAGCCGATCAGACTGCGAATCCAAGGTTTATTGGTGTAAGGGATGAAGTGTGTAACTGCCGCGCGTTTGCCAATCTCGCTCATGGTTGGGTATGGCGGGATATATCCGGCCACATCTTTTACCGTCATTGATTTGGAAACGGCCAGCGCCCACATATTGATCATCTCACCCGCATTCGCACCAGCGATTGAAACACCCAAAATTTTACCTTTTTTTGTCGTAACCATCTTGATCATGCCAGTAGTTTTTCGCTCTGCCTGTGCGCGGTCATTTTCGTGGTATGGCCAGCGCAGGATCTGAATTTGCTTGTGCTTTTCTCTTGCCTGCTCTTCTGTCAGTCCAACATGGGCCATTTCAGGATCCGTGAAGGTAACCCAAGGAATGATGGTGTTGTCAGGCACTGCCTTTTTGCGAAACAGAATGCCACGGATGACCAGCCCGGCATGATAGCCAGCCACATGGGTAAATTGCAGACCGCCAGCCACATCGCCAATTGCATAAACTCTGCGATTTGTAGTGCGTAAATCCGGTTTCACTTTAATGCCCTTACGGTCATAGGTGATGCCAGCTTCAGTGAGGCCCAAACCTTCGACATTGACTGCTCTGCCCGTTGCGACCAATAGATCTGATCCATCGACGGAGCGCTTTTCCTCTCCCAATTTGTAACGAACCGTAACGCCAGATTTACCGCGTTTCTCGATAGAAGAGACCATGGCACCCTCAAGGATATCCAAACCTTCACCGCGTAATTTTTCCAGAACAATAGCAGCTAGTTCTGGATCGTCTTTGCCTAGAGCTTTTGCGCCTTCAATGACGGTGACTTTTGAGCCAAGGCGCAGATGGGCTTGAGCCATTTCCATGCCAATCGGGCCTCCGCCGATAACAAGCAAATGCGCCGGTTTGCGTGTGTTTTCAAACAGGCTTTCATTGGTGAAATAGTCCACCGTGTCGAGGCCCGGTATAGGCGGCACGAAGGGAGCAGATCCTGTAGCAATAACAAAGCGGCGCGCTTTGATCGTGTAGTTGCCTGCCACAACTGTATCTTTATCTGTGAACTTTCCAGCAGCTTCGATAACTTTCACGCCCAGCGCTGTGAAACGCTCGACCGAATCGTTTGGCCCAATTGCAGCAATTACAGACTTGATGTGACGGTTTACTTTTCGAAAATCTACTTTCGGCTCGTCAGCAAAAACGCCAAAATTTGCAGCATCTCGAACAGCCTGTGCATGCTTGCCCGCAGCAAGAATTGCCTTTGACGGCACGCAACCATAGTTAAGGCAATCGCCTCCCATTTTGTGTTTTTCAATCAACACAACGTCAACGCCAAATGCGGCTGCAGCAGCCGCAACGCTTAACCCCCCAGAGCCAGCGCCAATCACACAAATATCGGGTGTTAGTGTTGTTGTCATAAATTGATGCTTTCTGAATACTTTAATTGGAGCCGTCCATCTTACTCTAAAAGTGAAACGGCCGGTTATGCTTTTCGGCTTTTCTTAATTCTCTTGATAACCACTGGTAGTAGGGAAATAAAGCCCAAGCCAACCATAGCTATGATAACATCTCCTGTAATCAAAGCGCTGGGGTCAATTTGACACGTGCCACTGGCTGCGCATCCAGGGTTGGCGACCTCTTGAGCCATGATCACGCTATCAAGGCCAGAGCCAATGTAAGCATAGGCAAGTGTGCCTGGAATAATACCTATAAAAGTAGCAATCATGTAGGGAACAAGCTTCATCCCAAGCAAAGCTGGTACGATGTTCATTACCCAAAATGGGAAGACAGGGGTCAGGCGAAGGGTCAGCAAATATAGAAAACTATCCTCTTGAAAGCCTTTGCGCATCTTCTCAACGAATTTTCCGGTGCGCTTTTGCATGGCTTCGCCAAAAGAGGTTCTGGCGATCTCAAAGATAATGGCTGCGCCAATGGTTGCAGCAACGACAGTTGCAATACCGCCAACCAATCCGCCGAATAAAAATCCGGCGGCAATTGTAAGTAAGGACGCGCCGGGAAAAGATATCGCAACCAAAAGGGCATATAGAACGATAAAGACTAAAACACTCAAAAGGTAATTATCGATAACAATGGCGCCTAACATCTCGCGATGCATGATTAGACTGGAAAGGGATAGATATTCGAAGCCACCCAATATCCAAGTCAATCCCAAGAGACCAAGAATAACGCCAAGCGGAAGCCATTTCTTAAACGAAGAAGTCTGGCTCTTACCCGAATGTCCTTGATGATTTGTTGTGTTGCTCACAATGCCGCTTCCCATTTTCCTAGTCCTAACGTTTTTACGAACCGTTGAACAGTTGGCTGTCCGCCAAGAGGAATTATGAAAACCCCTGATGCACTTGATGCTTCATTGTCCAACACGCTCTCTCCCAACCGTGTAGTTACGCAATAAAGCACAGGGGAATACAGGTATTGCAAGAATTGATTGGCATTCTCACCGTCAATTGAGCAGCGATCTCATATGGCTCACGTTTAGTTTATCGTGAATAAAGCCCCGCTGGAAGTTTAGGTGATCAAATTTGGTTATGATTTAAGGGATCAACAACCTGCAAATTGAACCAAGGAAACGCAAGGTTTTTGCCCTGATCTGATTGACTTTGGCATTCATGCAAATTATAAGCTCGTCAACTTTAGAACCTAATTGGCGGTTCTGATGGTGAAACTGTTTGGAATCAAACTGCCTTTTCTCATCAAGAATGCTAATGTGCTGGTTCAAACTCTACTGCAAACACCAATTTTGAAGGCTTGCCTAACGGCAGGAGATTAGCATGAAACGGACATTTCAACCTAGTAAACTCGTTCGCGCCCGCCGTCATGGTTTTCGTTCACGTTCGGCAACCGTTGGTGGCCGTAAGGTGTTGACCAATCGTCGTGCCAAGGGTCGCAAGCGTTTAAGCGCATAATTTTGTGATCTGATAAGGCAGTTGCCTTGTCTGACACTATACCAAATTCGCTAAGCCCGGCTGGTCCGGGCTTTTGCATATCCAGCAGATTTCTCCCAAAGGCATGCCGCTTGAGGCATTTTCTCAGACTTTGCTATGGAAAATACGAGCATCCGATCCATCAAACCACTGCCAACGCTGAAAACCCGCGCCCAATATCTTGGGCTAAGGCAAGCGCCACGGTATAGTTGTGAAGATTTCGTATTGCAGGGTAATTTGATTACGCAGAAATCGTCAGTCCCATCCAAAATCCCAGCGCCTAGCGTTGGATATACGATCACAAAGAAAATCGGCAATTCGGTGGAAAGAAATCGGATTCGGCGAAGATTACGCCAAGCAATCGCTGAGGCCGTGAAAAATATCGTAAAAACGAGCGAGGGTGAAACGTCCCATGGTGGTTTTGCAGGAGAAATGGTAGTCGTCGCGCGGCGCTCTGCGATTGATCAGGATTATCAGGACCTAGTGAGCAAATTTACAAAAGGCATTGACCGCCTTGTCGCAAAAGGCAACAAGGCAAGTTAACTTGAATAACTGGCTGGAATATCAAATTTTCCAGCCCCAAAATGGATGGTTTGCATGGACAGTCAGAATAAAAATACGATGCTAGCGATTGTGCTATCGGTAATAGTGCTTTTCGGTTGGCAGTTTCTGTATGTAACTCCGAAATTGGAAGCTGAGCGCAAAGCTGCTGAAATTGAAGCAGCAAGAGTTCAAGCAAGCGAACCGGCAGCGACAGGCCAATCATCAACCAGTCAAACCGTAACGGACACCGGAAATGACTTGCCAAGCGCTGGTTCTGGCACGTCGACACCCGATGCGCCTACAACAACAACTGATGTTCCTGGCTCTACAGCAGCAACGCGGGAAATGGCTCTTGCCCAAACCAAGCGTATTGTATTTGAAAACGATCATGTGATTGGCTCAATCAATCTACAAGCTGGCCGCGTTGACGATCTTCTGCTGAAAGATCAGACTGAGACCATCAAAAAAGACAGCCCTTTGATTGCTCTTTTAAATCCAAGCGCGGCAGACAATGGCTTTTTCGCTGAATTCGGATTTATAGCAACGCCAGCGAGCGGAGATGTGCCGGGGCCAAACACTGTTTGGAACCTTGCACAGGGCGGAAAGCTTACGCCAGAATCGCCATTGGTTTTGGAGTGGAAGAACGACAAGAACATTACCTTCCGAAGAACGATTACTCTGGATAAGGATTTCCTCTTCACTTACGAAGATGAAGTGGTGAACAATTCAGGAAATGCTGTTTCAGTTTCTTCCTATGGCCGCATCACCCGTTTTGGCAAACCAAGCACGGCCAGTGTCTATGTCTTGCATGAAGGCCTAGTAGGCGTATTCGGCGAAGATGGTTTGCAAGAGTATGATTATTCTGAAATTGAAGATGCGAAAGAGTATACAGGTGAGAATCCTCCAGCTGCCAATGGCTATTATCCAAATGGCTGGTTGGGCATCACCGACAAATATTGGGGCGCCGCCCTTTTGCCAGCGGGTGAGTTCAAGCCTCGTTATGCTTATTTCCCCGATGGCCGCGCGCGCTATCAAACAGACTTGCTGAACCAGCCAGTGACCGTTGAAAATGGTGCGTCCGCGACCATTACCCAACGTTTGTTTGCCGGATCCAAAAAGCAGCCGGTTATTGATCGCTACAATGATGAGCTGGGCCTCAACAAGTTTGACAAGTTAATTGACTGGGGTTGGTTCTATTGGATTACCAAACCGTTGTTCATTTTGATGAACTGGCTGTATCAGCAGATCGGCAACTTTGGCTTTGCGATTTTGGTCACAACGGTGATTTTGAAAACACTGCTCTTTCCATTGGCGAATATGTCTTATGCGTCAATGGCCAAAATGAAAAAGGTTCAGCCAGAGATGGCTCGCTTGAAAGAGCGCGCCGGTGATGACCGATTAAAACTTCAGCAGGACATGATGGCGCTCTATAAGAAAGAGAAGATCAATCCGGCTGCTGGTTGTTGGCCGATGTTAGTGCAAATCCCGATCTTCTTTGCTCTGTATAAGGTGATCTATGTGACCATCGAGATGCGCCACGCGCCTTTCATTGGCTGGATTCAGGATTTGTCTGCACCCGATCCGACATCCATTTTCAATCTGTTCGGATTGCTACCCTTTGATGTTCCAGGCTTCCTGCTCATTGGTGTTTGGCCTTTGCTCATGGGCATAACCATGTTTGCTCAAATGCAAATGAACCCTGCCCCGCCAGACCCTACACAGGCGATGATTTTCAAATGGATGCCGATTGTGTTCACTTTCATGCTGGCAACTTTCCCTGCTGGTCTGGTGATCTATTGGGCATGGAACAACCTGCTCTCTATTATCCAGCAAGGCTATATCATGAAAAAGAATGGCGTGAAGATTGAGCTTTGGGATAACCTTAAGGGCATGTTTGGAGAAAAGGCGCCTGACGCTAAATCCAAGTAATAATACGAGCCGAAGCGGTCATTTCTGCTTCGGCTTTTTCTTTCACCAGTTTGTTTTGCTATGGAGCAGTTCATGTCTGAAAACATTGCAAAAACTGACGAAGAATTTGAGGATGGCCCCGATCCGGTTTTAGCCGAAAAAGGCCGTCTGCTCTTTGCCCAAGGATGGGTGTTTATCCGCGGCGCTCCTTCAATGAAATTTTTGCCGCCAGAAGGTCCCCCTGAGATCGCATTTGCCGGGCGCTCCAATGTTGGCAAGTCCTCATTGATCAACGCGCTTGTAGACCAAAAAGGACTGGCAAGAACGTCAAACACACCTGGACGAACACAAGAGTTGAACTTCTTTGTTCCCGATGGATATAGTGGCGCAAAAGGCGATCTGCCTCCCCTGGCGCTCATCGATATGCCTGGCTATGGATTTGCCAAAGCACCTAAGGCAACTGTCGATAAATGGACCAAACTGGTTTTTGATTATTTGCGCGGGCGCAGCACCCTCAAACGGGTCTACCTTCTGATTGATGCACGCCATGGCATCAAAGCCAATGATTTGGAAGTTATGGAGCTTTTGAACAAAGCGGCGGTTTCCTATCAGATTGTTTTGACAAAAACCGACAAAATCAAACCGCCTGCTGTGAAGAAACTGATTGCTGAGACGCTTGAAAAAATCAAGAAACACCCTGCTGCTTATCCCGAGGTGATTGCCACATCCTCGGAGAAGAAAGCCGGATTTGATTCACTGAAAGCTGCAATCGCGTTTTTAGTCTAGATAGTTGCTTTAAAGAGCGTTTGGCGCACCCACAGCAATCACAGGACCTTGGGCAACGCCCGTTGGCGAGCCACCTTTTTGCTCCAGCGAAACGGCCAACAAACCGCCGGCCTCAAGAATTTTTGCAAACTCAGGCGTCAATTCGATAGCTGTCTTCCCAGCATCCACAATGCCAAGCGATACGGTTTGTTTTTCCGGTTCAACAAGCCAGAGTTCAAAATCTTTGCCATCATCAACAGCGCCTGACACCAGCGTCATTCGAACTTTGTCGGATCCCTCTTCGTGAACAGCTAGGAAACGGTAATCCGTATCCCCCGATTCAAGCGATACGACCAATACTGGCGTTTCTGCCTTCAAAGCCTCATCAAGCTCAGACTTAACAGAAGCTAATTCGCTCTGGGCTGAGCCAAGCTGGTTGGTATTTTCAACCAGTTTTGATTCTAGCTCTGACAATTGCTGACCCCGCGCGGCCAGTTCCTGTTCAAAGGCGGCAAGGGTTTCTTCAGCCTGTGTTTTCGTATCAAGAGCAGCAGCCAGCTCTCCGCCGGACGTTTCCAATTTCTGGGTCAAATCGGCATTGGATACGCCAAAGAAAATAGCAACAGCCGTCGCCACACCTGTCAGTCCTCGCCAAAGACCAACTGCATTCCACCAGCCAGAAGGAGCAACACTTGCAACCGCCGTGGAGGCGAAAAGACGTTTATCGATTTCAGCTTTTACCGAAGCTGGTGGCACAATCGGCGCGTAATCTGCGTTCAAATCGGCCAAGCGATTTTCCCAAGCCAGTTTCGCATCTGCAGCATCTGTCACACTTGCAGCCAATTGCTCAAAAGCTATCCGCTCTTCGCGCGTTGAAACACCCAAAACGTGCTCAGCGGCCAAGACTTCCAAGTCTTCTGGTAAGGGTGTGGCTGTCTTAGCCATTGTCCAAACAATCCTTTAAGCTTAACAGGCTGCGTCGCAACCATGTTCTCATTGTATTTAGCGGTATCGTGTAGCGATCCGCGAGTTCTTGATAACTGTAGCCTTCGATATAAGCCGCCACGACAGCCTCAGCCTTTTGTGGCTCAAGCTCTTCAAGACAGTTATCTATCCTATTTCTTTCAGCGGAATTGATTGCATTTTGCTCAGGATCCGGATCATCGGTCTTCAGATCATATTGCTCTTCAATATCCTCAAATTTCCTTTTATTGGCACGGATGACATCAATAGAATGATTGCGTGCAATCGTTACCAGCCATGACATCGGCGCCTGTTGCCCTGCCCTGTAAGAATCTGCCTTTTGCCAGATTTTTACAAAGACTTCCTGCAAGGCATCTTCTGCAAGTTCGCGGTTCTTTAAGATACGCATGACCACGGCAAAAAGTTTCGGGCTTGATGCTTGATAAAGAGAATCAAACGCGCTTCTGTTAGAAAGAGCCGTTTTGGCTATCAAATTTTCGATGTCAATTTCAGACATTTGTTTCCTTTATTCAGCCCTGCTCACTTAGGGCCGCCATTGCTCATTTCAACCATAAGCGTTAAATAGGCACAAGTACCAGAGGCACAATGAAACCGATATTTTGAAGGCAGAACGCTAAATGAGCATTGAATATGACAATCTGAGTGAAGCAGAACAACAAGCCCATCTTCTCTCTCAAGCTCTGCCCTATATGCAAAAATATGAAAACCACACAGTTGTGGTGAAATATGGCGGTCATGCCATGGGTGATCCTGAGCTTGGCAAAGCATTTGCCAGAGATATCGCCTTGCTAAAACAGTCGGGTATCAACCCGATTGTTGTTCATGGCGGCGGGCCACAGATTGGCAAAATGCTCACTCAGATGAATATCGAATCGAAATTCGAAGGTGGATTGCGCGTTACAGACCAAAGAACGATGGAAATCGTCGAGATGGTTTTGGCCGGATCCATCAACAAGGAAATCGTTGCAATGATCAATGCCGAGGGCGAATGGGCGATTGGCCTGTGCGGTAAAGACGGCAATATGGTTTTTGCGGAAAAAGCCCGAAAAACTGTTAAAGACCCAGACTCAAATATCGAGCGTGAGCTTGATCTTGGTTTTGTGGGCGAAATTTCTGAAGTCGATCGGACATTGCTTGATCTATTGGCAAAATCAGAAATGATCCCAGTTATCGCCCCTGTTGCCCCTGGCCGTGATGGTCATACCTATAATATTAATGCCGATACGTTTGCTGGCGCCATTGCTGGAGCCTTGGGTGCAAAACGTTTGTTGTTCCTGACCGATGTGCCAGGCGTAATGAACAAAGATAAAGAGTTTCAGGAAGAGCTGACCATCGCCCAGTGCAAAGAAATGATTGCCGATGGAACGGTTGCTGGCGGCATGATACCGAAAGTTGAAAACTGCATTGACGCGTTGGAAAAAGGCGTTGAGGGCGTGGTTATTCTAAACGGAAAAACTCCTCATGCGGTGTTGCTTGAATTATTCACCAAGCATGGTGCTGGTACACTAGTGAAGAAGTGATTGGCTTCAACTTAAAAGTTGCCCCAGTTTGATATAAGAATGCAAAAAGAGGGGAGTTTATCGCCTCTTTTTCTTTAAAATGCTATAGTTTTTAGTTTGAAGCAGGCGCTTCAACCGCTCCCTCAAGCTTGGCGAAAGCATCAGCAAATCTGGCTTTCGCTTTGCCTTTTTGTTTTACTGCTTTTGCTTCTTCCAGATTGACTGGTTCGCCAATAGAAATCAGGGCAATCATACCCATTCCATAATGGGGAGAGCATTTGATACCATAAACACCTTCAGTCTCAGCCGTCAGCACATATTCATCGTTGAACTTGGTTTTGACAGCCTCAATGCCCTCCGGCAACATGCCTTTGATTGTTTCGACATTGTGACCTTTGTCTGCCGGAACAAATTTAATCGTGTCACCCGGCATGGCTTTCACAAAGTCCGGTTCAAAGACCATTGCGCCGTTCTCGCCTTTATTGAGCATTTTAATCTCAAATTCCTCAGCAAATGCAGGGGCGGCAAAAGTGCTTGCAGCAAGTAAAGTGAGGGTCATGATTGTATTTCGCATAGTGTTTCCTTTCATCGAGAAGTGTGGTTCCCTCCCTCTTTAGACCCATGCCTGTTTTTGTTAGTTGCGTTTGCGCAAACTGAATCGAGTAATATGAACCGCCTTGATATTTCTCTGATTAGAGACTTGCCGCCTTTTGTAGGAATGGAAGTCGTTGATCTTCAAAACATACTGGCCCAGGCAACTGCGCATCGCCACGAAAAAGGCACGACCATTTTCAGCGAAAGCGAAAAGGCAAATTATTTTTACCTGCTTCTGGATGGGCATATTCGGGTGGTGAAAATCAACCAGAATGGCGAGCAGATGATTGCCCGCTATATCTCTGCTGGAGAATCATACGGTATCGCAAAAGCCATAGGGCGAGACACCTATCCTGCAAACGCTGTTGCTGCTGTGGATTGTCTTTCCTTGGCTTGGCCAACAAAAATTTGGGATGATATCATTTTGCAACATCCCAATTTTGCTACCAATTCTTATCAAACCGTGGGTAAGCGCCTGTTTGAAACCCAGGAAAGAATGTTGGAACTTGCTACTGCCAAAGTCGAGCAGCGGGTCGCCAATGTAATTTTGAAATTGGCAAACCAAACGGGCAAAAAAACCGAAGAAGGCATTTTGATAGACTTCCCGATTTCTCGCCAAGACATTTCTGAAATGACCGGCACAACATTGCACACTGTATCTCGCCTGATGAGCGCTTGGGAGGATAAGGGATGGGTGAAAAGTGGTCGCCAGAAAATCGTTTTGGTGGAAGGTCACAAGCTGATGCTTGTGGCAACAAATGCGGCGGACTAAGGATTAAGTTCACACTCTGTTATGCTTTTACAATAATTCCTGCTACCTTCAATTGAGCGATCAAGGCATCTTCATCTATTTCATGCTCAAAGGCAGCATCACTGATGGTATGAAAAGGTGTGAGAAGACAGCCGACACAATGCATCTTGTTTTTCAGTAAAAATGAAATGACTTCTGGCGATTTTGACATGATGTCATCCATCGTCATTTCCAGTGAAACCTCGAATTTCTTCGTCGTATCTATCGACATATCAAACTCCAATCACGCCCAACATAATAGGTCGTGAACGGGCTTCTTTGTGCATTCGCAAACAGGAAACTTTTATTCCGGCACTTTGTTTGCGCTTCAACAAAGAGCGGATTTTCAGCATTCAATAAAGTTACCTCATCTACTTGAAACCAAAGAAGAAGAAGAAGGAGACTAAAAATGATCACCCGCAGAAACGCATTGAAGAGCGCGGTATTTGCATCAATGGCAGCGCCGGCTTTGATACAAAAAGCAGCGGCCTCTGAAGAAGCTATGAAGCCCGATGGCGCTCCGGTTGACTTAAGCAAATTGGAACGGCGCAATGTCGAACTTGTTGCTCCTCCGTTTGTTCATGAGCATGAGCAAGTTGCAACCTTGGAGCCTGCCATTATTGAGTTCGAAATGACTATTATCGAAAAAGAACTCGAAATCGATGATGAAGGAACAATGTTGCAAGCAATGACCTTTGATGGATCTGTCCCCGGACCGCTGATGGTGGTTCATGAAGGCGACTTTGTTGAACTGACTTTGATCAATCCTGAATCCAATTCCATGCCCCATAATATTGATTTTCATGCGGCAACTGGCGGCCTTGGCGGTGGATCACTGACACTGGTCAATCCTGGTGAAATGACCGTTTTACGCTTTAAGGCAACCCGGCCGGGAACCTTTGTTTATCACTGCGCACCAGGCGGTCCAATGATCCCTTGGCATGTTGTTTCCGGTATGAGCGGTGCCATCATGATCTTGCCGCGCGATGGTTTGAAAGATCATGAAAACAAGCCGATTAAATACGACACTGTCTACTATATCGGCGAGAATGATTTCTACATTCCTAAAGACGCTGACGGCAACTACATGCGGTTTGAAGATCCCGGCAGTTCTTATGCAGATACGCTGGAAGTAATGAACGGTCTTATTCCAACGCATGTTGTTTTCAACGGTAGAGCTGGCGCGCTTACAGGCGACAATGCGCTGAAATCAACCGTAGGGAAAACTGTGTTGTTCGTTCACTCACAGGCGAACCGAGATACAAGGCCACACCTTATTGGTGGCCATGGTGATCTTGTTTGGGAGACTGGCAAGTTCAACAATCCGCCAGAGCGCGATCTTGAAACCTGGTTTATTCGAGGCGGGTCTGCTGGAGCAGCTCTGTATACTTTCCTTCAGCCGGGCGTTTACGCCTATGTCAATCACAACCTGATTGAAGCGGTAAACCTTGGCGCCACTGCCCATGTTGTGGTGGATGGCGAATGGGATAATGAGCTGATGGCTCAGGTCACCGAGCCGACCGCATTGGCCGATGCTTATAAGAGCAAAAAAGCCTTGCCATAGGCTTTGAAGACAAAGGACACGGCGAGCTCATTGCCGTGTCCGACAAACCGTTCTTAGACCGGATGCAAATCATGAAAAGACCCGCTCATTATATAGCCACTATCCTACTCGCATTCATATCCTTTAGCACAGCAAATGCTGCGAAGATGAGCATGCCGGAAACTGTTGTAATCGAAGCTGGATCTTTCATGTACAGAGCATCAGGCGAATTTTTAAAAGAAAGATACCCTGTCGACGCTCCGATGCAAAAAATCGCCTTTGCAGTTCCATTCGAATTCATGAAATATCAGGTCCTAGCCAAGGACTATGAACAGTGCGTCACAGAGCGGGTTTGTGGTGAACCCCTGAACCAACGACGTCATTCAGAAAATCTTCCAATCACTAGCGTTAGCTATCAAGATGCAATCAATTTTGCCAAATGGCTTAGCGATAAGACCGACGTAAACTGGCGTCTGCCAACAGACGAAGAATGGGCATTTGCTGCTGGATCGCGGTTTGTTGATGATGCCATAAACGCCAAGACGAATACCAATAACCCTGCCGAACGCTGGTTGACCAAATATAAAAAATACGCAGATCTGGAAACGGGAAACGACCCTGTGATTAAGCCCTCAGGTTCATATGGCTCCAATGAAAACGGTATTTATGATTTATCCGGGAATGTATGGGAATGGACGGATAGTTGCTATACTCGAACCCGCCTTGATAGCGATGGTAAGAAATTGAGCCAGAGCGATAATTGCGGAGTGCGGATCGCCGCTGGCCAACACAGAGCTTATATCAGCTACTTCATTCAAGATGCAAAAGGCGGAGGCTGTTCGGTTGGTGCGCCCCCAACCTATCTAGGAATTAGATTGATTAAAATGCCGCGTGCTAATTTGTTGGAGCGTATTTTGAATTTTGTTGACTTAACTGGCAGACGATAACAATTTTTATTAAAGTTTCCCTTACCCGAGCACCAGAACTAAAATCCCAAATACTATCAAAGCGCAGCCGAACAATTCACCCTTGGTGACCTTTTCTTTGAAAATGAAAATCGTCGAGGCATAGGTGAACAGCATTTCCACTTGAGCTAGGGCTTTGATAACAGCAGCTGATTGCAGGGTGAAACCGATGAACCAGCCAAAGCTGGCGCAAGCCCCTGAGGCCCCCGCGAGCAAGCCCCATTTCCAGACCTTGGCGATACGGCCAATTTCAGCTCTGTCTGTGACTGCCATCCAGATCAACAAAGCTGCGCTTTGCATGGTGATCGTCGTCTGCAAAGTGAAGCCAGCTTGCATGAGGAAATTGGGTTCAACCAGTCCTTCGCCCAAGGCCAAAGATGCGCCGCGATAAGAGGTTGCAGACAAGCCAAAGCAAGCCCCCGCCATCAAACCAATTCGCGCGCCTCGCGAATTGAATGCGGATAAAAGCCCTGCAAATGAGAGATTGGATTTGGCCAAAGCAAGGGTGATCACCCCCGCAACCGTCAAAGCGATGGCCGCGATGGCCGAAAGTGCGATCCGGTCACCCAACAATACAAAGCCAAGGATAGCCGCCTGCACGGCTTCCGTTCGCGAATAAGCAGTGCCAACGGTAAAACTGTCGTAGGAAAACGCGTTGAGTAAAAATTGCTGGGCAGAGATTTGCATGAAACCGGCAAGGATAACCCAAAGCCAGAATGTCTGGTTTGTCTCTGGTAATTCCCATCCCAATCCGAAATGCATGATGGAGACGAACAGTGCAGCAAAGGGCATGCCAAAACCGAAACGCACAAAAGTTGCGCCGATGGTCTTCAGTTTGCCTTTGAGATGTTTTTGAGTTGTCGAACGGATGTTCTGCATAAAAGCTGCAGCAACCGTGATGGGTATCCAGATTTCCATGAAAGACCTGTGTGAAGATAATTATCGCTTTCAATAGGCCTAAATTTTTGGATTGGCAAAGCACTTAAGCTGTACAAGAAACGTTTGAGATTTTTTGGGGGTAGAAAATTTCAACACTGGCGAGGCAACTTAGCCTGCCCTATACAACTGTCATGAAACAGAAATTTGCACACATTACCGAATGGGTCTTTGACCTCGATAATACCCTTTATCCACGCCACACGGACCTGTTTAAACAGATCGATTGGAAGATGACCGATTATGTGGCGCGCTTAACAGGCCAGAACAAAGAAGATGCGCGCAAATTGCAAAAACAGCTTTATCGTGACCACGGGACGACGCTGAACGGGCTGATGCGCGAACATAATATCGATCCCCATGATTTTCTGGCCGATGTGCATGATATTGATTATGGCGAAGTGGAGCACAATCCGGCCTTGGGCGAGATGATTGCCTCCCTTCCTGGTCGCAAGCATATTTTTACCAATGGTGATGTGCGCCATGCGGAAAACACGCTTAGGGCGCTAGGCATAGAGCCTATTTTCGATTCGATGTTTGATATCGTTGCCGCTGATTTTGAACCGAAACCAGCACGCGGCCCTTATGAAAAATTTTTGAATGCCCATGTGGTTCATCCAAAAGAAGCAGCCATGTTTGAAGACATGCCGCGTAATTTGGAGGTGCCTAAAGAGTTGGGTATGACGACGGTGCTAATTATTCCCCGCTCAGGCACTGAATTTGCTGGTGAAGCTTGGGAAATTGCCGGAGCAGACGACAATTATATCGATCATGTTACCGATCATATCGATGATTTTCTGGCTGATGTTTTGAGCGCAATCAACGCAAAATAAGAGTTGGACCACCAAAATTGCTATCCAAGTTCACATCGCTTGAAAAGTTCATTGACCAACAAGCGCACAAGCTTTTGGACACACTTCCTAATCGCGGCATCTATGGTTCCTTGGTTGAGTTTTTGGTTTTCGGCCTAAAACAGGCATGGGCTTGTCTTTTTGGCGGTGCGATGCTTGCCCTCATTATTGGCACTCATCTCTTTTACCCTGAAGGTGCGAGCCTTACGCGATACGATTTTCTTTTTCTGTGTGCCTTGGCAATCCAAATCACCATGATCGTTGGAAAGCTGGAAACTTGGGACGAAGCAAAGGTCATTCTTATTTTTCATATAGTTGGAACGGCGATGGAGGTGTTCAAGACCTATGCGGGTTCGTGGATATATCCAGAGGAAAGCATTTTCAGGATTGGCGCAGTGCCGCTATTTTCCGGGTTTATGTATGCGGCAGTCGGCAGCTATCTCGCCCGCGTCCACCGATTGTTTGACATGCAATACACGCATTATCCAAAATTCGAGCTGACTCTACTTTTATGCATAGGCATTTATGTGAACTTTTTCAGCCATCATTACATTTGGGATATGCGATATTTATTGCTGGCTGCAACCATCTATCTTTATTTCAAATGCACTGTGCATTATCGCGTTTTCAGATTTCGCCATAAGATGCCTTTGCTCCTAGGATTTTTCTTGGTTGCCTTATTTATCTGGTTTGCGGAAAATCTGGGAACCGTCTCCAAAGCATGGCTTTATCCAAATCAGTTGGACGGTTGGGCGGTTGTGTCGCCAGCCAAACTTGGTTCATGGTATTTATTGATGATTATTTCTTTTGTCTTGGTGACAATCGTCAACCGGCCAAAGGCACTCGGTGACGAACACAAGCCCGCGGACAATTCATAGCCCGCGAAAGCGTTAATCTAGTTCCAAGTTGGCAATTGAAGCACTTCGCCTTCAAATACCAGCGCGCCTGAACCCGCTAAATCTTGACCATCCAGCTCTCTGACTGGCATTTCTGACAATTTGCCGAACGCCAATTCCGCAGAATCGCGATTACATGGCTGAGGTCCTGAAGCGATCGTGGCTTGTCTATTCGATCGCACTTTTGGCGAATAAAATTGTAAAGTCATTATCTTAGTCCCTGCTGTTAGGACCTACTCATTACATTTGAGGCCCTTTAACCTGTATAACGGATCAAACCGCCTAACAGTTCCAAGATAAGACCTAAAAAATGTTATCAATGTGTATTTTGTCACTAAACGTGAACTAAAATTATTTCTTTTTTAACTCTTATAGTTACGGGACTTTGTTAAGAGATCAAATAAATTGAATTAAGCTTTATACAACCAAAATGTTGATGAATCAGGCATAAAAGTGACGAGATTCCGTTAGGGAATGCGCCTAAAACCAACAGATCTTTGGCCACTTGCTTGCTCTAAAGCGCAACTAGATCAGTTGGATGAATCCAACTCATAATGATTGGCAATAAGCGCCCACCCCTCTTCGGCTGTATCAACGAAATGAAACAGATCAAGATCATCGGGAGAAATTGTCCCTTGATCGGCCAATTCCTTGAAGTCAATGACTTTCGTCCAAAACTCTTTGCCGAACAGCAAAAATGGAACAGGTTCCATACGCTTTGTCTGAATGAGCGTAAGGGCTTCAAACATCTCGTCCATGGTTCCAAAACCGCCCGGAAAAACCGCGATTGCTTTGGCGCGCATTAAGAAATGCATCTTACGAATAGCGAAATAGTGGAAGTTAAAGCACAGATCAGGAGTCACATATTCGTTCGGCGCCTGTTCATGGGGAAGAACAATGTTCAAACCTATAGAAGGAGCGCCAACATCATCGGCTCCGCGCGAGCCTGCTTCCATGACGCCGGGGCCTCCACCTGTCGTGACCACCATTTCTTTATTATAGGTTGTTGCTGAATAAAGAGAGGCTAGACGGGCGAACTCACGCGCTTCTGTGTAATATTTAGCATTGGCTTCAAGATTTTTCTTCTGGGTTGCGTTTTTCGCCGCCCAGGCATCTTTTCCAGGCTCTGGAATGCGGGCCCCTCCAAAGAGAATAACCGTTGATTCAATACCGCGTTCGGTGAGAATCATTTCCGGTTTTAGAAGTTCCAACTGCAAGCGAACGGGGCGTAATTCTTCGCGAGTCAAAAAATCCTTGTCATCAAAGGCAAGTTTATAGGCTGGCGCTCTGGTTTGCGGCGTATCAGGAACTTCGGTAGCTTTTTTGATATCATCGCCAGAGCGTACCAGTGCTTTCCAGTGTTTGCCCTGTTTAACATCGGATTTTTTCGCTGAAGTCTCTGACATAATTCTATTTCCCAAAATTGTATTCTATTTCGTAATCCGAAGCGCCAATGACGCTGATCAGATTGATTTTAGACCCGACTTGGCATAGCTTCCCCGCGAAACCCAGTAAAATCTTTGACACCGTGCCGGATCGATAAGGTTTTCATACAAACCTTCCGGCTCTTTCATACCAAAACAGGAGTTAAGAAATGGCCAAGCATAGCCTTACGGCGCTTGAACAAACCATCGAGGCAGCCTTTGAAGCCCGTGATACCATCAATATTGATACAAAAGGCGAGGTTCGCGATTCGGTGAACACAGCGCTTGATTTGCTGGATAAAGGCGAAGCACGTGTTGCCTCAAAAGGTGCTGACGGAAACTGGATAGTACATCAATGGTTGAAAAAAGCGGTGCTTTTATCTTTCCGTTTGAATGATATGGAAGTCATTCAAAACGGTAATGGCAATTCGACCTGGTGGGACAAAGTTCCATCCAAATTTGAAGGCTGGGGCGAGAAGGAATTTCGTGCTGCCGGCTTTCGTGCAGTTCCCGGATCAATTGTTCGTCAAGCAGCTTACATCGCCAAAAACGTTGTGTTGATGCCGTCCTTTGTAAATCTTGGAGCTTATGTTGATGAAGGCTCCATGGTTGATGGCTGGGCAACAGTTGGCTCATGCGCTCAAATCGGAAAGAATGTTCACCTGTCTGGCGGAGTTGGCATTGGCGGTGTGTTGGAGCCGTTGCAAGCAGGCCCAACTATCATTGAAGATAATTGCTTCATCGGCGCGCGTTCAGAAGTAGTTGAAGGCTGTATCGTCCGTGAAGGCTCAGTGCTTGGCATGGGCGTTTACATCGGAAAATCCACAAAAATCGTAAACCGCGCGACTGGCGAAATTTTCTATGGCGAGGTGCCGCCTTATTCTGTTGTGGTTGCTGGCGCTATGCCGGGCAAGCCATTCCCGAATGGTGAGCCAGGTCCTTCGCTTTATTGCGCTGTAATCGTGAAAACAGTGGATGAAAAAACACGCTCAAAAACCGGCATCAACGAATTGCTCCGTGACTAAGCGTAGACATTCTTTTGCAATAGGAAGGATGCGGAATGCCTTATACTTCGCTTGATCCTGACAAAATCCTTGCAACCGCAGAAAGGTTACGCAACCGCGTGCGTGACCGTTTTCCTGGTACAGGGCTTGAAAAAGTTGCTGTTGAACTGGTTTCTTTGTCTCTTCAAACGGACAGGCAGGCCCGAGATCTGGAAAAGCCGATCTTTATGCTACGCCTCATTCTTTGGATTGGGGTAGCAATTGGTGCATTGGTGTTCTTTCTTATCGGGCGCTTTTTAACCTTTGACCGTATCAGCACAGGTGCATTTGATTTTGTGCAAGGGGTTGAGGCCAGTATCAATACTCTGGTTCTGGCGGGGATTGGATTTATCACCCTTGCCAAGACCGAAGAACGCATCAAACGGCGCAAGGTGATGGATGGCTTGCACCAGTTACGCTCGATGATCCACATTATTGACATGCATCAGCTTACCAAAGATCCGATCATGTTGACTGGCAAGGTCAAGCGGATGCCATCATCGCCAGCCCATTCTCTTTCGCCCAATGATTTGGAGCGCTATCTTAATTATTGCTCAGAAATGCTGGCCATAATCGGAAAGCTTGCGGCGCTTTATGCCCAAAGCGTGCCTGATATTGAAGTTGTCGATGCTGTAAACGATGTGGAGACATTAGGCGCTAATTTATCACGTAAAATCTGGCAGAAGATTATGCTGATTGATCCCATTACAGTTTATACCGCAAAGAAAACTACCGCTAAGAAACGTAAACCAAGCGCCTAATCACAAAAAACCCGGTTCAAAGATGAACCGGGCTTTCTGGCGATACGGACTAAACTGTTACAAACCCAAAATGCGACGGGTTAGTTACACACTTGAACCCGTTGATGGGCAACAATGTTGCCATAGCGGTCAAACAAAGGTTCAATTTGGTAGTGACAAACCGGCTGGCGAACATAATATCTTGGCTGTTGTACATAAACAGTGCGATGGCGCGGTTGATGTAGCAAAGCACCGGCAATTCCAAGGCCTACTCCAACACCAACACCAGCGGCAAGACCGCGTTTCCAGTGTTTGCTTCCAGCTTGCGCTGGTACTGCAGCAGCGGTTGCCAGAGTAGCTATGGTAGCCAAAGCGATAACTGATTTTTTGAATGCGTTCATGATTGTATCTCCATTCGATAGCGTAAAGCTGAAAGCCGTTGATGTTCAAATTCTGACATCAACATAGCCAAGCTCACCTGAATGATTGCTGAACGGTTTTAAGGGGGCTAATATTCATATGGTCGTTTCACATATGGTTACGGGCCTCTCGCGCTTGCTTCAGTTTGGGGCGTTACCTGAAGCTTGATTGAAAGACCCGCAATGGGTGAGATTGTGTAGGTTGGGAGGTAAAGCCTATTCAA
>JAFMHL010000013.1 GCA_017854535.1 Nitratireductor sp.
CAGATCTGCCCGCATCTTCGAAGGGAGCAGTCGGTCCATCCCATTAGCAGTCATTCGCGATTCTACCCCCCAATTTCCCATTGTCCTTCCCGCTCTTTCCCCGCTATGGTCACTCCAAACCAATCACCGGAGTATCCCATGTCACAATCTGCCAATACCAATCGCCGCGTTGTTCTTGCCGAGCGCCCGAAAGGCGCGCCGGACGATAAGACCCTGCGCCTTGAAACATCTAATATGCCAAAGGCTGGCGCTGGTCAGATGTTGCTGCGCACGGTCTATCTCTCGCTCGATCCATATATGCGCGGACGCATGAACGATGCGAAGTCCTATGCGGAGCCGGTTGCCATTGGCGGCGTGATGACAGGGCAGGTGGTTGCGCAGGTGGTCACGTCTGATCTGGAAAAATTCGCCGTTGGCGACTATGTGCTTCATGGCAGCGGCTGGCAGGATTATGCGGTTTCTGACGGCAAAGATGTGATGAACCTTGGCAAAGACCCGAAAAACCCGTCCTGGTCGTTGGGCATTTTGGGCATGCCCGGTTACACGGCCTATGCTGGCCTGTTGCTGATCGGCGAACCAAAGCCCGGCGAAACCGTTGTTGTTGCAGCTGCTTCCGGCCCCGTTGGCGCAACGGTTGGCCAGATCGCCAAGATCAAAGGGTGCCATGTGGTTGGCGTTGCGGGCGGCGCAGAAAAATGCGCCCATGTGGTCAACAATCTCGGCTTTGATGCCTGTATTGATCATAAGGCCGACGACTTCGCCGCCCAGCTGAAGGCCGCTTGCCCAAAAGGCATTGATGTCTATTTCGAAAATGTTGGCGGTAAGGTGCTTTACGGCGTTTTGCCTTTGCTCAATGCTTTCGCCCGCATGCCCGTTTGCGGCGTCGCCTCCTGGTACAATCTTGCGGGTCTGCCAGATGGGCCTGATATGGCACCTTCCATCATGGGAACCATCCTGCGAATGAAGGTCAAAATGCAGGGCTTTATCATTTTCGACAGCTTCCCGCTCAGCACCTACAAAGACTTTGCCCGCGATATGACCGGATGGCTTATGGAAGGCAAAGTGCAATATAAAGAGCAAGTGGTGGACGGGCTCGAAAATGCCCCCGCCGCGCTGAACGATCTGCTGGTTGGCAAAAGCTTCGGCAAAATGGTCGTGAGGGTTGGTTAGTTGATTGGGGTTAAACCCTGTTTGAATAGTCATCCTCGGGCTTGTCCAAGACAAGCCCGAGGATGACTAGATCTTTTTCTGCCTCACGCCGATTTTACAAGCCATATTCCAATAGCTGATAAAAATCCGATAAGCCTCAGCCAATCCGTATTTCGGATCATAAGCATGGACGGGCTCTGAGTAGAGTGCATTTGCCTCTAATATCTTGATATTCTTGCCCGCCAGAAGATCGTTGAAATCTGGCGCGCGAATATCAAGACGGCCATAATTATACCCTTCGAACTTATCCAGCATAGGACAGATAGCCGCCACCAGTTCAGGCGTTATCCAGTCTGATATGTCTTGAAACGTCGTGCCCAGATGATGGTTGCGCACGGGGATCAAATCCAGACTTTCACCAGCTGCAACAATGTCGTTGAGGCGGTCGCGATTGAATTTTGTGACCCGTCTTTTTGTGGCTTCATCACCCGGTGCAGAATGGATCAGGGCTTCAACAGATGAGCGTCCATCGCCCGTGACTTCAAAGCCGTGTTTCCATGTCATGGATGCAATCCGGCCATTTTTGTCCGGTGCGTCTTGGAGGTAAAATACAGCAACTTCCAATCCGCCGACATATTCTTGCAACAACCAATTACCGTTTCCTTTGATGTATTTGTTCCAAACTGTCCCAAATGCTTCAGCTGAATCTACAAAGTATACAGATCGGCCCTGAATGCCATCATCGGGTTTCAACACCACCTGTTGGGCTTGGTTCATTCTCTTTAAAAACCCGTCAAAGCGGGTTTTTGCTTCGTTGAGGGTGAGAGTGCCCTCCAGCAATATCTCGCTGGGAAGAAGAGGGTGATCTTGCGGAAACCGTTTAACAAATCCGGTTTTTGATTCCGGGAATAGCCCGCCTTTTGCAAGGCCCCAATTCGCTTTGAGGGGAGCGCTGAAGCTTTTATATCGGATCAACATGCCAAGAACGGCAATGCCAATAGGCACATAAAAAATACCCATGGGAATCTCATGCCACCAACGTCGTTGGGGTGTTACTGGAACAGGCAGAGATTGCCGTAGGGGCGGGCGGTTATGTTTCATCGGGTTTAGTTTGCAATAGTTTCAATCGACAAAAAAGGGCGCAGATTGCTCCGCGCCCCAAAATTCGAAATAATCGTAACAGATTAGGCTTTGGTTTCTTCTTCAGAAACTTCGGTTTCGCCATCAGCGTCATCTTCTGATGTTTCTTCAAAGATGTCATCCAAATCAATCTCGTCTTCTTCCTGAACGTCCAACTCGAAGCGTGCATCGCGACCGGTCAAATCTTCACCAGCTGCCTGACGGGTTGCTTCGTCTTCAGAACGGGCAACGTTGATTTTCACGATTGAAGTCACTTCTGGGTGCAGGCTGATCTCAACATTGTGCAAGCCGATTGTTTTGATCGGGTTCTGCAATGTCACCTGGCTGCGCGCCACGTGGAAACCTTTTTCTTCCAATGAAGCAGCAACGTCACGTGTTGATACTGAACCGTAAAGCTGACCGGTTTCACCAGCAGAGCGGATAACGATATAGCTTGTGCCGTTCAGTTTAGCATCAATCGCATCAGCGTCTTTTTTGCGGTCAAGGTTTTTCGCTTCCAACTCAGCGCGCTGACCTTCAAAGCGTTCCATGTTACTTTTGTTGGCGCGCAATGCTTTGCCCTGCGGCAAAAGATAGTTGCGGGCAAAACCGTCTTTAACAGTGACCACATCGCCCATTTGGCCGAGCTTTGCGATACGTTCGAGGAGAATAATCTGCATGATAAAGTTCCTTTAGTTCATGTGTTTGAAGTTGGACCGGAAGCGTTCCGGTTTGAAACGTTAAACGAGCGGAAAAGACCGATCGCGGTGAATATCAAAAGGGGTACGGAAAACAAGACGATGGAGGCATAGCTGGCCCACAACAGAAAAGGTCGGATTGGGTTTCCGCGGCTCGTAAAATGCAAATGGGCAAGTCCAATCAGACCAAAACCGCCAATGCCAATACCAAGCAATACAGCTGCAGCAAGTTGTAAGGTTCCTGGTAAAATCAATTCACCCAAAAGACCGGCAGCTAAAATTCCAGCGGCCTCTACAGGCAATCTAACCGTGGCAGCAACATCCTCTGGATCACGGGCCAAAAGACCAGATCGGCGGGTGATGTTAGCGGCGATAAAAGCTGTCGCCACATGCATCATTAGCCACAAGCATGGCAAAGCGATGGGGAATATTTTGGCATAAGTGGCCGCATGGGCAGTGTAGGTCGCATCGTCCAACGCGGGAAGATTTGGATTGGTGTTGTAAAATGCTTTGAGCAATTCAGCGAACCTGGCGGTCAGAAACTCATTGGTGAGACCGGCAAAAAGGCCAATCAGGATAAAGCCAGCTGCAAGCACCATCATCAGTCGAAAGAGAATGATCGATAGCGGAAACCAGACCACGCCGCCTTCATTGTCATTGGCAGCAGTATTCGTCGAACGAGTGCCTAGGTTTACAAGAAGTCCAACATATGCGGCTGGCGCAAATAGCAATGCGCCTGATATGCCAGCAAGCGGATAGCCGCCAAACACGCCTGCGATGACAATGCCCACTAGAGCTGCAACAATGCCCGCGGCGCTGCCCCATCCCATGGTGGCGATATAGATGGCAGCAGGAGCGGCAAAAAGCAGAAAGATAGCCAACAGACCAGCATTTAGCGCGCCAAAAATCATCAGCCCGGCAGCTACGCCAGCTAAAACGCCTGTAAATAATGCTTGGTTGTTTATCATATCGCTGTCCTGTCCTTTTGACAGTTAGGCCGCGCAGGCCAACTAGGGTGTTTATGTTTACAAAAACCAAGAAATCAAAAGATGACCAAACCTTGGGGCAACTTTTGAATCCATCTTAACATAAACATCCATTAGGGTGTCATTAATTCAAATGAACATAAACACCCATTCGGGTTTGTTTATGTCTCTATCGCAACAATCCTAATCGCCGGGATAGACGTTGTGGGGCCGAAGCCCCACATAATATTAGCTAATCACGTATGGCAACAGGCCGAGGAAGCGGGCGCGTTTGATTGCAACAGCCAATTCACGCTGCTTTTTCAAGCTAACTGAAGAAATACGTGCAGGAACAATCTTGCCGCGCTCTGAAAGATAACGCGAAAGAAGTTTCACATCCTTGTAGTCGATCACAGGTGCATTAGCGCCAGTGAACGGGCAAGATTTGCGACGACGGTTAAAGGGTCTGCGTGAGTCCATAGCCATTATGCATCTCCTGCTGGTGTTTCGGTGCGTTCGCGGCGCGGCGGACGATCATCACGGTCACGGCGTGGGCCACGATCACCGCGGTCGCCACGATCATCGCGATCGCTCTTTTTCATCATCGCAGACGGGCCTTCTTCAAGCGCGTCAACGCGAATGGTCATGTTCCGCAACACGTCTTCATGGATACGCATCTGGCGCTCCATTTCAGCCAAAGCTGCTGACGGGGCATCCACATTCATGAAAATGTAGTGAGCCTTGCGGTTTTTCTGGATTTTGTAAGCTGCGGTGCGAAGACCCCAGTTTTCAACTTTCGTTACCTTGCCGCCATTGGCTTCAAGTACGCCTTTGAAATGCTCAGTAAGCGCGTCTGCCTGCTGGGCAGAAATATCCTGCCGTGCGAGGAATGTATGCTCGTAAAGTGGCATGATTGCCCTTCCTTTCTCTTTGTATCATCAGGTATCCCGCGCGAAGCCTCCAAACCGCATTTCGAACAGTGTTGCCACCGGAGAAAGGCGTTTGGGAACGGTTGAGAGCAGAGACAAGGGAAGCCCGGATTGTTCTTAAAACCCGCTGTCATCTTTCAGCTTACTATTGACCCGTTCACTGGCCAAAACCGCTAGACAACCTTCCTTTCAGCCTCCGGCGAAAAGCCTGAAACTCGAACAAGGCGGTTTATACAGAGAAAGGAGGGAGATGCAAGACATGTTTTCGCCCTGTTTTTTAATATGCGAAAACAGTTGTCAGGCGGCAGGCATCTTTTTACTTTGTGTAAAGTGCAGAGAGCTCAAGACATGTTTTGACAAAGCAGAAACATTTCATGCTTAAGCCCGAAGACCCTCTATTTTATTGATCCGCCACCAGGCAAACAGCAAAACGTAAAACGCCGTGCCATATTGGTTGAGAAGATCAAAAATGGTTTGCATATCTAAGCCTTGGGATGACCGGACCTATGGTGATCTAGGGCTAAGGGTGAATGATTGCTAGTTTTTCGGGAGAACACGCGAATAGGCATTGCGACTATTTTCTCGGCAAAAAATGTTCTTTTGCACTAAGCTTATTGGAGCTTTGCAGTCTCTCCCAAGCAATCCGACTTCTGGTAATTGACAACATGTCGCATAGGTATGCAAAGTCATTTATATCGCTTTTTCCAAAGTATCTAGGGATATTCGCTAGAAATAGAGATAATGTCAGTCTTCTTTATTTGTCTTTTCTCCTGTAGCATCACAATTATGTGATATTGGCTTCAGGCGCTGGAACGCGTTTCTGTAGGCGATGGTTTTCCCATTCAAAACATCATGCTTGGGAGGGCTGTTCACATCAAAAAACGAGAGGCCGGTCTGCCGGCTCTGATCGTATTGGGGACAACAGGAGAACTATCAAATGACAACCAAACTACTCATTGGTCTTGATGGCCACGGTTCGGGGGAGCGCGCTTTGGCTTATGCCGCGCGCATGGCCGAGTTGATCGGAAAGTGTGAATTGCTTGTGGTCTACGTAATCGAGTGGTCACCATTTTCGTTTCAAACAGCGGAAGAAAACGCCGAGCGCCACAAGCGTCGTGAAGAGGAAATTGCAACAGCTACAAAGCGTGTGATTGATCCGGCCATTGCGAAACTCGAAAAAAGCGGACTCAAAGCCAAAGGCGTTGTGCGCCATGGTGATGTGGCGGAAACGATCAGCCGTATTGCTGACGAAGAAAAGGCCGACCAGATTATCGTTAGCCGGTCCTCAGAAGGCGGCTTTTCAAAACGCATTTTCGGTAGTTCAACATCCAATCTGGTTATGGGCGCAAATGTGCCGGTAACGGTTGTCAATTAAGGGGAGCATTATGAAAAAGTTCAATTCAATAATGCCGTCAGTATTGGCGGCAACAGGGTTGCTGGGTCTATCCAGCGCGGCTCATGCTCAAGAAGCCATGGGCATTGATGCCAAAGTAAATTAGATTTTTGCAGCGGTTACGGGACCCTTTGTGAATTTTATCTTTGCGCCATTTCCAGGCACAAGCTTTCCATGGATCGTGATGTGGTTGGTTGTTGCCGCAACATTTTTTACATTTTACTTCGGCTTTATTCAGATACGTGGTTTCAGCCATGCGATCAAATTGGTCAAAGGCGATTATTCTGATCCTAATGATGCAGGAGAAGTCAGTCACTTCCAAGCTTTGACAACAGCGCTATCAGGAACCGTTGGTCTTGGTAATATTGCAGGCGTTGCTGTGGCTGTTGGCATAGGCGGACCCGGCGCTACCTTCTGGATGATTTTGGCGGGCCTTTTGGGCATGGCGTCGAAATTCACAGAATGTACGCTCGGTGTTAAATACAGAAACGAATATCCAGATGGATCCGTTTCCGGCGGTCCGATGTACTATATGTCAAAAGGCTTTGCAGAACGTGGCTTGCCGGGCGGCAAATTCCTTGCGGTCCTGTTCTCGATCTTTTGTATTCTTGGTGCACTTGGCGGCGGTAATATGTTCCAGGCCAATCAGGCTCATGCGCAAATCGCAGGAATTGTTGGCGATTTCCCGGGTTTCATCACGGGTATCATCTTCGCAGGTGTTGTGTTTGCAGTGATCGTCGGTGGTATCAAATCTATTGCCAACGTGACCGAAAAAGTCGTGCCATTCATGGGCGTTCTTTATGTTGGTGCTGCGCTAATTATCCTTCTGGTGAACTATGACAAAATCGGATGGGCTTTTGGTCAGATTTTTGAAGGTGCCTTTACAGGTCTCGGTGTTGCCGGAGGTTTTGTTGGCGCATTGATTCAAGGCTTCAAACGGGCAGCGTTCTCGAACGAGGCTGGCGTTGGTTCAGCAGCAATTGCCCACTCGGCGGTTCGCACCAAAGAGCCGATCACAGAAGGTTATGTATCCCTTCTTGAGCCGTTCATCGATACGGTCGTAATCTGTACAATGACTGCCTTGGTCATCACCATCTCTGGTATTTTAGTGATGAACCCTGAAACAGGCCAGTTCTTGCTGAATGATGCAGGCACTTCAATCAGAACAGTTGGTGATGTATCGGGTGTCAGCTTGACGTCTGCAGCTTTTGCAACTGGCTTTAGCTGGTTCCCATATGTCTTGGCAGTCGCAGTTATCCTGTTTGCTTTCTCAACCATGATCTCTTGGTCATACTACGGTTTGAAAGCTTGGACCTATCTGTTCGGCGAAGGCAAAACACAGGAGCTGACCTTCAAGATTATCTTCTGCATTTTCATCGTAATTGGTGCATCTGCAAGTCTTGGCCCAGTTATTGACTTCTCAGACGCAGCAATCTTTGCCATGGCTGTGGTCAACATCTTTGCGCTCTACTTCTTGATGCCAATCGTGAAAAGAGAACTTGCCTCTTATATCAAACGGCTGAACGCGGGCGAGTTCAAAGTGTTCAAACACTAAACTGCTCGCTTTAGAAAAAATCGAAAGAGGCGGCCTTTTGGTCGGCTTTTTTATGCTCAGTTTTTTGTGCCAGTTTAGAGTTGATATCGACAAAAACATAACAATGGCGCACAGTGTCTTGCAGAGAACAATTTTCCATCATATCCCTTTGTTATGAAACTTCGGATTGCATTCTTTGTTATATCAAGCTTGTTTGTTCTGGCATCCTGCCAGACCTCAGACACGCTTTCTTCGGCTGCAAGTCAAGCGGCTGAACGCAAGCAGATCAGCGGGCCGCTTGCGCCACACAAGGATCCGCTTTTTGCCTATCGAACGCCAATGGAAAGCCGCGATGGCGGCGACTATTTGCGCGTTCCTTATGATGAGCAGCGCGACATCAATGGCCGCGATGAAATGCCGGTGCGTAAGGCAAAGAGCCAATATATTTCGCGGCTGGCAAAAAGCGAAATTCGCGATTTTACCTATAGCGTGGACGGGCGAAATTTGGCGGTATATGGCGCTGGAAAACTGGACGGGGCCGCGCGGCTGTCGGTGGTCTATTTGCATGGCAAAGACGGCACCCGCGAATGGGGCTTTGATGATGAACGGTTTGGCGGCAATTTCAGCAGACTGAAAACGCTGGTCGTGAAAAATGACGGGGCATATTACAGCCCTGATTTCACAGATTTTGATGAGGCTGGCCTGGCAGATATTAGCGCGCTGGTTTCGCAAATCACTCAAAAGGGTGGCGGCAAAGTCATCGTCGCCTGCGGCTCTATGGGCGTTCAGATTTGCTGGTCTCTTGCGAAAGATGCATCGGCGCGAAAACAGATATCCGGCATGGTTATTCTTGGCGGGTTTCCAGATTCGAATTATCTAAGGGCGGCTTATTCAGGCGCAGCCAAACCAGTCCCGCTTTATATAGCGCATGGTTATCGTGATCCGGTCTATGATGTGGCTGCGTTAGAAGATTTTTACAGCGCATTGAAAGCAAAGGATTATCCGGTGCGGATGACGGTATTCGATACCGGCAATCACGGCACGCCCGTGCGAATGATTGACTGGCGTCAGGCGCTCAACTGGATAATGTCAAAATCCTGAGTGACTGAACATTGGGGTTGGCGCAAAGTTATGCTCCCGCTTGGTTCTTTTGATAGGATTGCGCTTGATACAGGCGGTCAAGCAACTTCACGGACAATCGCTGGTTCCACATTTCCGGTTAAAGCGCGGCTCCAGGTCAGCAAAGATTGGATGGAACTGGTTGACCAGATGCCACAACTGATTTCGAGGCCGTTCTCGTCAACTTTGGTGGATAGTATTTCTGCTTGTGGGCCATAGGCGCCAGCCATGTTGAAAAAGTAATGTTCACACACGGCGATCACGTGGGAAATGCCATTGGCATTGCCAAAATCTGCAACCGCCATGGATAACATCAAGGTTGTGCGGTTGAGTAGATTGGATTTGCGCGATGAGATTTCCTCGTCAACGCAAAAGCGTGTAGCCTCCCAAATGTTAGGGGATCGGAAATCATTGTTATCAGGCAACATGTCGGCCCACACAGTATGAAGCAAAGTTGGTCCTGTCGATGGCATCATGCGAACCCCGCCAGCTACGGTTCCGCTTTCATCGTCAATACAAAGAATATAGACATTGAAGAGGCTGTCAAAACGATCAACTTCTTTCCCATCGGGTTTGGCTTCCACCCATCCAAGTTTGTCGCAAAAAACCCTTTTTCTCAGCGGATAATACTGGTTCAGTTGTTGGCGAAATTTGTGGCGATTAGCTGGCGTAACATAAACAATCATAAGCAGGTCCCCCGTCTTTGCCTGCAGAGGGCGCAACCTATTCACAGCCGCTCAGCAGGGGTTTGAACATCTGCAATTTTGAGTAGATCGTACGTTGAAGCACAATCACCCACATGCTACCCATGACAATGGGGCCCTCCATTTTGGGTAATTGATTTTCTATGTGTGAATGGGTTATGCGGCGCGGCGCAGTTTGATGATTCCCGCTGTTAACGCACGCGCAACTGCAGCTGAGCGACTTGGCGTTCCAAGCTTGTATTTCGCGCTTTGTAAATGTCCGGTTACGGTCCATTTCCCGATGTTTAGGAGATTACTGATTTGATCATCGGTTTTCCCCATCGCAACCCAGTAAAGGCACTCTATCTCGCGTGGGGTAATTTTGTAATCCAAATCTCCGCGCACCAAGTATCCTTGTGAATACACTTCGCTGATTTGGTCTGCATGAAATCTGAGCATTTCCAAAAGTTCTAGTTTTCTACTTGGCCATTTTTCTGTTGGAAAATTAAAAGTAGCTGACAGCACGCAATACACGTCCTGCTGAACGTGATGAACAATTGTCAGTCCGATTTGGCCAAGGCCATTCTCGATAAAATTATCCAACAGTTTTTGCTGTTCGCGACTGCGATACAAGTCCTGCCAATCTATCATACTAACGGTTCTAAAATCAATCTTGAACAACGGATCAACGTTAGAATAAAAATGGGTGATATAATGAGAAATCCAACTGATTGGATATGTCAAAAAGTGAACGGCTTCGGTCGTCGTGCTATTGTGATCAAAGAAACTGACATTGATATAAACAGCCCCGATATTCTGTTTGATTATCGCCAATTCCTTACAAATCGCTTTTTCCTTTTGATTGTCATTCTTACTAGATGTGAAGTCCGGAAAGACCTTGATGTTAAACAATTTGCCAACTCCTGCTGCGTGATAAATAGCGCGTTCCCGCGCCGAAATTTCTTTTTGGCGAATGGAACCGCGTGCCAGTAAAGCTAGCGTGGATCTAGTTTATGAATACCGCTTGAACCGCGCTAGCCTCAGTATTTTACACCGATGGGATCGCGCTCATTGCCAATTGGCGATTGGCTTTACACAGAGTTTTTTCAGTAGATCTGGATCATTGTTACCCATCATCCCGCTTTGCAGAAAACTAAAGCTGTCATTACCAGCAAGGATCAGATGATCAATAATACCAACTCCTAACCCTGCCGCGAGGCTCGTCAGGTTTTTGGTGATGAGAATGTCAGCCCTACTAGGTTTGGCTTTGCCTACTGGGTGATTATGCGCCAAGATCAAAAAACTTGCTGAATGGGCAATGGCAAGCCTTAGAACTTCTCTTGGATAAACCGTCACATGATCCAGTGTGCCAGTTTGAAGACACTCATGATGTACCAACTCATACCGCTTGTTCAGAAAAAGGCTGTGAAACTGCTCTTTCTTGGTCGCCCCAAATTGGAATTTGCAAAAATCGATTAACTGTTCATAGCAATCCAAGACTGGCAGGTTTGTGACAGATGCACGTGATACTGCATTCAAGAAATGTTTGATTTGTTTCAAATCTAACACAGCAGCGCGCGAAATACCTTTTACAGAAATGATGTCTTCGATCGGCATTTCGATAATGGTCTGCAAAGACGAAAAACGGCGTAATAACAGCATTGTTAGTTGGGACGCTAATTTAGAATCATGGTGCCTAGCCAAGATGATAAATAACAATCCTTTGTCATCTAATTTGGCTCCATTTGCCAAAGCCAGTTCTAGTTCTGCTGAAGTCACTTCTTGAAAGTCGTTTTGGTTGATACAATAACCCATACACATTTGTTTCCCCCTTGCACGCTAACGCCCCATAACGGCTTACGCTTTTTCGCCCACACGATTAGTCCTGCGTTTTGCCATCAAAGTAAGGCTAGCAATTCTTTGACGATTGGTAAGCCCCAACAAATTGGGAAAACCAACAACTTCTTGGGAAGTTTTCGGCCCTAAAGGGCCTCCCACTTGACAGGTGCAGGCAAGTTGATCAGTAAACTTCAGAAACTAATGAGAATAATCGATCCGATGTCTCGCCCTAAGCGAACTGAGATCAAAAATATGATGGGGAATGACAATGTCAGCGGCCTTTACTTTTCCTGGACAAGGAAGCCAGCAAGTCGGAATGGGTAAAACACTGTTTGACGCCTTTACTGAATCGCGTCTGGTCTTTGAAGAAGTTGACGAAGCGCTGGGAGAGAAACTCTCAGACGTAATTTTCAATGGCCCAGAGGAAACACTAACGCTGACTGCAAATGCACAACCTGCATTGATGGCTGTTTCTATCGCAGCGATGCGCGCGCTCGAAAGTCGCGGACTGAAACTTGGTGAGCATGCGAAATTTGTAGCAGGCCATTCACTCGGTGAATATTCTGCGCTTTGCGCTGCAGGCAGTATATCGATTGCAGATACGGCCCGGCTTTTGCGCATTAGGGGTAATGCAATGCAGGCAGCTGTTCCAGTCGGCAAAGGTGCTATGGCTGCGATTATTGGCCTTGAGCATTCCGATGTTGAAGCTATTTGTGCAGCAGCCAAAGGCTCAGGAACTTGCCAGATTGCAAATGACAATGGCGGCGGCCAGTTGGTTATTTCGGGCTCAAAATTAGAAGTTGAAACTGCGGCCGAAGCTGCAAAGGAAAAAGGTGCAAAGCGCGCTTTATTATTGCCTGTGTCAGCGCCGTTTCATTCAGCCATGATGGCTCCAGCTGCAGACGCCATGCAAGCAGCATTGGCTGAAGTAGAGGTGCAAAGCCCAATCGTGCCGTTAGTCGCCAATGTATTGGCAATGCCAATTTCGGATCCCGATGAAATCCGCCAACGCTTGGTCGAGCAAGTTACCGGGCAGGTTAGGTGGCGTGAAACGATAACATGGTTGGGCGAAAATGGTGTCACATCTTTGGTTGAAGTGGGATCAGGTAAGGTGCTAAGCGGCCTTGCCAAACGGATTAACCGCGATCTGTCGTCAAAGTCGGTTGGAACTGCAGACGACGTGGCAGCATTTTTCGAAGCAAACGCCTAAGGGTATTTAAAGCGTGAATTCAGGAGACTTTGATGTTTGATTTAACAGGTAAGAAAGCCCTAATAACAGGCACCAGTGGCGGTATCGGAGAAGCAGTGGCACGGGCCATGCATGCGCAAGGGGCTATCGTCGGCCTTCATGGTACACGCGAAGAAAAGCTGAAAGAATTGGCCAGCGAACTGGGTGATCGCACTTTTGTACTGCCCGCCAATCTTTCTGATCTGGACGCAGTGGATGCATTGGGCAAAAGAGCCGAAGAAGAAATGGGCGGCGTCGATATTCTAGTCAACAATGCTGGAATTACCCGTGATGGATTGTTGGCGCGTATGTCAGACGCTGATTGGGACGATGTGATCCGCGTGAATTTGACCGCAGTGTTTCGCCTGTCTCGCGCTATTGGATATCCCATGATGCGCCGCAAAGCAGGACGCATTATTAATATAACATCCATTGTTGGCGTAACAGGCAATCCGGGGCAGTCAAACTATTGTGCATCCAAAGCGGGCCTGATTGGCTTTACTAAATCATTGGCGCAGGAAATTGCTAGCCGAAACGTAACAGTCAACTGCATCGCGCCGGGTTTCATCGCTTCAGCAATGACTGAAAAACTCAATGATAAGCAAAAAGAAGCTATTATGGGCGCTATTCCCATGAAAAAGATGGGTGGCGGTGAAGATATTGCTGCTGCGGCTATCTATCTGGCGGGCGATGCTGGTAAGTATGTAACGGGCCAAACCTTGCATGTGAATGGCGGAATGGCCATGATCTAGGGCTTCTATTGAAAATTGAATGGCGCGCTTAGCCTGTTGAAAACCAGCCAAACATGCGTTTTTGAGCGCTGTTATGGTTCTCGATATAGAATTTTACTTTTATCGCCAGTTTTTATGTGTTACGCGGCTGGCAAATGCGTGAATGATCGATTGAATATACTTCGAAAGATCGTTTTCTCTTGAACTTGGCAGCAATGCCGATTAACTATTGAAAAACATCTAAGTAAGGATTGCCAAATGAGTGACGTCGCTGAACGCATCAAAAAAATCGTAATAGAGCATTTGGATGCTGACGCTTCCAAAGTTACTGAATCTGCAAGTTTCATTGACGATCTGGGTGCAGACTCGCTTGACAATGTTGAGTTGGTAATGGCCTTCGAAGAAGAATTCGGTGTTGAAATCCCGGATGACGCTGCAGTCACAATCCAAACAGTGGGTGATGCAGTTAAATTCGTGGAAAAAGCCACAGCATAATTGATGTCCGGTGTGTTTTCCCCGGACCTATGTTACTAATTTCAGGCGACCTTTGGGTCGCCTGTTTTGTATCTGGATTATGCTTTGCCGCTATGGTTTCTTTGGTAAAGGCTAGCGTTTCAGAATAACCCGCGATTCGGAAAGAGTTGATATGAGAAGAGTAGTTGTAACAGGTCTGGGCATGGTAAGCCCTTTGGGGTGTGGTGTAGAAGTTACCTGGAACAATATTCTTGCTGGAAAAAACGCAGCAGCTCGCGTCACCAGTTTCGAAGTCGAAGACATTGCAGCAAAGATCGCCTGTCAAATCCCGCGTGGCGACGGCACCAATGGAACCTTCAATCCAGATGACTGGATGGAGCCGAAAGAGCAACGCAAAGTCGATGACTTCATCATCTATGCAATGGCTGCCGCCGATCAGGCGCTCGATGATGCAAACTGGCATCCACAAACCCAAGAAGATCAGTGCAGAACTGGAACTCTAATCGGTTCAGGAATTGGCGGATTGCAAGGAATTGCTGAAACAGCTCTTGTACTTCATGAGCGCGGTCCGCGCCGTGTCAGTCCGTTCTTCATCCCAGGTCGATTGATCAACCTTGCCTCAGGTCAGGTTTCTATCAAGCACCAACTTAAAGGCCCGAATCATTCTGTCGTGACAGCCTGTTCAACTGGCGCACATGCAATTGGCGATGCAGCACGCTTAATCATGCTAGACGATGCCGATGTGATGGTAGCCGGCGGTACGGAAAGCCCGGTCTGTCGTATTTCCCTTGCTGGTTTTGCCGCCTGTAAAGCACTCTCCACTGATTACAATGATGACCCACAACGCGCCTCACGTCCTTATGATCGTGACCGTGATGGTTTCGTGATGGGAGAGGGCGCTGGCATTGTTGTGCTGGAAGAGTATGAGCATGCAAAAGCCCGTGGCGCAAAAATATATGCCGAGATTGTGGGCTATGGTCTTTCTGGTGATGCCTTCCACATTACCGCTCCATCTGAAGATGGTGATGGCGCTTACCGTTGTATGAGCGCAGCGTTGAAAAGAGCAGGGCTGAAAGCCGAAGATCTTGATTATATAAACGCTCATGGTACTTCGACCATGGCCGATACAATTGAATTAGGCGCTGCAGAACGTCTCTTGGGAGATGCTGCCTCAAAAGTGTCCATGTCTTCGACTAAATCTGCCATCGGCCACCTATTGGGTGCAGCTGGTTCCGTAGAGGCTATCTTCTCAATTTTGGCAATCAGGGATCAAATTGCCCCGCCAACCCTAAATCTGGATAACCCAGAGCGTGAGACTGCAATTGACTTGGTACCTCACAAACCGCGCAAGCGGGAAATTCGCACAGCCTTGTCTAACTCGTTTGGCTTTGGCGGAACCAATGCATCACTGATCATGCGTGCAGTTGATTGATTGGTGCGTGTTTCAAAATAAATAAAGTAGCTAAGAGTTTGAATGAAGTGGCGAAAAGAACATATTTTCGACCATATTTATTTCAACAAACCAATGTGAAGTTGTGACTGGGTTATAAGTGGAGACCTGCAATGAGTGATCAGGAAAAAGATGCTGGTGCATCTCAAAATCAAGCATTTGGTCGACGGATCGAAGCACCAAGTACTGACCAGCATGGTGCTGGCCACAACAGAGGTGCATCGGAGGGTGAGTATGTGGCCCGTTCGCCTCAAGACATTCTTCAACCCCGTGATGTTCCTGAAATCGCAAAGCGCTCGCGTCAGGCCCGAAACAAGTTTGTTGTTTTCTTGAATTTTTGTTTGAGTAGCCTGGTCATTTTAATGCTGGGTATGGGAGCTGCGTTCTACTTTGGAAAAGTTAAGTTTGACGAAGCCGGGCCTTTGCAGAAAGCCAAAACAATCGTCATCGAAGAGGGCTCTGGCCTGTCGACGATCGCTGATAAGCTTTTAACGAGCGGTATCATTTCCAGCGATTTTATATTCGAGCAGGGCGTAACAGCATCAGGAAATGCAAAAGCGCTGAAAGCCGGCGAATACGCATTTAAGCCAACCATGAGCATGCGAGAAATCATGCAAACGATTGTTTCTGGAAGAGGCGTGGTTCACAAAGTTGCAGTTCCTGAAGGCTTGACCAGTTTTGAAATCATGAAGCGCGTTGCTGATAACGAAGTGCTTGAAGGGGACATGCCTGATGAAATACCTGCTGAAGGTAGTATTATGCCCGATACTTATCCCTTCCAGCGCGGCACAACACGCGCAGAGCTAATTGATCAAATGCGCCGCCAGCAAGAGCGTTTCTTGAAAGAGATTTGGGAAAAGCGTATTGACGGTCTTCCCCTTTCCTCGCCAGAGGAAATGGTCATTCTGGCGTCTATTGTTGAAAAAGAAACAGGCAAAGCCGACGAGCGGCCCCGCGTTGCCAGTGTGTTTATCAACCGTTTGAACAAAGGAATGCGCCTTCAATCAGATCCAACAATTATTTATGGAGTTTTTGGTGGCGAAGGAAAACCAAGAGATCGGCCGATTTACAGGTCAGATATTGATGGAAAAACAGCTTACAATACTTATCAGATTGACGGATTGCCGCCAACACCGATTGGCAATCCGGGTAGGGCAGCGCTAGAGGCTGTAGCTAACCCATCCCGAACCGAAGATTTATTCTTCGTTGCCGATGGCACTGGCGGTCACGTTTTTGCCAAGACACTTGCTGAGCATGAAGCCAATGTTAAGCGCTGGCGCGCAATTGAAAAGCGGATGAAAGAAGAAGCAGAAAAAGCTGCCAGTGAACAACCTTCAGACGCAGCTGAAACCACTGAAGGGCAAGCAACCCAATAGGTGTTGCATGTTTTGCGCATAGATATAGTGCAATCAAATAAGACAGTGCAGGGGGCAAAATGACATTACAGAGCATGACTGGCTTTGCACGGGATGAAGGCCATTTGGCTGATGACCATTGGGTATGGGAAATACGTTCCGTAAATGGAAAGTCATTAGACCTGCGTTTTCGTTTGCCTTCGGGTTTGGAGATTTTGGAGCCAAAGTTTCGGGACATTGCCAGCGAAAAGCTTAAACGGGGCAACCTGCAGATTAGCCTACAATTAGATACTGGAAAGTTATCCACTGTCGCCGTGTTAAACGAGAAAGCATTTCAAGCAGCACTTGAGATTGCGCGCAATGCAGCTGAAATTTCAAATCTGCCCATGCCGTCTCTGGATAGTCTCCTGGCAATCAAAGGTGTGGTTGAACAAGTAAATACCGAAGAAGATGAGGCCGTGGTAGACGCTCGAAACGAGGCCATTCTGAAATCTTTCTCTTCTGCAATCGATTCTATCTTTGCCGCGCGAGCCAGTGAAGGCGCGGCGATTGCGAGCGTATTGCTGGAACAGGTCAACAAAATTGAAACGCTGACCCAAGTGATAAAAGCTGATCGCTCGAGAAGTGTGGAAGTTATAGCTGCCAAATTGACTGATCAGCTTTCTAAACTTCTCGGCCAAACTGATGGACTGGACGCACAAAGACTGCACCAGGAAGCAGCGATATTAGCGACAAAATCAGATCTGCAAGAAGAGCTGGACCGTTTGGATGCCCATATTGCATCGGCACGCGAGCTTTTGTCAGGGACTCCGGCTGTTGGTCGGAAGCTGGATTTTCTGTCACAGGAATTCAACCGCGAGTGTAATACCGTCTGCTCCAAGTCAAATACAGCATCCGTGACCCATGCGGGACTTGAAATGAAGGTCGTTATCGACCAATTTCGAGAACAAGTTCAAAATATTCAATAGATTCGTTTAAATTATTTAGAGTTGCTGATGTCTTTAGTTCCTATCAACGACCAAATCGAGCGCCGTGGCGTGATGTTGGTTTTATCATCGCCCTCTGGCGCTGGTAAATCCACGATAGCCCGCAATCTGCTTGCAGAGTTCCCCGATCTGACACTCTCAGTTTCAGTGACCACACGCGCCAAGCGTGGCAGTGAGATCGAAGGCAAGCACTATCATTTTATCAGCGAAAAAGAATTTCAGCGTTTGGTCGAAAGTGACGCCCTGCTTGAATCAGCAAGCGTCCACGGCAATTTTTATGGAACCTTGCGCGATCCTGCAGAGCGCACCATGCGTCAAGGCAAGGATATGTTATTTGACATTGACTGGCAGGGTGGCAAGCAGTTGATGGAAAAGGCGAGAGCTGACATCGTGAGCATCTTCATATTACCGCCGTCTATGGAAGAGTTGAAACGTCGTTTGGTACGCCGCGCAGAAGACACGGAAGAAGTGATCGCCAAACGCCTCGCAAATGCTCTGGAAGAGATTCCGCACTGGAATGAATATGACTATGTGGTGATCAACGATGATCTGGATAAGGCGTTCCAACAGGTAAAATCAATCCTCACTGCTGAGCGGCTTCGCCAAGACAGGCGGCACGGTCTTTATGATTTCACATCGAATTTGCTTGGCAGTTAAAATTTGCGGACTTGGCTGCAAGTTAATCAAGTAGGTTGGCGAGCGTCACGAATTCTTCAACGCTCAGATTTTCTGCACGCTTTTCCCCGTCGATCCCTGCCTTGTCCAATAGGGCAGAGCCTCCAAGTGACTTTAAAGACGCGCGCAGCATTTTCCGCCTTTGGCCAAAGGCTACTTGTGTGACGCGCTCAAGTTTTTTGGCCACACATGGAAACGGATTTTCGATAGGTTCAAATACAACCACCGAGGAAGTGATTTTTGGCGGTGGTATAAAGGCTTTGGGACCAACATCAAATGCAATATGTGGCCGTGTTCGCCATTGGCTGAGGATCGAGAGTCGTCCATAGGCCTTGCTGCCGGGTGTTGCGCAAATGCGTTCGGCCACTTCCTTTTGAAACATCAAAGTCATGGACGAAAACCAAGCTGGCCAAGGTTCGCTCAATAGCCAGCCTGTAAGGAGCGGCGTTGCAACATTATAAGGGAGATTGGCGATAATGCGTGCTGGACGTGCTAGCAGATGCGCGTACTGCTCTGAGAGGGCATCACCAGAGATAATCTGCAGTTTTCCGGGATAATAGTCAGAGATCTCCTGAAGAGCTGGAAGGCATCTGGCATCGCGCTCTATTGCTATAACCCGTTCTGCGCCTTCTGCTAAAATAGCCCGTGTCAATCCGCCGGGTCCAGGGCCGATTTCCACAACGTCATAGCCAGCTAGTGGACCAGCCTGGCGGGCTATTTTTGCGGTGAGATTGAGGTCCAATAAAAAATTCTGACCTAAAGATTTTTTGGCCAACAAATCATAGCGGTCCAAAACGTCTCTTAGAGGAGGCATGTCGTCTATTTGACCACTCATCAGTACTTTTCCTTAGATGCGGAAAGGTCAGAATGAGACACCATCTCCCCAGCCATTTTTATTGCTGCTATCATGCTAGCAGGGTTTGCAATGCCTCTTGCAGCGATATCCAGCGCAGTTCCGTGATCTGGTGAAGAGCGAATGAACGGCAGGCCTAGTGTAACATTGACACCGTCGTCAAAGCTCAGCGTCTTTGCAGGAATGAGTGCCTGATCATGATACATACAGATTGCAACATCATATTGCGCTCTGGCGCTCGCATGAAACATCGTATCGGCCGATAGTGGTCCGGTAACGATTAATCCCAGATCCTTCAACTGCTGAATGGCCGGTTGAATGATGTTAATGTCTTCTTTTCCAATACTGCCACCTTCACCAGCATGAGGATTAAGGCCGCTTATCGCCAACCTAGGTTGATGGATGCCGAAGCGGCGATGTAAATCTGCCGCTGCTATCTTTCCAACTTTTACAATTTTTTCCGTGGTCAATTCACTGGGCACGTCTGCCAGTGGAATGTGAATGGTAACAGGAATGGTTTTCAACTCAGGCCCCGCCAGCAACATGACAGGTGTATCGTGTTGCCCTGTATGTTCTGCAGCCAAGCCTGCCAAAAATTCGGTATGACCAGGAAAAGAAAACCCGCTGTCATAAAGTACTTTTTTGTTGATTGGAGCAGTGGTAATTGCGCTGGCTTTATTCGCAAACACGATTTTTACGGCGTTAACAATTGCGCCAGAAACAATTTCGCAATCTTCTTGAACCATTACCCCAGGAGTTGCTTTCACACGACTACCTAGGTCAAAAACATGAAGTGCGTGATCCATTTGGTTGAGTTTGCCATCTGGATCATAGTCACAAATTTGCACATCAAGACCGAATTGCTTGGCGCAGAAATCAAAATAAGCAGGGTCACCAATCACAAAAAACGGCGATAGATTGAAGCTGTGGCGCGATAGCCATGCTTTCAATATTGTCTCAGGGCCAATTCCGCCAGGTTCACCCATAGTTACGGCAATGGGAAGGGAGGCGATATCCATGTCCTAACGATAAATAATCTTGGATTTGGCTTTTAGTTCTTCGAAATAGGCATCAGCCTGTTCAGTGCCCGTCTCATTAAAACTGTCGAAGTCTTTTTGTTGACTCACAACTGTCGCTGCGCTGTCATCAGAAACCAGTTTTTTCGAACATACTGCAATAAACTCGACGCCTTTGTCGGTGTTCTTGATAGATGTTGTTGAACCCTCAGCCGTTTCAGCCAATTCATCTTTCCACTCTGGGGGAAGTTGCTCTTGAAACGATCTTGGCAGACTGCGAACCGTTACATCGCGCAAACTCACAGCCTTTGCTGCGGTTTCCCCGCATTTCGTAAAGCCTTGTTTAAAAGCGAGCGCCTCTGTTCGACGTTGGCTTAACATCGCTTTTGATTTCCCAGCTGGAATAACAAATATCGTTTGTTCCATGATGTATTCGTAAGTCTCTGGTTTGTCGCCGCCGCTTTGGCGAATCTCGAACATGGCATCAGATGTGCTTTTGCTGACGGTTTCAGCTCTGAACTTGCCTGTAACAGTTCGTGACCAACTCATTTGTCCGCGGATAAAATCTTTGAAATGGGGAACGGTAACACCGGATTGGCCCAAAACTTTAGCTAATTGTGGGACCGACATGCGGTTGGACTTGGCGAAATTTGCAAAGGCGGCATCGACTTCTACATCCTCGGCCAATGTGCCACGGATCGCAGCCTCTTTGATTTTGATGGTCTGCTCAACCATTTCTTCAAGTGCTTTTTCTGTTCTGTTGCCGCCTACGCGTCTTAAGCCCAAAAACGCCGCCCGTCTTTGGATGTCGTAATTCGTAATCGGGTTGCCATCGACCAAAGCTTTGATATGCGTGCCTTTTTGCGTTACCGTTGATTTTTGCCGAATGATGCTGCTTTTTTCTTCTGCAACTTTCACTTCTTCCTGTGCCAGCTCCATCTCGGCAGCAGATTCCACAGCCTTTGTCGGTGTATTGCACCCGCTCAGCAATCCTGTCGCCAAAAGGCTGGCGCTCAAATAGATCGCTGCCTTAGATGTTGTTTTCAAATCGATTTGGAATGGTGATTTTGTCAATGCGTTACCCTGGACCACTACAAGCTTCAATTATTGCGATTTCGTCTTTTGCAGCAAGAATTAGGCAAAACTGTATCGCGATGGCAATTTAAAATTCGTTGTTTTCATCCAAAGTGCGTTTGAACTCAGTTTCGCCAATGGTTCTAAACCCAATTCTGAACATAACTGAGCGCTCAATTGACGATCCGTCATAGCGGTCGTCTGTTTGATTATAAGCAACTGAAAGGGAGAAGCAGCTGTCATCATAGGCGATGCCAAACCCTTTTGAAAACAGCTCTTTGTTTTCGATGTCATAGGCCGCATGACCAAACAACCGAACATAATCGCTCACACGAACACTTGCAGAGCCACGAACTTCATGGCGATCGTCTGAAAAGCCGTAATTTGGCTGAGCATCGGTGAAAATATAAGATCCACTTAGCGCCAAAGTAGGATCGACATAACGAACAGATGCTTCACCGCGACGCAAATCAGCATTGTCTTCATCAAAACGTCCTGCCAAGCCAGCCGAAAAGCCGGTCCCAGTGTTCAAATCAATTGATGCAACATAATCTGAACGATCGCTTTCAAGGCCAGACTCAAGTCCCGCATTAACAAGGTCGCGTTCAGCAAATGAGTTTTTGCCAGATAGGTGGAATGACTGACCTGCAGCAATATTGATGCTTGCGCCATTGTTAAAGCTAGCAGAATAGCGGAAGCCGATATTGGCACGGGTGCCGCCTTCAACGCGGTCATATCCAGAGAATTTGTCGCGCTCAAAAAGGTTCGTGGTGTCGAAAACCATGCTCTGCGCATCTTCATTGGGGAATTCCCCGATATGGGTTTCATCAGGACGCACGATAATTTGGGCGATTGGCTCAAAGATTTGCGAAACCATGCCGTCATTGGCAACCAGTGGATATCGAATTTCCAGCATACCAGCAGGCATCGCGCGGTAAATGTCCTGATTGGTCGTTAGCGGATTATACTCAGTGCCAAGGTTGTCCGTATCTACAAACATTGCATCGCCGCGCGCGCTCAAAGAGGCTGTTACCAAAGCGCCGTTTCCAACAATTTGCGAGGCTTTCCATTCGGCTTCAGCGCTGGCGCGGGTGTAATCGCCAGCAATGCCATGATGGCGTTCATTCGGCAGAAGGGAAGGAGTTACCAAAAGCGCATCTGGGTTTTGATAGTTAACAATATCAACTTCGTTTCTGTGAATTTTGGTGACATTTACGTCAAGCGAGACCTGACCGCCTGCTACCAGATCATCTGAAACGACATTATAGTCAAAGCTAGGTAGCACTTGAGCTTGTTGATCTTGACGTCTGTCTTTCGAACCAGGGAAAATGTTAGGGTCATCGGATTCATCAAACCCAACTGTTGCGGGGTCATCGATCGTCACATTATCAAATATATTCAACTGATCTTGAGAGCTATCCTGGATCAAATATTTCTGCGCACGAAGATCGAAATAGTTCTTCTTGTTCAAGCCGGTAAGATAAATCTCATTGGTCACCTTACGGCTGTTAAAACCATCCAAGCTGTAGGTACGGGCAAAGTTATCATCACTTTGCGCAAGTATATTCCAGCCAAATTTCCAGCGTGGATTGATCTCGAACTGGCCAGTGGACATAATTGCGCCGCGGCGTTCTTCATTGGCATCAATGAAGGTGGACTTAAATTCATCTTTGCCTTGCTGATCAATGCCTGCAAACCGGATGTCATACTCGCCCAACTCTGTACGGTGACGCCATTGAGCTTTTCCAAGGAAACCCTGCTGGGTGTAATATTTACCACCAACGGTCAGGTCGTAATTGGGTGCGAGTGCCCAAAAATAGGAGGTTCCTGCACTAAAGCCCAACTCGTCTGAACCGCCCGGAGTTTCCAGAATAAAGCCGGATTTGCGTTTGATGCTGGGATCAGCATGGGAAAACCGCGTTAGATAAGCAATTGGCGAGCCGAACAACTCAAACGACGCGCCTTCATAAGAAACCGTTTTCGTCTTGTTGTTGATGATCACGCGCTTGGCTCTGATTTGCCATAGGGGTGGCTTTTCAGGGTTTTCTTTACAGACTTCACAGGCGGTATAAACGCCATTGTTGAAAACGGCGATGTCACCGTCACGGCGTTCTGCGCTTTCGGCTGCAAAACGTGTGTTCTCCGGTGTCTCAACGCGCAAGGCGGAAACGAAACCGTCTTGAAAATCGTCTGTGATATCGATTTCTTCGGCAAAAACGCGGTTGCCATTGGGCTCAACAATTTCCACCCCGCCTTGTGCGATCACACGGCCTGTTGTGCGTTGATAAGTCACCCGTTCAGCAACCAGAGTATATTTATCATAGGCAATTTGCACATTACCCACGGCCGCAACTGAGTTGTTTGTGTCGTCATACACTAACTCATCGGCTTCAAGCAGCATCTGCGCATCAGGGCTTACTTCCCCTTCGCTGAAGATGGTATTGCCAACAGATTGGGCCGATGCTTGCGAAGGCAATGTCAGGGCAACAGAGCTCATCATCACGGCAAGCGCACATCCACCGACAAATGTTTTCTTGAGACGTGCAAGAACAGGCATGAATGGCGCACCATCTGCATTACTGTCTATTGAAAGACAGGTTTCAGCAAAAATCTTGTATCTTGGATCAGCCATTAGCCATCCTCCTGATACAATAAAACGCTCATTCCAAACAATATTGCCACCAAAGACGGAGACCAAACTGCCACACTAGGCGGAACGATTCCGTTGTTTCCCAAAGATGTTACTACTCTCGTAGCCGCATAAAGCACGAACCCGCCCATAATGCCACCCAAAACAAGCCTTCCAGCCTGTCCTGAACGGACAAATTTTAACGAAACCGTCGAGGCAATCAATACCATTGCCAGAAGCAAGAAGGGAAGGGCTAAAAGGCTTTGAAATTGAACAAGATAAGGAAGATGGTTAAGACCGGAAAGTCGAACCGTTTCAGCGGCTTTGCGCAGGCCCCAAAAATCGACAGAATCAGCATCTCCAATCGCCCCAAGAAGGTATTCTTTCGACAAATTTGTTGGAACAATAACCGATTCAACTCTACGAACTTTTTGTTCAGCATCGCTAACAGAAACATCGATCAACAACCACTCATTTCCCCGATGGATGGCAATTTCTGCCTCAATGCGCTCATACACATCACCGCCCGGATCGAACCGGATCATCTTAACGCCGTCAAGCAATGTCCCGCCTTTGCGAGAAAGCTTGGCATTGATCACGGTGTTTCCGACAATACCATCATCCTGACGCAACCACAGATCACTGCCTGATTTGATGCTGCTTCTGGAGGATTTTCCAAACAATTCAGCCTTCATATCGAGGCTTTTTTCATAAAATGAAATGGCAAGCGGGTTGTAAACCGTGGCCGCAAAAACTCCGATAACGACAGCAACGGTACTGATTGGCATCAAAAACTGCCAAACTGACACGCCAGCAGCTCTAGCAACCACCAATTCCATCTTTTGGTTCAATTGGAAAAGGGTAATCATTGCCGCAAACAAGCAGGCAAACGGAAAAGCTTTTTCAATAAAGAAAGGCGCAGTGAACAAGGCAGCGAGATAGATCTGTCCCATGGAAACATTCAGACTATCGTCGATCCGGCGCAAGCCTTCAATAAATTCCACGGTCACAATAAGAAACAGCAACAACAGCATCATCGCCACCAAAGCTTTGGTAAAATGCCAGGAAATATAGCGAAAAAGGGTTCTGCCGATCATAGGTCAAAACCTTCAAGGCGCATGTTTAGCCAATATTGGATGTCGATGCGCATGCTTTATTCCGGTTTGGCTGGTGATCTGCTGTGGAGGCAAAAACCACTCGAATAAGGTCAGTTGAGGGCGGGCAGCCTAAATAAATTCCGGTGGAATCAACAAGGTTACCCAATGTTTAATCATTAAAGCCTGAATTGGCTAAAATTGGGCAAAAAAAGCTGGTTAATGAACTGTAAACGGTTTTTTCTGATAGATGTTGCACGAAGGCCACTTGCATATTAGCTTTTGGCCTATATCCCTATGAACAAGTTCTGTTTTTCGCTTCCAAACGCCGTTTTAAATAAGTCTCACAACGTTTGATGGTGTTTTGCCAGCTTTTCGTTTTTCTGATCAGGAGTTTTTATGTCTAAATTACCAGCAATCGCTTTTTCCAAGACTGCAGCCACCAACAAAGGCACTGTTGTTTTCTTTGTCGTAGAAAAAGGAAAATTGCCGTCTGCCGCATCTGCCTTCGATAAAGATGGACGTCTTTCCAATGCAATGGCTGTTGCAGAATTTGCCGGAGCTTTTGGCGCAAAAGTCGAAATCATAGCGCCAGAAAAAGGTCTCGACCGTATTATTGTGTTGGGTCTTGGTGATTTAGATGGTGTGGATGAAGATGGCTGGATGAAGCTTGGCGGCAAGATATTCGCGTCAAAAGGAAAATCTGCAAGCGTTAGCGTAATTACCGATCTTGAAGGAAAAACGGAGCTAAGCGCACCAAATATTGCCAAAATCGCTGGTGGCGCAAAACTTCGCGCCTATTCATTCGACAATTATTTGACAAAGAAAAAAGACAAGCCAACAGCGTGCAAAATTACCTTTGTTACGAAAGACGATGCTGGCGCTAAGAAAGCCTGGAAGATTTCCGACGCAGTAACTGATGGCGTGATTTTTGCCCGCGATTTGGTAAACGAGCCAGCTAACATTCTTGGACCAGTTGAATTTGCCCAAAAAGCCGCTGGCTTGAAGAAGCTTGGCTGTGATGTTCAAATTCTGGACGAAAAGAAATTGAAATCAGAAAAAATGGGCGCTTTGTTGGGTGTTGCCCAGGGCTCTGTTCGCCCTGCAAGAGTAGTCATCATCCAATGGAAGGGCGGTAAAGCCAAAGACAAGCCTGTCGCTTTTGTTGGCAAAGGCGTTGTATTCGATTCTGGCGGCATATCCATCAAACCTGCTGGCGGCATGGAAGATATGAAGGGTGACATGGGCGGCGCAGCAGCTGTTTGCGGCGTTATGCATGCGCTTTCAGCCCGTAAAGCCAAGGTAAACGTGATCGGCATTATCGGCCTTGTGGAAAATATGGTTGATGGAAATGCACAGCGTCCTGGCGATATTGTCGTTTCACGCTCAGGCCAGACCATCGAAGTTCTGAACACAGATGCCGAAGGACGCTTGGTCTTGGCGGACCTGCTGGATTATTGTGAAGAAAAATTCAAGCCAAAATTCATGGTCAATCTTGCCACGCTTACCGGCGCGATCATTGTTGCTTTGGGTAATTCCCATGCAGGGCTTTTCTCCAATGATGACAATTTATCCAGCCAGCTGACCAAAGCGGGACTTGATACCAAAGAGAAATTATGGCGTCTGCCGCTTGGCGCTGAATATGACAAGCTAATCGACTCGAAAAATGCCGATATGAAAAATATTGGTGGTCGTCTTGCTGGTTCCATTACGGCCGCCCAATTCTTGCAGCGCTTTGTCAAAGACACGCCTTGGGCGCATCTTGATATTGCGGGCACTGCCATGGGCTCACCGAAAAATGAATACAGCCAAGGCTGGGCATCGGGCTTCGGCGTTCGATTGCTAAACCGTCTGGTCGCCAATGATTATGAATAGACTTAATTTGGTTTGTGAAAGAAAATCGTGACCGAAGTTCTCTTCTATCATTTGACCGAAAAGACCCTGGAGCAAACGCTTCCTGGGCTTTTGGAAAAGTGCATTGAACGCAATTGGAAAAGCGTTGTGCAAGTCGGGGATGCTGCCAAGCTGCCAGCCTTGGACCAACTTTTATGGTCGTTCCGTCCCGATAGCTTTATCGCTCATTCTGCCGAGCGCGATGGCAATGAAAAACACCAGCCGGTGTTTCTCACCGATGCAGATGATAATCCAAATGAAAGCGAAATCCGCTTCATGGTTGAAAATGCCGTGCCACCTTCTTTGGAAGGGTACACGCGTGGCATTTACATTTTTGATGGTCACAACGAAGAAGCACTAAGTCAGGCACGTGAGCGTTGGAAAGCAGAAAAATCAGCTGGCCATGCGGTGACCTATTGGCAACAAAAACCCAATGGTGGCTGGGAGAAAAAAGCGTGAGCGCCAAGGATGAAAACCAGCAGGTCAGTTCGGCTGAATCCAGTGATGATTTTCTAAGACGGCGAGATGCCGCGCGCCAACAAATAAACGCTATGGATAAAGATGTGCTCCATGATGAGCCGGAGCGGCAGAACTTTTTCAATGCGGTTTATGAAAATGCTAAGGGCGATCCGGCATTTGTTCCATGGGCTGATTTGAAAGCCAAAGAGCAATTAAATCAGTGGCTTGAAGAAAATAACGGAATCAAATCCTTATCTACTTTAACAGCCATGGATGTGGCCTGTGGCTTGGGAGACAATGCAGAATCCCTTGCTAAAGCCGGCTATGAAACGACAGCATTTGATCTTGCCGCAGATGCGATTGACTGGGCGAAGAAGCGTTTTCCAAACTCAAAGGTGAACTATCAAACGGCTGATTTGTTTGCTCTGCCAAGCAAGTGGCATCAAGCCTTTGACCTTGTTCACGAGTGCTACACGCTGCAAGCTTTACCGCCTGAAATGCTTGCCAAAACTTCCGCTGCAATTGCCTCGCTGGTTAAACCCGACGGTACGCTTTTAGTGTTCACCCGTATCCGCGCCGATGGAGCAGATGTGAGCGGCCCACCTTGGCCATTGGAGGAAAGTCAGATAAGCACTTTCAAAGATTTGGGATTTGAAATGATCCATGATCATCGGTTCAATTTTGAAAAAAACGATAGATTTATTCCCCATGCTTTTATGGAATGGCGAAAACTGAAAAGTTAAAATTGTGAAAAATTGGGAGGGGACGAATTGCGTAAACTAGCATTTCTATTAATGTTGACTGGCGTTGGTTTGGCCTATTTTTATCCGCTGTATCAGGAGCAATCAGCGGGCGAAGTATGGGCTGGAAAACGCATTTTTGATCGCTCATCGGGCGGATGGGAAAATGGCTGGCAAACTGTTGAAGTGGATATTTCTGAAACTCAAAGTCCGGTTCGTATTCGCCTGAAAGGATCGATCTCTTCAGGCGCTTATTTTCAAAATAATGTTCTGCCCCTCACATTGGAACTTGATGGTCCCGATGGCAAAGTTTTTGAAACAACATTGGAAATCAACAATCGTGAGAACAATGATGCTTCAAGGGGAAGCGAAAAAGCAATATTCGCGAATACGGTAGAATTTGGGATTTTTGCCAGCGGTAAACATGTGTTGACCGCAAGTACCAGTTTGGACCGCGATATCAGTCTGCTGACCATGGATGCCGCCTTTGTGGCAAATGTGAACGCGATTGATAATCAATATCGGGATATTGGCCTTGGCATGTTTGTGGGCGGCATGCTGCTTCTTATCGTAACGCGAAAGCGCAGAAAAAATAAACCGAAACCTGTGCAACCTAAATCAAGGTGGGGACGGCGAAAATAGCCTAGCTGGTCTCTAGCTCGGAACTAAGCTTTAGCCATTCGTTCTCAACTTCAACCAAACGACGCTCGAACTCCGCTTTTTTTGTAGCAAGTTCACGTATGCGGCCCACTTCGCGATTGGTTGAGGCTTGAGCCAAAAGTTTATCCAGTTTCTGAATGGCTTCCTCAGCTTTTTTCATAATGCCTTCAAGCTGCTTCACGCGCTTTCGGGTAGCATCTTGCTCCAAACGAAGTTGGGCAGCATCTTTACGCTTTTCCTGTTTTTTGACAGGTTGGGCTTCCGACTCTACGTCTTTTTTGCGCGGCTTGCTTTCAGCGTCAGGGCCTTTGAGGATCAGCTTTTTATAATCTTCCATATCTCCGTCATAGGGGCCAACAGTGCCATTATTCACAAGCCAAAGGCTTTCGGCGCTTGCCTCAACAAGGTGGCGGTCATGTGAAATTAAGATCACAGCGCCGTTAAAATCGTTAAGGGCCATCACCAATTGTTCGCGACTGTCGATATCAAGGTGGTTGGTCGGCTCATCGAGAATGAGCAGATGCGGGGCATCAAAGGTTACAATGCCCAACAAAAGACGTGCGCGCTCTCCGCCGGAAAGGTCTTGCGCCTTTGTGTCCATCTTGTCTGCCCCAAGCCCCATGCGTGCCACGCGGCCACGCACTTTGCCTTCCGGCTCACCTGGCATTAACTTACGCACATGATCGTAAGGGGATTGTTCTGGAACCAGATCATCCAGCTGGTGCTGGGCAAACATCGCAATCCGCAATTTGTCAGCGCGGGTCACAGATCCAGCCTGTTCCTGCAAGCGGTTAGACAATAGCTTTGCAAAGGTCGACTTACCGTTACCATTGGCGCCCAAGAGGGCGATCCTGTCGTCTGCATCAAGACGCAGGTTCAGGTTCTTCAAAATTGGCTTTGCGTCACCATAACCAACATTAACGCTTTCCATATTGATGATGGGTGAGGCGGCTTCTTTCTTGGGACTAGGGAAGGAAAGGGGAGCAACGCGCTCATCCACTGCAATGGATATTTCCTGCATCTTTTCAAGAGCTTTAAGGCGGCTCTGCGCCTGTCGGGCCTTCGACGCTTTTGCGCGGAACCGCGTTACAAACGCTTCCATATGCTTGCGCTTTGCGTCCTGCTTTTCTTTCATCTTGCCTTGCAACATCAAGCGCTCAGCGCGGGTGCGTTCGAACGTGTCATAGCCACCACGGTAAAATGTGAGATTTTGATGCTCTAGATGGATGATGGCATTGCAAGCCTTGTTCAAAAGATCGCGGTCGTGGCTGATGATAATTACCGTATGGCGATAACGCGCAATATAGTTTTCAAGCCAGAGTGCGCCCTCAAGATCGAGATAGTTGGTCGGCTCATCAAGCAGTAACAAATCTGGTTCAGAAAACAGAATAGCCGCCAAAGCAACGCGCATGCGCCATCCGCCGGAAAAGTCGCCGCATGGACGCTGTTGCGCTTCGGCGTCAAATCCAAGGCCATGCAGAATAGCGCCTGCACGGGCTTCTGCCGAATGGGCATCAATATCAACGAGACGCATTTGAATATCAGCAATACGCTGGGCATCCGTTGCGGTTTCTGCTTCTTTCATCAAAGCGGTACGCTCAAGATCAGCCATCAACACGGTTTCAAGCAGAGTGTCTTGGGTGCCGGGCGCTTCCTGGGCAACCTGGCCAATGCGCGCGCCTTTAGGCACTGAAATATCGCCAGACTCAGGGTGTAATTCACCTGTAATCATCTTGAAAAGCGTGGTTTTGCCGGTCCCGTTGCGCCCCACAAGGCCAACTTTGGCACCAACATCAACAGTCGCACTTGCTTTGTCAAAAAGCAGGCGGCCCATCATTCTAAAGGTAAGATCATTAATCGCTATCATGGCGCTCTAATGGCGCAGGCGCTTTCCAAACGCAAGGCCTAACAGCGTGTCAGAACGTCCTGATTACCAAGTCAGTATTTTGCTAGCCTATTGCCAGTCTTTCGCAACCGGTAATCTCAGGAAATAAACCATATCCATACTGGGTGGGTTTTCGCCAAGAACGGAAAGGATCATATGTGCATGACCCCTGTGATGAGTTTGATGATTGAAAAAATGACTGAGGCAGGGACCTAGTTTCTGGGTAACCGGATCAGGGCTGGTCATCGGCGTAAATGTGAACTTTCCGCCAAGCTGCACCTCATCAAGTGTATTCACCCAGTTGATGATCTTTTGATCTTCGTTTTTTCGAAGTTCGTTTAATGTCTCGAAGTCATCCGTTAATATAGTGTCCAAAGATGCTGGGTGCTCGCCGGTTTCCGTAAATCGTTTCATCCAAATTCGATCAGCCACAAGAACATGATTAAGCGTTCCATGCATGGATTTGAAATAGACTGACACATCTCTTTTGTATGCGTCACTACTTAACTTTCCGGCAGATCCGAAGATCAGGGAATTTGCCCATTGGTTGTATGCGGCGAACAATCTGAAATTTTGAACAATATTCATGAGATTTTTGTTTAGCCTATTGTTTCTGTGCACTTGTTGAAATCCGTCAAACAGGTTAGCAAGCCCTATATCGCAATCAAACGGATTTCCCATGGCAATTAAATTATACGAACTAGCCGGAAAAGACACGTCTTTGCCTTTCAGCCCCCATTGCTGGAAAGCGCGCATGGCACTAGCACACAAAGGCTTGGAGTTCGAAGTTGAACCCGTCGGCTTTACCCAAATCGCTGAGATCGAGAATGGTGGACAAACCATCGTTCCCCTGATCCGTCACGGTGAAAAGCTGGTCTCAGACTCGTTCAATATAGCGCTTTATCTGAAAGCCGCTTATCCAGATCGCGGCCCGGGCCTTTTCAAAGGTGACGATAGCATCGCGCTAACGCGTTTTGTTGAAAGCTGGTGTCAGACTCAAATTCATCCATGGGCCATTAAATGGGCTGCGATGGATATTTACAATATGCTCGGCGAAGAAGACCAGGCCTATTTCCGCACCAAACGCGAAGCTGCATTCGGGGTTACACTAGAAGAGTTGGTTGCAAACCGCGAAGCCAGCATTCCTCAACTAAAACAACTTTTAATGCCGCTTCGTCTTTTGCTAAAGCACCATCCTTATATCGGCGGTAAAGATCCGATTTTTGCGGATTACATTCCCTTTGGTGCATTGCAATGGCTCCGCATTTGTTCTGGCCTCACCATGATCGAAAAAGATGATCCGGTTATGGCTTGGTTCGAGCGTATGCTGGATCTCTATGACGGGCAGGGTCGATCAGTTCCAGAAGCCAAGCACTCTTCATAATCCGTAAAAGCCGTGCTTTTAAAACTTTGCTTGGCATATAAGCCATTCATGGGTATAGAGGCGCAACTTTTCCTCCCATTGAACAACTAATAGAAAGTGGACCCAATGGCCATTGAACGTACTTTTTCCATGATCAAACCAGACGCAACAAAGCGCAACCTAACTGGCGCTATCACAGCAAAACTAGAAGCTGCCGGCCTTCGCGTTGTTGCTTCTCGCCGTGTGCATATGAGCCTACGTGAAGCGCAAGCGTTTTATGCAGTACACAGCGAACGTCCATTCTTTGGCGAATTGACTGAATTCATGTCTTCAGGCCCAACTGTTGTTCAGGTTCTTGAAGGCGAAAACGCCATCGCGAAAAACCGCGAAGTCATGGGCGCAACAAATCCTGCAGACGCAGAAGCAGGCACAATTCGTAAAGAATTCGCGCTTTCAATCGGCGAAAATTCTGTTCACGGTTCAGATGCTCCTGAAACAGCTGCCGAAGAAATGGCATTCTGGTTCGCAGGTTGTGAAATCGTTGGCTAATTGGCCCAATTTGAGACTTAGTCTCTGACTGCCAAAATACCTGCAGCGCCAGTCATCATGCTGGCGCTGATTTTGTTTGTGGCTCTAACTGCCTTCGGACTTTGTAAAAATTTTCGTGCCAGGCTTGCAAAAGCTACCCAAGCGAGGTCGCTGACGATCAGGATTACCAGCATGATCGCGACAAGCATAGCCCAATCGCCAATACTGACACTGGCAAGGTCGATAAGACTCGGTAATAGCGCGATATAAAACACCATAATCTTAGGATTGCCGAGCGTAAGCGCCATGCCTGTTACAAACATTTTCCAGTTGTCTTCGCTGTTTGGAAGCGTCTGTCCGTTGGTGTCAGCTGGTGCGGTCCACATCGTATATGCAAGGTAAAGAAGATAGGCGATGCCTGCGTATTTCAGCGCAATAAAAACATAGTGAAAGCTGATAGCCAAAGCAGCCAATCCAAAAATCGCTGCAGATAACCACAGCACTTCACCGATCCAGAATGCCAATAAAAACGGTAGCAAGTTGCGCCAGCCGCTGTGCAAAACGCGAGCGACCAAAGCTGCGTTACTCGGGCCGGGTGCGCCGGAGTTGATAAACAATACACCCGCAAATAGGAGTATTGCAGCTAAAGTCATGGGTTACGGATCCTTTCAGTTGAGTCTTTAAGCTTGAATCAATCTGTTTTCCAATTGAAGCAAAGAATTGAAAAGACTCTTGAATTTACTCCCAGCGCTTTAACGCATCGTCGTCAGCGTCCTTAGCATCGACCCAGTTGCCAATCGTGCCATCCTTGCCATGCTCTTTCTTCCAGAAAGGCGCGCGGGTCTTTAGAAAGTCCATTAAAAAATTTGCGCCGTCAAAAGCTGCTTGCCGATGAGGTGAGGCCGCAATTACTAATACGATGTTTTCCCCCGGAGCAATTTTGCCATATCGGTGGATTGCAGTGATGCCTTGAAGCGACCACCGCTTGATCGCAGTTTCAGCAATGCGCCGAATTTCTGTTTCCGCCATTGCAGGGTAATGCTCAAGCTCCAAAGCGTTGAGCGTTCCGCCTTCATCACGGCACAATCCAGAAAACGTAACCACCGCGCCAATATCAAAATGATCTTCTGTCAGCTTCTTGACTTCTGCTTCAATGGAGAAGTCTTCGGCCTGTATTCTGATATCAGGAGTAATAGTCATTTTAACCACCTGTCATAGGCGGGAAAAACGCAATCTCATGCGCGCCTTCAATTTTAACACCACGATCATCTACATGTTCTTGATTGATTGCTACGCGGACGACCTTGTCATGCTGGAAAACATTTTCGAATTCTTCGCCGCGTGTTTTCTGCCAGTTGAGGAGGTCGCCAACCGTCAAAACAGTTTGCGGCAATTCTACCGTTTCATCCGTCCTATCAAGACGTTCGCGGATCCAAGAGAAATAAAGCAATTTAACCGACATCAAATGAAGCCCTGTTGGAAACAGTCTTAGTCAATCACATGCTTGATACCGGCCTTGAAATAATCATAGCCCGTATAAAGCGTGATGATCGCTGCCATCCATAATAGCGTAATTCCAGCTGTTGTCACATGAGGGAAGATTTTATCGCCCGCAGAACCTGCCAGTAAAAATGCAATGGCAATCATTTGTACTGTTGTTTTCCATTTGGCCAATTGGGTAACTGGTAGACTGACTTTCAGTTCGGCCAGATATTCACGCAATCCGGAAACAAGAATCTCGCGGCATAAAATAATGATGGCTGCCCAAAGGGTCCAACCAGCGATGGTTTTATCAGTGTCTGCAGCCAAAAGAAGCAGGCAAGACGCGATTAACAATTTGTCTGCGATGGGGTCCAACATGCGCCCGATCGTCGATGTTTGTTGCCACGCTCTTGCGAAATAACCATCAAAGTAATCGGTAATGCTGGCCAGAACAAATATGCCGAGCGCTGACCATCGGGCCAAGTCACTCGATTGCAATTTACCTTCCATGAAAAAGCACAGAACTAAAAGCGGAACAGCTACGATCCGCCCATATGTTAAAAGATTTGGAAGGGCCAGCCAATGGGCGTCTGATTTTTTTGCTTTTGTATTCATATCTTCACTGAACCTGATTTGCGGTAATACATCAATCGAAACTAATTCAATTTAGTGAGTTATGGCTGGAAATTGGAGGTATTCAACTGTTTTCGTGGAAATGATCGAAAATTGCCTTCGCCATCTCACCAGAAATACCCTCTACAGCTGTAAGATCGCTTAAAGCAGCGCCGCTTACAGCTTTTGCCGTTCCAAAGTGATGGAGAAGCGCGCGTTTTCGCGACGGACCGATTCCTGCGATTTCATCCAACGGATTTTTGACCATTTCCTTTTTTCGCCTTGCCCTGTGAGAGCCAATTGCGAACCTATGGGCTTCATCCCGCAGCCTTTGCACAAAGAACAATACAGGATCGCGCTCTGGCAACATGAAGGAGCTTTTTCCAGGCATGAAGAATTTTTCACGCCCAGCGTCCCGATCGGGTCCCTTTGCGATGCCCACAACAGGAACTTCTTTTTCTATCCCCATTTCACGCATGACATCCATCACAGCATTAAGTTGACCAAGTCCGCCATCGATAAGCAATAGGTCCGGCCATATACCAACGCTGGCTTCTTCGGCCTCGTCCTCAATTTCGGCTCCCTTTTTGTCTCGCAGTCCGTTCTCTTTAATCAGTCTTGAAAAACGTCGCGTCAGAACTTCTCGCATCATTCCATAGTCATCACCGGGAACAAGGTCTTCGTTCTTAATGTTGAATTTGCGATATTGGTTTTTCGCAAACCCCTCTGGTCCGGCAACGATCATGCCGCCAACGGCATTGGTGCCCATGATATGCGAGTTGTCATAAACTTCGATCCGGTTTGGGATTTCATCCAATGAAAACGCTTCAGCAACGCCTTTCAAAAGACGTGCTTGGGTTGAGCTTTCAGCCAAACGCCTTTCTAGCGATTCCCGAGCATTTAGTTGCGCGTGTTTCACAAGATCCAGTTTTTCGCCGCGTTGAGGTATATTAATGCTTACCTTATGTTCTGAACGCAAAGTCAACGCTTCACTCATCAACGCGTCATCTTCAATGTCATGGGACAAAAGAAGCATGCGAGGGCAGGGCTTATCATCATAAAACTGGGCGAGAAAAGCAGTTAAAATTTCACTTGGATCTAAGCCTTTATCAGCCCTTGGAAAATAAGCGCGATTGCCCCAGTTTTGCCCCGTGCGGAAAAAGAATACCTGAACGCAGGTCATACCCTCTTTTTGATAAACTGCAAAAACATCCGCCTCGTCAACTCCGCTTGGATTGATGCCCTGATGGCCCTGTACGGCAGATAGCGCAGAGAGACGGTCGCGATAAACGGCAGCCCGCTCAAAATCCAAGTCCTCAGCAGCCGTTTGCATTTGCCCTGAAAGGCTTTCTTGAATGCGCGAGCTTTTGCCCGAAAGGAACAACTTAGCTTCGCTTACCAGATCGGCATAGTCATCTAGGGATACTTCGCCTGTACACGGTCCTGCGCATCGTTTGATTTGATACAGGAGGCAAGGTCGCGTGCGACTTTCGTAAACACTGTCGGTGCAGGTGCGGATCAAAAAGGCTCGCTGCATGGCGTTGATGCTGCGATTAACCGCGCCAGCATTGGCGAAAGGGCCAAAATATTTTCGCGTCTTTAGCCTTGCCCCGCGGTGCTTGAATATAGCAGGGGCAGCGTGGTCATCGGTTACAACAATATAGGGGAAGCTTTTATCATCGCGCAGCAGAACATTATATCTTGGCCGCAGACGCTTGATTAGATTTGCCTCAAGCAATAGGGCTTCTGTCTCTGTTCTTGTGCGAACAAATTCCATGTTTACCGTTTCGCCAATCATGCGGGCAATTCGGTTCGAATGGCCGCCCGATTTGGCATAGGACGAAACGCGTTTTTTCAGGCTTTTGGCTTTACCAACATAAAGCACATCGGCTTTTTCGTTGAACATGCGATATACACCGGGCGAATTTGGCAGATGTTTCACAAATTCTGCTATAACCTCGCTGCCCTTTAGGCGCGCCTCTGATGTAACGGAACTGAAACTGTTCGTTTCTTCCCATTCAATGGCATCGCCAGTCGTAATCGACAGGTCAGGTTTTTTTGCAGGCGTATCATTCATGACAAGACTATAAGCGGTGATTTAGATTCGCACAAAGCTATTCCCGCACACCATTCACATCTGGGGTTTGCCATCCAAGATGTTGCCCGCCATCCAGCGCTATCATTTGTCCTGTTACCGATTTTGATCGCCATAGCCATGCAATCGTATCGCCGAATTCTTCCAGATCAGGTCCGCGTTTTAACAGCAATCCATCGATTTGTTTTTCAAAATCAGAAGGGTCTTGTCTTTTATTCGCCAAGGTAGGGCCGGGACCAATGCCGTTTACCCTAATCCTTGGGGCAAGTTCCTGAGCCATGGTCTGCGTTGCTGTCCAAAGCGCGGATTTTGAAAGCGTGTAAGAAAAAAACATTGGGTTGAGGTTTTTGACCCGCTGGTCGATCATATTAACGATGAGACCATCTTTCAAATCTGACTGCTTTGCCATTTCGCTGGCAAGAATTGCTGGCGCTTGTAGATGGACGGAGAAATGGGCCGCCCATAAGGCATCATCCAATTCCAAAACACTATCTGGTTCAAAAATGGATGCATTATTCACAACGAGATCAATCGCCCCAAACTTCTCTATTGCCTCCTTAAACAATCTTCTGGTTTCTGATGGATTGGACAAGTCTGCTGAAATGGGCTCGGCTTTAACGCCCATTTCTCTTATTTCAGCGCAGAGGGCTTCTGCGTCTGTATGGGAGCTGAAATGATGAACAATAATATTGGTACCGCGCTTGGCAAGCGACTTTGCGATTGCGCTACCAATGCGTTTGGACGAACCTGTGATTAGGGCATTCTTGGCGGCAGAATACTGATTTTTGACTATGTCCATCAATGGGCGTTCCTAAAAAGAAAAAGCTACCCCAATATAGATGGCGTAGGCCGATAGCATGGCAACCCCTACGCGCTTACCAATTTTCATCTTCCAATGGGCAAGGATCGCAACAATGATCGCACAGCCCAGCATCACCCAAACATCGTGGGTCAGAAAATGCGGGTCTACATCCATAGGGCTTATCACCGTTGCAATACCCATAATCGAACCAATGTTGAAAATATTGGAGCCAACAACATTGCCGATTGCCAAAGATGAAGTGCCGCGAATGGTTGCCATCACAGAGGTCGCAAGCTCAGGCAAGGAGGTGCCAATGGCAACTATGGTTAGGCCAATAACAGCATCTGACACGCCCCAGCTTTTAGCTATGATCGTGGCTGCATTGACGGTCAGTTCTGCTCCTAATGGAAGTAGTGCCAGACCACCAATCAGATAGCCTGCGATCAAAAGATTGGAAGTTGGATGATCCGGCACTTCTTCCGAAACGGCTGCGGCAGCGCTTTTGGATTTTCTTGCTGTGCGTATTTGGTCGCCAATAAACAATAGCAACAAAGCAATGAGAACCATGCCTTCAAAACGGGTCAAATTGCCGTCCAGCAGCATTGCAATAAAAATAAGTGTAAATCCGATCATGACCGCCATGTTGCGGCCTATGCCAGTATCATCGCATCTTGATGCTGCAATCATTGCGGGGATGCCCATAACCAACAATACATTGGCGATGTTCGAGCCGATAACATTACCAATCGCAATGCCTGGAGCGCCGCCTAATGCAGCTTTAATTGAGATAAAAAGTTCTGGAGCAGAAGTTCCAAAGGCAACAATCGTAAGGCCGATAATAAGAGTAGGAATGCCCAGCTTTTCCGCAAGACCTACGGCACCCTTTACAAGCGCATCACCGCCAAAAACGAGAAGAGCAAGGCCCAGAGCCAACCAAAAAAATTCCATAGCAGGATATCTCTATAAATAAATAACGCCACGTGACGTACAAAAGATAACGCCAGGCAAATGAGATTGAGCACGTCATATATGCTGACAGATTGCTGATTTAAACCCCTTTAGGGGTTTTTCTCTCGATTTAATGTCAACCGAAAATGAACGAAAATTTCTAGTTTGTCCTAGTATTGAAAAGGAAGAAATCGAACGGGTTGAATAAATTGTGGCAATGCCAGCTTGCCATATCTGCCTGAAATTCGCCTTTTTCCCGACACGCTTCCTCAAAAACTTCGCCTGAATTGTCATTCATTCAGAGTGCAGCGGAAAATGAGGATTACTCTTATGAAAAACATTTTGACATCCCTGACAATCATCTCTCTTACCACCATAACTTCAACAGGAGTTGCGACTGCTGCTGATCTATCAACCGACACAGGCACTCAACTGATTGAGCCTCAGTTTGATCCAGTTGCCAATAGTTCCATATGGAATGGTGTATATCTCGGTCTTTATGGCGGATTGGATTGGAAAAGCGTTGGAGTGATGGGATCAGGCGATATAGATCTCAATTCTCAAAAAGAGGTTGGTGGATATGTGGGGATTAATCAGGCTTTGGGTAACTCGATCATTGGCGGAATAGAGTGGTTTGGCGGTTACTCAGGTGAAAGCCAGACCAATGATGGCATTAAAGCCGAACAGGATTGGGAAACATCTTTGCGTGCAAGGATGGGATATGCCTTCGAGCAAAATCTGGTTTACGGTTTGGCTGGTGTATCAGCGACACAACTGGAACTTACAGATGCTACAGGATCTGACTCGAATTGGCTAACCGGATGGACGGTTGGCGCAGGTGTCGAGCGACAGTTTACCGATCGGATTTCCGGTCGGTTGGAATATGATTACACTGATTACAGCAAGGAAAAGTTTAACCTTGGAGCTGGATCGACAAATGCAGACATAGACGGCCACGGCCTGAAACTGGGTGTCGGTGTCAAGTTTTAAGATCGCCAATACAAGCAGTGGGTGTATTCCCACTGCTTGTATATTATCTGTTGTCACCGTCTAAAAGATTGCCCAAGCTACCCAAGACAGAGCCTTCGCCTTTGGAACCGCCGCGTTGCGGTGCTGCTTGAAGCATACGTCCAGCCAGGCGCGAGAATGGCAGGGATTGTATCCATACTTTGCCGGGGCCAGTCAATTTTGCAAAGAAAACCCCTTCGCCGCCAAAAATCATGGATTTGATGGAACCAGCGCGTACAAGGTCGAAATCAATGTCGCCAGTATAGGCCGCCACGCAGCCAGTATCGACATGCAATTCTTCGCCGGGCGCCAGAATTCTTTCAACAGTCGTGCCGCCCACATGAACAAACACCCATCCATCACCATCAAGGCGTTGCATGATAAAACCCTCACCGCCAAACAGCCCTGTCATAATCCGGCGTTGAAACTCAATTCCTAGCGATACGCCCTTGGCGGCACATAGGAATGCATCTTTCTGGCAGACCAAACGACCGTCCAACTCATCCAGTTTGAGTGCAAGAATATGACCGGGATAGGGGGCAGCAAAAGCTACGCGTGCTTTGCCGTGTCCTTGGTGTGTAAAAACGGTGGTAAACAGGCTTTCGCCAGTGATTAATCGTTTACCTGCGCCAACAAGCTTATCAAGAAATCCATTGCTTTCTTGATGCGAACCATCACCAAAAACCGTCGTCATTTCAATATTGGCATCTTTGAACATCATCGACCCTGCCTCAGCAATGGCTGACTCGCCAGGATCAAGTTCTACCTCAACAAATTGGGTCTCCAAGCCTTTGACTTCAAAATCAATATCGTCAGCAATGGAAGTAGACCGGATATGCCGTACAACTGGGATTTTTGGAACGCTGCCAAATACCATGATAATGTCCTTCGGTGTTTTCAGAATCAATGTTCTAAATCTAAGCCGCGAACTTTAAACCAAGCGTTTAAATAAATTACTAAGGCGAAATTGGTTATCTAATAGCTAGACAGTTGCCATCGTGATTTTTCCAAGGATCAAGCCCGATTATGCAATGGGTTACTTTCCAAGTAACGCCAGCAAAACCGCCGCGGTCATTGATCATGTAATATAGTGAGCGCTTTTTACCGTTTGATAGATGTGCGTGGGCCATACAATAACGGCGCGTCACAATTGAACCTTCGTGAAGCACAGTGCGGTGTTCATGTAGTCTGCTCATGGAAACCAGATAAACGCCCCGTTGCCAGGTCTTTTTCTCGGCCCATCTAAAGTCTTTGAAGATGCGCGCTTCCACTTTTGGATCGCTACATTCAGGTATCTGCGGAGAAAAAGTGAAACTGAAGGCTTGGGCAGGACCAGTGAACATAAAGGCAATAAGACATATCAAAATAAACCCAGCGACCATGCGTGCAGAATTGGTGGAACTAAATGTTATGGTGGTTGCTTTGTTTTCTCGTGTGAAAGCCATGGATCCAGTATCTCAATTCAGTTTCAGTGCATTTGTTTGAGCTTGGAGCATACCCAAACTCAATTCAAGTGCAAAACAATAGTTGGCTTGGGCGCGCTCTGGTAATCAGTTCAATTTGCCGGTGGTGAATTTACTCTAAATAAACTACGGCAGGTCCAGAGATTAAGGAAGTTGAGCTCACCGTCGAAGATTCTTGGAATACCAATGCTTGATATGCAATTGCTTTTAAATGAAATCGCTGCGGAACTTAATTCCCATACCGATCGCGGAAAGGTGGCAGATTATATTCCAGAGCTTGCAAAGGCTGATCCGAAGAACTTTGGCATATCCGTCGCAACAGTCGACGGGAAAGCCTATTCCGCAGGCGATGCAGATATCAGTTTTTCGATTCAGAGCATTTCAAAGGTTTTCATGCTGACAATGGCCTTAGGCAAAGTTGGAGATGATCTGTGGAAAAGCGTTGGGCGCGAGCCATCTGGAACAGCGTTTAATTCCATCATCCAGCTTGAGCAAGAAAAGGGCATTCCGCGCAATCCATTCATCAATGCTGGCGCGATAGTGACATCTGATATTGTGCTTGCAGGGCATCAACCAAAAGAAACCATTGCAGAAATCTTGCGGTTCATCCGAGGTCTGACAGATGATGATACGATCTTTGTGGACAAAGATGTCGCTCAATCTGAAACGGACACTGGTTTTCGAAATAGGGCCTTGGCAAATTACATGCGCGCCTTTGGCAATCTTCAAAACCCGGTAGATGAGGCTTTGGGTGTATATTTCCATCAATGTGCGATTGCCATGAGTTGTACGCAATTGGCAAAGGCTGGATTGTTTTTGGCAAATGGCGGCATTAATCCGCTGACATCTGAAAAAGTGATCCCGCCAATCAGGGTGCGCCGTGTAAACGCGATCATGATGACATGCGGCCATTATGTTGAATCGGCGATTTCGCCTTTAGCGTTGGGCTCCCCGGAAAGAGCGGCGTCGGCGGTGGAATACTTGTTATCGTGCCAGGAAAAGCATCCGTTGCCGTCTGGTCACCTGGACTTGATCACAATGGCAACTCGAAGCTTGGCAGATTGGCATTGGAAATGCTGGTTCAAAAAACAGGTTGGAATGTTTTCAGCAGTTAATTGAAAACCAACTCTCGCAGCACATCTATTCTTCTGTCAGGCGTTTGATAGACCAGCTTGCTGAATTTGGACTTGCAGCCAAAAGAGGACTAAGTTCCCTCAAGATTGTTTCCATTTCGCCTTGTAGTTTATACGGCGCATTGCGAATAATCATCCCACACCCAAAGAGTTTGGGGACAACACCTGGCCCGTCGATTTGCAATTCAAGACAAAGTAGATTTGAGATTTCCCGCTCGACCAAGAGATTTTTGAAACCCTGAAGTTCAGGGCGATGTTTTAACGGATACCAAAGGGCAACGGTTCCACCCGCCCATCTCTTACTGGCTTCTGTCACAGCCTGAGCCATACGCCAAAAGTCACCTTCAATCTCAAACGGGGGATCAATCATCATTAATCCGCGTTTTTCTTTCGGGGGAATATGGGAGCCGGGAATTAACCACCCATCAAGATCAAAAATCTTGGCTTGAAAGTTTCCGGCAAAAAGCTTTTTCAAAGCATCATATGCAGGCGGGTATAGTTCGCTAGCTGACAATCTGTCTTGTTTTCGCATCACTTTGTAAGCCAAAAGGGGCGAACCGGGATATTGCAAATCCCATTCCTGGCCATCATCGCCAAAGACAGCATTAAGATAGGGCGCCAGATGTTCTCCAACAATTTTGGATGGCTTCCAGTTGACCAAACGGCCAATTCCATCCACCCATTCAGGCGGTTTTCCCGCATGATTGCGCTGGTCTGCAGGTGGCAAAACGTAGTTTCCAGAACCTGCATGGGTATCGATTACCCTAAACGCTTTGTCTTTCGCTTTGAAGTGTTCAATCATGCGCGCAAGAACAATATGCTTAAACACGTCGGCAAAATTGCCTGCATGGAATTCGTGGCGATAATTCATAGAAAGTTCCAGTGCTTGGTTGCATAAAATCCGCGACGAAAACGATTAGCGGATATACTTCTTCGCTTCGATAGAAGGTGAAAACAATGTGCCGCCCATAGTACTCTTGTTTGAATTAGAAACGACAATACGCGAACCGCTTAGCCGCACTTTTCCAGATGCAACAAGTTCCAGTGCATGAGGGTATAAACGATGTTCCGCTTCCAATACCCGCGCGCCCAAGCTTTCATCATCATCATTTTGCTCAACGGGGACCGCCGCTTGCGCAATAATCTGTCCACCATCTAGCGTTTCATCGACAAAATGAACACTGGCGCCATGGATTCTCACACCAGCCAATCGCGCCCGATGATGGGTGTCAACGCCTTTGAATGCAGGGAGTAGGCTAGGATGTATATTGAGAATTTTGCCTCGATATTGCTTGACGAATTTGTCTGTCAGAATGCGCATATACCCAGCCAAGCAAATGAGATCAGGCTTTTCTGCATTTATCAATTCAACAAGCGCTTGCTCATGGGCTTCTCTGGTATCAAATTCTTTGTGGTCCAAAACCTTGGAAGAAATACCGTGGCGCTCGGCAATCTCTAGCCCGCCGGCATCTGGAACATTGGTTATCGCATGGGTGATGATGGCTGGATAATCCGCTGCCATGCTCGCCGCAATCAAGCTAGCCATATTCGAGCCGCGTCCTGAAAACAGAACCAGAACTTTCTTTCTAGCCTGCGCCTGTTTGGTTTCAGGCCGAATATCGCTCATTTCAATTGTCCGTCATAATTTACGGCATCCGCTTCGCGCGCGATCAAGGTTCCAAGCACACAAACTGTTTCGCCTTCGCGTTTTAAAACTGCTTTTACAGCTTCAACATTGTCAGAGGCAACAACAACGATCATGCCAGTTCCGCAATTGAACGTTTTCAGCATCTCTTTTTGCGCAATATTCCCAGTAGCGCGAAGCCACTGGAAAACAGGGGGAAGTTTTACTGAGTTGAGATCAATTTTGGCAGCAAGATGTTTCGGCAATACGCGGGGAATATTCTCTGTAAACCCGCCACCAGTGATATGGGCCATTGCTTTAATCGCGGATGTTTCGCGAATAGCTGCTAATAGTGGTTTTACATAGATTTTCGTTGGCATTAAGAGCGCGTCACCAAGAGTTTTACTGTCATCAAACGGAGCTAGAGCGTCCCATGCAATTCCTGACATCTCGACCAGTTTTCTAACGAATGAATAGCCATTCGAATGAACACCGGAAGATGCCAGCCCCAGAATGACATCACCTGCGCTGATATCCTTGCTTGGCAACAAAGTACCGCGTTCTGCAGCACCAACGGCAAAGCCAGCCAGATCATAGTCGCCTTTGGCATACATACCTGGCATCTCGGCAGTTTCCCCGCCAATAAGCGCACAGCCTGCCTGTCTGCACCCTTCAGCAATGCCTTCAACAACGCTAGCAGCAGCGGCAATCTCTAGTTTGCCTGTTGCGAAGTAGTCGAGAAAAAACAACGGTTCTGCCCCTTGCACGATGAGGTCATTCACGCACATCGCAACCAAATCGATGCCGACTGTGTCATGTTTGCCTGCATCAATGGCAATTTTGAGCTTTGTGCCCACACCATCATTGGCAGCAACGAGAACAGGATCTTTAAAGCCTGCAGCTTTTAGATCGAACAATCCGCCAAAACCGCCAATCTCACCATCCGCACCAGGGCGGCGTGTTGAGCGCACCGCAGGTTTTATGGCATCAACCAAAGCATTTCCGGCATCAATATCAACGCCAGCATCGGCGTAACTAATTCCATCTTTTTTGGTCAATTTGAAATCCTTGTCATTGGCCTAAATCTTGTCTGTGCCTGTAGCGGCCTTAATGACTGCTGATTAGCTCTGAACCTATCCACAAGGCAAGTCGAAAGCGTCCTTATCAACGGATTGATTAGAACAACATGGATATAGAAGTCTTGCTTGGAACCCTTGTAGTGGTTAAACACCCCTATGTATTCAATTACAAAAGCAGGACGTTGCGAATGAACCAAAATGAAGCAGCCCACGTAAAACGGCAATTGATATTCTGGTTTGTGACAACCGCGCTATTTTTCGGCTTCATTTGGTTGTTCAAAGATATTTTGCTGCCATTCATAGCAGGAATGGCCCTTGCCTATTTCCTCGATCCAGTAGCCGATATACTCGAAAAATGGGGCATATCACGCATAATTGCCACCTCGATTATTACGCTTTCATTTGTGATTATTTTCATTTTATCGCTAATGATCCTTATTCCTATACTGGCATCGCAATTTTCGGGATTAATGGAACGACTGCCGAGTTTGGTAAGCCGTTTGCAATCGATCATTGCGTCTACAGAAAGCACCTGGCTGCGAGATATAATTGGCATAGAAGGCAAATCCATTCAAGACAATTTGAACGAGATATTAAAACAGGGGGCTGGATTTGTTTCTACTATTCTGCAACAAATTTGGGCATCTGGAAAATCTCTCTTGAATATCATTTCATTGCTTGTCGTTACTCCTGTCGTTGCTTTTTACATGCTCTATGACTGGGACAAAATGGTCGCCAAGATTGATGGTTGGCTTCCGTTGAAACAACGCCCTGTCGTGAGAGAGATTTTTTCAGACATCGACAAATCTGTAGCAGGCTTTATTCGCGGGCAAGGCAGTTTGTGTCTGGTGCTTGGTCTTTTTTACGGAATATCGCTGACGATTGCCGGATTGAATTTTGGCCTGTTGATCGGTCTAGTATCTGGTCTAATTTCATTTATTCCTTACGTTGGCTCGCTCACCGGTCTGGTCTTGGCCCTTGGCGTTGCATTGGTTCAATTCTGGCCGGACTATTTCCCCATTGGTTTGGTGGTGATGATATTTGCCGTCGGCCAGTTTTTGGAAGGCAATGTCCTTCAGCCCAAAATGGTTGGACAAAGCGTTGGGTTGCATCCAGTTTGGCTCATGTTTGCGCTGTTTGCCTTTGGCTCGCTATTTGGATTTGTCGGCATGATGATCGCCGTCCCTGCCGCTGCCGCTGTTGGTGTTATCGTCAGGTTTGCTCTTGGTCGTTACCTTGAGAGCGATCTTTACACCAGCGGTATGGATGCGCTTGATGATCCCAAACCGCCTTCGCAGGCTTGATAGAACGCCATGCAAAAACCAAAATCTGACAACGGCCAAATACCCTTGGCGCTGCCTGTTGAGCCCAGCATTTCCAGAGAGGACTTGTTGGAAAGTCCATCCAATCAGTTGGCTGTTGATCTGGTGGACCGCTGGCCGGATTGGCCTTCAAATATCGTCATTCTAGCTGGGCCAATTGGTTCAGGTAAAACCCATCTTGCGCGTGTTTGGGCAGGCCTATCCAATGCTGAAATTATGTTGATGGATGAATTGGCGCGGCACCCAGATATTGCAAAGACACACAGTCTGGTATTAGAGGATGCTGGCAATACCAAATTGGATGAAGAAGCATTATTCCATGCCATCAACCAAGCGCGCGCCCATGGCAAATTCTTGTTGATTACCAGCCGAAGCTTTCCATCTTCTTGGGCGGTAAAATTGCCGGATTTGCTGTCACGCCTAAAGCTTGCCCATATCGTAGAATTGCAAGAGCCTGATGATGCTTTGTTATCGGGGTTGATGTTCAAACTATTTGCAGATCGCCAATTGGAGGTCTCTCCTGCGGTGATTGACTATCTGGTTAATCGAATGGAACGGTCTATGGAGATTGCAGGTTCTCTGGTTGATTGGCTAGACAAAGAGGCCTTGGCCCGCCACAGAAAAATCAATCGCGCTATGGCCAGCGAGGCTTTGACGGCATTGGGAATTTCCTGACTTTTACCTGATTGCGGTTTCAACATAGCTATCTGCCAGCCACCTCTAAATTAAATGCTTATCAAATCATCGAAGAAAAGCTGCAAACTTGATGTTGAATTTCAATTAACCGCTGTTCTATTTTGTTTGAGACAAAGCGTTTGAGAATGGCTTATGATACATCTATGAAAATCGACGTTGAAGCCAAATTTGATAATGCGCCTGTGTCGCTGGAAAGCTTGTCTGTTTCCGGACCAGCGCGCGCATTCGATGATATATTCGAAAATCCATCCCGATTTGTAAACCGGGAGCTATCCTGGCTCGAGTTTAACAGGCGTGTGCTTGAAGAAGCAGAGAACATGGCAAATCCGCTTTTGGAGCGCGTCAGGTTTCTCTCCATTTCAGCCAATAATCTTGATGAATTCATGATGGTTCGTGTGGCTGGATTAATCAGCCAAATACGACAAGGGATTGAATTAAAATCTCCAGATGGATTGACGCCTAAGGAGCAGTTGGCAGCTGTTTCAGATGCTGTTTCGAAACTTCAAGATGACCAACAAACCGTTTGGAGCATTTTGGATGAATTGCTGGAAGATGCAGGGATTATCATAGCCCATCCAAGAGAATTAAAAAAAGCAGATATTGCTTGGCTTGAAGACTATTTCATGGAGTCGATTTTTCCAGTTTTAACGCCGCTCTCCATTGATCCGGCACATCCGTTTCCGTTCATTCCAAACCTTGGCAGTGCCTTGGTCTTTGACTTGAAATGCTTGCGAGATGGCGAGCCAATGCCTGCGCTTTTGCGGTTACCGTCAGGCATGCAGCGGTTCATAAAAATGCCAGAGCGCAGAGACAAAAAAACGATCTTCATATCCATTGAGGAAGTTGTTGGGCTTTTCATTGGCAAATTGTTTCACGGCTATGCAGTGGCAGGGTCTGGCAATTTTAGAGTTATTCGCGACTCGGATATCGAGATGGAAGAAGAAGCGGAAGACATCGTTCGCACCTTTGAAACAGCTCTTAAACGCCGTCGCCGTGGTTCGGTCATTCGTCTTGAAATCGATAATGGCATGCCTGTGAGCCTGCAGAAATTTGTTCGCGAGGAACTCGCCAATGATGCCACACAAATTGCCGTACTTGGCGGCATGTTGGCGCTTCATAGCCTGTCGGAAATTGTTTCCGTAGAACGTCCTGAATTAAAGTTTGATACCTATATTCCGCGATATCCAGAACGAGTTCGTGAAATGAACGGAGATTGCTTTGCTGCAATTCGTCAAAAAGATATCATTGTTCATCATCCATATGAATCTTTTGATGTTGTCGTCCAGTATATCCGTCAGGCAGCAAATGATCCTGAAGTTGTAGCGATTAAACAAACACTTTACCGAACATCGAACGACTCGCCGATTGTCGCTGCGTTGATAGCCGCCGCTGAACAGGGGAAATCCGTTACTGCGCTTGTGGAATTGAAAGCTCGTTTTGATGAGGAAGCCAATATTCGTTGGGCGCGCGATCTTGAGCGGGCGGGCGTGCAAGTGGTCTTTGGTTTTGTTGAATGGAAAACCCATTCGAAATTAAGCCAGGTAGTGCGCCGTGAAGAAGGAAAGCTGGTTAATTACATCCATATTGGCACAGGCAATTACCACCCGATTACAGCGCGAATTTATACTGACCTTTCCTATTTTACGGCCAACCCGAAAGTTGCGCGCGATGTGGCGCAAGTGTTTAATTATCTTACGGGTTATGCTGAGCCAGAAGAACTCAAGACGTTGGCAATTTCACCAAACCATCTGAAAAACCGAATATTGCAGCATATCGACGAAGAAATCGCTCATGCCAAAGCTGGCAAAAAAGGTAGTATCTGGTTCAAAATGAATTCACTGGTGGATCCTGTCATTATTGACGGCTTGTATCGGGCAAGCCTGGCCGGTGTGAGAGTTGACCTCATTATACGCGGAATATGCTGCTTGCGCCCCAATGTGCAGGGGCTTTCGGAGAATATTCATGTGCGTTCCATCGTCGGCAGGTTTCTGGAGCACTCCAGAATATTGTGTTTTGGCAATGGCGGCGGGTTGCCTTCGAAGGATGCAATTGTATATGTGGGCTCAGCAGATTTAATGCCGCGTAATCTAGACCGCCGTGTCGAGGTGATGGTCAAACTGGAAACTGAGACGGTTCGCCGTCAGGTTCTGGACCAGATCATGGTTGCGAATTTGATAGACAATGAGCAAAGTTGGGAAATCCTGCCGACGGGAAAGTCGAGAAGGATTGTGCCAGGAAACGAAACCGAGTCTTTTAGCGCACAACGCTATTTTATGACCAATCCAAGCCTTTCCGGGCGAGGGGAATCTCTTAAAGATGACGCTCCCAAAAACTTCGCAGAACAGTTCCTCCAGTAAAAAAGCAAAAGGCCTGTCCCTCGGGCAAGGGCGGTTGCAACAGCGTAAGCCTATTGCTGTTGTCGATATAGGCTCGAACTCGGTGCGTCAGGTCATTTATGAAGGCCAGACTAGGGCACCTGCAGTTTTGTTTAACGAGAAAATACTTTGCGGTCTTGGTGAAGGCTTGGTCGCAACCGGTAAACTGAATGAGGTAGCCGTTGAACGCGCACTACGCGCATTGCGCAGGTTTGTGGCGCTTCAACGGCAGACCCATGTAGATCAAGTTCATATTTTGGCAACGGCAGCTGCAAGAGACGCCAAAAATGGTCCGGATTTCATAGATCAAGTTCGCAAAATCACTGGCAATGATGTTGAGTTGTTAACCGGTGAAATGGAAGCTTGGTATTCCGGGCTTGGTATTAAAAGCGGTTTTCACAAACCATCTGGCATCGCAGGAGACCTCGGCGGTGGATCGCTCGAGTTGATCGGTATTGACCGAAATCCCGGCGAGGGGATCACGCTTCCTTTAGGCGGCTTGCGCCTTCGGGAATTGGCGGAAGGTTCCATCGATGAAGCGAAAAAAATTGCTCAAGAGCATATTCGCCAATCTTCCGTTGAATGGCCTGGAGAAGAACGAACCTTTTTCGCCGTAGGTGGTACCTGGCGCTCGCTCGGCAAATTGCACATTGCCAACCATGATTATCCTCTTGCTGCAGTCCATGATTATGAAATCGATGCAGAAGAGATGTTGCGGTTTTGTGAGAAGGTAGCTGCAAAAGATGGCAATGATATCAGCGGCATGGGCGCAGTATCTAAGAACCGCCGCGAATTATTGCCCTATGGCGCGGCAGTATTGGCCGAAATTATTCAGCGCTATGAACCGACAAAAATAGCCATGTCATCGCTGGGCGTTAGGGAAGGGTTCTTGTATTCCCGCTTGTCCAAGCGCGAGCAAAAGAAAGACTCGTTGCTTGTCGCTGCGCGTGATTTGTCAATCTTGCGCGCGCGCTCCCCAAAACACTGTGTGGAATTGGCGGAATGGACTGGCTTAGCTTTTGCGGAATTGGGCGTTGTCGAAACAGAAAATGAGCGGCGTTATCGCCTTGCGGCATGTTATCTTGCTGATATCGGTTGGCGCGCCCACCCAGACTTTAGAGCACAACAAGCATTGGAGGTTATTTCCAATGCTGGCTTTGTAGGCATAAACCATGAGGGTCGCGCCTATCTCGCAATCGCGAGCTATCACAGATATCAGGGTCTTTCCTCCAAGGTTGGCGAGCCTAAAATCGCTGATTTAGCGGGTTCTGATGTGAAGAAAAAAGCACGTCTTTTATCAGCGCTGTTTCGCGTGTTGTATCTCTTCTCGGCATCCACATCCGGTGTTTTGCCAAAGATTAAATTGAGGTGGACCAAAGATAACAAAGCTGACTTGATCTTGCCAAACGAGCTTGCTGATTTATGGGGCGAGCGACCCGCCGAGCGGGTTAAGCAACTATCCAAAGAGTCTTGCTTCGATATCAGTGTTGTGGTCGAAGAATAACCCATTCTAGCCAAACGAAAATCTAACGATTTTGGATTATTCAGCTGCTTGGCTAGCAAGGATAGGCTCCAAGTCCACCATAACGATTTTTCTATTTTGGTAAGAAATAGCGATTTTACCATGTTTAAGGCGTAAGGCCTTTGCGCCGAAAACAGTTCTTCGCCAGCCTTTCAGTGCCATCACATCCGCATTGTCGTCGGCGGCAATTTTTTCCAACTCGTCGACTGTGGCAATGATCTTTGCAGCTACGCCATTTTGCTCGGCAACCAGTTTAAGCAATAGTTTCAGCATTTCACTTGCGGCAGAACACCCTTCCGGCGCCTGAACGGGACGAGGCAATTTAGGCAATTGCTCTTTGGTCATAGCAAATACTTCAGCCGCAACGCCGACAATGGCCGTTCCCCAACGGTTTTTATCAAAGCCACGGGAAAGGCCGCGATATTTATCCAAATCTTCAACGCTTCTCGGCGGATTGCCAGACACTTCGTAAATCGCCTCATCTTTGATAATGCGCCCGCGAGGCACGTCATTCTTCTGGGCTTCATTCTCGCGCCATTCCGCAAGGCGTTTCAGCATCATCAAATCACGGGGTTTGCGAACTCTGAGTTTCAATCGACGCCAAGCGTTTTCTGGCGGCATGTCATAGGTCTCAACGGAAGTGAGCACATCCATTTCCTCGCTGACCCAATGGGCGCGGTCCTGTTCTTCCAAGTTGGCTTTAAGCGATTGATAAACTTTGCGCAAATGGGTCACATCGGCAATCGCATAGTCCAATTGCTTTTCGCTGAGCGGTCGGCGCTTCCAATCCGTAAACCTGGAAGACTTGTCAACGGATGCACCGGTGATTTTAAACACCAATTGATCATAAGAAATACTATCACCAAATCCGCAAACCATGGCAGCAACTTGAGTATCAAATACTGGATGGGGAATTAAATTGCCGAGTTTGTAAATGATTTCGATATCTTGGCGGGCCGCATGGAAAACTTTTACCACGCTTTCATCGGCCATCAGATCAAAGAAGGGAGCCAGATCAATGCCGTTCGCCAGCGGGTCTATGATATAGGCTTCGCCACCATTGCTGTTTGGCGTAGCGACCTGAATAAGACAAAGCTCAGGCCAGAAAGTTGATTCTCTTAAAAATTCCGTATCAACGGTAACAAAGTCACTATTTGCAATGTGATCACATACGGAGCGAAGTTCTGCAGTCTGCGTAATAATATTCATTTACAACCTTTTTAGGTTTCCGGGAGACCGGACAATTGCTCAATTAAAACCATATTTGAAAGGCTTTGGCAATTGGTCGAAATCAAACAAAATATGCGTATATAAAAGAGCTGTTTTACTTCAAGAAAAAGGTTGTCCGTGTTTGGGGAAAATACAGGAGCCGCCCAAAACCCACAACATCCTTGACAAATCAGGCATGAAATGTGTTTGTCCCGTCGAATTGACGGTATAGGAAATCAGAAGATTCCCGACCGTTCCAACCTTCATTCCTGATAGATGTTTTCGAGATAACCATGACCATGCACCGCTACCGCAGCCATCGCTGTGATGAACTTCGTAAAGACCATGTAGGCCAGTCCATTCGCTTGTCCGGCTGGGTGCATCGGGTACGTGACCATGGCGGCGTTCTTTTCATCGATTTGCGCGACCATTATGGCCTGACACAAGTTGTTGCTGATCCTGATAGCGCGGCCTTTAATGTTGCCGAATTGGTTCGTAGCGAATGGGTCATTAAAGTTGATGGCGAAGTCAAAGCCAGAACTGCTGAAACAGCTAATAAGAATCTGCCAACGGGCGAGATTGAAATTTTCGCCCGCGATATTGAAATCCTGTCTAAAGCTGAAGAGCTTCCTCTGCCAGTATTTGGCGAGCCAGACTATCCTGAAGATACGCGCTTGAAATATCGCTTCCTCGATTTGCGCCGCGAAACGCTTCACAAAAACATAATGCAGCGCACACGTATTATCGCTGATATGCGCAAACGGATGAACGATGCGGAGTTTACCGAATTCGCAACGCCAATTTTGACAGCGTCTTCGCCAGAAGGCGCGCGGGACTTTTTGGTTCCTTCGCGTATCCATCATGGCGATTTTTACGCACTGCCACAGGCGCCTCAGCAATATAAGCAGTTGATCATGATGTCCGGTTTTGATCGGTATTTCCAGATCGCGCCTTGCTTCCGTGATGAAGATCCTCGCGCAGACCGATTGCCGGGCGAGTTTTATCAACTGGATTTGGAAATGAGCTTTGTCGAGCAAGACGATATTCTTTCGACCATGGAGCCGGTAATTCGCTCTGTCTTTGAAGAGTTTGCCGAAGGCAAGCCTGTTACTCAGGAATTCCGCCGTATCGCTTATGATGATGCGATCCGCATTTATGGTTCTGACAAACCAGATTTGCGTAACCCGATTGAAATGCAGAATGTTTCTGAACATTTCCGCGGCTCAGGATTTAAAGTTTTTGCTGGCATCTTGGATGCAGACGCAAAGAACGAAGTTTGGGCAATCCCTGTTAAAGGGGCTGGTAGCCGTAAACATTGTGACCGAATGAATTCTTGGGCTCAAGGTGAAGGCCAGCCGGGCATGGGTTATATTTTCTGGCGCGAGCTTGAAGGTGTGTTCAACGCCGCCGGCCCAATCGCAACAAACATTGGTGAAGAACGCTCTGAAGCGATCCGCAATCAGCTAGGTCTTGAAGTTGGCGATGCTGTATTCTTTGCGGCAGGCGACCCGAAAAAATTTGCTACCTTTGCTGGTCACGCCCGCAACAAGGCAGCTGAAGAAGCTGGCTTGATTGATCAAGACCGTTTTGAACTTTGTTGGATTGTAGACTTCCCCTTCTATGAGTGGGACGAAGACAACAAGTCGGTAGAGTTTGCCCATAACCCATTCTCTATGCCTCAAGGGGGCAAGGATGCACTGGATGCGGCTGATACGCCAGAAAAGCAATTGGCGCTAAAAGCCTATCAATATGATTTGGTTTGTAACGGGTTTGAAATCGCCTCTGGTGGTATTCGTAACCACTTGCCGGAAACCATGGTCAAAGCCTTTGAAATCGCAGGCCTCGACAAACAGACCGTGATTGATCGCTTCGGCGGTTTGTATCGCGCCTTCCAATATGGCGCGCCGCCTCATGGTGGAATGGCTGCAGGTGTTGACCGCATCATCATGTTGCTGGTTGGCGCGAAGAACTTGCGTGAAATCACCATGTTCCCGATGAACCAGCAGGCGCAAGATTTGCTTATGGGCGCACCTTCTGGCGTGTCGGCAGCGCAGTTGCGTGACTTGAATATTCGGGTCAATCCGAAGAAAAGTGATTGAGATTCTAAATCGATATTGGCTTCAAAAATAGGTGCTTATGAAAATTCAAAAAGGATTTCCACCATCGCTTAGACGCTCTACAGCAGAGCTGTATTTTGCTGCATTCGAAGGTAAAATCGGTGGAATTCTTGGCAGGACTGGCAAGGGTACTGCCTTTGTCGAACTTGTTGTCGACCCAACTCATGCCATATGCGCAATAGATGACAATGGCACAAAACTTCTTGGATTGGCCGGATTTAAAACGGCATCTGGCGCAATGGTAGGCGGAGAGCTTTCAGACCTTGCCAAAATTTATGGTTGGTTCGGGGCTTTATGGCGCGGGTTGATTTTATCAGTCTTGGAACGAGATTTAGAAGATCATGTTTTGTTGATGGATGGCATTGCAGTAGCCGACGGCGAACGCGGCAAAGGCATCGGAACCAAGTTACTTTATGCGATTTTTGCGGAAGCGGAAAAACTGGGGAAAACTGAAATAAGGTTGGACGTTATTGATACAAACCCAAAAGCGAGAGCTTTATATGAACGGTTGGGTTTTGTAGCTACCGGAAAAGAAGCCCTCGGGCCCTTGAAGTATGTTTTCGGATTTTCAATGGCAACCAAGATGGTCAAAACAGTTTAGCAAATGCAAGTGTAGCATTTTTGCAAGTTCCTGCGGCAAAGCGTTACCTAGATCGCAGATATCCAATATTGCTTGAATTTAGCCACATTCATGGTGTCGAGAGGGGAGCTTAGCGGATTCAAATTTCTGGATAATATGTTGCGACTTTTTTCATGGACACAAATTCGTGGTCTGATGGCTTTGGCATTGATGTGCCTTACCCTTTTTGGCTGCCAAACCACCAGTGATTCAGCTGCTGTTGAGTCAAAGCGGACTTATGATATTGCATCTTTGAAAAGTGCGACAATTCTATCCCGTCAAAATCTGCGTTTCTTTCCCTCCAGCGGCCAAGATATGAGCCGTCTCACTGGCTGGGCAATTACCGGAACCCCAAGGCTTGAAGACGGAACTTTCGATATGTTGGCGCTTTCCAGCGGGGGGCCTGATGGTGCGTTTGGAGTAGGGGTGTTGAATGGCCTATCGGCTGCAGGCAAACGCCCAGTCTATGAAGTTGTGACCGGAATCAGCACAGGCGCGCTTATCGCGCCTTTTGCGTTTATTGGTCCAAAATATGACTATCTCTTGAAGTCGTTATATACTGGCAAACAGATTGAAGGTTTGATTGGCGCACCTAACTATTTCCGCGCCTTGGCTGGCGGGGCCCTGTATCAACCGGACAATTTGCAAGACCTTATCCAAACGCAGATCACCCGCGATTTGATGAGTGAGATCGGTCGTTTGAACAGCCAAGGCCGCAGGCTCTATGTAGCAACGGCGAACTTAGATGCAGACGAATTGACTGTTTGGGACATGACGAAGATCGCGTCACTGGGCGATGAAGCATCCTTACAGCTATTCAGACAGATTATTGAGGCGGCGATCTCTATTCCTGGCGCCTTTGCGCCTGTTCGCATTGCCAGCATGTCACCATCGGGACCGATTGAAGAATTGCACGGCGATGGCGCAGTGCTTGCCAATTTCTATGTCGATCCGGACATGGTGCCGGATGATGCCGTGGCCAAGGCCAATATTGAAGTGATTATTCACAATCAGCTGAAACCAAAGCCGGAAGCGCAAAAAGCTTCTTTGGTTCCTTTGTTGAAAAAGTCAGTGACCTCGCTTAGCCGTTCAAGCATGATCTTGTTACTCCGTCAGGCTTGGCGAGAGGCAGAAGTTCGTAATATTCCCTTCAAATATGCAAATTTGCCGCCCCAATGGCCGAGTGTTTCAGCGCTAGATATTGATCGCGGTTATATGAACAAAACCTATGAATTAGGGTATGGTCTGGCGTTGGATGGGGCCGTATGGAATAGCGTTGAGCCATAAGAGTGTTTCAATAAGGCAACAAACCTGGTTGCTATGCACGCAATTCGCGATCGCAACTTGCAAATCCCATGCTGACTCGGCAAGTCTTGCAAAAATTTGCAAAAGATTCTGGGTCGGTTATGCAGTTTATCAAAAATACTCATCTGGTATTGTTCACGTTTATAGCAGCGCTGCTGGTTTTTAGTTACGCACAAGCCGCAACTTTGAAAGCCGATATTCCTGTTGGCGGCGGGCAATTTGTTGATGTGCATATTCCTGATGCCGCTGAGCCAAAGGGCTTTTTTAAAATCAAAAAGAAAGTGCCTGTGCTTCTCTATGTTCACGGGGGCGGTTGGATTAAGGGCGATAGACGCCGAATTTATAACCTGTCCAATTATGCTAATTCCAGAGGTTATATGTTAGTCGCTATAAGCTACCGCCCTGTGCCACGCACAAATATCGACGGGCAAGTCAGAGATGTCGCGCGTGCTATTTCCTGGACCCGCAGTAACATAGCCAAATATGGCGGCAATCCGAAAAAGATCGTTATCATGGGGCATTCTGCAGGCGCGCATCTTGTTGCAATGATCGGCGCGCAGAAAAAAGGCGGCAAGTTGCAAGGCATCATAGCCAATGATGTGCAGGCTTATGATATGGTTGCTTATGCCTCGATCCGTGGTGGCATTGATGGCGTTTATCTCAAGGCCTTTGGGTCAAACCCTGCCAATTGGATAAAATGGTCTCCCGTCACCTATGTGCGCCGAGGCGCAGGGTTTCCGCCTTTCATGGTGATGTATTCAAATTCCCACAGACCTCGCCGCGAGATAGTCTCTGTCGCTTTCGCCAAAGAATTGAAGCGGCGCGGCACAAGGGTTACTCTGTTCAATGGCAAGCGCTATAGCCACGGCTCCATCGCTACACAAATCGGCAAAAGCCCACAAGTTACCAAAGCAGTCGATAATTTCCTCAAGCGCGCTTACCGTTAAATACTAATTTGCGTCTATCGTAATACCAAAGCGGTCGATCACGTCTGATGGCGGAACATTGCCGGCTTGAACGCCTGCACCAATGCCCATGATTTCTGCCATAGAAACAGGTTCAGCCGGATTGGCGGTAACACTTAGGCTGCCCTTATTGTCCAGCGCTGAATTCATGAAAACGCCAATAGCGGAGGAAACACTGGCTGCAAATTCTGGCACATTAAATTGCGATAAAACTGCGCCTGCCATAAACGGCATGGCCACGACCAGGTCTTTTGCCTCTTGACCCGACTTTGCTGCTTGCTGGTCCATGATGCGCTTGGTCAGTGAATCATCATCCACTTTGATGGTCAATTTATTTACAGTAATTCCCGAATACATGGCCAACATTTGCATAGCCAAGGCTTGCTTGATTTCATCATTGGCGGCATTCATCTTGTTGGTTATTTTAGAAATCTGTCTGGTAAAATCACGGGTGAATCCACCCATCACTGCACTGATATCCAAAGCGAGCATATCTTCAGCGGCAAAACAATATTGCTCCAACTCCAATATTCCGCTTTCAATGTTCCAACCAACTTTCATATCCACATCAAGGTTAATCGAAGAATATCCCAAGTCTTTGAATTGCTTGCGTGAGGCCTCTTGTCCGGGTTCAACAGGGATCGCATCCATATTGACGAAAATATCATCGACCCTTGCGACGGATTCAAAATCTTCGCTGCCTTTGTCAAAGTGCGTAACAGAATTTGCGCCTTTGATAGAAAACACATCTTTGCTATCAAGATTGAACAAAACGCCTTTAGAATTGAATACCATCTCGTCTTCAGACCAAGCGATATCGCCATCTTGACCGAAGTCAGGTGAATAGAGGCCGGAGCCATCTAGCCCGTCATAGGTAATTCGGATTTTCTGATTTTTTTCATTTGTGCCATCGAAAATCATCGCTCCTAGATCTATTTTGCTCAGTGAATAACCTGCGCCACCAAAATAGGCTGCGTTCTCGAGACTAATCGGCCCAAGAACAAAAGTCCCTTCCGTGTTTTCAGAATTGATGAACGATCCAGTTGCTTCTTTTGAATCAAATGCATCGAGCGTGAATGCGTTGCCTCCGGTGCTTTTCAAATTCTCAAGGTTGATAGAAGGAAATAGAGCGGAAAACTGGTCTTTGCCTTTACCATCCATACGCACATCGCTGAATTTTCCTGATCCTATATTCAAAGGCCAAAACGAATGACTGCGGCTCTCAAGGTCAGGATAGCTAAAGTCAGTAACTTCTATCTGACCAATTTTAAGAACGTTCTCATTGTTGTTCTTGATTGACGTCATGGTAAAATCACTGGCTCGCATTTCGCCAAATTGATAACCGTTTGCTCCAAGTTTTTCAGTTCCTGAAAGAGTAAGTTCTTCGATCTTGATAACGGTTCCTGTGTCTCCGTCTTCAAGCGTTACTTGCTTTAGTATAGCGCCATCTGAACCGTCATTTTCCATGGATTGGAAAGCCAGAGAATTGCCCCTCTCTGACAGTTTGGCTTGGAGATCTTTAATGAAGTCTGATGCGTCCAAGGCCATTGCCGGTTGCGCCAACAAGAGATTGGAAGCCAGAAATCCTGTAAGAGCGGATATCACAAGCCGTCTTTTTGAGCGGCCTGACGGGAAGTTAATACTGTTCATCCTGTATCTCCAAATCCAATTGATGGTTTGCACCATATAGAACCACTTTAGGTTTATCTGGCAATCTCTATTCGGTGAATTGGTTTTCAATATGACAATCCAACGCTTGCCACGAATCGCTCCATTCGGTAACGCAAGTTCAAAGGATAGGTTATGGGACAAGATTTGATCAGCCCGCCAGGCGGCGGTTCCGAAGGTGGCGACGGTATTATAGACATTGATCTGAAATCAGCGTTGGAAGAGCGCTACCTCGCCTATGCATTATCGACAATCATGGGACGGGCCTTGCCGGACGTGCGCGATGGCTTGAAACCTGTGCACCGCCGTATTCTACATGCCATGAGGGTTTTGAAACTTGATCCCAATACCGGCTTTAAGAAATGTGCTCGTATTGTCGGTGATGTGATCGGTAAATTCCACCCTCACGGTGATCAGTCAGTCTATGATGCGTTGGTCCGTCTCGCACAGGATTTTGCTCAGCGTTACCCGCTAGTGGATGGTCAAGGGAACTTTGGTAACATCGACGGTGATAACGCTGCAGCTTACCGTTACACGGAAGCTCGGATGACCGAAGTTTCGACATTGCTTCTGGAAGGCATTGATGAGGACGCGGTTGATTTTCGTCTCACCTATAACGAGGAAGACAAAGAGCCTATTGTTTTGCCTGGCTCTTTTCCGAATCTGCTGGCCAATGGCTCCTCAGGCATTGCCGTGGGTATGGCGACCAATATCCCGCCCCATAATGCTGCAGAACTATGTGAAGCAGCCCAACACCTGATCAAATTCCCCAATGCATCTGTTGAGACATTGGTCGAGAAATATGTGCAGGGACCAGACTTCCCAACTGGCGGTACGATAGTTGAAGACAAAGCTTCCATCATTGAGACCTATAAAACAGGTCGTGGCTCTTTCCGGTTACGGGCGAAATGGGAAAAAGTAGATACTGGTCGTGGTGGCTATCAGATTATCATCACTGAAATTCCCTATCAGGTGCAAAAGTCCCGCTTGATCGAGAAGATCGCGGAACTGCTATTCAATCGCAAATTGCCATTGCTCGAAGACATCAGGGATGAAAGCGCAGAAGATGTGCGCATTGTACTCGAGCCAAAAAGCCGTTCTGTGGACCCAGAAGTTCTGATGGAATCGCTATTCAAGGTTACCGATCTTGAAAATCGTTTCTCAATGAACATGAATGTGCTTTCAGGCGGCAAAGTTCCAAAGGTTATGGGTCTAAGTGAAGTGCTGCGTGAATGGCTTGAACACCGCCGCGATGTTCTTGTTCGCCGTTCTAAATTCCGGCTTGCTCAAATCGACCGCCGATTGGAAATTTTGGGCGGTTTGTTGATCGCTTATCTCAATATCGATGAAGTGATCCGTATCATCCGTTTTGAAGATGAGCCAAAGCAGAAATTGATCGTCAAATTCGATCTGACGGAACTTCAGGTTGAAGCAATTTTGAACATGCGTCTGCGTGCATTGGCTAAATTGCAGGAAATCGAAATTCGTCGAGAAAACGAAGAGCTTTCGAAAGAAAAATCTCAAATTGAAGCCCTGCTTGCTTCGGAAGATGCTCAATGGAATGTGCTGTCAAAAGACATTGGCGATATCAAAAAGCAATTCGGCAAAGACACTAAACTTGGCGCACGTCGCACGCAATTTGGCGACGCCAACGAAATCGATCTTGAAGTTGTTATGCAGTCGATGATCGAAAAAGAACCAATCACCGTAGTAATTTCTGAAAAAGGTTGGATACGCGGGTTGAAAGGTCATTTGGCTGACTTCACGACATTTGCCTTTAAAGAGGGAGATAAACTCAAGACTGCATTCCATGCCGATAGCCATGACAAGATCATTCTATTTACAACCAGCGGCAAGTTTTTCACGATAGGCGGCGATAAACTGCCAGGTGGTCGCGGCCATGGGGAACCAATTCGTGTAATCATCGATATGGAAAACGATGCTGATGTGGTCACAGCCTTTAAGCATGATCCCAAGCGCAAGCTGCTTTTGGTTTCCCGCGTTGGAAACGGGTTTGTGGTTCCTGAAAGCGAGATCATCGCCAATACCCGCAAGGGCAAGCAGGTGATGAACGCAAAGCTGCCTGATGAAGCATTGTTATGTGCGCCAGTCCTTGAAGGTCATGACAGCTTGGCAATCGTTGGCGAAAACCGAAAATTACTTGTTTTCCCGGTCGATCAATTGCCTGAAATGACAAGAGGCAAAGGCGTGCGTTTACAGAAGTACAAGGATGGCGGCACAAATGATGCCCGCTCATTTGCCATGTCCGAGGGATTGAATTGGCAAGATTCGGCCGATCGCACCTTTACCAAGATGAAGGATGAATTAGCTGAATGGATCGGTGAGCGCGCTCAAGCAGGGCGCATGGTTCCAAAAGGCTTTCCACGGAATGGCAAATTTGGTGGGTGAGAATTTGCTGTGCAACCGCTTAGATGAAAACTTCAAATGACAAATCAAACATTTATTAAAATCGGTTGGTGGCTATTTGTTTTGTCTGCTAGCTTTTTCATTGTCGCATCTTGGCGAGCCGGAGACATGGTCGCCCTAATTGGATCATTTGCATTTTTAGCGGTCAATATCAGTTTTATGATCGCTTTATATCGCGGAGACAAAAAATGAAACTTTTCATCGGCAATAAAAATTACTCGTCATGGTCGTTCCGGTCTTGGATCGCCATGAAAGCCAAAGGTATCGAGTTTGAGGAAATTCTAATTCCGTTTGATGATGCGGGCGGCAATCCGAAATTCAAGGAATTTTCACCGACAGGAAAAGTGCCAACGCTGGTTGACGTCGATCTGACCATTTGGGAATCTTTGGCAATTCTTGAATATCTTCATGACAGATTTCCTGAAAAGGGCTTTTGGCCAAAGGATCAAAAGGCTAGGGCGCTGGCGCGTTCGGTTGCCAATGAAATGCATGGCGGCTTTTTTGGTATTCGCAACGAATGCCCGATGAATTTGCGAAGAGAAGTTCGTGCTATCGAAGTTTCAGACGCTGTTCGCAAAGACGTATCGCGGATTGAAACTATTTGGTCTGATTGCCTAAAAACTTTTGGCGGACCTTTTCTATTTGGTGAGTTTTCCAATGCCGATGCCATGTTTGCGCCAGTTGTAAACCGATTGGAGAAATATGCTCTATCTAGCCATCCTGCAGTTTTGGCTTATACCGCTGCTATGAAATCTCATCCCGCTTGGAAAGAGTGGGAAGCTGCTGCGTTGAAAGAAACCTGGGTCGTGCCAGCTGATGAGGCTTAATTTCAAGCGTTAGTTCGCCTGAGTGTGTTCTGCGCTGGTTTTTAATGGTCGCCGCAATTGCCAGATGGAATGCCCTCCAATTGCAGCCAATACCAACGCTCCTCCGACAAGCGTTTCCGTGCTGGCCTCTTCTCCAAAGGCTATCCAAACCCATACAGGCGCCAACACTGTTTCCAGTAGATAAAAAATTGCGGCTTGCGGCGCTGGAATAAAGCGAGGGGCAGCAGCCAAACAAATAGCTGCGATAGGCACTAATAGGGCAGCATTGGCGAAGACCCAAACCCAACTCTCTGGCGGCGTGAAATGAAACACAACAAGTGGCAAGGCAAACATTCCAGACACGACACCACCAAAGCCCGGCGCTAGTGACATATCGGTTTTGGATTTACGGCTAAGCGTAATTGCCAGTGCCAAGGTAAACGCAGCTCCCAAAGCACAAAAATCGCCGAACCATGTTCCAGCTTCAAGCCCGCCACCTACGATAATACCCACGCCGATCATGGTTACAGCGATAGCAATCCATGTTGCGGTTTTTGGTCTCTCGCCAATCATCCACCATGACAAAATAGCAGCCATTAGTGGGTTAAAGGCTAGAATGAAAACCAAATTTGCTGTCGATGTATTGAACACGCTGACAGAAAAGAAGATTTGTGAAATCCCATAGACAATTCCAACCTGCACCCAAGTGATATTGGCAAACGGGTTGCGGGGTGTGTCATGGAACGATTTGAACGCGAATAAAATAACGATGTAAATCGGCAATGGCACAAGGCCGCGTGCCATCATCATCAGCCACGGGTCACTCCCTGCAAACCGGATCACTGGCACATCGAGAGAAATAACCAATCCGCCGATCAAGCCAAGCGCAATGCCGGTTCTATGCTGCCGTTTTAGGTCTGCCATTGCGATATCTTTGACTTTTTACGAGAAGAAGGGGCTAATTTGAGGCTACTTGGGCTGTTCCCAACCGCTCATAGTCAAATGCTCTTGAGGCTTGAACCGTGTCTTGTAGTCCATTTTAGGCGAACCCTTTACCCAATAACCGAGATATACAAAAGGTAGGCCCATGCGTCGTGCGCGTTGGATATGATCAAGGATCATAAAGTTACCAAGCCCTCGATGGGATTCGCTAGGGTCAAAAAAACTGTAGACCATGGATAATCCATTTCCCAATACATCGCATAGGGCCGCCGCAATTAAGGGGCCTTCGCCTCGACCTGTTATACCGCTATCAATGCCCCGCTTACGATATTCGATAACGCGGGTGTTTACATGTGTATCTTCCACCATCATCGCATAGTCGAGGGCTGTCATATCAACCATGCCGCCATCCCAATGGCGGGCGTCGAGATAGCTGCGGAATACGGAAAACTGTTCTGAGGTAGGCGAGGCGGGAACTTCTTCGCCAATCAGGTCTTCATTTAATTTGGCGATGCGTTTGAGGTTTTTACTACCTTCGAACTGGTCAACAATAACACGGGTTGAAACACAGGCCCGGCAACCTTCGCAAGCTGGGCGATAAGCAATGTTTTGCGAACGACGAAACCCGCCATGGGTTAACAAGTCATTTACTTGCGATGCTTTTTCGCCAACCAAATGCGTAAACACTTTCCGCTCCTGTTTACCGGGCAGGTAAGGGCAGGGTTGCGGTGCGGTCAGATAAAATTGCGGTGTATCAAGTGAGTGCTGTGTCATAGTCCATAATGCCAAGGTCCGACAAAAGAGTAAGCGAGCCACATCAAAATAACAAGCGGAGATCCAGCCTTGATAAAATCCGAAAACCGATAATGACCGGGGCCCATAACAAGCAGATTTGTTTGATAGCCAACTGGCGTAGCAAATGAGCAATTTGCAGCAAAAATTACGCCAGCGATAAAGGCTTCCGGCGGCGCTCCAATGGCCAATGCGACCTTGATTGCGATAGGCGTAAACAAGACTGCGGTGGCATTGTTTGATAAGAAATTCGTCAGCACAGCAGTCGCTAAAAAGAACGCGGACAAAATAACTGCTGGCGATTGGCCCTCGAAAAGGGTCACCACGCCATTTGCCAGATAACTTGCGCCGCCTGTTTTCTCCAATGCCACAGCACCTGCCAAGGCGGCGGCAACCAGCATGAATATCCGCCCGTCAAAAGTGCGGGCTGCTTGGCGTATGTTCAGGCAACTGGCGGCGAACATAGCAAAGACGCCAGCCAGTGACGCCACCATTATGGGCAAAATGCCGGTTGATGCAGCAAACACAACCAAAGCAAAAATCGCTATGGCGCGCGGTGCAAAGCGGCGCATAGGCACTGCCGCGGCTGACCATTCAAGCAGTAATAGATCCCGGCTGGAGCGCAGTCTGTTGATCGCATCAACTGTTCCACCAATCAAAAGTGTATCATCTGGCTCTAGGCGAATATCTCGAAACTCACGATGTTGCATGCGGCTGTTTCGCTGAACGCCCATGACCACAACACCCTCGGTAAATCTGATATTTGCCCCTTGAACTGTGCGCCCTACAAATCGTGATCCTGGGGAGACAATGACCTCGGCAAGATTGAAATCCACTTCAATTTCTTTTTCAGCCGATGGTGTTTCTTCTTTTGGGTGTGAAGGCACATTGGCTGAACCGGCAGACAACGCTTTTGTTAGCGCTTCGCGGGTAGCGGCGACAATGATGATATCGCCAGAGGATAGAATAATATCTTCGAACGGCGGGCGGATCGGTATTTCCCTTCGAACAACCATCATGACCGTCATGTCTGTCAGTTGCGGAAACAAGCCTAACCGCGATTCAATGCCAAGCAGTGGATGGTTTGCTGTAATTTCAATCTGCGAAACAAATTGACGGCCTGAATTCAATTTCAGTTCTTCTACCATCCCCGGGCGCTGCTTTAAAATCATCGGCATGATGAAAATAATATAGAACGCTCCAACTAGGGCGAGAATTACTCCTGGAACCGTGAAGTCGAAAAAGCTGATCTCATAGCCTTCTCGGGCTGCTACGTCAGCAACCAAAAGGTTCGTGGATGAGCCGATGAGTGTTGTCATTCCGCCCAAAATACAGATGTAGGATAAAGGCATGAGCCCCTTGGCCGCATCAAAATTGCGCTTGGCTGCAATCGCCGTAAGAACAGGGATGAACATTACAACAACCGGTGTGTTGTTGAGAAATGCAGAAATGATCGCGGCGGATCCCAATAAAACGATCAAGGTACGTGTAATGCCTGTGCCACTAATCGAAATCAGAAACTTTGTCGGCCCGTCCAAAGCATCCGTGTTAAACAGCGCCTGACCGATCATTAAAAGACAAATCACCGTGATGAGCGCCGGATTGGCAAATCCTTGCACCAATTCAAAGGGCTTGATTTGTATGGTCTCGCTAGGAACCAGTGCGAATAGCAAAACGAAAGCAACCAAGGTTGCAAGCGAAATGACTTCAATGGACCATTTTTCCAAAGCAAAGCAAACCACCGACACGCCGATGATGAGCATGCTGGTCCACATTAGAAACTGTTCAGCGGATTCAAAAATCTTGAGCTACCCCATTTCATTGCGCAAATCACTTTGCTGATTTGCAGTGTTTCACGATGCAATGAAAATGGAAACGTAAAATTGCGTCACTTGAAGTAAGAATATCATGGTGAAGCTAAAGTGTAATTAAACGTCCGAGCGAAGGATAACAGTTCCCAACAGCATGTCCTGTACAAGGCGCTTTTTGGAAGAAAACAACGACAATGCCAACATGAATGGGGTCAGCACAATATGAGCAACCCAGAACATCACGCTGTGTAAAATTACCAGATATGGATCAATCTTTCCGCCGTCTTCCCGATAAATTTTTAATGCAAAAAACTGCATACCCAAAGTTGCCTGATTAGGTCCACCCATGGTTGTTGCCACATAGAAAATTGCCACAAGGGCAGGCAGCACAAAGTACAAAAGCCAAGCCAAACCAAATGTGAAAAATCCCAGAAAAAACACAACAACACCAGCCATTAGGCTCAACATCGCCACTAGAAGATAATCTACTATGAATGCAAGAACCCTGCGGGTCCGAACATTTTCAAGCCGCGCTTGGCCAATCCGGTTCTCGTCATGTGTAAAGCTTGGGTTGTCATTCCTATAGTCTTGCAAAATTTTCTCCGTTGCTTTTGAGCGCGCAATAAAAAAGGTGTCACCCATTAAGTGGTGACACCTTCGAATAATTACAAGTTCAGCAACCTTGCAGGTTAGGCGGGCATAAACTTCAATGACACGCCATTGATGCAGTGTCGTTTTCCTGTTGGCGGGGGACCGTCATCAAAAATGTGGCCTTGGTGACCACCACAGCGGCGACAATGCACTTCGGTTCTTTTCATAAAGAAGGAATTGTCTTCTCTGGTTCCCACTGCATTTTCAAGCGCTTCATAAAAGCTAGGCCAGCCAGTACCGCTATCAAATTTTGTTTTCGAATCGTAAAGCGGAAGATCGCATCCGGCACAGTGGAAAAGGCCTATCCGTTTTTCATCATTCAGCGGGCTTGTGAAAGGGCGCTCTGTATCTTCTTTTCGCAGAACCTGAAATTGAATTTCGCTTAGTTGAGCCCGCCATTCCTCTTCAGTTTTGGTAATCTCGAAATCACCTTCATTAGCGAAAGATTTTTTGCCACTTAACCCCCAAGCCAGCGCCATCACCGATGCTGTTCCTGTTAGGCTTCCAATCAATAAATCTCTTTTGTTGATGTTAGACCGCATGAAAATAAACCTTTCATAAAACTCTCTTCAGACATCTATTTAACAATTATGAAAGGCAAATAAAGTGCGGAAAATTCAAATTCTCCGCACTTCTTTGTGATCGCTATTTTGGAAGCAGCACTTTATTCACAATGTGAACTACGCCATTTGATACGTTGATGTCCGCATTTGTTACAAATGCACGACCACCGTTTTCGTCTGTAATGATCACAGCGCGTCCGAAAGTTGTCGCCACCAAAGCATCCCCACTCACGGTGTGGAAACGATAGCTTCCGCCGTGCGCTTTAATGGCCGCAACAAGATCGCCAGCAGTTACTTTTCCTGCAACGACATGGGCAGTCAAAACCTTTGTTAACTGGCCTTTGTTCTCAGCTTTTAGAAGCGTTGGAACGGTGCCACGAGGTAGAAGGTTAAATGCGAGATTGGTTGGTGCAAAAACGGTAAAAGGCCCTTTTGAAGAAAGGGTTCCTACCAAATCAGCCGCTTTAACTGCTGCGACAAGTGTTGAAAGATTTTTCGTGCCTACAGCGGCGTCAACAATCGTGGTTGCGGCTGCGCTTGTTGCCATTGGGAGTGCTAAAGCTGCTGCCAATGCAATTGCTTTGAAAGTTTTTTTCATTTTTTTCTCGTTTGGTTTTACGAAGCGATATTTCATGCCTTCGTGAATGGTTTACATTAAGAAAAAGCCGCGCCAGTTAAGTGACGCGGCAAGATCTATTAATTTTACTTAGGCAGCAGTACTTTGCTGACTGCATGAACCACGCCATTTGTGGCGTCGATGTCTGCTGCAATCACTTGCGCTGCGCCGCCGCTTTCATCATAGATCCAAACATTGCCATGAGGCGTTAGGGTTGCTGTCAAAGCATCGCCGCTAATAGTGGAAAAGTTGTAACGCCCGCCGTGAGCTTTGATCGCTGCAACCAGATCAGTAGACAAAACTTTGCCTGATACCACATGTGCTGTGAGTACCTTGGTAAGCGTGTCTTTCATGTCTGGTTTCAGCAGCGTATCCACAGTGCCTTCTGGCAGGGCTGCAAAGCCTGCATCAACTGGTGCAAACACGGTAAACGGACCTTCGCCAGAAAGCGTGTCCACAAGACCTGCTGCAGTGACCGCGGCAACAAGTGTTTTGTGGTCAGGCGAACCAACAGCTATTTCAACGACTGTCTTACCATGACCTGCAGCTAAAGCTGGAGCGGTCAAAGCCAATGGCGCAACAAAAAGGGTGGCAGCCAATGCCACATTGCGTAGTATCGATTTCATAATAGTCTCCTAAATTGAGGATATCCCTCAAAAGTTTCCTCACATGCTCTCAACATAAAGCATGCCAACAGACCGTTCATCCGGTCTTAAAAGCAATAACGAGGGAGGTTTGGAAATAGTTTCAAAAAACTTAATAGTGGGTGAGAGTGAGCAACTTAAAGTTTGATCGCATATTCCTTGCGTGTCGTTTCAACAACTTCCCAAACGGCTTTTAGTCCGCGCCTTAGGACGAAACTGTCACCAGCTTCCAGTCGGTGTTGGGTTCCGTCTGCGTCGTGGATAATGGATACGCCAGATAGGATATGGCAAAATTCCCATTCGTCATACTGCACATGCCATTTACCCGGCGTTGCTTCCCATATGCCTGCATAAATGCCGTCATCTGTCTCTTCGCAGTTCCATGTCTTAAAGCTTGGATCGCCAGAAATGACTTTTTCTGGCGCTGGCTTATTAAGTTCCGGCTCAAGTTCCGTATTAATACGTTCGAATAGACTCACGGTTTCCATCCTTTATCCAACAGCCGAGCAATATCCATCGCGAAATAAGTAAGCACGCCATCACATCCTGCACGTTTGAATGCGGTCATGGCTTCCATCATCGCCCGGTCTTTATCAAGAAAGCCTTTTTCAGCACCTGCCATGATCATCGAATATTCACCAGAAACCTGATAGGCAAACGTCGGCATTTCAAAGCGCTCTTTCACACGGTGAATAATGTCGAGATAGGGCATACCGGGTTTTACCATCAACATGTCCGCACCTTCAAAGACGTCTAGTTCGCAGTCTCGCAAAGCCTCATCACTATTTGCCGGATCCAGATAATAAGTTTTCTTGTCACCTTGCAAAAGCCCGCCCGTAGAAACAGCTTCGCGATAGGGGCCGTAAAACGCTGACGCAAATTTGGTTGCATAGGACATGATCGCAATATCATTGAAACCAGCATCATCGAGTGCATCACGAATAGCCCCGATCCGGCCATCCATCATTTCTGATGGCGCAATAATGTCAGCGCCAGCTTCGGCCTGAATAACCGCAGCGCGAGCTACATGTTCAACAGTCTCGTCATTGATGATATGACCGTTCCGCAATATTCCGTCATGGCCGTGGCTGGTGAACGGATCCAGCGCAACATCGGTAATGATGCCAATGTCAGGCACCGCTTTCTTGATCGCAATTGTTGCCTGATTGATCAATCCGTTTGGGTCCAGAATGGCAGAGCCGGTATCATCGCGCTTGGAAATGGGAATATCCGGAAATGTTGCAATGGAAGTAATGCCCAAATCATGGGCCGCTTTTGCGGCCTCAACAGCTTTGTCCACACTCATCCGCTCAACACTAGGCATGGAAGCAATAGGAACTGTGCGGTTTGTGCCTTCGACCAGAAAAATTGGCCAGATCAAATCATCGCAAGTGACTGTGTTTTCTCTTACTAAGCGGCGAGACCAATCAAAGCGGCGATTACGCCGCATTCGTTTGCTGCCTGTAATTTCATTTACACTGCGTTTCATTTGATCTTCCTATTACTTTTAATCTGGATGGCGTTTGCGTTCGCCATATCGAGGCCTAAAGAGCCACTTCTTTTTGAAATTTGCAATTGATGGTTCTGTTTTTTCGCAGCTTTTCTATACATTGTCTTTCTTTGGAGGTTCAATTTCCAATGGAATTGTTTTTGTTCATGCATTAAGTTTATAGCCTAATCGAGATTTGGTGGTCATTTTGGAAATCAGTTTACAACGCAATCAGGCTAAGAGTGGGCTTGCTAATTTGCTTTTGGTGGTTTTGCGTAGAATGATCGCTGCGTTCTTCTTGATATTCACGATTTTCTATTGGGCCAGAATTGTCGGTATCTATCCTGCCAATGGGCAAGCGTTTGATACCATGGCGACCCACTGGCAAGTTGCCAGTGTAGTTCTCTCTGTTGCCTTGCCGACTGCAGCGATCGGCCTTTGGGGTTTGTTTTCCTGGGGAACGCTTAGTTGGCTGGCGGTGATTGCAATAGAACTAACGATGTTTCTTGGAATGAGTGATCAATTTGGCACTGATCATCAAGTCGTTCTTTTTCACCTGACATGTCTTGCGGTTTATTTCGCCCTGAAGCTTTTTTCGAAAGCCCAATCCCGCAAGGCGCAAAAGGCAGGTTGAAACAACTCAATGACCATTTGGTAACCATTCTGACTAAATGTAAACGGTTACCTTTTGTTAAGTCTGCCTTTTAAATAAAATTTGACACGAAGTGTGTATGTTCATCTCAACGAGCAGGAAAAGATAAGTCCGCCGTAATAACAGAGAGGCATACCATGAATACTTCTATCGGATTGGTTGGCAAAGCCATAGAGCCGTCAGACACCGTTGAAATCAAGCAAAGCTATCTTGAGGCTTTGACGCTTGTAGAACGTCTTCATAGACGTTTGCTTGACGTGATTAAAGACGAGTTTGATCGCGAAGGTCGCAATGACATTAACGCCGTGCAAGCGCTATTGTTGCATAATATAGGAAATTCAGAGCTGACAGCGGGCGAATTGCGCACCAGAGGCTATTATCTGGGCTCTAATGTTTCCTACAATTTGAAGAAACTGGTGGATCAAGGCTTGATTGCGCACCAAAAGTCGCGCGTAGATCGCCGTTCAGTGCGTGTAAGCCTTACTGAGAAGGGCAAAGCAGTCGCAGATGTTGTTGAAAATCTCTATCAGCGCCACACAGCTTCTATTGAGAAAGTCGGCGGCTTGGGCTCAGATGAGTTTGACAGCATGAACAAGTCTTTGCAGCGCCTTGAGCGTTTCTGGACAGATCAGATTTTGTATCGTCTCTGATCTTCATATCCATAACATTTTAGAAAACCCGGCCTTTGAGCCGGGTTTTTTACATTTTTGCTCAATTTTTAGTCAAAAATCGGTATTGTACGGTTCACGAAGCTGTGTCCATTCGCCCCTTCACACAGTCATGGTTTGGCCATAAAATAACTTGATAACAATCGAAGGAATAGGTCGGTTGCGGATTCGCAGTCGGGTTCTGAGTTGTTTTTATCTGGACCGCGATTTTTTGACAGACAGATACGGCGCCATCAGTTGTAATTAACGCCATGCTAACCATATTTGATGTAAGCGTATATGTTATTTGAGAGTGGCCGGCCGAGAGATTTGCCAGAGGGCATTGGGCAATATTGAAAGAGTAGTGAGATGAAAAGACGTGAATTTATTGGACGTGCTGCCTCACTATTAGGGGCTACTGCTTTGGCATCTGTTGGTGCAAAAACAGCTACTGCTGAAACAGTTATCGATCGTTTGCTGCAAAATCCAAATCACGGTTCTTGGACCGATCAGTTTGATGCTCAAAAAGGCGATGCTGCTCTAAACTCATCCAATAGACCGATTTTCTCTGACCGCACCCCATCTATGATCGAACAAGGTATTGCTCAATATCGCAATATTGTTTCGTCCGGCGGATGGCCTGTTGTGCCAGCAAATGAGAAATTAAAGCTCGGTTCTGTCTCAAACACGATTCCGACTTTGCGCAAACGCCTGATGATTTCTGGCGATCTTTCTGAAAAAGCCGGTTCTTCCGAGATTTATGATACGTGGGTAAATGCTGCCATAAAACGCTTTCAAGCCCGTCACGGTCTGCCATCAGATGGTGTGCTTGGCAAATTTACCTATGCTGCCATGAACATCCCCGCGACAACCCGTCTTGGCCAGTTAGAGACCAATTTAGTTCGTCTGCGCTCTATGTCCGGTTACCTTGGTGATCGTTACGTGATGGTCAATATTCCTGCAGCGCATATTGAAGCTGTTGAAAATGGTGTCGTCGCATCGCGCCACACTGCGATTGTTGGCAAGGTCGATCGTCAGTCACCAATTTTGAATTCGAAGATCTATGAGATCAATCTAAATCCTTATTGGACATCTCCCGTATCAATTGTGAAAAAAGACATCATTCCATTGATGCGTAAAGACCCAACTTATCTAACCCGCAACTCGATCCGTATTTTTGCTCCTGATGGAAGCGAATTGCCGCCAGAGACTGTGGATTGGAATTCTGATGAAGCGGTAAAATACATGTTCCGTCAGGATCCCGGCAAAGGTAACGCCATGGGGTCTGTGAAAATCAATTTCTCCAATCCTCATGCCGTTTATATGCATGACACACCTCAGCAGAGCCTGTTCAGCAAATTGCTGCGCTTTGAATCGTCAGGTTGTGTTCGTGTCCAAAACGTCCGTGATTTGGTGGCTTGGCTTGCAAAAGACACACCTGGTTGGGATCGCCGTCAAGTTGAGCGCGTTATTGAAAGCGGTGAACGAATTGATTTGAAACTGGCAACACAGGTTCCTGTGTACTTTACCTATGTCACCGCCTGGGCAACCACTGAAGGCGTTGTTCAGTTCCGTGATGATATCTATCGCCGTGATGGCGTTGAAGAATTAGCCTTGGGCTCAACAACAACGCTTTAGTAAGATTGAGACAGTTTTGATCCGAATAGTTGTTTGAAACGCAAATAACGAAGTTTTTTCTCGAAATACAAATTGCAAAAGCCGCTTCTGAAACGAGGCGGCTTTTTTTTGTGGGACGATAAACTTAGAGATTATTCTGCCGCAATTTGAATGCTGCCTATCTTTATGTCTCGAGCTTCATCTTTCATATGTCCTTGTCCAACCAATGCGGATCGAACAGCTTCCTCCAAGTTGGTATGAGGCACATTTCCAATAACTTCACTCAATCTGCTATCTTTCACCTGATGCGGCGTATTCCATTGGTAAAACACTTCACTGACTTCACGCATTTGCGGGTTGAACCAGCCTAAGACTTTTATGACAAATCCGGGAAGCGCGTCGCGTTTCAAGTTTTTGCCCATGGCTACTTCGAGGGCTCTATACATTTGATCGCCAGTTATATTATGCCCATCAAAGTGAAAATTCTCGAAATTTGAGAGCGTATCCGCTTTTTCTGCAAGTTCCACAAATGCCTTCGCAACATCAGGAAGATACGCCCACGCATGGAGGATGTTCGGATTTCCCGGATAGGTAACCTTGCCTTTGGTGATTTTGTTGCTCACCACAAGATCAAACCATGAGCCTGTCCCATCACCTCCGAAAAAATCGCCCGAACGCAGATTGATGGTTTGGATATTGTCTCGTTTAGCGGCCTCGGCAAATAGGTTTTCCATTTGCACTCGAATATGGGCTTTGCCGTGATCGGGGCGGGCAGGGGTATGTGGCGTTAGTGTTTCGGGCAATGTGCTGCCGAAATTATAAATGTTTCCTGGAAATAAGTGTATTGCGCCATGCTTTCTCAAAGCAGCTAACACATTTTCAGCCATTGGCATGCATTTGCCTGCCCATTCTGTGTAGACAGGGTTCAGTCCATTAAAAATGACGGCGCATCCTAGCGTCGCTTGAATTACTTGGTCTTGGTTCATGGCATCAGCCGCGACAAACTCCATACCAGCCAAATTGGCAAGTGCTTCACTCTTGCCGTTGCGGGTAACCGCGCGCACTTGCCAGTCCTTGGTGTGAAATGCACGGGCAACCTCACGCGATAAGCGTCCATTAGCTCCAAGAACTGCGATTTTCTTTGATTGTGTCATTGGTAATCTCCTTTTCTGATAGGTTCAAACTAATGATTATAAAATGAATTGAATATATCAAATTTTTGATGTTTAATATTCAGGAATGAATTAATAGGTGAGTGATGCAAAAATTTGACTGGAACTTGATCAGAAATTTTCTGGCAGCACTCGATGGTGGGTCTCTGGCAGAGGCGGCGCGAACGACCAAAATCAGTCAACCCACCCTTGGTCGTCACATAGACGAATTGGAAAAAGTCTTGGGGGTAACGCTTTTTGAACGCGGGCGGATGGGAATGATGCCGACAAAAGCTGCGCTGCACATCGCCGATGCTGCAAGAGAAATGAAAGCGGCAAGTGCATCGCTGACCATGGCAGCGGAAGAAAATGCCCAATCGGTTGAGGGAACCGTGCGCATCACCGCAAGTGAAGTGGTCTCAACCTATATTTTGCCGCAGATCATTTCAGAATTGTTGCGCGATCTCCCACAAATTCAAATTGAACTCGCTCCTTCAAACGCCGTTGAAAATCTTCTTCAACGCGATGCAGATATTGCGATCCGCATGGTGCGCCCCACCCAAAACGACCTCATAACTCGCAAAGTCAATGACATGCAGATGGGCATCTTTGCCGATCGCACCTATCTTGAGCGCCAAGGCCCGGTCACGGATTTTGAAAGCCTCGCTGGTCACACAATCATTGGCTATGACCGAAATGATCTAATCTTGCAGGGCTTCAATCGGGCTGGCTTTAAGATCGACAGGCATTTCTTCAGGTTCCGTTGCGACGATCAAGTTGCAGCCATGGAGGCGCTTATTGTTGGCACGGGGATTGGCTTTGCGCCAAGGGTCTTGGCGCGAAAATACGCCAATCTGGTCGAGGTGCTCCATGGATTTCCACTCCCGGCTTTGCCCATGTGGCTCACCTCCCATCGAGAACTGAACACCAGCGCGAGAATAAGAGCAGTAAACGATTATATCGGTGAGCAATTGGCAAAACTCGATCTGGCATGAGAGCCAAAATGTCCTGCATACATTTAGGCCCATTTACCTTATGAAACTTCCAAACTTCGCGAATCCACCGTAAAACGGCGCAGTACGCATTGCCTGCTAATCGTTTTTGCGGTTGATACGCGCTATTGCCGCGCTAATCGGCAGCTTCTCAGTCCGGTCACTTTCAGGGGAAAACCTATGAACCAGCATCTAAATAATTTCTTCAATCAGCCTCTCGAAGAAGTCGATCCTGAAATTTTCGGCGCGATCCGTTCTGAATTGGGCCGTCAGCGCCATGATATCGAATTGATTGCCTCGGAAAACGTGACATCCCGTGCTGTGCTGGAAGCGCAGGGCTCGATCATGACCAACAAATATGCTGAAGGTTATCCGGGCAAGCGCTATTATGGCGGCTGTGAATTTGTCGACATCGCTGAGCAACTGGCAATAGATCGCGCGAAAAAACTATTCGGCTGTGAGTTTGCCAATGTGCAGGCCAATTCCGGTTCCCAGATGAACCAAGCAGTCTTCCTGGCCATGCTTCAGCCCGGCGACACATTCATGGGCTTGGACCTAAACTCTGGCGGTCACCTGACCCACGGTTCTCCGGTCAACATGTCGGGCAAATGGTTCAACGTGGTTTCCTATGGCGTTACCAAAGACACGAACTTGATCGATATGGACGAAGTGGCGGCAAAAGCTGAAGAGCATAAGCCAAAGCTGATCATTTGCGGTGGTACAGCCTATTCCCGTTTTTGGGACTGGAAGCGTTTCCGCGAAATCGCCGACTCAATCGGTGCATTCCTGTTGGCCGATATGTCTCACATTTCAGGCCTTGTGGCTGGTGGTGTCCATGAAAGCCCAGTGCCTCATGCCCATGCAACGACATCAACAACCCACAAATCCCTGCGCGGTCCACGCGGCGGCTTGATCCTGTCCAATGATGAAGCGATTATGAAAAAGCTGAACTCGGCCATTTTCCCGGGTTTGCAGGGCGGTCCGTTGATGCATGTAATCGCTGCAAAGGCCGTGGCATTTGGCGAGGCATTGAAGCCGAGCTTCAAAGAATACTCCAAAAATGTGGTGAAAAACGCTGATGTTTTGGCGAAAAACTTGCAGAAAAACGGTTTGGACATCGTTTCCGGCGGCACAGACAATCATTTGATGCTGGTTGATCTGCGCCCGAAAAACGCCACAGGCAAGCGCGCTGAAGCAGCCCTTGGCCGCGCAAACATCACTTGCAACAAAAACGGCATTCCGTTTGACCCTGAAAAACCGTTTGTCACTTCCGGCATCCGTCTGGGTTCTCCGGCAGCAACAACACGCGGCTTTGGCCCTGGGGAGTTTGAACTGGTCGGCGATTTGATGACCGAAGTGCTGGATGGTCTGAAAACTGCAAATTCAGACGAAGGCAACGCCGCCGTTGAACAGGCTGTACAGAAGAAGGTTGTCGAATTGACCGAGCGCTTTCCAATGTATGACTATTTGGGATAGATGTAGCGGGTAGTTGTTAGTAGTTAGTCGTTAGGGGGTTACAAATTGCGGTGAGCCTTCTAAGAACTAATGGCTAACTTCTAAGGACTCTTCTATGCGCTGCCCTTATTGCTCTTCAACCGACTCGCAAGTTAAAGATTCGCGCCCAACCGATGATAATACGGCCATTCGCCGTCGCCGTATCTGTAATGATTGCGGTGGGCGGTTCACGACCTTTGAGCGGGTGCAATTGCGCGAACTGACCATTGCCAAGAAGTCCGGCAAGCGCGCGCCTTTTGACCGTGACAAACTAGAACGCTCTGTGCAAACAGCACTGCGCAAGCGCGATGCCGACCCTGAGCGCGTAGAGCGTATGATCAGCGGCATTGTCCGCCAGTTGGAAAGTTCAGGAGAGGGCGATATCCCGTCCAGCGAGATCGGGCGTTTGGTAATGGAAGGCCTCAAGCAGATCGACGAAGTCGCCTATGTGCGCTTCGCCTCCGTCTATCAGGACTTCAAAGAAGCCAAGGATTTCGAGGGAATTCTAAGGGATATGGACGGGGAGTAGGGGCAGGCCACTTCGTGAGCCGAAATTGGTTGCATGAGAGTGAATGTCAGCTAAGCGGGGTGAGTTCAACGGATGATCGCAACACTTTAATCTTTGAGAAGGATTGGAGTGTT
>JAFMHL010000091.1 GCA_017854535.1 Nitratireductor sp.
AGGCCCCATCCAGCTTCTTTACCTCCTTGCAAAATCTCACCAAATCCGCGCCAAGGCTCCGATGGAAGGTTTTTAATGCGTGCAACAATGTAAATGGCGATCATGAGCATCAAGCCAGCAACAATGCCTGGAATGACACCAGCCAAGAACATGCGGCCAACAGAGACATTGGTTGCAGCCGCGTAAACCACCATGACGATGGATGGCGGGATCAAAATGCCTAATGTGCCCGCATTAGCTATCAGGCCAGCGGCAAATTCTTTAGAGTAACCGACCTGGCGCATGGCGGCGATAGCAATGGTACCAATCGCAACCACGGTTGCAGGGGAAGAACCGGACAATGCGGCAAACAACATACAAGCAAGGACAGATGCCATGGCCAAACCGCCGCGTAAATGGCCAACGGTTGCAATCGCAAAGCGGATGATGCGCTTGGCAACGCCGCCGGTGGACATAAAGGCAGAGGCCAAAATGAAGAAGGGGATCGCCAAAAGCGTGTAGTTTTGGGACGCCGTGAACAATTGCAAAGCAACCGACGACATTGAATCGCTAGAGAAGAATGCGATGATGATGATCGAAGACAGGCCAAGAGAAATCGCTACAGGTACGCCGAGGAACAAGAGCGTGATGACAAGTGTGAAGAGAATTGCTGATTCCATGATATCAATCCTTCAACTTGTCTTTGTTTTCAGCAACGAGTTCTTCCGCCTCGTGTCCGGCAATAATGAGTTCGCGATCGCCGCGCCAAATAGCAATAATGGCTTGAAGAGATCTGAACCCGAAAAGGCCAAGACCAACCGGCAAGATCAGATAGGCAATCCAGCGCTGCACGCGTTCTTGAAGGCCAAGGGTGTTTTGCATCCACTCAGGATAGCGCAGATCATCAAGGCCGATGCCCAATTTGAACATTTTTGACCAGTAATCGACTGCGCCACCTTTTGAATTGGCTCCGAAAAATTCGAGCCAGGTCGCTGAAATCAGAATGACCGCATACATGAAGCAGCAGACAGCGCCAAAAATGGCAACCACTTTGAAAGGCTTCTTGGGCAACATGCGGATGAATGCATCAACGCCAAGATGGGCATTGATTTTCAAGGCATAGCTCATGCCAAACAAGATCAGCCATGCAAAAGCGATACGGGTGAATTCCAGCGCCCCGCCCCATCCTGTATTAAAGCCATACCGGGCAATAACCTGAACAAAAGACACGATTGTAATCACTGCCATGATTATGGCGATTACATTCTCTTCAAAACGGTTGACCGCTGACGGGTTTTTGCGTTCCCAAAAATAGAAAATTGCGACAACGAGCAATATGCCCAGATAAGGCCAAATAACACCCATGATTCCCTCCCAGCAATCACATGCAAACGTCCATTAGCGCGCTGATTGCGCTGTAGATCACGATGTCAGCTTTTCGGTTGGACAGGCAATCATATCCAGTCAAAGCGAAAAGGGGGATGCAGTATTAACCGCATCCCCGCTATCGTGATTAGTTTGTGCCGTTTGCAGAAACTGCAGCATCGATAAGGTCTTTACCGATATCAGCTTCAAACTTTGTCCAAACAGGCTTCATGGTGTCGATCCACGCTTTACGCTGTTCTGCGTTCAGTTCACGAACAACACCGCCAGCGGCGATGATGTTTGCGCGATTTTCAGCTTCCTTGGCTGCAACCTGACCATTTGCCTTCATGGTTACATCGTCAACAATAGCCACGAACTGATCGCGAATATCAGCATCAAGACCGTTCAGCCATTCAGTTGAAGTAACCAATAGATAAGCCAGCAACTGGTGGTTGGTTTCAGTCACGCCGTCCTGAACCTCAAAGAATTTTTGAGTATAGATGTTTGACCAGGAGTTTTCCTGTCCATCCACAACGCCAGTCTGCAACGCGCCATATACTTCTTTAAACGCTAGCTTCTGAGCAGAGCCGCCCATTGCTTCGATCATGGCAACAGCCACATCAGATGTCTGAACGCGGAATTTCATGCCATTCGCATCTGTTGGAACCATAAGCGGCTTTTTAGCAGAAAATTGTTTCAGGCCAGAAGACCAGTAACCCATGCCTGTGTAGCCTTTGTCTTCCATCACTTTCAAAAGGCCTTTACCGGCATCTGAAGTTGTGAATGTGTCAACTGCTTTAAGGCTTGAGAACAAGAAAGGAAGATCGAACAAGCGATACTTCAATGTATAGGCTTCAAACTTTGACAACGAAGGCGCAGCCAATTGAACATCGCCCAAAAGAAGTGCTTCCAAAACTTTGTCATCATCATACAACGTTGAGTTCGGGAACACTTCCATGCAGGCTTTACCGTTCATTTCATCGTTTACGCGCTCAGCAAGCATTGTCGCTGCATCACCTTTAGGGTGGCCCGTGGCCGCAACCACATGGGCAAATTTGATGACCATTTCGCCATCATCGCAGTTTGCATATGAAGTGGCAGCTGTTGTTGTTAGAAGACTGGCAGCGATTGCCAGTGTTTTCATGAATTTCATTGATTTTTCTCCCAGAATTAAAAAAAACGCATATTTCACTGGATTCCAGACGAACACCAGCTACATCGCCACAGGGGTGGCAACTGTGACAGCATTCTAGGGCATATCGCTGACAAGAGCAAAGGGGAAAAATCGGAAATTGGTCTTATGGTCTGGGCTACCCACAGACTTGTTTCTTTCAAGAAAGTGCCTGCCTAATATGACCTACACTATTCCAAGGCTGTGGATCCTAAGTTCTCGCTATACTCCTCCAAAAATGACGTTTAGCGGGGTCATTTTACATCGGCATCGGATAATCGCGATAAACCGCCTGAATTTCGTCCATCACTTCCTGGCTGAGCTGGATATCCTTTGCAGCAATGTTGGTGCGCAGCTGATCCATGGAGGTGGCGCCGATGATGACGCTCGCCATGAATGGCCGTGTCAGGCAGAAGGCCAGCGCCATTTGCGCAAAATTAAGACCGTGCTTTTTGGCAATATCGCCATATAGGCCAATGGCCTTCTGGCTTTGCGGCGTGTAGCGGCCATTAAGACCATCTTGCTGGGCGCGGCGGGAGCCAGCGGGAACATTGCCGTCCAGATATTTACCAGACAATGGTCCAGCGGCAAGCGGCGAGAAAGCCAGCAGGCCCACATCTTCCATGATGCTTGTCTCAGCCAGATCAAGATCAAAGATACGGCAGATCAGGCTATATTCATTCTGGATGGAAACCACGCGCGGCAAGTTTTGCTGCTCGGCAATCGTCACCCATTTTTGCGTGCCCCAAGCGCTTTCGTTGGAAAGGCCGAATGTGCGCAATTTGCCTTCTTTCTGAAGGCTCTGCACCTCGCCCAATATATCAGTGATTTCCTGATCGATATTCTCAGGTTTCAAATTGGTGGGATCGAACTTCCAGTATTGACGAAAATGGTATGAGCCGCGATTGGGCCAGTGCAGTTGATAAAGATCAACGTAATCTGTCTTCAATCGCTTGAGGCTGCCCTCTAGGGCTTCACGGATACTCTTGCCTGTCACGCGTGCGCCATCACGGATATCGGCATTACCCTCGCCCGTGATCTTGGTGGCGACGACAAGCTTTTCGCGATCAGCGCGGCCTGCGAGCCAGTTACCGCAAATCTCTTCGGTCAAACCAGTGGTCTCAGCTTTACGCGGAGTGGTTGGGTACATCTCAGCTGTATCAATGAAATTAACCCCCTGACCTACAGCAAAGTCCAGTTGCTCATCTGCTTCTGCTTGAGAGTTTTGTGACCCCCAAGTCATGGTTCCAAGACAAATTTCTGAGACTTTTATCTGAGTTCGGCCAAGAGCATTATATTTCATGGGAATCTACCTGTTGGGTTTTCGAAGTAGCTCGAATACTCAAATTAACATTGGTTGCCAATGGTTTGAGGCGAAATAAGCTGTGTTGACTTTCAAGGATGTTTTTGCGAGGCGTTGGCCCTGGCAAAATCAATGCGGCCAAATCCGGGAAGTTTGAGAGCAGGATTGGCAATATCAATTCCGGTGACAAGCCCAAGGAAATTGAGTTCAAGACCGCTTCGATAGCCCGCTGCAATGCCTACGTAGCCGCCAAGGCTGAGTTCAAAATCCCGACCATCTTTAGCTGCATAAAACCATTGGTCGCCAGCCAGATAATTTCTACCAACAGCATTGGCTGGCAATACCACGCCAAGCTCCGGTACTTCACGCAACACATAAGCAATAAAGGAATTAGAATTTGGTCCTGGCCACAATTTGTATCCGCCATATTGGGCGTGTGGATATGTCAAAATTGCCTGTTCGATTTTAGGGATCAAATTTTCTGCGGCCTCGCCTTTTATGGTTCTGATAAATCGCGGCGTATTGGAGTACCAACGCGCATCGGCCACATAGGCATTCAGCCGGACCGGGCTTCCCCACCCCACTTTGTCATAGCGATTGTATTGGCTTGCGTTTTTGGACTTTGTCACAATCCATGAATGCTGGGAAAGAGCGCCTTTCAGCCCACCCGTTCTTGCAGACATGATGTGGATTACAGCTTCTTTATCATTGGATGGTGATGGTAAAATCTTAGCGGATGACCAGTCGGCAGTTCGCCA
>JAFMHL010000014.1 GCA_017854535.1 Nitratireductor sp.
ATCCGAATGAATCACAGATGACTGATATCACTCAATTAGTTTCGGGTTGGACACTCAGGTAATATTGATTTATCCAAATATAGTGAGACTACTTTTTCAGCACTAGATAGTTTTCTTATAACTGAAACTTTTCAGGTTAATCCATTAATGATGTCGGGTGCCCCCGCCGATTGGCTAAGGTTGCATAGGATGACCTTTTTTGGGTTCGATTTTTATTGCGAATGTAAGAGGCTTCCGAATTAGAAAGCTTTATTCAAATTTAGTCATCCTCGGGCTTGTCCCGAGGAATCAGATAGATACAAATACACATAGAATGCTGTGTCCTCGGGACAAGCCCGAGGATGACTAGTTGAGCGGACCAAGGATGACTAATTAGAGATTTGATGAATTTAAGGAACCAACATGACCAATGAATTCCCGCCTGAAAAAAACCTTCCTTCTGGCTACAAACCTAAGAAAGTTTGGAAGTGGAAAAAGGGTAATGGCGGACGCTTTGCCAATATCAACCGCCCGATTTCTGGCGCTACATCTAAAAAAGATTTGCCCGTTGGCAAGCATCCCCTGCAGCTGTATTCGCTGGCAACGCCCAATGGCGTAAAAGTCACGATCATGCTGGAGGAGCTGCTGGCGCTTGGACATAAGGGCGCTGAATATGATGCCTGGTTGGTGAATATAGGGACGGGCGATCAATTCACCTCCGGCTTTGTGGGCGCTAATCCGAATTCGAAAATTCCAGCGCTAATGGATCATTCCGCAAAAGGTAAAAAGAAAAAGCCTCAGCGGGTTTTTGAATCTGCCTCGATCCTTTTATATCTGGCCGAGAAATTTGGGGCGTTCCTTCCCAAAGACCCAGCCGCGCGCACGGAAGCCATGAACTGGCTTTTCTGGCAGATGGGGTCCGCGCCTTATCTCGGTGGTGGTTTTGGTCATTTTTATGCCTATGCGCCGATGAAAATTGAATATGCGATTGATCGCTTTTCCATGGAAATCAAACGCCAGATGGATGTGTTGGATCAGCATCTTGCCAAGAATAAATATATGGCCGGCAAGGAATACTCGATTGCTGATATCGCCATCTGGCCTTGGTATGGCCTTCTAGCTCAAGGCAAGATTTACAATGATTCGGGAGCCTATCTGGAGGTTGACGGGTACAAAAATGTGCAACGCTGGCAGAAGCTGATCGCCAAACGTAAAGCCGTTAAGCGCGGGCGCATGGTCAATCGTGCGTTTGGTGATCCTACGGAGCAGTTGCGTGAACGTCATGATGCGGGTGATTTCAAAACCAAGACGCAGGATAAATTGGATGCTTTGGCTGCAAAAGAAAAAGCAGCGCCAAAGAAAGCAGCAAAGAAATCTGCGTCTAAGAAGAAAACAGTGAAAAAGACTGTAAAAAAAGCGGCGAAGAAGAAGTGATGCTTATTCGTATTTTTGAAAAACAACTCCTCGGGTTTTGCCCGGGGATGGTGCGCGGGGGATATCACCATGGCACTGCCTGAAATGACAAAGCATAAGGGGTTTCCCTCTGGCATGCCGGGAACAGGTTTCCAATTTACCCTTCGCCGGGCGAACCCAAAAGGTGCAACGAAGATCATCGAGCGCAAGCGTTATCCAGATCGCGCTGCACCAGACCGGATGGCCGATGCTGCATTTTTACACTCGCTTTGGCATCATTTTGGCGATGAGCCGTTTGAGCGTGGCAATCTCGATGCGGGGCGTATTTCATGGCTGTTTAACCGTGAGTTGGTTCGAGCAGAAAACCCCTTTGATCCGGAAAGTTATCAGGCAATGCTTGCGATTGATGAGCGGGTGGCACGACAGTCCATGCCTGAAGCATTTGAGGATGTTTTTGAGATATAGAGGCATTGATCGAGATCATGGCGCATTATGTTCAAAGGTGTGAAGATTGAGCGTTTGCAAGATGGTTCAGATTGGAGGGTTTGGGCAATGGATCAGAAAAAATCTGATAAGCCTGAAAACGGCTATAAAATTCCGCCTAAGAAAATGACTGATGAAAAACGCCGGGAGTTGGAAGCGCAGCACTGGTCGTGGATAAAATATATCGTGATTTGCGCTTTTGTTGGCGGGGCAATTGGTGTGATTACTGTTTGGTTGATCCTGACCTTTGACATTGGCGAATTGGGGGGCATGGTTGCCCGTTCCAGTCACCGATTGGCGGTTACGGCGCTTTTGGCGGCCGGGTTCGCATCCACCTTTGGTATGATCGCCATGGGCGTAGGGATTATGATACGGTCTGGCATGACCGGGGAGAAGGACAAGTAATGTTCAAGAAAATACTGATTGCCAATCGCGGTGAAATCGCCTGTCGCGTCATCAAGACTGCGCGCAAAATGGGGATCAAAACGGTCGCGGTTTATTCCGATGCGGACCGTGAAGCCTTGCATGTGAAGATGGCCGATGAGGCCATTCATATTGGCCCGCCAGCTGCTTCTGAATCTTATATCGTCATCGACAAGATCATGGCTGCCATTAAGCAAAGCGGCGCTGAGGCTGTTCATCCCGGTTATGGTTTTCTGTCCGAAAACTCGAAATTCGCTCAAGCTTTGCAAAAAGCTAACGTGGCCTTCATTGGTCCGCCAGTAGGCGCGATTGAAGCCATGGGTGACAAGATAACCTCAAAAAAATTGGCGCAGGAAGCGGGTGTTTCAACTGTGCCCGGTCATATGGGCCTGATTGCCGATGCTGATGAAGCGATAAAGATTTCCAAGGAAATCGGTTATCCGGTTATGATTAAGGCATCTGCTGGCGGTGGCGGCAAGGGTATGCGCATTGCCCATAATGACAAGGAAGCGCGCGAAGGTTTTCAGTCGTCAAAGAATGAAGCGAAAAACTCCTTTGGTGATGATCGAATTTTCATCGAAAAATTTGTGACGCAGCCACGCCATATTGAAATTCAGGTGCTGGGTGATAGCCATGGCAATTGTATCTATTTGGGCGAACGGGAATGTTCGATCCAGCGACGAAACCAGAAAGTGATTGAGGAGGCGCCATCTTCTTTTCTGGATGAAAAAACTCGCAAGGCAATGGGTGAGCAAGCGGTTGCTCTGGCCAAAGCGGTCGATTATTCGTCTGCAGGAACAGTCGAGTTTATTGTCGATGGTGACCGGAATTTTTATTTCCTAGAAATGAATACCCGCTTGCAAGTGGAGCATCCGGTAACGGAGTTGATCACGGGCATTGATCTTGTGGAGCAGATGATCCGTGTGGCCTATGGTGAAAAACTTTCGATCAAGCAAAGCGATATAAAGCTCAATGGCTGGGCGATTGAGTCGCGGTTATATGCGGAGGACCCATACCGCAACTTCCTTCCATCGATTGGCCGCTTGGTTCGCTATCGCCCGCCGCAAGAAGGTGAGACGGAAGCAGGTACAATCATTCGCAATGATACGGGCGTCTTTGAAGGCGGCGAGATTTCGATGTTCTATGATCCTATGATAGCCAAACTCTGTACTTGGGGCAAGGATCGGGCGACAGCGATTACAGCTATGGCCGATGCACTAGACAGTTTCGAAGTGGATGGCATTGGGCATAATTTGCCGTTTTTGTCAGCGGTGATGGATCATGAACGCTTCAAGTCCGGCAATATCACGACAGCGTTTATAGAAGAAGAATATCCAGATGGATTCGGTAGCGTAACGTTATCGAAAGCCGCCATGAGTGACCTTTCTGCGATTGCCTGTGCTTGTAATTTTATTCACCATCAACGGGCAACGCGGATCACAGGTGCTATGGAAAACCATCGTCGGGTCGTTAGCCGTGATTGGGTTATTCAGTCCAATGGCTATCAATTTGCCATGGGTATCGAGCGCGATGGGCAAAATTTCATTGTCACCCATGAAGGCGGCAAGCTTATTGAGGTTTCTTTGCAAGGCTGGACACCGGGCGATTTACTGATCAATGGGTTAGCAGATGGTCGCAGCCTGCAGGTAAAAGTTGAGCGCAAAACCCAGGGTTATCGTCTGCGCTATCGCGGTGCGGACATGCGCTTTCATTGTCGCTCGCCGCGTGAGGCTTTTCTTTCCGGTTTCATGTTGGAGAAAGTTCCACCTGATACGTCGAAGTTTTTGCTATGTCCGATGCCGGGTCTGGTTGTTTCGATCAGTGTTTCTGAAGGTGATAGTGTGGAAGAGGGCCAGGCACTTGCTTCTGTCGAAGCCATGAAAATGGAGAATATTCTGCGCGCGGAAAAGAAAGGTGTGATCGGTAAGATCAATGCAAAGGCCGGAGACAGTCTTGCCGTTGATGAAGTGATTTTGGAGTTTGCTTGATGACCAAAACACCCAATGACTGGCTCGATCTTGCCACCAAGGAAAACAAGGGCAAGGCTCCGTCCGATTGGCAGACCGATGAAGGCATAGCCGTCAAGCCGCTTTACACCAAGGCTGATTTGGAAGCCATGGGGCATCTTGAAAATCTCCCTGGCTTTTCGCCTTTTGTGCGTGGGCCGAAAGCAACGATGTATACAGGTCGCCCCTGGACGATCCGCCAATATGCAGGGTTTTCAACGGCTGAAGAATCGAACAGATTTTACCGCAAGGCGCTAGCCGCTGGACAGCAGGGCGTGTCGGTTGCTTTCGATCTGGCGACCCATCGAGGCTATGACAGCGACCACCCACGGGTGACGGGTGATGTGGGCAAGGCTGGCGTGGCGATTGATAGCGTTGAGGATATGAAAATCCTTTTCGATGGGATTCCACTTAAGGACATATCCGTATCCATGACCATGAATGGTGCGGTGATCCCTATTCTTGCTTCGTTTATTGTGGCTGGCGAAGAGCAGGGTTGCACAAGGGCGGCACTCTCCGGCACGATCCAGAATGATATTCTCAAAGAGTTTATGGTTCGCAATACCTATATTTATCCGCCGGAGCCTTCGATGCGCATCGTGGCGGATATCATTGAATATACCGCAAAAGAAATGCCAAAATTCAATTCGATTTCAATTTCCGGCTATCACATGCAGGAGGCTGGCGCGACGCTGGTGCAGGAGCTTGCCTATACATTGGCTGATGGCCGCGAATATGTTCGCGTAGCGATTGCCAAGGGGATGGATGTAGATGCTTTCGCAGGACGGCTCTCCTTCTTTTTCGCAATTGGCATGAACTTTTTTATGGAGGCTGCCAAACTTCGCGCTGCGCGGCTTTTATGGGCGCGGATTATGAAAGATTTTGGTGCGTCTGAGCGCAGCCAGATGCTTAGAACTCATTGCCAAACCTCCGGCGTTTCCCTTCAAGAGCAGGACCCTTACAACAATGTCGTTCGTACTGCTTTCGAAGCCATGAGCGCGGTCTTGGGTGGTACGCAATCTCTGCATACTAATTCCTTTGATGAAGCAATTGCATTGCCGACGGAGTTTTCTGCTCGTATTGCCCGCAATACCCAATTGATCCTTCAGCATGAAACCGGCGTGACGAAAGTCGTCGATCCGCTCGCGGGTTCTTATTATGTTGAAAGTCTGACCCAGCAATTGGCTGATGAAGCCTGGAAGCTGATGGAAGAAGTTGAAAGTATCGGCGGGATGACAAAAGCCGTTGAAGACGGCTTGCCGAAGCGGCGCATCGAAGAAGCGGCAACGCGGAAACAGGCTGGCATCGACAAAGGCGACACAGTGATTGTTGGCGTTAATAAATATCGGCTGGAAACTGAGGATGACATCGACATTTTGCAAATCGATAATACGGCTGTGCGTAAGTCTCAGATTGAGCGGCTTGAGCGGACGCGGAAGCAACGTGATCCGAAGGCGTGTGAGGCTGCTTTGAAAGCGCTGGAAAATTTGGCAGAATCCGGCAAAGGGAATATTCTTGAAGCGGCTGTTGTGGCAGCTCGGGCAAGAGCCAGTGTTGGCGAAATTTCCGATGCCTTGGAAAAAGCCTTTGCCCGTCACAAGGCCGTGCCGAATGTTGTGTCTGGTGTTTATGCCGAAGCCTATGGCGATGATCCTGAATATAATACATTGGTGCAACGCTTAACTGATTTTGCCAAAAACCTTGGAGAGAAGCCTCGGTTGATGGTCGCGAAGCTTGGACAGGATGGCCATGACCGCGGGGCAAAAGTGATTGCTTCCGCCTTTGGGGATATCGGCTATGAGGTGATTGCAGGTGAATTGTTCGAAACACCGGCAGAAGCAGCACAATCTGCGATCAATCACAAGGTTCATGTTATAGGAGCATCTTCACTGGCGGCGGGACATAAAACCCTTTTGCCCGAACTGGTCGCAGAATTGAAGAAACGTGGTGCTGAGAATATCGTCGTTATCACAGGTGGGGTTATTCCGCGTCAGGATTATGATTATCTCAAAGAACGTGGCGTTGCGGCCATCTTTGGTCCAGGCACGAATGTATTGGAAGCAGCGCGCGGAGTTCTAGACCTGATTGAAGGCAAATTGAGCAATCGATAGTCATTACAAAGTGTAACTTTTTCGTCTTCGAGAATTTTGCCCAAAGTAAAAATCTTGAAGCTTCGATAGGCTTCAACATAATACGGATCTTTGCGGATTAGTTGCTCTATCTCAGTCTTTGTATTGGCTTCCACGATCCAAAGTGCGCCGCAAAATCAGCAGCGATATCGGGCTTCAATCCACCGCCAATCAATAATTCGCGGTGAGCTTTTGCATAGATAATGTGTGCATCTCGCCTTTTCTTGTCTGCTCTGATTTTAAGCATTACTGGTTTGTCTTCAAACAATACAACCCATCTAACCATCTGGGTCTCCTTTAGTCGAAAGCTGACGCGGTGGCAGTTTTTCGATTAGTCCCAACTTGGGACATCAACTAGTTCCAGCAAATTTTAATTTTTGACCAAAAGATAAAATTATTATTCAGAGCCAAGGTGACAAGCCTTCGAATATATGGTTGTTTCATCCCAGAGATTGTCCAGATCAGCTCTTTGGCATCTGACAATCAGTTTTGACTAGGAGGATTTCTAATGAAAATGAGAACACTAATTGCTGCTGGATTTGCTGCCCTTATGGCAACCAGCGTTCAGGCCAAGACATTGGTCTATTGTTCGGAAGGTTCGCCTGAAGGTTTTGACCCTGCGCTTTATACTGCGGGCACAACTTTCAACGCGTCTTCACGTCCTGTCTATAACCGCCTTGTTGAATTTGAGCGTGGCACCACCAAGACCATTCCTGGTCTTGCAGAAAGCTGGACTGTTTCTGATGACGGTTTGGAATATACGTTCAAGCTTCGTGCTGGCGTAAAATTCCACTCTACAGACTTCTTCACACCAACACGCGATTTCAACGCCGATGACGTGCTGTTCACCTTTGATCGTCAGCGCAAAGAAGATGATCCTTGGCACAAATATGTTGAAGGCACTGCTTGGGAATATTTCAACGGCATGGATATGCCGGCCTTGATCAAGGATATCGTCAAAGTTGACGATATGACTGTGAAGTTTATTTTGAACAAGCCAGAATCGCCAACTGTTGCAAATCTTGCGATGGACTTTGCGTCTATCGTGTCAAAAGAATATGCGGATAAATTGGCTGCTGATGGCAAACAATCTGATTTGAACCAAGCGCCAGTTGGCACGGGTCCATTCCAGTTTGTAGCATATCAAAAAGATGCGGTTATCCGCTATAAAGCCAATGGCGATTATTGGGGTGGAAAGCAACCGATTGATGACCTGGTCTTTGCGATTACCACGGATAACTCTGTGCGTATGCAGAAGCTGAAGGCTGGTGAGTGCCATGTTGCTCCTTATCCAAACCCAGCTGATCTTGCTGATCTTAAGGCAGATGCAAATCTGACTGTGATGGAAGCAGAGGGCCTTAATGTGGGTTATCTGGCCTACAACACGAAAGTAGCGCCTTATGATAATGCAAAAGTTCGCAAAGCTCTGAACATGGCGATCAACAAACAGGCTATCTTGGATGCTGTGTTTGAAGGTGCTGGTGCGGCTGCGAAAAACCCGATCCCACCAACAATGTGGTCTTATGATCAATCAACTGTTGACGATGCCTACGATCCAACTGCCGCGAAGGCTGCGTTGGAAGCAGAAGGCGTTACAGGATTGAAGATGAAAATCTGGGCTATGCCAGTTGCTCGTCCATATAACCCTAATGCACGCCGAATGGCTGAGTTGCTACAGGCTGACTATGCAGCGATTGGTGTTGAAGTGGAAATCGTTTCCTATGAGTGGGGCGAGTATCTGAAGCTATCAAAAGCTGAAGACCGCGACGGCGCTGTGCTACTTGGCTGGACTGGTGATAATGGCGATCCGGATAACTTCCTGTCAGTATTGCTGTCATGTTCTTCTGTTGGTGGTTCAAACCGTGCACAGTGGTGTAACCCTGAGTTTGACGAATTGGTGAATAAAGCTAAGCAGGTTTCTGATCAGTCTGAACGCACCAAGCTTTATGAGCAGGCACAAGTTGTTTTCAAACGCGAAGCTCCTTGGGCAACAATCGCTCACTCTGTGGTGTTTATGCCAATGTCCAAAAAGGTCACTGGCTACAAAATGGACCCATTGGGTTCACACCGTTTTGACGGTGTTGATATCGTTGAGTAAATAAACAAGGGCTCGGAGCGAAAATTTCCGGGCCTTTTCTCATATTGAAAATGGTTGTTGGGTTTTATGACAGACACCAGACTTTCCCCTTTTATGGCTGTATTGAAAAGAACTGGACTGGATGCATTGGCATTTGTTCCGGGGCCAAATTTCAGACGCTTATTTTTACGTGATTTCCATTTGATGGAGCGACCCTTGTTGGTTTTGGTGCCTGCAATTGGTGAGCCTGTGGCTATTGTTCCAAATCTTGAAATGGCGAGTTTTGAACCGATCAATTTTCCTGGATCTGTGTTCGACTGGCGCGATGAAGAAGGGTTCATGGGCGCCTTCAAAATGGCAAGTGAAGCCTTATCGCATTTGGGAAAAGGCAGCAAAATCGGCCTAGAAGCACAGCGCATGCGCGTGTTTGAACAAATGGCTTTGGCTGAGGTTTTCAAGGGCGCAGAATTTGTGGACGCACATCAGGATATCTCCTCGCTTCGTCTTCTTAAATCGCCAAATGAAATTGCCAAACTTAAGAAGGCGATTGAAATTTCTGAAGCTGCATTGGAAGCAACGCTTCAACAGGTCAAAGTAGGCCAAACTGAAAAAGAAATTGAATCAATCCTGTTAAACGAATTGTTTTCGCACGGCGCTGACGGTTTGTCTTTTGATCCCATTGTAGCCGCGGGAGACAATTCCGCACAGCCGCATGCCAAAGCGCGCCCTGATTATAAAATTAAATCTGGCGATGCACTACTGATAGATTTCGGCGCAAGTTGGCTGGGATATAATGCAGATATAACTCGCACGTTTTTTGTGAAGGAAGTCTCAGAATTTGATCGTGCGTTTTATGAGACAGTGCTTGCTGCCAATGAACGCGGCAAGGCCGTTACAAAAGCTGGCGTTACTGCATCCGATGTAGATGACAATGTACAAAAGGTTTTAGAGGGCTCACAATTTGCCGAATTCCGCCGTCATAAAACAGGGCACGGGCTTGGGCTTGATGTGCATGAAGCACCGCAGATTATGCGCGGTAACCACACGAAACTTGAAACCGGTATGGTTTTCACTGTTGAGCCTGGACTCTATCGCATGGGTGAATGCGGTGTTCGTATCGAAGATGATGTGGTTGTAACCGACACCGGAATGGAATGTTTGACGAGCTTTCCGCGAGAATTGCGGATCGTCGGCTGATGTTCAATTATGTTCTCAAAAGGATCTTATTGCTGCTGCCGACCTTTATTGGCATCACCATTGTTTCTTTTGGGTTTGTTCGGGTTTTGCCTGGAGACCCGGTTTTGTTGATGGCAGGGGAGCGCGGACTAACTGATGAGCGATATACAGCGCTATTGAAAGAGTTCGGTTATGACCGCCCGATTTGGGAACAATATTTTGAATATTTGGGCAATCTTTTATCTGGTGATTTGGGTAACTCTCTCGTCACCAAAAAGCCCGTTGTAGAAGAGTTTTTCACTTTGTTTCCTGCAACACTGGAATTGTCCTTTGTTGCGATTTTTATTGCAGTTTGTCTTGGGATTCCAGCAGGTATTATTGCAGCTAGCAAACGCGGCTCTTTTATAGATCAAACTTTGATGGGCACAGCGCTTGTGGGTTATTCCATGCCGATTTTTTGGTGGGGGCTTTTATTGATTATCGTATTTTCAGGATGGCTTGGCTGGACACCTGTTTCAGGGCGGATTTCGCTGATCTACTTTTTCCCTCAGGTGACGGGCTTCATGCTGGTTGATAGTTTGCTGTCAGGGCAAAAGGGTGCCTTTGGTTCGGCTGTCCAACATTTGATTTTACCTTCAATCGTTCTTGCTACAATTCCATTGGCGGTTATCGCGAGGCAAACACGTTCCGCCATGCTTGAAGTGCTAGGCGAAGATTATGTGCGAACAGCGCGGGCAAAGGGTCTCTCCAGTTTTCGGGTGATTGGTATTCATGCGCTTCGAAATGCAATGATACCTGTCATTACAGTGATCGGCCTTAGCGTGGGTACTTTGCTTGCCGGTGCAATATTGACGGAAACCATTTTTTCTTGGCCTGGTATCGGCAAATGGATGGTCGATTCAATATTCCGGCGGGATTACCCAGTTGTTCAGTCTGGCTTGTTGTTGATTGCTGCCGTTGTTATGATCGTGAATTTGCTTGTTGATATGACCTATGGACTGATAAATCCGAGGATATGCCATGACTGATGCTCCTATTGGCGAAACCACATCAACCCAATCGGCGAGATCTGTAAAAAATCAGATGCGAAAGCGTATGCTTTCAGAGTTCTGGTTTTACTTTTCTGAAAACAAAGGAGCGGTTATTGGTCTTTGGGTATTCTCAGCCCTTGTCATCATTGCCCTCTTTGCACCCATAATAGCTCCGCATGATCCTATCATACAGGATCGTTCTGCTTTGCTTCTGCCGCCCGTTTGGCAGGATGGCGGCAGTTGGTCATATCTATTGGGAACCGATGCCGTGGGCCGGGATATGTTGTCACGCTTGATTTATGGGGCAAGATTTTCTCTATTCATCGGTGTTGTGGTTGTAACCATCGCGGTTACTGGCGGCGTTGCGATTGGCCTAGTCGCCGGATATTTTAGAGGCATTGTTGATACGATCATCATGCGGATCATGGATGTTATTTTGGCATTCCCTTCATTGCTATTGGCATTGGTTTTGGTTGCTATCTTAGGGCCTGGTCTGATCAATGCCATGATTGCGATTGCCATTGTTTTGCAACCGCATTTCGTGCGCTTGACCCGCGCCTCGGTGATGAGCGAGTTGAACCGTGAATATGTGATTTCTGCTCGGGTAGCTGGAGCATCGCCGTTCTATTTGATGACCAAGACTATCCTTCCCAATTGTCTAGGACCCGTGACCGTTCAAGCAACGCTATCGTTTTCCAGTGCTATCCTTGATGCGGCGGCTCTCGGGTTTTTGGGAATGGGTGCGCAACCGCCAACGCCTGAATGGGGGACGATGCTTGCTGAAGCGCGTGAATTTATTTTGCGTGCCTGGTGGGTCGTGACCTTTCCCGGTTTGGCAATTTTGATCACGGTGTTAGCTATCAATTTGATGGGTGATGGCTTGCGTGACGCCCTTGATCCTAAATTGAAGAGGTCGTGATGGCACTTCTTGAGATCAGAAATCTATCGGTAGATTTTCAAACGGCGGGCGGTTTGTTTCGCGCCGTTGATAGCGTTGATATCATTTGCGAGCGCGGTGAGATTCTTTCTGTCGTTGGCGAGTCGGGTTCAGGTAAATCAGTTTCTATGCTGGCTTTAATGGGCTTGTTGCCTTGGACTGCAAAAGTTACCGCTGATGTCATGAGCTTTAATGATAAAAGCTTGATGGGAATTTCGAAAAAGGATCGGCGCAAGGTCATTGGCAAAGATATGGCTATGATTTTTCAAGAGCCGATGTCTTCGCTTAACCCATGTTTCACAGTGGCGTTTCAACTTGGGGAAACTCTTCGAATCCATATGGGTATGAACCGAAGTGAGCGTTATGCCAGATCGGTGGAATTGCTGAATTTGGTGGGTATTCCAGCGCCGGAAAAACGAATGTCTGCTTTCCCGCATCAATTGTCAGGTGGGATGAGCCAGCGGGTCATGATTGCGATGGCGCTTGCATGTAATCCGAAACTCTTGATTGCCGATGAACCTACCACCGCCCTTGATGTGACCATTCAAGCACAAATTCTTGATCTTCTAGCACGGTTACAAAAAGAAAATGATATGGCTCTGATCTTAATTACGCATGATATGGGCGTTGTTGCTGAAACAGCTGAACGGGTTCAAGTGCAATATGCTGGGCAGCGTGTGGAAGAGCAGCAGGTAGGCGGATTGTTTTCAGATCCTCATCATCCTTATACAGCTGCTTTATTGTCCGCTCTGCCCGAACGGGCGGTTGGACGTAAATTGCCTTCTATTCCAGGCGTCGTTCCAGGCCAGTATGATCGTCCAACTGGTTGCCTGTTCTCGCCGCGCTGCACGTATGTAGATGATGTCTGCCGTCAATCGGTGAAGCGGCAAGATGCGAAATTGGGAGAAGTTTTGTGCAATTATCCGCTTTTCAATGGGAAGCCAGTCAAAACTATTAAATCCAAGGAGGCTTTGTCTTGAGTGCTCCAATTATCGAAGCACGTGATCTAACGCGTCATTATAAAGTGGGTGGCGGTTTGTTCAAAGCGCCGGGCATTGTAAAAGCGATGGATGGTGCAAGCTTCACACTGGCCCCTGGAAAAACGCTAGCCGTCGTGGGCGAATCTGGTTGTGGTAAGTCAACCCTTGCGCGCGTTGTTACGATGATCGAAGAGCCGACAAGCGGTGCTTTGTTTATTGAAGGTAAAGCAGCGCTTGGTAACACCAAAGAGCTTCGCCAAACAATCCAGATTGTTTTTCAAAATCCCTATGGGTCGCTAAATCCCCGCCACAAAGTTGGTTATATTCTTGAAGAACCGCTTTTGCTAAATACGGATATGGATGGTGATGCGCGGCGTAAAAAGGCCGAAGATACGATGAAACGTGTCGGGCTTCGACCGGAACATTATGAACGCTATCCGCATATGTTTTCCGGTGGGCAGCGCCAGCGTATCGCGATCGCACGCGCCTTGATGCTGGAGCCGAAAATTCTCGTTCTAGATGAACCAGTTTCGGCACTTGATCTGTCTATCCAAGCACAAGTCTTGAATATCCTTGCTGATCTTCAGTCAGAACTGGGGCTGGCCTATTTGTTTATCAGCCATGATCTGTCTGTCGTGAAGCATATCGCTGATGATATTATGGTGATGTATCTTGGGAAGGTTGTTGAAGCTGGCGACGCCAATACGATCTTTGCCAATCCTACACATCCCTATACGGAAGCTTTGCTATCGGCAACGCCAGTAGCAGATCCTTCCCGCAAGAAGGATCGCATTATGCTCACAGGTGAATTGCCTTCGCCGCTCAACCCTCCAAGTGGATGTACGTTTCATCCGCGATGCTCATTTGCCAGTTCCAAGTGCAAGGAAAATACGCCTTCATTGGAGCTTTATAAGAAACGCAATGTGGCGTGCTTTCACCCGACAGGGTAATAGAATAACTTTACTGTTATGTTTTTTGCATCGCATTTGCCCGCATTTGGCTGAGTGTTTGGCGAGGCGTTAGCGCTTCAGAGGACACCATAAGTTCCAACACAGAACCTGTCTTCGAGGCTTTTGCTCGTTCAAAAGCGGAAGCAAACTCGTCGGTTGTTTCAACTTTCTCGCTGTGAAAGCCGTAGGATTTTGATAGCGCCACGAAATCAGGGTTTTTGAGTTCCGTCCCTGATACGCGGTCAGGATAGGTGCGCTCCTGGTGCATTCGGATCGTACCATAGGTTCCATTGTTGAGGATCAGGATAACGGGGGCAGCGCCCGCTTGCATGGCTGTTCCCAATTCCTGACAATTCATCTGGAAATCACCATCGCCCGCAAAGCAGAGAACGAAGCGCTTGGGATATGCAATCTTGGCGGCAATACTTGCGGGAACACCATAGCCCATCGCGCCTGACTGGGGCGCCAATAACCGCATCTCTTTGGTGAATTTGATGAATTTATTTGCCCAAGTGGCAAAGTTGCCAGCGCCATTGGTGATGATTGAATCATCCGGCAAATTGGCGCGAAGATATATTGTGACTTCAACCATATCCACAGGACTTGGCTGTTTTGGAGCAATGAGGCTTGCCTCAAAACCATTGCGGGCCTCTGCGCGCCATGCCTTCCAATTGCCCTTCAAAGTTTTGGTTTTGAGTGCTTTCATCAGTGTATTTGGGCCAGTGTGAAGCGGAAGATCCGGCGCGTAAATTTTGCCGATTTCTCTATCGGACAAATGACTGTGAATCAGTGTTTGGTGGGTTTGTGGTGATTCAAACAGGGTGTAGCCATCCGTGGTCATTTCGCCGAAACGAATATTGATCGCAAGGATTGTATCGGCCTCCTTGATCAGCTTTTTAACATGGGGAATCATGCCGACGCCCGCATCGCCAGCGTAGCAATAACTATCATTGTCGATCACATCCTGAAAGCGAAAGGCGGCGACCACAGGAATATCATTAGCTTCGGCAAAATGTTTCAAGGCAACTTTGCCTTCATGGTTCCAACCGCTGCCGCCAGCAATGATTAGAGGAAAGTCCGCCTTTTCGAGGATCGCAATGGTTTCTTCAATTTCACCAGTTGAAGGGGATGGTTCGGAAATGCGAACAGGCTTACAGGCCAGAGCGCTTGTCTGAGTGGTCAGTATATCTTCCGGCAGAGCAATCACAACAGGTCCCTGTCGTCCAGAAAGCGCTGTTGTCCAAGCTCGTGACATGATTTCAGGAATACGATCAGGATCGTCAATTTCAACCACCCACTTTGCAAGTGTGCCGAAATAAGCTCTATAGTCGACCTCCTGAAAGGCCTCGCGCCCCTGCATGTCCGTGCCGACTTGGCCCACGAAAAGAATCATCGGGGTCGAATTTTGCATGGCTGTATGAACACCAATGGAAGCATTGGTTGCACCTGGGCCGCGGGTTACCATGCAAATGCCTGGCTCCCCTGTCAGCTTACCCCAAGCTTCTGCCATAAATGCAGCGCCACCTTCGTTGCGGCATATGATAAAATCGAGCGCTCCTTTTGTGTCATACAAAGCATCAAGCACATCGAGATAGCTTTCGCCGGGAACCCCAAAGGATTTTTTCGCCCCGAGGTTTTTGAGACATTCTACCAATAAGGTGCCGCCAGACTTCGTTTTGCCAGTCATTCTGTGTCTCGATATGGTTCCTGTTAAGGCCACCCTAAATGCTTCTTTAAATAAGGCCAATAGAGAAGTTTTTAGAATTGAAGCCCTGCCTATTGATATAAAGAATCCAGTAACACCCGTTTGATTAGGAATGCTTGACACATTAAAATAATTAGTTAACATAGCAAGTATTATGGAGGTGAAGCGTGCCGCATTTTCAAATCGATTATTCTGCAAATTTGGAAGAACGTCTCAATATTCGAGAACTTTGCGAAACCATTCGTGACGTTGCGGCAAAAACAGGCGTCTTTCCTTTCGCAGGGATAAGAATCCGGGCGACGGCTTGCACTCACGTTGTGATGGCTGATGGAAATCCTGATCATGCTTTTCTCGATATGTCGGTACGCCTGAGGGGCGGACGAAATATGGAAGACAAAAAGCGCGCAACTGCTGAAATTTTTGCAGCTATGGAAGCTTTTTGCGCTGAAGTCATGGCTTCGTCTTCCCTAATGCTCTCAATGGAGATGCGCGATATTGATCCCGAGCTGAGTCCAAAGGCCAGCTCGATCAGAAATTACCTTTCAGGAGACAATGTATGAGTAAGCTTGCTGAACATATTAAGAAATTAGATGGTCATTTGAAGCGGTTTCGTGAAGGCGGTATCGCCAATTTGATCGATGGCAAAGACGTACGATCTGCTTCGTCTTTTGAAACACGGTCCCCAGTGGATGAAAGTTTGATCTGTGATGTTTCCAAGGGAAATGCGGGCGATATTGATTTAGCTGCAAAGGCTGCAAAGGCGGCTTTTCCAGCATGGGCAGCCATGTCCGGGGAAGCGCGTAAGAAAATTTTGCACAAGATTGCCGATCTTATTGTTGAGCGGGCAGAAGAAATTGCCTTGTGTGAATGTTGGGATACTGGTCAGGCTTATCGGTTTATGGCGAAGGCTGCTTTGCGCGGCGCTGAAAACTTCCGCTATTTTGCTGATCTGGCGCCTTCAGCCCGAGATGGGCAATCGCTGCCAACTGCGCAACATATGAATGTCACTTCGCGTAGTCCGATTGGCCCAGTTGGTATCATTACGCCTTGGAATACGCCGTTTATGTTATCAACTTGGAAGATTGCGCCTGCTTTGGCTGCTGGATGCACGGTGGTTCATAAACCAGCAGAATTCAGTCCGTTGACAGCGCGTATATTGGCTGAGATTGCCCATCAGGCGGGACTTCCTGCAGGCGTGTGGAATCTGGTTAACGGTATGGGCGAAGATGCTGGCAAAGCATTGACCGAGCATCGAGATATCAAGGCAATTGCTTTCGTAGGTGAGAGCCGCACAGGCTCGATGATTATGAAGCAGGGCGCCGATACACTCAAAAGAGTGCATTTCGAATTGGGGGGGAAGAACCCCGTGGTTGTATTCGATGATGCTGATCTGGATCGAACTTTGGATGCCGCGATCTTTATGATCTATTCTCTTAATGGCGAGCGCTGCACTTCTTCTTCAAGACTTCTGATTCAAGAAAATATTGCTGATGAATTTGAGACTAAATTGACGGCTAGGGTAAACAATATCAAAGTTGGGCATCCTTTGGATCCGGCAACCGAAATTGGGCCACTGATTCATAAAGTCCATTTTGACAAAGTTGTAGACTATGTTGAGATTGGCAAAAAAGATGGCGCAAAACTTGCCGCAGGCGGCGAGCGTATCGGGGATCAGGGCTGGTTCGTTCAGCCGACTTTGTTTACTCATGCTACCCCCAAAATGCGTATTTCTCAGGAAGAGGTCTTTGGGCCCTTTTTGACTTCTATCCGGTTTAAAGATGAAGAAGAAGCATTAGCGATAGCCAATGATGTTGAATATGGATTAACGGGCTATGTCTGGACCAATGATCTCACACGGGCATTGCGGTTTTCCAACGCTTTGGAAGCGGGCATGATTTGGGTAAACTCTGAAAATGTTCGCCATCTTCCAACACCTTTTGGTGGGGTGAAAAATTCAGGCATTGGCCGCGATGGCGCAGACTGGTCCTTTGAATTTTATATGGAACAGAAGAATGTGGCTTTTGCCCTTGGTCAACACAAAATGCAGCGCCTTGGCGCTTAGGAGGAACTTGATATGCCGATTCCAGCAGCAAATTTAAATCCGCCTTTTAACATTGTCCGCCTAAGCCATGTTGAATTGAAGGTAACTGACCTTGCCTGGTCCAAGGCTTATTATGCTGACACGCTTGGTCTTCAGATCACCTATGAGGACAACACGCATATTTATATGCGTGCGATGGAAGAGCGCGGTCATCATTGCGTCATATTGACGAAAGCTGAAACTGGTTCAGTGGGGGTTTTGGGTTTTAAGGTTTGGAGCGAGGAAGATCTCGACAAAGCCGAAGCCTGGTTTAAATCACGCGATTTGCCAACCACTTGGATCGAACGCCCCTTCATGGGCCGCGTTTTATCAACTCGTGACCCGATGGGGATCCCTTTAGAGTTTTATGCCAAAATGGATCGCCTTGAGCCGATCCATCAAAAATATGCTTTGTATAAAGGGGTGAAGCCGCTTCGGATCGATCATTTCAACATGTTCAGTCCGAACGTCGATGAATCGGTTATCTTCTATGGTGATATGGGTTTCAAGGTTACCGAATATACAGCCGATGCTGAAACGGGACGTTCTTGGGCTGCATGGATGCACCGCAAAGGCGGCGTGCATGATGTGGCTTTTACTAATGGCACAGGCCCACGCCTACATCACATGGCATTTTGGGTGCCAACACCTTTGAATATTATTGATCTACTCGATCTCATGTCCACCACTGGCTATGTAGCGAATATTGAAAGAGGACCGGGGCGGCATGGAATATCAAATGCATTTTTCCTTTATATTCGCGATCAGGATGGTCACCGTACAGAGATTTACTGTTCAGATTATCAAACGGTTGATCCTGACTTGGAGCCAATAAAATGGGATTTGAAAGATCCCCAGCGTCAAACCCTTTGGGGCGCTGCGGCTCCGCGCAGCTGGTTTGAATTGGGCTCCGTCTTTGATGGTGCTGAACTACAGGAAAGCGATCTAAAGGCACAGCCAATCATTGCCCCATGATTGGCTCTTGGGCTTTAACAATACATAAGAAGGAATTGTAATGCGGTTTGCTACGTTCACGGCCAATGAAAGCCAGTTTTTTGGCGCTGTTGCAAAGGGTGGCATGATCGCTCTTTCAGATGATTTTCCTCAATGGCGAACATTGCGCAATGTGATTGAGGCGAATGGCCTTGGCGATTTAGAAAAAGCGGCCAGCGGCAGAGAGGTTACACATCCAGATGGTTCTTTTCGCTGGGATATTCCTATTCCTGATCCGGAAAAAATAATCTGCGTTGGCGTGAATTTTCCCGACCGCAATGCTGAGTATAAAGACGGGCAGGACGCCCCGCCTAATATGTCGCTCTTCATACGTTTTCCACGCTCCTTTGTTGGGCATGAAACGCCTTTGACACGCCCGCCTGAAACCCCGCAATTAGATTACGAAGGCGAAATAGCTATCGTCATTGGAAAAGGTGGGCGCCGTATAAAACAAAGCGAAGCATTGAGCCATATTGCCGGACTGACCCTTTGCAATGAAGGAACTCTTCGCGACTGGGTGCGTCATGCAAAATTCAATGTGACTCAAGGAAAAAACTGGGACGGCTCTGGCGCAATTGGCCCCTGGCTGGTGCCGTTTGAAAAGGATGAGCAGATTACGGATGTCGGGTTGGAAGCTCGTGTGAATGGTGATGTTCGCCAAAAAGATCGAACGGGCAGGATGTTGTTTCCTGTTGCGCGGCAGATTGCTTATATTTCGACCTTCACAACCTTAGTGCCTGGCGACATTATTATTACCGGCACACCTACTGGCGCTGGCGCGCGGTTTGATCCTCCGATCTGGCTGGCACCTGGCGATGTGGTTGAGATTGAAGCTGAAGGCATTGGTGTTTTACGTAATGGGGTGATAGACGAATGACACCAACAGAGATTCAAGCTGCTGCAGCCATGTTATTCGAGGCCGAGCAAAGTGGTGTTCAATGCGGGTTGCTCAGCAGTGCTTTTCCAGCCATGACGTTGGATGAGGCTTATAAAGTTCAGGCGGCTCTGATCGATAAAAAACTAAACTCTGGCCGCTCTATCATTGGTTGGAAAATTGGTTTGACCAGCCGGGCCATGCAACAGGCTTTGAATATTACAACACCTGATAGCGGCGTGTTGCTAGATGATATGCTTTTTAACTCGGGAGACGTTATTGCCGCTGGGCGTTTTATCCAACCCCGTATTGAATCGGAAATCGCATTTGTGATGAAGCATGATTTGCAGGGTGATAGCGTTACACGCGAGCAGGTGATCTCTGCCACTGACTATGTTGTTCCAGCCCTTGAGATATTGGATACAAGAATTCTTCGCGCTGATCCCAAGACCGGTAAAGCACGAATTATTGTCGATACGGTTTCAGACAATGCTGCCAATGCAGGCATTGTTCTGGGCAATGAAAAACACGCAATCCATGATCATGACCTGCGTTGGGTTGGCGCGATTGTAAAACGAGACGGGGTTGTTGAAGAAACAGGTCTTGGGGCAGGGGTTCTTGATGATCCGATAACTGGCATTGTTTGGCTGGTGAAACGACTTGCCCAATATGGAAACGGATTGAAAGCTGGCGAAATAGTCCTTTCCGGCTCGTTTATCCGACCACTCGAAGCGCCGTCAGGCAGCAAATTCGAAGCTGACTATGGCATATTCGGTACGGTGGAACTTTCTTTCGAATAAAAACGCCGTGCTTTATTTTGAAAGAGCGGCGTTCTTATTCTTACTATGTGTTTTAGTGGTTGTTTCTGGGCGTGCCCTTTTTCGCGATATCGCGGTAATTCGGTGCATCGCGTAAAACCATGCCTTCGCTAAGCGGCCCAACCTTTTCACGGAAATATTGCTGCCAAGGAGATTGGCTATCTGGCGATTTGTACCCGCCAGCCTTTTCCAGGGCTTTACGACGTTTATCAATCTCTGCATTTGAAATAAGCATGTCTGCCGTACATCTATTCAGATCAATACGGACTTTGTCACCAGATTTCAGCAATGCCAGACCACCGCCTGCGGCGGCTTCTGGTGACGCGTTCAAAATAGATGGTGACCCTGATGTGCCGGATTGACGACCATCGCCGACGCAGGCAAGCGCTGAAATGCCCTTCTTGATCAAATATGCAGGCGGGCGCATGTTCACAACTTCTGCTGCGCCAGGATAACCGATTGGCCCAGCGCCGCGCATAAATAAAACGCAATGTTCATCAATCTTGAGTTTTGGATCATCGATGCGATGATGAAAATCTTCAGGGCCGTCAAACACAACCGCGCGGCCTTCAAAAGCCATCGGATCTTTTGGATTGGAAAGATAGCGATCGTGAAACTCTTTGGAGATTACACTGGTTTTCATAATAGCTGAATCAAACAGGTTGCCCTTGAGATTGATAAAGCCAGCGGCTTGTTTCATGGGCTCTTTGATAGTTTTGATAACTTCTGTGTTTTCAGAACGTTTTTTCGAGCAGTTTTGTCCAATGGTTTTGCCGTTGACTGTCTTTGCAGTTTTGTGCGGAAGAAGGCCTGATTTGATCATTTCCCCGATCACAGCAGGAACGCCCCCAGCGCGGTGATAATCCTCGCCAAGATATTCCCCTGCTGGCTGAAGATTTACGATCAATGGCACATCATGGCCGATTTTTTGCCAATCATCATTATCAAGCGCTACTCCGAGATGACGGGCAATTGCGTTCAAATGAATTGGGGCATTTGTCGAGCCGCCAATTGCAGAGTTAAAGGCTACAGCGTTTTCAAATGCTTCTCTGGTCATGATGTCTGAAGGCTTCAAATCCTCCCAAACCATTTCAACGATGCGTTTGCCTGTCTCGTAAGAAATCTGACCACGCTCGCGATAGGGCGCTGGGATAGCTGCGGAGCCAGGCAATTGCATGCCAAGGGCTTCGGCCAATGAATTCATGGTCGTTGCCGTTCCCATTGTATTGCAATAACCGACGGATGGTGCAGATGAGGAAACTAAATCTAAGAAGCCATCATTGTCGATTTCTCCAGTGGCCAACAATTGGCGCGCTTTCCAGACAATCGTTCCAGAGCCAGTACGTTCACCTCTAAAATATCCATTCAGCATTGGCCCAACGGAAAGGGCGATTGCTGGTATGTTTACAGTAGCGGCAGCCATCAGCAAAGCGGGTGTTGTTTTATCGCAGCCGATGGTGAGAACGACACCATCAATTGGATAACCATATAATGTTTCAACCAAAGAAAGATATGCGAGGTTTCTATCGAGCATAGCCGTTGGGCGCTTGCCTGTTTCCTGAATCGGGTGAACCGGAATTTCAATAACAGTTCCGCCAGCGGCAATCACGCCGTCGCGGACTCTTTTTGCCAGTTCGATATGATGGCGGTTGCAGGGAGAAAGATCGGATCCGGTTTGGGCAATCGCGATAATTGGTTTTTTGGATTGCAATTCTTCTCTGGTCATTCCGTAATTAAGGTAACGCTCAAGGTATAAAGCGGTCATTTCCGGGTCGGCTGGATTGTCAAACCATTGACGCGAGCGCAAATCTTCCGGTTTTATTTTGTTCTTGCGTGATTTTTTCTCTGCCATGGGACCCTCGGTCGAATGAAATCGTTGTTAATTGAAAAAGCTTTTAATCCAGTAGTAGTTTTATTAATAAAGGTCGAATATCGCCGTGAATAGATGCGTATGGAAGAAAAATGTAAACGGTTTCGGTTGATTTTTCTTGGTTACTGATTTGCACTCAATCCTTGACTCTTTTCCTAATTTCGATGTATGCACCCAGCAACTGTGGCGTAGGAGCTTCCTGCGCCCTGTTTTTTTGAGAGAATCAGATTTTGTCTGAGACATTTCAAACAAAATATTCCGACTGATAAAAAGACGGACAGCGCTTCTTTGAAGTGGTTAGATCCGGCATGAGCATTCGAAAGGAAATAAAATGTTCGCAGTCATCAAAACCGGCGGAAAACAATATCGTGTTGTTGCCGATGATGTACTAAAAATAGAGAAAGTCGCTGGCGAAGCTGGCGATGTAGTAGAATTTGCTGAAGTGCTTGCTGTTGACAGCAATATCGGTGCACCGCTTGTTTCAGGTGCTATGGTCACAGCTGCAATTCTAGAGCAAGGCCGTGCCAAGAAAGTTATTTCTTTCAAGAAACGCCGCCGTCAGAATTCACAGCGCACAAAAGGTCACCGTCAGCACCTTACAACTGTTCAGATTCTTGAAATCCTTACAGATGGTGCGAAGCCTTCGAAAAAAGCTCCTAAGCCAGCCGCAAAAGCTGAAAAGCCTGCTGCTGAAGACAAAAAAGAAGCAGCACCGAAAGCCGAAGCTAAAAAGGCAGCCCCTAAGAAGGAAACTGCCGCTGCTCCAGCAACAGCTGCTCCTTTGTTCACCGCACCTGCTGGTGAGCCGGATGATCTAACCAAGATCAAAGGTATCGGTCCAGTTGCAAAAGGTCAGCTTTACGATCAGGGCATTACGACATTTGCTCAGGTAGCTGCACTTAGTGATGCTGATGTGGTGCGTATCGATGAAAATATGCCTTTTAGCGCAGAACAGATTTCTGATTGGCGCGAACAAGCCAAGGCAATGAAGTAATCATTTGAATAATTGAAGTCTTTGTATGTTTGGGTGTAGGCTTAAAATACAAAGAACCAAGGAAGGATTTTAAAATGGCACATAAAAAAGCTGGTGGTTCATCCCGCAACGGTCGTGATTCGGCTGGTCAGCGTCTTGGTGTTAAGAAATTTGGCAATGAAGCTGTTATTCCGGGCAATATTCTTGTTCGTCAGCGCGGTACCAAGTTTCACCCGGGTCTAAATGTTGGCATGGGTAAAGACCACACTCTATTTGCATTGAGCGAAGGCGTTGTGAACTTTACTGTTAAAGCCAATGGCCGCAGCTTCGTGAATGTTGAAGCAAAGTAAGTCGACAAATATAGTCGGCGTCTCGTGACCCGATTTGAGACTTTATGGGGAGCGGGATACCGGCTCCCCATATTTTTTTATGCGATCCATCTGATTGTCACTTAAATTTCGTGATAAGATGCGAATCGATAGGGGAATGATGAATACCCAATCACTGGACGGTGCCGAATTTCGGAGAACCCGCCGCCTTTGAAAAATCTGGACAAATGTTATGACTGCCTTGAGAACGGAAAATTTGGAAACAGCGCTGTTTTTGGACACGCCCTTGATTTCTACCGAACGTCTTGTGCTTCGTCCGCCACATGTGGTCGATGCGGAGCAGATGGCTGTCTTGGCTAACAACATCAACATTGCTCGTATGCTGGCGCATATGCCTCATCCCTATACCATAGCGGATGCTGAAAAGTTTATTACCAATGCTCAGCAGAACATTGGTCGTGCTTGTATATATTCAATCACAGAAGCAGAAACCGGCCAATTGATTGGCGTCGGCAGCCTGCATGAAACCCCAGAGGATAGTGAGCCTCATATGGGTTACTGGATTGGCGAACCTTATTGGGGCAAGGGATATGCATCTGAGGCGGCACGCGGTTTGGTTGATTTGTATTTTAAGGTAACCAATCGCCCAATATTGCTTGTTTCAGCCCGCGTTAACAACGAAGCGTCTAAAAAAGTCATTCGCAAATGCGGTGGCAAACATATTGGATCCAGCCAGGCAGTTCACCCGCTTTTGGGCGAAACACAGCATCTAGATCATTTTGAAATCACCCGCGAAAGCTGGATGGGCGAAGTAGCCGCTTAAAGCGCTTTGCCATTATATCGGACTCGATTATGAAATTTCTGGATCAGGCTAAAATTTATACCCGCTCTGGAAATGGTGGGGCCGGGGCTGTCTCGTTTCTTCGTCAAAAATATCAAGAGTTTGGCGGACCTGACGGCGGAAATGGCGGCAAGGGCGGCGATATTTGGCTTGAAGCGGTTCAAGGCCTCAATACTTTGATCGATTACCGTTATCAGCAACATTTCAAAGCCGGCACTGGTGTTCATGGGATGGGTCGTAATCGTGACGGGCGCAAAGGCGACGACATTACGCTGAAAATTCCAGTTGGAACGCAAATCTATGAAGAAGATAACGAAACGCTGGTTGCCGATTTAACTCATGAGGGACAGCGCTTCTTATTGTCCAAAGGTGGCAATGGTGGTTTTGGAAACTCCTATTTTACTACCTCGACTAACCAAGCGCCGCGGCGCGCCAATCCCGGTCTGGAAGGCATTGAGCGCACAATATGGCTTCGTTTGAAGCTCATTGCCGACGCAGGTTTACTGGGTCTACCCAATGCAGGGAAATCGACTTTCCTGGCAACTGTAACACGGGCGAAGCCAAAAATTGCGGACTACCCGTTTACAACGCTTCATCCTAATTTGGGTGTTACGTCTATTGATGGACGTGAATTTGTTATAGCTGATATTCCTGGCCTTATTGAAGGGGCCCATGAAGGCGTAGGCATTGGAGACCGTTTTCTTGGCCATGTGGAGCGCACAAATGTGCTGCTGCATTTGGTGTCAGCGCAAGAAGAAGATGTGGTTGCAGCTTACACCACTGTACGAAATGAAATCGAAGCCTATGGCAATGAGCTTGCGGATAAGACCGAAATATTGGCGCTTTCTCAATGCGATATTCTGCAAAAAGATGAGCGTAATGAGAAACTGAAAGCCTTGAAGGAAGTATCCGGCAAAATGCCGATGATTTTGTCTTCAGCCACCCGCGAAGGTGTGGATGAGGTTTTGCGGGCGCTTGCGGTTGAAGTTTACAATTTGCGCGAGGCCAGCGAAAACTTTGATGGCGAAGATAGCGAGCGTTGGAGCCCTTTGTAATGGCTCGAACTAACGATCGGCTGAAACCTTATAAACGAATTGTCATCAAGATCGGTTCTTCTCTGCTGGTCGATCGCACTAGCGGGCTAAAAGCTGCGTGGCTGCAATCCTTAGGGGACGATGTTGGCGCATTACGTGACGCTGGCCATGAAGTTTTAATTGTATCATCTGGCGCTATCGCCCTTGGGCGCGGGTTGCTTGGTCTAAAATCAGGCCCTTTGAAACTTGAAGAAAGCCAGGCTTCAGCCGCGGCAGGGCAAATTGCTTTATCGCGTGCTTATGTTGATGTGCTTGGAAAGCATGACTTGCAAGCCGGGCAAATTTTGCTGACTTTGAGTGATACGGAAACACGTCGGCGGTATTTAAACGCCAGAGCTACAATTGATACGCTGCTTAGGCTCGGAGCGGTTCCGATTATCAATGAAAATGATACGGTTGCCACATCTGAAATTCGTTATGGCGATAATGACCGATTGGCTGCACGTGTGGCCACGATGATGGCTAGCGATTTGCTGATTCTGTTTTCTGACATTGACGGATTATATACTGCGCCACCCAATGATGATCCCAATGCAAAATTGATCGAACATATTGACCGGATTACCCCAGAAATTGAGGCAATGGCTGGTGATGCAGGTACTGAGTTATCGCGCGGTGGAATGGTTACAAAGATAGAGGCTGGGAAAATTGCAACAGCTGGAGGTACCACGATGGTTATTGCCTCAGGAAAGACACTCAATCCCATTTCTGCTCTGCGCAACGGCGGTAAATCCAGTTGGTTCAAGGCAAATGGCACGCCAGTCACATCACGGAAAAAATGGATAGCAGGACAATTGGAAGTGGCAGGTCAACTCCATCTTGATGCTGGGGCTGAAAAGGCGCTTCGTAGCGGGAAGAGCTTACTGCCTGCTGGGGTCAAACAGGTTTCTGGAATCTTTGATCGCGGAGATATTGTAGGTCTGGTTAACCCGCAAGGACAAGAAATCGGGCGCGGACTGGTTGCCTATGATTACAAACATGCCCAAACTATTTGTGGTAAACAAAGCGCTGATATTGCAAGATTGCTGGGATTTGAAGGCCGAAGTGAAATGGTTCACCGGGATGATCTGGCGCTAAAACCTTCTAGTCAAAATCTGTCTGAAAGTTAAGTTGAAGTTCGAGATGAATACTATATCTGAAACAAAAATGATTGATGATCTGCCAAAGATGATGGCTGAAATGGGTCTTGCTGCCAAACAGGCTGCCCGCCAATTGGCTGCTGCATCTGCAGAACGAAAACATGCGGCACTTATCGCCATGGTCGAGGCGCTTTGGAAAAATCGTGCTGCAATTTTGAAAGCCAATGCACTTGATATGACTGCAGCAAAACAAGCAGGCATTTCAGGTTCGTTTCTTGATCGTCTTGAGTTGAATAAAGAACGTATTCAAGGCATGTGTGATGGTATTCGGGCTATTGCCGATTTGCCTGACCCTGTGGGTTCTATCATTGCTGAATGGGACCGCCCGAACGGATTGCATATTGAACGGGTAAGAACGCCGCTTGGTGTTATCGGCGTTATCTTTGAAAGCCGTCCGAATGTAACTGCTGATGCTGGGGCATTGTGTTTGAAAGCTGGTAATGCGGTTATTTTGCGTGGCGGATCCGACTCTTACCATTCGTCGAATGCTATTCATGTGTGCCTTGAAAAAGGGCTCGAAGCTGCAAACCTTCCCAAGCAAGCTATACAGATTGTGCCAACCACGGACCGGGCAGCAGTTGGTGAAATGCTGAAAGGACTAGGCGGAACGATTGATGTAATTGTGCCGCGAGGTGGCAAGGGTTTGGTGGGCCGCGTGCAAGCAGAAGCGCGGGTCCCGGTTTTTGCCCATCTTGAAGGGCTCTGCCATCTTTATATCGATAAGAGTGCCGATCTTGACATGGCCGTCTCCATAAGTGTGAACGCGAAAATGCGGCGTACAGGCATTTGCGGCTCCGCTGAAACCTTGCTGATGGATCGTGCGATTAGCGACAGCCATTTGATCCCTGTTTTGGAAGCACTAGACAAAGCAGGCTGTGAAATTCGTGCCACAGACGAAGTTTGCGCTTTGTTTGGGAAGGCTGTCGTTGCAAAAGATACAGATTGGTCAACAGAATATCTGGCGCCGATTATATCCGTAAAGCTGGTCGATGGCATTGATGGTGCCATAGGTCATATCAACCAGTGGTCTTCAAGCCATACGGAAGCTGTGATCGCAGAAGATGCAAGCGTGGTTGAGCGGTTCTTTAATGAAATTGATTCGGCGATTTTACTTCATAATGCCTCAACACAATTTGCTGATGGTGGTGAATTTGGCATGGGTGGTGAAATCGGAATTGCCACTGGTAAAATGCATGCGCGCGGTCCAGTTGGCGTCGAACAATTGACCAGCTTTAAATATCGTGTTCGTGGCAATGGTCAGGTCAGGGCCTAATTTTTGGAACGCAACCCTAATTCAGATGATTCAATCTTATTGCGTGATGCAATGCGGTTTCCTTATGTGGAAGATGGTCAAAGTGTTGGGTTGTTTGGAGGTTCGTTTAACCCGCCGCATCAGGGGCATGTTCATGTCAGCGAGACAGCGTTAAGGCGTGGTCAGTTGGATCAGGTTTGGTGGCTGGTTACACCGGGAAACCCGTTGAAAGATCATTCAGAACTTGAGCCATTAGCAACGCGTATTCGAAAGTGTCATGAGATAATTGGTCATCCGAATGTCAAAGTCACAGCTTTTGAAGCGCGGTATCACTTGAATTATACGCAAGAAACCTTGCGGCTGCTGAAGACGCTGAAACCCAATGTGAAGTTTGTCTGGCTTATGGGCGCTGACAATCTGGCCTCTTTTCACAAGTGGCAGAACTGGGAAAAAATTGCAGCCATGATGCCAATCATGGTGATCGATAGGCCCGGCTCCACCTTATCCTATCGTTCTGCAAGGGCCGCTATTGCTCTTTCGCGCTATCGAGTAGATGAAAGCGACGCTGAATTGTTGGCCAATATAAAGCCTCCGGCGTGGACATTTATTCATGGGCCACGATCCTCACTCTCATCGACCGCAATTCGGCGCGCTAAGAAAGTTTAAGCAATAGAACTATGTGGTAAAGAAAGTGAATGTGATCCTTCGCTAATCATTGCCTTGCAGGTTTATTTCTTGCGAGAATCCATGTAAATTGAAGTTCAAAGTCCAAGTGGATGATTTATACAGTCGCAATCAAGCTCACGGTTTTCCAACGATTAGTTCTGGAAGCCTGAGAGCAAAATATGTGAGAAACAAGCTGACCAATATTCAACAAGCAGGAAGCGCTTCAAAAAGTGCAAAATCGCAAACCTCAAAAGCCGTACCCTATTCGGCAGAAGATGTTCTTAAAACAGTGACAGAAAGCCTTGATGATTCAAAGGCTGAGAACTCCAACACTATCAGCATCAAGGGTAAATCGGCACTTGGTGATTATATGGTTGTAACATCAGGCCGATCGCACCGCCATGTGGCCGCGATTGCAGATCATTTGCTCCGGGAATTGAAAAGCAAAGGCTTTGGGCCCTTAAAGATTGAAGGTCAACAAGCTGCTGACTGGATATTGATCGATACCGGCGACATCATTATTCACGTCTTTCGCCCTGAGGTCCGTGATTTTTATGCCATTGAAAAAATGTGGTCTATGCCGGATCAAACGGAACAACACTAATACCTGAAAAACTTTGCCGGGTTGGATAAGTCTAAATCGGTTCACGGCTAGGTATCTATAGGCCTTATTCTTATGCGACTTTCCCTTCTTGCGATTGGTAAAATGAAGAAGGGCCCTGAAACCGACCTGTTGGAACGCTATCTGGATCGGGCAGAGAAAGCCGGAAAGCAATTGGGTATATCTAGCGTTGCCATGATTGAGCATTCTGAAAGCAGGGCTGCTAGTGTTGAGTTGCGTAAAGGTGAGGAAGCAAAGCTACTGGTTGGCGCGGCCAAACCGGGCGCTTTTATTATTGCTTTGGATGAACACGGAAAAGACATTGGATCTGCGGATTTGGCGGAACTTGCACGGGGCAATATGGAAAATGCAGTTCCGGAAATGGCATTTGTTATCGGTGGACCAGATGGACATGGCCAAGAGATTTTGCAATCAGCCAATCTTGTTTTGCGCATGGGAAAAATGACTTGGCCACATCAGTTGGCGCGCGTGATGCTTGCAGAACAGCTATATCGCTCCATAACTATATTATCAGGACATCCGTATCATCGAGTTTGATGAATTTGATATCCAGTCGGTTTGCAGCAATGAATGATTGCGGCAAATGTGATAGATCTGTTTAACGTGCTGGCGAATCAGCAGAAAATACAATTACCGGACGATTCGTGCTGGTATTTGAAGGCATAATTAGTTTGTTGGCGACTAAGCATATCAGTTTTTTCAACAATATGGTCCGTACATTATCGGCAGTGTATTTTGCCGTGCTCGTATCAGGAACGAATGTTTATTCGCAAGATGCTGCTGAAATACTCACTCGCCAGGAGCAAACCCGAGCCGAATTAAATGCTCTACAACAATCTATCGAGCTTTCTCAGTCTCGCAAAGATGAATTGGCTCTTGAGATATCAGGACTTGAGGCCGATAGAGCAGCGATAAATCGCGATCTGATTGAAACTTCTACCCGTTCACGTTCGCTCGAAGAACGCATCAATCGATCTGCAAGCAGGTTGGAAGAGTTACGCGGTGATGAGGCTGATTTGAGAAAATCACTATCGGAACGGCGTTCAGTTTTAATTGAGGTGATAGCTGCCTTGCAACGCATGGGGCACAAGCCGCCGCCTGCATTGCTTGTAACGCCTCAAGATGCACTGTCTTCAGTGCGCTCTGCGATTTTACTGGGTGCCGTTGTGCCTGAGATCAGGGCAGAAACTGATATTTTGGCAACAGAGCTATCTGAGTTGGTTCGTATCAAATCTGATATCGATGCAAGCAGGCTGCGATTGGCAACGGATCTTGAAGGGCTTGCTGACGAAGAACAAAGACTTGCATTGTTGTTGGAAGAAAAGAAAGATCTAACGAATAATGCGCGCGAAGAATTGGCCCAACAAACAGCTTTGGCCGCTGAACTTGCCGGAAAAGCAGGAAATCTCCAAGGCTTGATTACACAAATGGAGAGCCAAATTACTGCAGTGCGCGAAGCAGCCGAGGCAGCTCGTCTTGCTGAAGCCGAGCGCAAAGAACGCGAAGAACAATTATTGGCTGATGCGCGCGAGGACACCAATAAGCCAGATTTTGCCGATACATCTCGCATTGCGCCAGCTATGTCCTTCCAACAAGCAAAAGGTCTATTGCCAAAGCCTGTTTCTGGTGTTGAACTAGCCGGATTCCAGCAAAAAACAAACGCAGGAGATATTTCACAAGGCATTTCAATTGCAACACGGTCAGAAACGCGGGTATTGTCCCCTAGCGACGGTTGGGTAATTTATGCGGGACCTTTTCGATCTTATGGTCAACTCTTGATCGTTAATGCGGGAGAGGGTTATCATGTGGTGTTGGCGGGCATGGAACGAATCAATGTGGAACTTGGTCAGTTTGTTCTGGCAGGTGAGCCGGTGGGCATAATGGGAGCGAGCCGGGTTGCCAGTAACGTAAATGTGGATACAGGTTCGACAAGACCTGTATTATATGTAGAATTCCGCAAGGACGGAAACTCGATAGACCCATCTCCGTGGTGGGCTAAATCAAGTGTGGAAGAGAGAAACGGATAATGAAGAGAACCAGCCTGTTTATCGTCGGTATGCTTGTGGGAACCTCCATTGGTTTGGGTGTTACAACCATGATCACTGAGACAACCACAGCAAAAGCGGCCGGAGCTGATACTTATCGTCAACTGGCTTTGTTTGGAGATGTGTTTGAGCGGGTCCGTTCAACATATGTAACTGAGCCAGAAGATGAAAAATTGATTGAAAATGCGATCAATGGAATGCTTTCGGCCCTTGATCCACATTCGAGTTATCTCAATCCCAAGGATTTCTCAGATATGAGAGTTCAAACCCGCGGTGAATTTGGCGGTCTGGGTATTGAAGTCACGATGGAAAATGAACTTGTCAAAGTGATTTCCCCTATCGATGGAACACCTGCTTCAGAAGCTGGCGTGCTTGCAGGTGATTTGATTTTTCAGATCGACGGGACGAATATTCGTGGTTTGACGCTTCAACAGGCCGTTGAAAAAATGCGTGGACCTGTGAATACCCCAATCGAATTGAAAATTCAGCGTGAAGGTGCGAATGGACCAATTGATATCACGATTATTCGTGATGTAATTAAGGTGCGCTCCGTGCGCTGGCGTGTTGAGCGTGATAATATTGGCTATGTGGATATCAACTCCTTTACAGAGCAAACTGATAGTGGTCTTGAAGATGCTATTGGTAAAATCAAAGACCAAATTGGGGCTGATAAAGTTCAAGGCTATGTGATTGATCTGCGGTTGAATCCGGGCGGTTTGCTTGATCAGGCAGTGAATGTATCCGATGCATTTTTGGATCGTGGTGAGATTGTATCAACACGTGGTCGCGCCGAAGGTGATATATCTCGTTATTCTGCCCGTGCTGGCGATCTGACTGAAGGAAAACCTATCATTGTATTGATCAATGGAGGCTCTGCTAGCGCTTCGGAAATCGTTGCTGGTGCGCTGCAGGACCATAAGCGTGCGACGATCCTTGGTTCGCGTTCATTTGGCAAAGGTTCGGTTCAAACGATTTTGCAATTGGGTGGCAGCGGGGCATTGCGTTTGACAACAGCGCTTTATTATACACCGTCCAATACCTCGATCCAGGCGAAAGGTATTTCACCTGATATCTCTGTATCACAACCTTTGCCGGATGAGTTGAAGGGCCGTGTCGAAACAGCGGGCGAATCAAACCTTCGTGGACATATCAATGGTCAATTAGAAGATGAGGAAGGCTCAGGTTCTTCCGCATATGTGCCACCGGATCCAAAAGATGATATTCAACTGAATTATGCGCTTGATTTGATTTTGGGTTTGAAGACAGCAGAAGGACTTTTCCCACCAGATCCTTCTAAAGCATTGCCAAATTAATCTCTAACTATGTAAAGGCCGCCAGTTCTTTTGATCTGGCGGTTTTGTTATGCAGTTCGTTAGCTTGGCAAAGTCTGGTAGTAAAAACGAAACTTTGGATTCGCATATCTGCATAAGCATGTGTTTGTGAGAGGCGAATGGGGATTTGTACGTTGTGAATGAGTTTGAAAAGCCTCTTGGGCAAAAGCCGGCAAAGGCTCCGCAATCAAAAACCAAGGTAAGCGCTGGTGGCAAATGGTTGGGCCTAGCTGGACTGGTAACCGGACTTGTAGCTATTGGCCTTGTGAGTTGGCAAATGCTTGCCCCGCCGCCAAAATTACCTGAGATCGTTGTTGCAGAGCACGAGCCAATAGCTAATGGCGATTTGCGCAATGATAAGCCTGATGGCGATGACACAGAGGATAGCGCAGACTTAGAAGAAAGCAGCGTTAATGAGGGCGTTGATGGCGGGGAAGGTTTAACTGAATTAGAGCCCAACGGTTCGATCAGTATTCCTACTCCCAGACCCCCAAAAGCAAAACCGCAAGAGATTGGATTAGCACATTTGCCTGACCCGGGTCTTGTGGAAGAAGGTGCAACTGGGATCATTCCAAAGCGTGGAGCTGATGGGCGCAGAGCCATGGATGTCTATGCACGTGAAGCTGATACAACAGGCAATTTTGGCGTTGCTAGAGTGGTATTGATTGTCGGGGGAATGGGCCTAAGTCAAACCAGCAGCCAAGCGGCAATCAAGAAATTGCCGCCGTCGGTAACGCTAGCTTTTGCGCCGTATGGCAACAGCTTGACCCGCTGGATGCAGGAAGCGCGGAAAAAGGGCCATGAACTGCTTTTGCAAATTCCCATGGAACCCTTTGGCTTCCCACAAAACTCTCCGGGGCCACATACGCTTTCCAGCACTTATGGGGCGGAAGAAAATGAGGCAAATTTACATTGGTTGATGAGTCGCATTACAAATTACGTGGGTGTGATGAATTATCAGGGTGGGAAAATTTTGGCAGATGAAACTGCCCTTATGCCGATTTTTGGTGAAATTGCTGAGCGTGGTCTTTTGTTTATCGATGATGGCAGCTCTGGAAATAGCAAAAGTGCTGATGTGGCAGAGGCTTCGCTTTTACCATTTGCTGGCGTGCAAGTTCAAATAGATGCTAAGCGAACCCGCCGTGACATAGCAGAACAAATCGAATTATTGGTCAGAGAAGCTAAACGAACTGGCACGGCTATTGGTTTTTCAAACGGGTTTTCTGAAACCATTGATATGCTTGCAGAGTTTTCTCAAAAGGCAACCGCTCTTGGCGTGGAGATAACCCCAGTGTCAGCCATTGTGAATGATCCAGAAAGATCAAGGTAATGGGAAAGAAAAAACTGAAAGATCTACCTTACCGCCCATGTGTTGGGATCATGGTGTTAAATCGTGAAGGTAAAGTTTGGGCGGGACATCGTTTGACGCCGGACAATGGCGAATTATCCATGACGGATAAACGATGGCAGATGCCTCAGGGGGGCATTGACAAGAATGAAGCCTCTATAGATGCAGCTGAGCGGGAGCTGTTTGAAGAAACTGGAATGACGCATGTTTCTTTGCTGGCTCAAGCCCCAGACTGGATCGACTATGATTTGCCGGAAGAATTGTTGGGTAAAGCGCTCAAGGGTAAGTATCGCGGACAAAGAATGGCGTGGTTTGCTTTTCGTTTTGAAGGCGATGAGACAGAGATTAATATTACCCATCCGCCGGAAGGCGCGCCTGTCGAATTTGACGCTTGGCAGTGGGTGGACATGGAAAAGCTGCCAGAAATGATTGTACCTTTCAAAAGGGCTGTTTATGATCAGGTCGTAGCCGCTTTCCGTCATTTGATAACATAATTGTATCAAGCAGCCACTTAAGACTGATCCTCTGCAGCATAAAATGAAATGAAAACTGAATGCTTTGCAATAAACTGAAAATTCGTGCTTCAACTCCGAAAGATGCCAAAGCTATCCGCAAGGTCGAAACATTGGCTTTTGGGCGAAAAGCGGAAGCCAATCTGGTAGATCAGCTTATTCCTGCTCCAGAATTTACAGTTTCCTTGATCGCTGAATGTGATGGCAAGATTATTGGACATTTGTTGCTGACGGAGATTTCCGCGTCTGTAAAGGCGCTTGCTTTAGCACCCCTTGCAGTTGTGTCTGAATTTAGGGAAATGCAGGTTGGCAGCGATTTGGTTCGCTCCGGCATTCGGATTGCCCAGGAAAACACCTATGATGCGATCTTTGTTCTTGGCGACGTCTTTTACTATGAACGGTTTGGTTTTTCGAGCAATCTAGCAGACCCTTTTGAGATTGACTGGCAAGGGCGAGAGTTTCAAGCGCTTGAATTGCGTGAAGGTGCTCTTAAAAATAAAAAGGGCCGGTTAAATTACCCACAGCCCTTTTTAGATTTATAATTTCGAATGACAAAACTTTGCTCTAATGATTACTCAATGCTGCCCGTGGTCAGCGTATCAATTGGTTGTCCTGCAATAAGCATCGGATAGGCAGTCAATTGACCAATGATGCGGTTATGAACTGTGTCAGAATCACCAAGGCCAATATGGGTTGAGGACAATTTAAATTCAGTGTGGATGGTTGTTTCATTGCCACGGGCCAATCGAATTTTCTGACCGATACAGCCTACGGTTCTGCAAACAAAATTATCTACCCTGTGCACATTTGGCGTAACGCGTGTCAGCATTGGACCGTCCAAAACGCCTAGGTAATTTACTGGGATTCCGGCTCTGTTCAACTGAGCTGCCAAGGATGTAACGATATTGGCCCCATAGCTGATGCCTACTAGATTGATCAAAATTGATCTGTCTTTGGCATATTCGCGCTTAATATCAGCAAAAACCATCGGCTGGATAGCCATTCTACCTTCCACGGGCGTGGCATAATCATAGTGCTTTGCGCCTTGCAACTTACCTTTGAGATTATCGAACCCGTGGCCAACAAATGGCATCACACTGGCAAGTCCATTTACCAAATAGGTTTTTTGATGCTGGTAGACTGGTTTAAGATTATCTGCCTTGGCAGGAATGGATGAAAATGCAGCTGAAACGGTCAGTATCGCGGCAAACGCGGCGATCCTTTTTTTGATGCGAAGGGTCATCATTACAAATCCCTAGTTTCTTGGTTACATGCTTAAGAAACAGCAAATTGGTTAACTTGACGCTCAAAGGGATGGTTAATTTTGGGTAAAATAAGTTGTCTATGTCTTGCTATAAAAGCTTGAAAGCTTTCTAAATACGCATATGTTTGAATGGTATCGAAACAATTGAAAGGAGGTGATCCAATGTCGAGTGAATCATTATTTCCGTGTGGATCAATGCGCGTAGAAAGAACTCTGGAGCAACCTTCAGGAATTCTCATATAAGCACACCAGCTTCATTTTCATGATTTTTGAAAATGCAGTCAGGAATTGATTGTCCGGAAATGGAAATCACGGAACCGCCTATGCCCAGCATAGGCGGTTTTTTGTTATGTAAGAATTATTGCCATTTTGAAAAAAACCCCAAAAACAACAATGCCCGTCGGGGGAGGAGGATCCGGCAGGCATCGCTATGTTTATCCGGCCTTGGGAGGGATGGCCTAGATAATGATACTTAGTGAATGGGAGGAAAACACCAAGTATGATTCAAAACGTTACAAAACAATGTTTAACGTTTCATTAACTAGTATTTAAGGGTTCAGTTCTGATTTTTGGAGTCATAATGCTGCATTGCAGCATTGCAAAATTTGCATAGCTGGATTTGAAATGAGAAACGGGGGAGTGTTGTGGGCCACTCCCCCGTTCTTCCGTCCGACGATTGGCAAGCCTCAAGGCGGTCAAACCAAGGACTTATGTCTTGGCCTATCTAGTAAGGCGGAGTTCCTTGATGCTTTTAGCAATTTCACTGAAAGCCGTTCTCAATTCTGTTTCGCTGTTGGCGTCATAGAAGTAAGCGGTTACATCCGTGTCTTCAGAGGCACAGGCTTTCAATGTCTGTTTGGCATCATTGGGAGCGTTGAAGGCAATTGAATAGACCTCAATGCCATTGCCGCCCGCTTTTGCCTTTTTCATGCCTTTGCACAAAGCAATGGAATCCAGATTTGATGCATTAATTGTTTGGGACGTATCTCTTGGATCACTTTCATATCCATCAAAATATGTGTTGAAACTTCCATCGGTCATCAAGATAGCAATCTTTTTGGTTTTGCTATTGTAATTTGCTGGTTCAGTGCCTTTTGGCCAAAGTGACTGCCATTTTTCGGAAAGCATGTAATAGCCCCAGGCAATACCCAAATGACCAGCGGTATATCCATCTGCTTTCAAAGCAGTAATGTCGCCTTTCAACACCGTCGCGTTTGACGTAAGAGGACGAACTTTGCTTGAAGAACAGTCCGCGCCAGAAATGGCAGAGACATATTCCGTAGTGTAGGACACATCTGTATGGGTGTTTATTTTGCGTTCAGTCATGCACTTTTTTGAACTTTGACCACTTGCCTTGGTAACCAGTGCGTTCGATAAACGCACGCCTTCTGAGTAAGGTACTACACCTAAGCGGACCCGTGAGTTATTTTTGCCATCTGGGAGTAGGATGTCTACCGCATCTTTTGCGGCCAGCTTCAAAGAATCTAATTTGCCGTCCCAGTTCATAGATCCTGTCACATCAAGCACCATGCTGATTTCTACTTCAGTGGTTGAGAAAGTCGCTTCTGAAAAAGATTGAACTGGAACTGTCTCATAGCCCAAGAGGCTCATGACCGCCATTTGTACGGGTGCTTCAAGGGTGGCATTGATTTGGCCTGTTGAAGTGTTCACATTGAACTCAATGATGTTGGTATGATCAGAAAGTTCTGGATGTTGCCCAAGATTTGCAAAAAGATTATTTTCAAAAACCGTTTTTAATTGAGCCGAAGTTCCGTTTTTCTCCAACATCTCATTACCCGCTGCAAGGATAGCTGCATCCAAAGAGTTGTTGAGTAAGGTCTTGGCTCGAGACATTTGCGAATAATCTACCGCAAGCCCCATGGACAGGAATATCGAAATTGCAGAAACACCGAATATGGCAGTGAATGTCCCACTTGTATCTTGAATAAAGCTAAGGGCATTTGATTTCAGCTTGCTGATTGTGTTTTGTATGACGGATTTCATTTTGCACTCCTGATGGTCTGTTTGACCTGAGCAATGCAACTGTCCTGCCATGTGAGCGCTAGCATTCATGGGCAAGGAGGTGAAAATAGTAACGTGTTGTTTTTATTGTATTTTTTCGTCTGCGCTTGGTTAACTAATGGTAAATAGCGATTGTCGACTTTTTTGACCGTTTACACGGCATTAACCATGATGGGATTGCGCGTCCCGCAATGACACAGGGGTAAAATATATATGAGAATAGCGCGCCAAAATGGTACGCATTCTTGGCACAATTCATGAAAAGGGATAATTAAGAGAAGCTATCGAGTCGTGTCTGCCTTGGGATCAAGACAAAAGTCACTGGCGGCTGTTTAACAGCCTTTCAAGATAATTTCTTTCCAGTAATGGGCGTAAAGGATCAGAAAGCTTTTTTCGGATAGCATCCATAATTTCCCGCGCCCTTTGAGCATCAATTTCACCCGGGATTTTTGTATCGCCATCATCAACGCGGCCGCGTGCATCGTTGCGCCGTCCGAGCGGGTCGGTTCCCTGCTGCCCCTTGTTAGGATCTCCAGCCTGACCTTGCTGCTGGCCGCCCTGATTTCTATCTCCTGCCATTTGTTGCATCATGGATTGAGCGCCCTGGCGCAAAGCTTCTAGTGCTTGCCCTTGGTTCGCAGCAGCATCACCTGACTGGCCTTTGCCAAGATTTTCGCCCGCTTCACCCATTTCCTCGCCTGCTTCTCCAAACTCTTTCGAGGGATCAAGCCCAAGGTCCTCCAATTGCTCGCCCAGTTCGCCGAGTTGTTTCTGCAATTGCTCTTGTTGTTGACGCAACTGCTCCATGGCATCGGCAAATTCTTGCGGCGTCATCGGTTGATCGCCTTGCTCACCATTCTCGCCTTGCTGGTTTTCGCCGTTCTCGTTTGGCTGGCGCTGTCCTTGCTGTTCACTATCGCCGGGCTGTGGTTCCCTGCGCTGCATGGAAAAGGTCTCATCCATCAATTGCTGCTGTTTCTGCATCAGCTCAGAAAGCTTATCGAGCGCTTGGTTGAGTTCATTACCTTCGGCTTGGCGTTGCTGTTGATGTTGTCCGGCGCGTAAATTGTCCATCATGCGTTGCATCTCGGCAAGCAATTCGCGTGCTGCATCCTTTGAACCGGACTTGGCCAAATCCTCAATTCGTTGCATCATTTTTTCCAAATCCCGTTCGGTCAGGGTTTGGGTATTCTGGTTGTTGGCAAGCGGATTTTGTTCAATCGGGTTTCGCGCCATCTCCTTTGCCATCTGCTCAAGAAAGTCCGCCATTGCCTGGCGTAACTCTTCCATCAGCTTGTCGATTTCTTCGTCGCTTGCACCATTTTCTAGAGCTTCAGCCAACTTTTCCTGAGCTTCGCGCAATTTACGTTCAACCTCAGAAAGATCACCGAGCTCTATTGCTAACGCGGCTTCCCACAATATATCCATTGCTTCGCGCAATTTATCGTCATTATTGGCAGGGGCTATCATACGATAGGCAGTTTGTAGCGAAATGAAAATTTTAGGATCAATTTCAAAAGTGTCTGCGTGGTTGGTAACAGCATCCAGAAGATTAGCGACATAAGGTGCGCTGTTTGCATCGAGGGCTAACAGACGTCGCTGTTCAACCAGGGCTTTCGCCATAGGATCTACAAATCGTCTGCCCGGCAATGTAATGGTCATCGGATCGCTCATGCCGATTTGCCCGGGGTCATCTGTTGCTTCCAAGATTAAACTAACTTTGCTGCCAGCAAATGGATGGCTGGATAAATCACGGTTTACCTTGGCGCGGCCCGACTTCGCTCTTGCCCTTGAAAGGGGTAAATCTAATACAGGAGCATCCACCAAAGGCCTTGCGCCATCTTTTGCGGTCTTGATACTGGAAATGATCCCGCGGGCAGATACAACACCGAAGTCATCCTCAAAAGAGTAATCTAGCTCTAATGCACCAGACAAAGCGGTTGATGGTACTTGCTCCAATCGGATTGTAGGTATTTGGTCGATTTCAACAGAAACAGGCCAAGACGCAATGACGGTATCATCGACGAACACTTCAATTGTGCCGCTATCCGTTAAAGTAGTGAGATAGTTCTTTGAGCCCAATGTATTGACGGCATCGGGGGCAGCGCCAATTCGGGTTGCACTTGCACCTTGAACAAATCGTGCTTGAACATCTTCCTCGCCCACATAGCTGATTGAAAGTTGGCTGCCATTTAATGCTTTGACAGTTGCTTCTGCCAGATCAATCGTTTCAATTGAACCAAGAGGCGCTGCAAAATAGATGGGTGGTTTAGCGGTATAGGCTGGTTGGCTGATCCACATATCAAGGCGGGATAGGACCAGCTGCGTGTCGATGCGCGGGGCAATTATATCTGTTAATCGGCCTCCGTTGGAGCCATAGGAAAATCCAAGAGCGATGAAGGCAGCAATTGGCAATATTGCCCGCAAAGCATATCGGTCGAATAGGTTTCCATTGGGCTTCGGTGCGCCTGCAGCAAGATTATCCAGCTGTGCGGCCATCCGTTTTTGGTGCTCACGCCATAAAGCGTCAGCAAATTCATCTTTTTCAGTGGCTATATGGTCGGTTTGGGCAGAAACAGGGCGGTGTGAGAAGCCGGAGGCTTGCTCAATTCGACGGTTGATCTCATCTTTTTTGGGGAACTGGAAAGTTTTTAGACGGGATAACGAAGCAATGGCCAGAGCTATAAAAACTAAAAGCCCTGACCATCTCAACCAGTCAGGGACTGCCTGCCAAAGGCCGAACCAGGAAAGCGAGATAAATAAACAAGCCAAGACGAAGAAAGGTACAAGGCGTGGCCAAAGATTTTCCCAAACAGATCCCAGCCAAGCCAAAGCTAAAACCAGATTTCCGGATTTAAAGCTGTAGCTGTCACCCGTTGCTGGTTCTGGTTTTCGCCTATGATCCAATTCTTCTGACAAATTTGACCTTTGCTAAGTTTGTTATGCGAAGCATTTTACTAGCCCTATAATGGGGCGATTTGGAGAAGAGTCAAAGTAACATTTTGATTATCGCAAAAGATTGCTAATCTGTACGTTTTGAATTTTGCCCCACGTGGCGTAGCAAAAAAATGGCGGGAACACGTAATGTACCCGCCAATTTCAATTTCGAAATATGGAAAAACTGACTATCCGGCAGCTACTTTTGTCAAAGCAGCATCGACTGAGGCGATGATTTCATCAATATCGTCTTTCTTGGCGATCAGGGCTGGACTGAAGGTCAACGTATTGTTGAAGCCATGGAAAGAGCGGTTGGTTGCGCCAATGATAACCGCGTCATTTGCCATGCAAGTGCCGACAACAGCTTGTGTCATAGCCTCTTCAACGGGCTCTTTTGTATCTCGGTCTTTGACCAATTCCAAACCGCAGAACAACCCTTTGCCGCGCACATCGCCAATGATGGTGTGCTTGCTTTTCAGACCGTCCAGTTTTTCGAGGAAGTATTCGCCCATTTTTACGGTGTTGCCCAAAAGGTCTTCATTTTCGAGGATGTTCATATTTTCCAAGGCTGCTGCTGGCCCCGCTGTACATCCGCCAAAGGTGGAAATGTCACGGAAATAGCTCAGCGGATCAGTTGGATCAGCTTTGAACATGTTGAAAACTTCTTCGGTGGTCACAGTGCAAGAGATCGCCGCATATCCTGACGCAACACCCTTCGCCATTGTGACCATATCTGGTTTGATACCGTAATGTTGGTATCCAAACCAAGTTCCTGTGCGACCCATGCCGCAAACAACTTCGTCAATGATCAGCAAAATATCGTATTTTTTGCAGATTTCCTGAACACGGTCCCAATAGCCCTTTGGAGGTGTAATAACACCACCGCCAGCAGTGATCGGTTCTAAAATGATACCGCCAACAGTATCCGCGCCTTCGCGCAGAATCACATCCTCAATGGCATTGGCCGCGCGAATTCCATAATCTTCAGTATTTTCAAACTGGGCACGATATTCAAGACAATGGGGAACTTCGACAAAACCTTCTGGAAAGGGACCATATTGTTCTTTGCGCTGTGTATGACCGCCGGAAGCAAGGGCGGCAATGGTTGTGCCATGGTAATCGCGATCGCGGAACAGGATTTTATGTTTCTTTCCACCATATTTGTTATGGGCAATCTGGCGTACGATCTTATAGGCTTTTTCATTGGCCTCGGAGCCTGAATTTGAATAATAGACGCGGCTCATGCCGGGCATTTTTTCAATCAGCCGTTCGGCAAATAACGCGCCTGGAATAGTTCCCATTGAACCCGCAAAGTAGTTCAGTTTGATCAGCTGATCACGTACTGCATTGGCAATGCTTTCTCGGCCATAGCCAACATTTACTGTCCAAACGCCACCCGAAACAGCATCAAGATGCTCGCGCCCTGCCTGGTTCCAGACGCGCATACCTTTGCCTTCGATAATAATCAGCGGATCAACTGTTTCGTATTTCTTGTGTTGGCTCAAGTGATGCCAGACGTTTGCGCGATCTGCTTCAACAACAGCGGTATAATCATTGGGATTGTGTGGTGCGTTCATTTCAAATCTCCCGGCCTCAACAGGCCTCCTCACTATACAGAAGTATATCCGCGGCGCAGTTTACCCGCCTTTGGAACTTGTAAGAAGTGTCAGGGAAAACAGCTAAATCTCTTAGCGCCAGACTCGCATCAAGTCGTGAGCCAGTTTGGGAGGCGATCCAGCGCTATGATCTCCTCAGAACTCATTCTTGGACGAACTATGTGAAATTCTTTGTCCTTTACCAATACCTCAGGAACCAACGCACGGGTATTGTAAGTCCCGGCCTGCACGGCGCCATAGGCACCTGCTGCAAAGATGGCAAAAAGGTCACCGCGCTCCATATGCGGCAGATTGCGGTCACGGGCCATATAGTCGCCGCTCTCACATACGGGCCCAACAATGTCACAGGTTGACCAGTGGGTGTCAGGTGCTGGTTGAACCACAGGTTTGATGTCGTGCCAAGCGTCATAAAGTGTAGGGCGGATGAGATCGTTCATGGCGGTATCCGCGATGAGAAATGTTTTTTCTGAGGTTTCTTTGCGGAAAATGACCTCTCCAACAAGAATCCCCGCATTGCCAACAAGCAGACGACCAGGTTCGAAGATCACCTGACAATCGAGCGCGCGAACATGTTTGGAAACAATTGCCGCATAGGCCTCAGGGGATGGCGGTGGCGTGTTGTCGCTTTTATAGGGGATGCCCAAGCCTCCCCCCAGATCGACGTGACTGATGTCATGCCCTTCGTTACGCAAACGACGAACCAAGCCTTCAAGACGAGAAAAAGCATCATCAAAGGGTTCCAGATCAATAATCTGGCTACCAATATGCATGTCTATTCCGGTGACTTTGATCCCCGGTAGACTGGCCGCCAGCGCATAGATTTTCTCAGCTTGATCCCATGGCACGCCAAATTTGTCTTCTTTTTTACCAGTTGAAATCTTGGCATGGGTTTTTGCATCAACATCAGGGTTAATCCTGAACGACACATTTGCAGTTTTACCCAAGGCAACGGCGCGAGCAGATAATGCGTGGAGTTCAGGAACTGATTCAATGTTAAAGCATAAGATTCCTGCCTCTAGAGCGGCATCCAGTTCATCATCCTTTTTGCCAACTCCTGAAAATACGATTTTTTGCGCTGGAATGCCTGCTTTTAATGCTCGAGCCAGTTCTCCAGCTGAAACGACATCAGCGCCGGAGCCAAGTTTTGCAAGCGTTGCCAGCACTGCCTGATTTGAATTTGCCTTCATGGCATAGCAAACAAGACTGGAAATGCCAGAAAATGCGCCCGAAAAAACCTTGTAGTGACGCTCAAGCGTTGCGGTTGAATAGCAATAGAAGGGCGTGCCGACAGCTTTGGCTATATCCGGCACAGCTACATTTTCGGCATGCAGAATGCCGTTGATATATTCAAAATGGTTCAAGGATATAGTTCCAAAAAATGAAAAGGTTAAATCAGGCCGTCTAGAATAAAAGGATTGTCAGGCTTAGTTCTCGCCGCGTCCTTTTCTGCCTCACTCGCATTTTCAGACAGTTGAGCACTTGGAGGCGCTTCCAATGCGCCTTTTCGACCACAGCCCGAAAGGCCAGCAGCCAAAAGTGCCAGCATCGAGGTCAGTACAAGTTTTTTCATCATGCCATTGGTCATGGCGTTACTCCAACTTCATTTTTGCTCATATTCGACATGACTGGCGAATTGTCAATTCAAGGCGATAAATTGGGCTATTTGAAGCCCTTTTATTCTATTTGGATTTTTCACCAGTTTCAGCGGCACGTTTCTTCTTCCAGTAAGCTACCTGCTTTTTCACATTGGCCGGCGCTGTGCCACCAAAGCTTTTGCGCGATGCCACTGATTTTTGAACAGAAAGAACATCAAAGACGGATTTGGTGATTTTCGGGTTAAGGCTTTGCAAGTCTGCCAAAGCCAGATCTTCAAGGCCGCATTTTTGTTTTTCAGCCATTGCAACCGCTGCGCCGGTCACATGATGGGCTTCGCGGAAGGGCAGTCCTGTCTCGCGAACCAACCAGTCGGCAAGATCTGTAGCAATGGAAAATCCAGAACCGGCAGCAGCTGCCATCGCGTCGCTATTGATGGTCATGTCAGACACCATGCCAGTCATGGCGGCAATTGCGAGTTCAAGATTTTCTGCTGCATCGAAAACTGCTTCTTTGTCTTCCTGCATATCTTTGGAATAGGTAAGCGGCAGGCCCTTCATGATCGTCAATAATGCAATCAAGGAACCGTTGATACGGCCTGTCTTAGCGCGCACCAATTCTGCAGCATCAGGGTTTTTCTTTTGCGGCATGATCGAAGAGCCGGTTGAAAAACGATCTGACAGCCGCACAAAATTAAACTGCGGTGTTGACCAGATAACGATTTCTTCCGCAAGGCGTGATAAATGCATCGCGCTGATCGAAGCGAGCGATAAGAATTCAAGGGCAAAATCACGATCCGAGACAGAATCAAGCGAGTTGCGGGTTGGTTCTCTAAAACCGAGGGCTTTGGCTGTCATTTTGCGATCAATTGGGAAGCCTGTTCCTGCCAAGGCGGCGGCGCCTAATGGGCATTCGTCCATGCGGGTTATCGCATCGGCGGCTCTTGAGCGGTCTCTGGCGAACATTTCAACATAGGCCATGGCATGATGACCAAATGTGACCGGCTGAGCGGTTTGTAAATGGGTAAAGCCCGGCATAACCGTTGCCGCATGGGTTTCAGCTTTTTCTAAAAATGCGTCAATTAGATTGCCAAGGATTGCATGAACCAATTGTGTTTGCTGTTTGACCCAAAGACGAAAATCAAGCGCCACCTGATCATTTCTTGAGCGTGCTGTGTGCAAACGTCCTGCGGCTGGTCCGATCAAAGCAGACAAGCGCGCTTCAATGTTCATGTGGATGTCTTCAAGAGCTGCTGAAAACTCAAAACTGCCCGATTCAATTTCTGACGAAATCGTGTCTAGACCTTTGTGAATTGCTTTGGCATCACTGGAAGAAATAATGCCTTTGGCTGCCAACATGGTTGAATGGGCTTTGGAGCCAGCTATATCTTGGGCATAGAGCTTGCGGTCATAATCGATAGAAGCATTGATCGCTTCCATAATAGCATCGGGGCGCTCTGAAAAGCGGCCACCCCACATTTGATTGCTGTTGGTCGATTTGCTTTTGGTTTTCGCTGGCTTTTTAGCCATGGGGCAAGGCTCCGAGTATTTGGTGGTTAAATGTGGTTTTTGTTGAATTGGAGAATTTCTGCGTGAGCGATACAAAAAAAACGAACATAACGCTACCCTCAACCCCAAGATTGGTTGCAATTCTTGGCATGTGTTTGGCTTTATCGGCTTGCAGTGACGGGCAGGAGCAAGCGTCTGTCGGTCAATGTGAAAGTGCCAAAACAATTACCGCGGCACTTGATCCGCTAGTCGGCGGCGATATTGCTGCATTTGCTGTGGTGGATGATCCTAAGGTTATTCCTGCGCTTGGGTTTTTAGATGGTGATAGCAAACCCGCGAGCCTGGATGATTTTAGAGGTAAAGTGGTTCTCTTTAACTTATGGGCTACCTGGTGCGCGCCATGCCGCCATGAAATGCCTGCCTTTGATGCATTGCAAGAAGCTTATGGCGGCGATGACTTCCAAATAATTCCAGTGAGTATTGATCGCGGCGGGATGGATAAACCAAAGGCGTTCTATTCAGAAATAGGTCTGAAACATTTGCCGTTTTATCAAGATGAAACTATGGGCGTGTTTAACCAGTTGAAAAAGCAGAGCCTTGCTTTCGGATTGCCGACAACCATTCTCTTGGACAAAGAAGGTTGTATATTGGGCTCGCTTAATGGTCCAGCAGATTGGGCTGGTGAAAATGCCAAGGCCCTGATCGAAACAGCGATCAAGGCCTCGAAATAAAATTCAGCAAATCAGCTTATCAAACAGAGCGTGTGATGCCACCATCTACGCGTATGTTTTGACCCGTAATATAGGCGCCACCAGAAGAAGCTAGAAAGGCCACAACGCTCGCTATTTCGTTGAGGGAATTACCATAGCGTACCATGGGAATGAGCGAGCGGAACTCTTATTTTTCCGGAAGACTGTCGATAAATCCCGGTAACACATTGTTCATGCGAATGTTTTCTGCTGCATATTTATCGGCAAACAATTTCGTGAAAGCAGCAAGCCCGGCACGGAACACGCCTGATGTTGGAAAGACTGGATTTGGTTCAAACGCAGCAAAAGTGGAAATATTGATCACTGTGCCAACTCCTTACTTTTGCATAATGGGTGTTACCAGACGTGTAGGGCGAACAACATTGAGGAAGTAAACATCCATTCCTGTGTGCCAGTCTTCGTCGGTCAGTTCCAATACTGGCGCTCTGGGGCCATGGCCAGCACTGTTGACAAGAACATCAATCCGTCCCCAATGGGACATGGCTGCATCCACTAATTTTTGCAGATCATCGGTGGATTGGTTGGAGCCCGTTACCCCAATGCCGCCCAATTCCTTGGCAAGTGCTTCGCCTTTGCCTGATGATGACAATATGCCAACTTTAAAGCCATCTGCGGCCAAGGCTCGTGCGCTATCTGCGCCCATGCCGCTTCCGCCTGCAGTGATGAGTGCTACTTTGTTTTCCGCCATTTTTCTCTCCAGATTTGATTGATTGGTGCTCAAGTTTTCTTTGCGTCATCGACAATGTTCATAGTCGCCACGCCGCTATTGCCAAGTTCTACTGCAGCAAATGGACCGCCATGGCACATATGGCCCGCATCTTGGGGGTCCATAGGCGGCTCGTCAGCAAGGATTTGTTCTGCAAATTGTTCAGCATTGTCTTTTGGCCTGTAACCCAGAAAGCTGGCTTTGGCGTTGTCGACTGGCGCGCGATCATTGTTGGATACACCATAGACGATGGAAAATCCGGTAACAGGTGTTTCAATGCTGCGTTGAACCAGTTGAATTAAGTCATCATAAGAAAGCCAAGACCCCAAAGCGCGGGCATTGGTTACCTGGGCGCAGGAAAGAATGCGCATATGGACCGACTCCAAACCGCGTTTGTCCCAGTACATAGAGCCAAGGTCTTCAGCAAAACATTTTGCGAGGCCATAAAATGTATCTGGGCGATGGCGGACTTGGGTATCGATAAACTCGTTTTTCGGGTGCATACCGACAGCATGGATAGAGCTGGCATAAACCACCCGTTTCAAACCGTGTTGATAGGCGGCTTCCCATATATTGTAAGCCCCAACGAAATTAGGACCGAGGAGTTTTTCAAACGGTCCTTCATCGGCATATGCGCCCATATGGACAACCATATCCGCTCCCTCCAGCACTTTCATCATATCCTCAAGGCTAGCAAGATCGCCCTTGATGTAGCGCTCGCCATCATAGAGATTGCCGATATCATCTGTGATGTCGGTAGAGATCAATTCATCAGCAAGTTTTGTCAGAGGTTCGCGAAGGTAAGAGCCAAGTCTGCCAGCAGCGCCTGTAAGGACAAGTCTTTTTAATTTTGCCATGGGGTAACTTTCATGAATTTGAATGAGTAGAAATCTTTGTTGAGCCATTACAGCGTTGATAATCAGAGTCAAATAATAGCTAAAACCCATATTTGCTTTATTGCCAATTTAGCATCTCCATCATAATGAGTTTGAATTGAGATCGTAAAAGGAAATTTGATGCGCTTTGATATGGACAAGGTAACAACCGCTGTTGCCTATAAATTGCTTGCAGCAAGTGTGATACCCAGGCCCATCGCATGGGTGGTCAGTCAGGATAAAGCCGGCAAAGTGAATGCGGCGCCGTTTAGTTTTTTCAATGCCATGGGCTCAAACCCGCCAACTGTTGCCATCGGCCTTTTGGCCGATCCTGTGCGTGGTTTTAAAGATACAGCCAAGAATGTGTTGGAAACGGGTGAATTCGTTATCAATCTGGTGCCAGAGCGCCTTGTCGAAGCGATGAATATTACAGCTGTTGATGCGCCGAACGGGATGAACGAGTTGGAGCTGGCTGGCTTGGAGACATTACCTTCTGAGTTTATCAAGCCGCCAAGAATTGTTGATAGTCCTGTAGCATTTGAATGCGTTTCGCTTAATTCCGTCGTTACGGGCCCGCAACAAACAATTGTGATTGGGCGAGTTCTCGCCGTTCATATTCATGACCAATATGTGCTCGATGCGGAAAACGGTTACCTTGATACAAAAGGGTTTGATCTTGTTGCGCGCTCCTTTGGCAGCGAATATGTGCGTACTAAAGACACGTTTAATCTGGACAGGCCCAAATGGTCAGACCGTGATGCCAAAGCTTAAATAACGTCTTTCCTGCCCATATCACGAGAGTTGAACACATTGATCGTGCATGTTTGAACATTGACCTTTTGAGCCAATAGGCAATATTGCTCAGACAAGAATAATTCCGGGAGAGTTTTGCCATGACCGCCACTGCCGCTGCGCCTAAGAAAGCACCATCCAAAAACCAGTTTAAATGGGATGATGCGTTTTTGCTGGAAGATCAGTTGAGCGAAGATGAGCGCATGATCCGCGACAGCGCCCGCGCTTTTGCAGAAGCTGAATTACAGCCACGAATTAATGATGCGTATATGAATGAAGAAACAGACCCCAAGCTGTTCAAGTTAATGGGGCAAGCGGGTCTGCTTGGTGTGACAGTACCCGAAGACTATGGTTGCGCGGGAGCCAATTATGTTTCTTATGGTTTGGTAGCGCGTGAAGTCGAGCGCGTGGACAGCGGATATCGTTCAATGATGAGCGTGCAGTCTTCTTTGGTCATGTATCCGATTTATGCCTATGGCGATGAAAACCAACGCAAGAAATATTTGCCGGGGCTTGGGTCTGGTGAATTGATTGGATGTTTTGGTTTGACTGAGCCTGATGCTGGTTCTGATCCGGGCGGAATGAAAACACGCGCTGAAAAGATTGCAGGTGGCTATCGCCTTAAGGGGGCGAAAATGTGGATTTCTAATGCACCAATCGCTGATGTGTTTGTTGTTTGGGCAAAATCAGAAGCCCATGATGGGGCAATTCGCGGATTTATCCTTGAAAAAGGCATGAAAGGACTTTCTGCTCCAAAAATCGGCGGTAAACTTTCTCTTCGTGCGTCTATTACCGGCGAGATTGTGATGGACAGCGTTGAGGTCGGCGAAGATGCTTTGCTACCAAATGTATCAGGTCTTGCTGGTCCGTTTGGCTGTCTTAACCGTGCACGCTATGGCATCTCTTGGGGTGTAATGGGTGCGGCAGAGGCATGCTGGCATCAAGCGCGGCAATATGGTCTTGACCGCAAGCAATTTGGCAAGCCTTTGGCAGGTACTCAGCTGTATCAAAAGAAACTTGCTGATATGCAGACTGAGATTACGCTTGGGTTGCAAGGAACGCTGAGGGTTGGTCGATTGATGGATGAGGGCAAGATGGCGCCGGAAATGATTTCCATCATGAAGCGCAATAATTGTGGCAAAGCACTGGATATTGCTCGCCAGGCCCGTGATATGCATGGTGGCAATGGCATTCAGATCGAATATCAGGTGATGCGCCATGCAGCGAATCTGGAAACGGTCAATACCTATGAGGGAACGCATGATGTTCATGCGCTGATTTTGGGTCGTGCGCAAACGGGCATTCAGGCTTTCTTTTAGTAGAATTGGCCAAAGCTATTAATGTGGTGATGCGCATTTTCGCACGACATCTGAAATTAGCTGCAACTGCTGAGCCAGTGGGCTGGTCTTTCGCCAGATCATGCCAATAGTGCGTGATGGTTGCGGGTTGGTGAATTTGGCAATTGATACAGATGCTGATCTGGTTTCGACGTTGACAGCCATTTCAGGGATTAGTGTCACGCCAATACCAGCGCCGACCATTTGTACCAATGTGGACAGTGAACTTCCATCCAGACGTTCGCGTGGTGCCGTGGATGGTATTTTGCAAAAGGACAGTGCTTGGTCACGAAAGCAATGGCCTTCTTCGAGAAGCAACAACCGCATTTCACGAAGCATCTGCCGATCTGGTATCGGCTTGTTGATATCGGCCAAGGGCCGAACCAGAACGAAGCTTTCATCAAACAATGGAATTTCAGTTAGGGAAGGCTCTGATATGGGAAGAGCCACGATAGCCGCATCAATTTTGCTATCACTGAGTTCCTGAATGAGTTTTTCTGTTAGTGTCTCGCGTACATGGATATCCAGCTTTGGATAGTCTCGGGCCAGGCTCTCGATGATTTTGGGTAGGACATAGGGTGCTATGGTCGGTATAATGCCAATTCTCAAAGACCCTTCCAAAAAATCTCCCGCGCTTCTGGCCAAATCTTCCAATTCATCAATCGAGCGCAAAATATCACGAACCCTTTCGGCAAATTTCTCACCGAAATGGGTTAGGCGAACTTGCTTTGCACCACGTTCAAAAAGCACTGTACCCAAAGTTTCTTCGAGTTCCTTGATTTGCATGGACAAGGCAGGTTGGGAAATTGCGCACAGATCGGCAGCGCGGCCAAAGTGACTTGTTTTTGCCAGTGCTTCGAAATATCGGAATTGTTTCAAAGTTATATTTGCCATCAGAAAAACTTATCGATTTTATCAGAAAAATCAATTTCAACTAATGAGTTAGGTCTGATAAGATAAATTCAATCATTGATTTTTTGATCTGGCTCATGGCGAGATCTTTAAAAACGCTATCTACTCACAAGACAGTATTTGAACAACGAATGGGAGTTAAAATGAACGATATGAGCAAAGGCAAATGCCCAGTGATGCATGGTGCAAACGCGGCAAAGGCTACAGGCACCACAGCAAATCAGCATTGGTGGCCTAATCAGTTGAACCTGAAGGTTCTCAATCAAAACTCTCCAAAGGTCGATCCGATGGGCGAAGCATTTGATTATGCAAAGGCCTTTAAAAGCCTAGATTTCAAAGGACTGAAAAAAGATCTTTATGCGCTGATGACCGACTCACAAGATTGGTGGCCAGCGGACTATGGTCACTATGGCCCGTTTTTCATTCGTATGGCGTGGCATAGCGCTGGTACTTACAGAACATTTGATGGTCGAGGCGGTGCTGGATCAGGATCGCAGCGTTTTGCACCTCTAAACAGCTGGCCTGACAATGTCAGCCTGGATAAGGCCCGAGCATTGCTTTGGCCAATCAAACAAAAATATGGCAAAAACATCTCATGGGCAGATTTGTTCATTTTGACAGGTAACTGCGCGCTGGAAAGCATGGGCCTCAAGACATTTGGTTTTGGCGGCGGACGTGTTGATGTTTGGGAGCCTGAAGAAGATATTTACTGGGGGCCAGAAGCGACATGGCTTGGCGATGAGCGTTATAAAGGCGACCGTGAATTGGATAATCCATTGGCAGCGGTGCAAATGGGTCTGATTTATGTGAACCCGGAAGGTCCTAACGGCAATCCTGATCCACTCGCTTCTGCAAGAGATATTCGTGAAACATTCGCACGTATGGCGATGGATGATTATGAAACCGTTGCTCTTACTGCTGGTGGTCATACTTTCGGTAAGGCGCATGGCGCTGGCGATCCGGGCAAATTTGTTGGTCCTGAGCCGGAAGCTGGAAGCTTGGAAGATCAAGGTTTTGGCTGGAAGAACTCAATGGGTTCTGGTGCTGGCGGCGATACGATTTCAAGTGGACTTGAAGGTGCTTGGACACCTACACCCATTACCTGGGATAACAGCTATTTTGATGTGTTGCTAGGTTATGATTGGGAACTTACCAAAAGCCCGGCTGGCGCTCAGCAATGGACGCCGACCAAAGCGTCTCAAGCGAAAATGGCTCCTGATGCCCATGATGCTTCCAAGTCAGCACCATTGATGATGTCGACTGCGGATATGGCCATGAAAATGGATCCGGCCTATGCAAAAATTTCCAAGCGGTTCCACAAGAACCCGGCTGAATTTGCTGACGCATTTGCGCGAGCATGGTTCAAACTGACCCATCGTGATATGGGCCCGATTGCTTGCTATCTTGGCCGCGAAGTGCCGAAGGAAGAGCTGATCTGGCAGGATCCTGTTCCAGCGCGTGAGCATAAGCTCATAAGCGCAAAAGATGTGACCGCTTTGAAAGCGAGCATTCTTGAGTGTGGCCTGACTATTCCTCAATTGGTCTCGACAGCATGGGCATCGGCTTCGACCTTCCGTGGCAGCGACAAGCGCGGTGGTGCCAATGGCGCACGTATTGCTCTTGCGCCCCAGAAGGATTGGGAAGTCAATAATCCAAAGCAATTGGCAAAAGTGCTTCGTAAGCTCAAGTCCATTCAAAAAGAGTTCAATGCCAGCGGTAAATATGTTTCCCTTGCTGATCTCATCGTGTTGGGCGGAACAGCCGGCGTAGAAGAAGCCGCTAAGAAAGCTGGCCACAAAGTGAAGGTTGCTTTTGCAGCTGGTCGGACTGACGCTTCGCAAAAGCAAACCGATGTTGAAGCCTTTGAAGTATTGGAGCCAAAAGCAGACGGTTTCCGCAATTTCATGAACGGCAAACATGGTCGTCCTGCAGAAGAACTGCTCGTTGACCGCGCTCAATTGCTCGGACTAACTGCGCCTGAAATGACTGTGCTTGTTGGTGGTTTGCGGGTTCTTGGAGCTAATACAGATGGATCTAAGAATGGTGTATTCACTTCCCAGGCGGGAACCCTCACCAATGATTTCTTTGTCAATCTTCTAACACGCAATACGAAGTGGGAAAAAGTTGCGGGTGAAGACGGGCTTTACGAAGGCAAAGATCGTAAAAGCGGGAAGTCCTTATGGACAGGAACGCGTGCAGATCTGGTGTTTGGTTCAAACTCCATTCTTCGGGCACTTGCTGAAGTTTATGCCTGTGATGATGCGAAAGAAAAATTCGTTCAGGATTTCGCTGCAGCTTGGACAAAGGTTATGAACCTTGATCGTTTTGATCTGGTGAAATAAATGTGAAATAGTCGGGTGGGGCAATTGCCCCATCCAGCACCAAGTTAGCAGAATGGCCCATGGCGTTCTCGTGCTTGTCAGACATGTGAAACATGGGAAAAAATGAAGATGGCTAATCCGTTATACGATACTTTATTTGGCCGTCATTCCGGAAATTCTGCCGCTTTTCTATACCTGAAAGATGGTTCAGTTTGGACCTATACGGACTATCTGAACCGGGCAGCGCAAATTGCACATGTCATCATCAATGCAGGATTGGTTCCGGGTGACAGGGTTGCGGTTCAAGTTGAAAAGTCAGCTGAGGCTTTGGCGGTCTATGCGGCTTGCGTGCAAACAGGCACGATATTCCTGCCACTCAATACGGCTTATACGCCTAGTGAGGTTTCCTACTTTTTTAATGACGCGGATGCCGGGCTGATTGTCTGCCGTGATCAAGACCTTGATGCCTATTCCAAATTAGAAGGGTGTGAAAGTCGCGTTTTTGAAACGCTTAACACAGATGGTACCGGGTCACTACTAGACAAAGCAGCCAGCCAATCGAATGAGTTTCAAGCCGTTTCGCGCGACAAGGATGATATTGCAGCGCTTCTATATACTTCGGGAACAACAGGGCGTTCTAAAGGTGCTATGTTGAGCCAGGATAATCTGCTTTCCAACTCGCAGTCGCTTGTCGAGTATTGGCAATTTACCAAAAAAGATGTGCTGCTTCACGCTCTACCAATATTCCACACCCATGGTTTGTTCGTTGCCAGCAATGTGATGCTGCTTGCAGGTGGAGCTATGATTTTTCTTCCCGGTTTGGATATGGATCAGATGTTCCGTTTCATGCCAAAGGCAACCAGTATGATGGGTGTCCCCACTTTTTATACACGCTTGCTTGGAGATCAAAGGCTGACCAAAGATAGCGTGTCGCATATGCGGCTTTTCATTTCCGGTTCAGCGCCTTTGCTGGCTGAGACACATTTAGAGTTTGAAGCACGCACAGGCCAGCGCATTCTAGAGCGCTATGGCATGACCGAAACCAATATGAATACGTCAAACCCCTATGAGGGCGAGCGGCGGGCAGGCACTGTTGGTTTTGCTTTACCTGGCGTTTCAGTGCGCGTTAGCAATCCTGATAATGGGAAAGAAGTTACCATCGGTGAAACAGGCGTTCTTGAAGTCAAAGGCCGCAATGTTTTCAAAGGCTATTGGCGCATGCCGGAAAAAACGGCAGAAGAGTTTCGTGATGATGGATATTTTATTACAGGTGATTTAGCCACGCTAAATGATGAGGGATATGTCACTATTGTGGGACGCGCCAAGGACCTAATTATCTCAGGCGGTTATAATATCTATCCAAAAGAAATAGAGCTGGTTCTTGATGAATTGCCCGGTGTTAATGAATCTGCTGTTGTTGGCGTTCCGCATCCTGATTTTGGAGAAGGGGTTGTTGCTGTGCTGATTGCAAAGCCGGGCGCTACTTTGGATGAAAAACAGATCATGGCTGCCACCAGCGAAAAGTTGGCCAAATTCAAACAACCCAAGAAAATATTCATTCTTGATGAATTGCCGCGTAACACGATGGGAAAGGTTCAAAAGAATATTTTACGCGAGACCTATGTAGGGCTGTTCAAATAGGCGGCGTTTTTACTTCTTTATCCGAAACTGCTCATGGCAAGACTTGCAGGTGCCAGCGACAGCTTGGAAATCGGTCATTAGCGATTTACCTGTCTCTGCTTCAGCAGCCCTGATAGAAAGTGTGTTTGCTAGCGCGGCAAGTTCCGCAGCCTGTTTGTTAAACTCATCAGGCTTTTCCCAAATCGCTGGTGCAGCTTCTGACATCTGATCATCCATTTGCATCATGAAATGATCAGGAAAAGCCGCAGCATGGCCCGCAATTTCTTCAGCCTGCTTGGAAACCAAACCGCTATCAAAAGCTGTTTTTCCCGTTAACATAGCCGAAATTGATTTCATATGGTCACCAATGGCGGACATGGCATCCATACGCATTTTGACCATGCCAGTAGCGCCTTCGTGAGCCATTGCTGTACTGATTACGACGAGTGCAATCGCTGCTCCTGCAGCAAGTGTTTTGATTTTCATTTTCTTATCCTAGTTAATGCCGTTAGCGCGTTGAAGTTCCCGAATATAATAGGTGATGTCAGCAATTTCCTGATCGCTAATACCTTCAACAGGCGGCATATTTCCAAATGGCCAATGATGAGCCCTGACCCCATTTTTTGCTGCAAGATAAAACGACTGGTCGCCATGGTGAGAGGGCTCATAAATGATGTGAATGAGAGGAGGCGCAATGCCATCTTGACCAATGGCATTGATGCCATGGCAGGCTGCACAATTTTCATTGAAGGCCGTTTGTCCAATGCTTGCCTTTTCGGATAATGCAGGCACGGTGACTTCAACGATTGGCAGCCCGCTGGCCGGTTCTTTTTTGCTGAACAAGAAAACGTACCCAAGTCCAAGGGCAGCCAACAAGACAATGCCTGTTATCATTGTTTTGGTTTTCATGGTTAGACCTCCTTCTTTCACAAGCTATTCTTTGAGTTCAGTTACAGTGAGCTTGCAATTGAAATTAGGGCAGTTCACCGGCCTATTCAAAAGTTTGCCCTCGCGGAGGATAATCATACCAACCCGGATCAGAGTAATCGTCAATTCCAATACCTTCGCGGATTTTTACAACTGAGAAAATTCCGCTTACTTCAATCGGCCCATTGCGTTCATGGTATGGTGCGACTTGTTAAATTGAATTGCCCAATCACCCAGATATTTTGCATGATACTCACAGGCCTGCATCGCGCCTATAGGGATATCCATTGAAACCACAAAGGGATCAATATCAAAAGTGTTGAGCATGGTCAGAAAATTTCGATTCACAGTTATAAAGGCCGAGTCTTTTGCATAGATAACAAACTAATGCCTCTTGACCCTACCAGATAATTATCGCAGTTTCCTGATATATAGGGAAAACACTATGCATTTTGATGACTTCTTTAAAACCGAGCTGAATAAATTGCATGAGGCAGGCAATTACCGTGTGTTCGCTGATCTGGAACGCAAAGCGGGCGAGTTTCCCCGTGCACTTCGATATCGTGAAGACGGCTCGGCCCATGAAGTGACTGTGTGGTGTTCAAACGATTATCTTGGCATGGGCCAACACCCTGATGTTATCGGCGCAATGCATAGCGCCATTGACTCAAATGGAACTGGGGCAGGTGGTACAAGGAATATATCCGGCACCAACCATCACCATGTAGTCCTTGAAAAAGAATTGGCCGATCTTCATGGCAAGGAAGCGGCGCTGATATTTTCGTCAGGCTATGTTTCGAATTGGGCCGCCTTGGGCACGTTGCTTGCTAAAATTCCAAATGTCATCTGCTATACAGATGCTCTCAACCACGCTTCCATGATCGAGGGCATTCGTCATTCGCGCTGTGAAAAGCGCATCTTCAGGCATAATGATCAAAAACATCTTGAAAAATTGATGGCGCAGGATGATCCAAACACTCCAAAACTGGTAGCATTCGAGAGCGTTTACTCCATGGATGGCGACATTGCTCCGATCGAAGCCATCTGCGATGTGGCTGACCAATTTGGCGCATTAAAATATATTGATGAAGTTCATGCCGTTGGCATGTATGGACCTCGTGGTGGCGGTGTCGCTGAACGCGAAGGGATTATGCAACGTCTCGATGTAATAGAAGGCACTTTGGGAAAAGCGTTTGGCGTGATGGGTGGTTATATAACGGGAAGCAAGGAACTGATCGACTTTGTTCGCTCCTTTGCTTCAGGCTTTATTTTCTCGACTGCGCTTCCGCCAGCAATCGCTGCAGGCGCGTGTGCTTCCATCCGGCATTTAAAAGAAAATCGTGAAATTTCCGATTTGCACAAGGAGAAAGTTTGCCAAGTGCGGGCTGCACTTGATGCGCGCGGTATTCCTCATATGCCTAACCCAAGTCACATTGTGCCCGTGATGGTGGGTAACGCTGCCAAGTGCAAGTGGATTTCAGATATCATGCTTGATGAGTACGGCATCTATGTCCAGCCGATCAACTATCCAACGGTTCCTGTTGGCACTGAACGTTTGCGTATCACCCCAACACCTTATCATTCAGCGGAAGATATAGCTCATTTGGCTGCGTCTTTGTGTGATCTTTGGAGCCAGTGCGCCCTTGCCCGCCAAGTGGCTTAGAGTAACCGAAGCGTTCATCTTCTTATCAAGCGACAGCAGAAGGCTGGATTGATTTTTCTGCATTCATATCCAGCAGCCTGTCGGTCACGCCGGCAGATAACCATATTGCAAAAAGGGTGATCCAGGCAGTGAGAGCGAATACACTTGCGCCTGTAACCCCCGCGCCAACAGCGCAACCGCCAGCGAGCATGCCGCCAAATCCCATCAATGCTGCACCGAATAGATAGCGTTTCATGGCATGTCCGCCTTCAAAGCCCTGCAGTGCCAATTGACTTGTAAACAGGGCGGCCAAAAATGAGCCGATGAACACGCCTGGCACCAGGCCGACGCTGAAATCAATCATTGATCCAGGCGGGTTTAGAAATAACATGAGCGTGTCTGCTGAGGGACCGGTAAAGGTAATCGCTTCCATCTTTACAGGTTCAAAAGACAGGGTTGTCATCTCGCTTGTGAACCACCAGGCGATGGGAATTGTCGCTCCAACAAGGAGTGCTCCCAGAATGTTCCAAAAACTCATTTTTCTAAGATAAGCGACAAATAAGGCGGCCACCACTGCAATTGTCGTGATCAGGAGCGCAGATCGACCGTCAAGCTACGCAAAGGCCAACAGATCATTTCCACCAATGCTGAGTGTGGTCGTGTTGTTGGCGATAGCTTCGCGGACAGGGGATAAAAAGCCTTTGAGGCTTGCCTGTGCAAAGACGGCAAACACCAGACCTGAAAGCAGGGCTCTTAGATTTCCTGTGGCTGAAAGCACCAGTAATCTGCTCGAACACCCTCTGGCTAAAACCATTCCAGTGCCAAATATCAAACCACCAAACAATGCTCCAGAGAGGCTTTGAGGCGATGCTATTTGTCGAGTTTCACTGGTGGCAATCCCATTAAAATAGCCCAATAGCTGTGTGCCAAATACAGCTGCAGTAAATACCAGTAACCAGACTGCTGTCCTTGGCCCTATGGAACCTCGGGAAAATTCTATGGCTGCTGCCCTGAGACAGAATTTGCTCTGTTGAGCAAAAGCACCAAAAATTGCGCCGATCAGCACTCCGCCAATCAACAAAGTCCAGTTCTCACCAATCTGATCTACCAAATTTACCAGTTCCATAGGCAAGAAATAATCGGGAATGAGACGCTTTGAGTTGACGCAGATCAAATCAAGCGCAAATATATTCAAATTATCAAATGTTTGGATGGAAAGATCATGACCGATTTCACTTTTACCCGTAGGCAATTATTAAAAACAGGAGCAGGCATCGCTGTCAGCATGGGGTTGCCGTGTTCCGCATGGGCCATGGGCACTTCCAAAATTGGTGCAAAAGTGTTGACGGTTTTGTCTGATGGAAATTTGAGCCTGCCTTTGGACTTCGCTTTTCCGGATGTTCCCAAAGCCGAGATTGAGAAATTGCTGGCTGAAGCTGGTCAGCCGACAGATGTCCTGACACCTGATTGTAATGTGACCTTGTTGCGGGATGGCGACAGGCTGGTCCTGTTTGATGTTGGTGCTGGTGCTAATTTTATGCCCTCTGCAGGCGCGCTCGGTGATAGTCTTACAGAAGCGGGCATTGATCCATCCGATATTACCGATGTGGTATTCACCCATGCTCATCCGGATCATATTTGGGGATTGGTGGATGATTTTGATGAGTTGATTTTCTCCAACGCCAATTATCTCATTAATTCTGTTGAATGGGATTATTGGCGCGCTGAAGATACGCTTGAGAAAACCCCTGAAGCGAGAAAAACATTTGTGATAGGTGCGCGCAATCGGTTCGACTACCTCGAAGACCGGATACAGCTTTTCAAATTTGGCGAAGAAGTTTTGCCGGGAATTGAAGCTGTGGATACTTCCGGCCATACGCCGGGGCATACCTCATTCGCGATCCATGACGGCAGCGAAAGTGTCATGGTAATTGGGGATGCGGTGACCAATGTGGCGGTTTCGTTCCAGCATCCTGAATGGCCTTCGGGTTCAGATCAGGATGTAGAGACAGCAATTAAAACACGGTCTACATTGCTTGATCGACTGGCTGCCGACCAAATGGGCTTGGTAGGGTTTCACATGCCGAATCCTGGCTTGGGTCGGGTAGAAAAGAAAGGGACAGCTTATCGTTTCGCCCAATCATAAAGTTTGCCGAATCAATCTGAAATCAATTTTTCAGCGCTGAAAAGAATGAGCCTTCCAGGAGATAAGAAAGCCCCATCCGTGCGCCAACGCCAATAGACAGCATGGTGACGGGCACTGAAATCGCCAGAAGCGAAGCGGCGCTAATGCCTTGTCCAATAGTGCATCCCAATGCCAGAACACCGCCAGCGCCCATCAGAGCTGCGCCTAAAATGTGGCGGCTTAGTTCTCTAGCGTCATCACATGCTTCCCATCTGACATTGTCTGCTGATCGCGCGGCAATTGCTGATCCAATAATAGTGCCGATTACAACTCCAATACCATAGTCTGGAGTTGAGCCTGTAAAGGCTGCGAACTGTAGAATGGTATCGCCAACTGGCGCCACGAAACTTGCTGATTCAATTTGGATGGGATCGAAGGAATGAGTAGCGAAGTACGATGTGACAACCCATCCTAGGGTAACAAGGCATCCCATTATGACTCCGGTTATGATCGACTTTGTGTCCTGACGATATTTTCTGTCTTTGAAAATCCAAATCAAGGGCACCAAGATCAAAATGATCACGACAGGCAAATAGGCATTCTCCGACGTTAAATGGGAAACCACATCTGGAATTGATTGGGTTCCTGCAAAGTTAAGATCGATTTGAAAATTGTCAAAAAACCCAGTTCGACCCAGAGCTAAAAACCCACGCTGCGCTGAAAGAGCGGCTAGCCCAAGGATCAGCACTGCCATCAAGCTTTTGAGGCTGCCTCCGCCTAAACGCACCAACGCGCCAAATCCACAAGTACCGACAAATGCCATGCCCAGCCCAAAAGCAAATCCACCCACAATGGCGCCGAGCCAACCGAAGTTTGGTGTGAGATAAAAACTATCCGATAGGTCTATTTGGCCTGCGCCTACCAAAATCTGTGTCGACGCTGCAGCAATGGTTGCAGCCAGGACCCAGGTTCTCAATCCATTGGAATTACCAGCGTACCAGTGTTGCTCCAGCGATGAGAGGGTGCAAAAGAAATTTCTTCTGGCAACATATCCAAGAAGAATTCCGACTAGCAGCCCAGACAAAGGAAGCAGGAATATCGAATTTTCCATTCCAAATTCCGCCCTCCCAAGCGAATGCTATTTTTTATCACCTCGAACAGGCGCACAAAACAAAGTGTATAGTTCTTCGATGATACCCGATATCTCAGTATTTGCGATGCTGTAATAGATCGTCCGACCATCGCGGCGTGTATTTACCAATCTGTCAAAACGCAATCTCGCCAATTGTTGCGAGACCGCGGCTTGCGGCATGGACAAGGTTTGTTCTAGATCTGACACGGATCTCTCGCCTTCCGACAGAAGGCATAAAATAAGCAGGCGCGTCTCATGCGACAATGCTTTCAAAAGATCACTGGCTTTGCGGGCCTGTTCAATGAGTTCGGTAACCTCTTCAGGTGAGGCGTCTGGTTTTAATGCTGGAAAAGTCAATTTGTTGAACCGTTTCTTGATAGTTGATTGGGTCGATAATCACCCGGATTTTTCTTCCGGTAGTTTGTCGAGCATTTCTTTGAGCAGGAACCAGAAAAAGTTGTCGCCTGTATATCCGCGCATGCGGCCAATCTCAATACCGTTTTCCATTAAAACGAATGTTGGTGTAAATCTCTCCATTTGAATATTTTTCAAGTCCTCCGGCCAAGGCTCATGAATATTGACCACTCTCAAGGGAGCGATTTTGGCCTCTTCCGTATTTGGGTAAATGCCCCCAATTTCCTCGTGCCAGCGTTTGCACCAAGCGCATCCATTTTGCTCCAGCATCAACAATTCAGCGGCGATGGCGTTTGGCGAAATGCCAATCATGGCAATAAACAAAATGGTTCGAATTAACTGGTTCATCGGGATGACTTTATCCTCAGGTGCGCAGATGCAAAAGTAAAACTCATTGCTCATTTCCAATATCCTTATATAGTATTTTCAATATGTATTCCAGCCGCTCACGAAATGTTGTTGGTTGGAGGGAGGATCGCAGCATGTTGGATATCGGAATTGGTGGCGCGCTTTTGGCGGGATTGCTGTCGTTTGTGTCTCCCTGCGTTTTGCCAATTGTTCCGCCATATTTAGCCTATTTGGCGGGTATCAGTTTTTCCGAACTCACAGATGATAAGGTTCCTGCAGGTACTGCACGACGTATTGTTCTTTCTTCAGTTTTTTTCGTTCTTGGATTCACTACTGTGTTCGTTGGTCTTGGAGCGACGGCAAGTTTTGTTGGCCAATCCATTGCACGCTACTTTGATACGCTGTCGATAATTGCGGGCATTTTGATTATTATCATGGGACTGCACTTTTTGGGCGTATATCGAATTCCGCTGCTTTATCGTGAGGCTCGTGTAGACGTTAAGAAAAAGCCAGCTGGGTATGTTGGCGCCTATATTATGGGCTTGGCATTTGCATTCGGATGGACGCCCTGTGTTGGTCCGGTTCTGGCTGCTATTCTATTTGTGGCAGGATCGGAAGAAACAGCGCTTCGCGGGGCTTACCTGTTGGCAGCCTATTCAATGGGAATTGGTATTCCCTTTATACTGGCTGCTGCATTTGCGGGGCGCTTCCTGGGGCTGGCCAACAGATTTAAAAAGCACATGCACAAGGTGGAAATGGTCATGGGAGCTTTCTTGGTTTTCACAGGCATTCTTTTTGTCACGGGAACCATGTCTTACATTGCACAATGGTTACTCGAAACTTTTCCTGTATTTGCGACAATTGGATAGGAGATAAAAATGAAAAATTTGTTCACTTTTTTGGCCGTCATACTCTTTTCAACTGGATTGAGTTTTGCATCTGAAGTTGGAGAAGACGGACTGCACAAGCAAGACTGGTTCGCGTTGACCTTCAAAGATGTGGCTGATGACATGGCAAGTGCACAGGAAGAAGGCAAGCGCCTAGTGCTGATCTTTGAACAGCGGGGCTGTATTTATTGTGCCAAAATGCATGAAGAGATTTTGTCCGATCCTGAAGTCGCTGATTATATCAAAGCCAATTTTAAAGTTGTCCAGTTTAATATGTTTGGCGATGAAGAAGTGATTGACACAGATGGCGAAGAGTTGACTGAAAAGACAGCCGCACGAAAATGGGGGTTCGCGTTTACCCCGACAATGGTTTTTCTGCCTGAAACAGTGAGCGAATCAAAGCCTGTATCGCAACTAGCTGTGCAGGTGATGCCAGGGGCTTTTGGCAAATGGACGTTTCTCAATATGTTCAAATGGGTGAAGGAAAAGGGCTATGAGGGGGATGAGCACTTTCAGAAATATCATGCCCGAATCATTGAGGAACTAAGGGCTGAGGGTAAGCTCGGAGCTGAATAAAAATAATACATTCAAATAATACAATTTATGCATTGAATTATATTCGTTATGAGTCTAGCCTTTGAGTTGGGAGAATTTTGAGTTGGACGTTGTGTGCGTCTTGAGGAGGATAAACAATGAATTTTGGCCTTAAGCTGGCAGCCATTGCGGCGATTGTATCAAGCACTTCTTTTGCAAATGCAGAAACTGTTGCGCCCGATGATGTTAAATTGACCGATGGTGTAATTGCTGCCTCATTAACTGGTGAAGAGGGCGATCCTGAAGAAGGTGCGCTAATTTTTGCAAGCAAGAAACTAGGCAATTGCCTTGCCTGTCATGCCAATACGGCCATGAAAGATCAGCTATTTCATGGCGATGTTGGCCCGCCGCTGGACGGCGTTGGGTCACGATGGGAGGCTGAAGAGATCAGAGCGATTATCGTAGATTCGAAAGCCGTTTTTGGCGATCAAACGGTAATGCCTGGATTTTACAGTCTCAAAGTTGGTCTTAATCCGCGCAAGGATCTCGTGGGAAAAACAATTTTGAGTGCCGAACAAGTTGAAGATGTTGTGGCATATCTGGCCACGTTAAAGGAATAAAGGAGAATGCGGATGAATATTACCCGTCGACAAGCGCTAGTGCTTTCAGCTGGTGCCGCAGCGTTTGCGGTTGCTGGTTTAAATTCAACTCCATCATTTGCGTCAGCAGAAGATACTGAAAAAGCGATTATGGCAATTTCTGGCGGCAAGATGCCAGAAACTGGCAAGGTAACTCTAACAGCTCCTGAAATTGCGGAGAACGGAAATACTGTTCCAATCAGCGTTTCAGTAGACAGTGCTATGACCGAAGGTGATTTGGTAGAATCTGTATCTATTTTTGCTGAGGGCAATCCCAATCCTGATGTAGTCACTTTTAACTTCACTGCTTTGAGCGGTGCAGCATCTGCCACTACACGCATGCGTCTTGCCAAAACGCAAAACGTTATTGCAGTTGCAAAGATGGCTGACGGGTCAACTTACATGGATAAAAAAGAAGTTAAGGTAACCATTGGCGGTTGCGGCGGCTAACTGGTAGTTCGTTTTAAGGAGAAATGTAATGGCTTCTAAGCCTCGAGTAAAAGTGCCTAAAAAGGCGACTGCTGGTGAAGTAATCACTATTAAAACGCTAATCAGCCATGAAATGGAATCTGGTTTGCGTAAGGATAAAAAAGGCGAACTTATCCCTCGTAAGATTATCAACAAGTTCACTGCCGAATTTAATGGCGAGTTAGTTTACTCGGTGGATTTGCATGCTGCTGTTTCAGCCAATCCATACTTGGAGTTCACTGTTAAAGTGAACGAAAGTGGCACATTCAAGTTTTCGTGGGTGGATGATGATGGAACAATCTACACTGATGAGCAGTCTATCACTGTTGGCTAAATAGCTGGCAAACGAAAGGCGTGAGCCTTGGAATTTCGGGAGGAATTATGTTTAGAACCAACTTAGTAAGGGCTGCGATATTGGCTAGTGCGGCTAGTATATGTGTATCGAGCGCTAACGCCGACCCAGTCGATCAGGAATTGGTAATCGATGGGACGTTGAAAATCGTCACAAAGACTGCCGCTCCTGAAGGTCACCCGTTTGATGAGGTGCTATCTGGTTGGCTTTTCCGCACCGAAGAAACAAGGGCTATGGAAGCTGATAGTTTTGATAATCCAGGTATGCTTCGCGTTGAAGAAGGCGAAGCGCTGTGGAGCACTGTAGAGGGTACGGCCGGAAAATCCTGTGCTTCTTGTCACGGTGATGCTGCAGAAAGCATGAAAGATGTGGGCGCGGCGTATCCTAAATGGGATGAAGCTTCAAAAAAACCGATTAATATTGAATTGCAAATCAACAAGTGCCGGACCGAGCAAATGGGCGCCGAGGCCTATGAATTCGACAAGGGTGGGCAGAAACCCTTAACGGCTTATATCAAGAATCAGTCTCTTGGCACTCCAGTTGCAATTGATCTGAAAACCGGCGAGATGCAAAAATGGTGGGAAATGGGTAAGGAAACTTACTATACCCGAACCGGCCAGTTAAATCTGTCATGCTCAAATTGTCATGAAGACCAGATGGGTAAAAATATTCGCGCTGATCATCTCAGCCAGGGACAAGTCAATGGATTTCCTACTTACCGCTTGAAACAAGCTGACTTGGTGTCGCTTCACAATCGTTTTCGTGGTTGTATCAGAGACACGCGTGCAGAGTTTCCAAAGGCGTTTTCTGATGAGCTAATGGCGCTGGAAGTGTACGTTACTTGGCGCGGAACAGGCCTGTCCGTAGAGACACCAGCCGTACGCCAGTAGAGTTTAAAACACAGTGGGAGGGCAATGCGCTTTCCCACGTTTTCATTTTGATTTTTCTAATTGTTGCTGGATTTGCGTAGAATCCGGACCGATATTCTTTTGTCAAAAGAGGTGCAAGATGTTTTCGCGTCGTGAGTTTTTACAATTTGGAGCAGTTGCCGGTTTGGCTACTTCTATGTCCTCCGGGTTTACAGGCAACATGACAAGGGCACTTGCCCAACAAAAACTCACTCAGGATGATCTTCTCAAATTTGATAGCAAAGGTCAGATTACGCTCCTCCATTTTACAGATGTGCATGCCCAGTTAAAGCCAATTTACTTTCGTCCTCCGGATACAAATATAGGTGTCGGAGCATTTGAGGGTATTCCGCCTCATCTGGTCGGGAAAGAATTTCTGAGTCATTTTGGACTGCAAGAAGGTTCGCCCTTAGCCTATGCCCATACAATGGACGATTATCTCAATCTTGCTAAAACCTATGGCAAGCTGGGCGGACTTGATCGCACATCAACTTTGGTGAAATCAATTCGCGCTGACCGGGGAGATGACAAAGTTCTGTTCCTTGACGGGGGAGATACCTGGCAGGGTTCATACACATCTTTGAAGACCAACGGTCAGGACATGGTAGACTGCATGAAACTCCTGAAGCCCGACGCGATGGTCGGCCATTGGGAATTCACTTTTGGTGCTGAACGGGTTCAAGAAATCATTGACGATATGGGTTATGCGTTTCTGGCATCTAATATCGTTGATACGAGTTGGGAAGAGCCTGTCTTTGAATCGACGGCGATGTTCGAGCGCGGCGGTGTGAAAGTAGCGGTGATTGGTCAGGCCATGCCTTATACTCCGATTGCCAATCCACAATGGATGTTCCCTGAGTGGTCATTTGGTATTCGCCCTGAAAAACTGCAGGAGAATGTGGACAAGGCACGCGCGGATGGTGCAGAAGTAGTCGTTTTGCTTTCCCATGATGGATTTGACGTTGATCAAAAACTGGCGACAGTTGTCAGCGGTATAGACGTTATTTTGACAGGCCACACACACGACTCGATTCCAAAAGTACTCGAGATCGATAATACGCTGGTCCTGTCTTCTGGTTCTCACGGCAAGTATCTTGGGCGAGTAGATCTCGAAGTTAGCGGCGGAAAAGTCACCGGATTTTCTTCTGGCATGATCCCGGTGTTTTCAGATGTGATCTCACCTGATCCTGAAATGGCTGCAAAGATTGACGAAGTACGCGCGCCTTATGAAGCGGAGTGTAATCGCGTTATCGGTAGAACAGAGCAAATGTTGTATCGCCGCGGAAATTTTAATGGAACCTGGGACGATGTCATCTGTCAGGGCTTGATTGAAGAGCGTGATGCGGAGATTTCCTTGTCGCCAGGCTTTAGATGGGGAACGACCGTTTTGCCCGGTCAGGATATCACGATTGATGATCTATATAATCAAACGTCCATGAATTATCCCAACGCCTATCGCCTCGAATTTACCGGTCAGCAGTTGAAAGATATTCTCGAAGACGTTTGCGATAATTTGTTCAACAAGGATCCGTTTTATCAACAAGGCGGCGACATGGTCCGTGTTGGCGGTATGAGTTATACGTGTGCGCCGAAAGAGGAAATCGGTAACCGTATATCCGAAATGAAGATGATAAGCACCGGTGAAGCAATTGACGCTTCCAAATCTTATGTGGTTGCTGGCTGGGCATCTGTAAATGAAGATGTTGAAGGTCCGCCGATTTATGATCTGATGGAAAAATATATCACTGAGAAAAAGGTAATCGACTTACCGCAAAATGAGACAGTTCGTGTCATCGGATATTAAAGTTTGAATCCATGCGGCGAATTGCAGCTTGAAACATATGATTTATTGCATGTATGTTTGGTTGAATGTGAGGAGAAATTCATGTCTGACAAAACAACCCAAAAAGACAGTGTAAATCTGTCCCGGCGCAGTCTGTTGACCAAAGGAGCTGCCGCTGGCGGAGCATTGGTGGCGGGTGCTGTTTCAGCGCGCGCTGCATCACCAGATCCATTGATTACTGAAATTCAGGATTGGAACCGCTATCTGGGAGATGGTGTTGACGCAAAACCCTATGGCGTGCCTTCTCAGTTTGAAAGCAATGTGGTGCGTCGTGACGTGGCTTGGCTAACGGCAGATCCCAAATCATCCGTAAATTTTACACCACTTCATGAGTTGGATGGAATCATCACGCCAAATGGTCTGTGTTTTGAACGTCACCACGGTGGGATAGCCGAAATTAATCCTGCGGATCATCGCCTGATGATCAATGGTTTGGTGGATACGCCTCTCGTATTTACATTGGAAGATTTGAAACGGTTTCCCCGTGAAAATAGAGTTTACTTTTTAGAGTGTGCAGCCAATTCCGGAATGGAATGGCGCGGCGCGCAGTTGAATGGCTGTCAGTTCACCCACGGCATGGTCCATAATGTGATGTATACAGGCGTGCCGCTCAAACATATTCTCAATGAAGCTGGCGTCAAGCCAGAGGGTAAGTGGATCCTCCCGGAGGGCGCAGACGCTGCAGCCATGACTCGTTCCATTCCTTTGGAAAAAGCAATGGATGACTGCATGATAGCATTCAAGATGAATGGCGAGGCGCTGCGTCCCGAGCAGGGATATCCGGTCCGCCTTGTTGTCCCTGGTTGGGAAGGCAATATGTGGATCAAATGGTTGCGCCGGATCGAGATAGGCGATGAACCGTGGCATCAACGGGAAGAGACCTCCAAATACACGGACCTCTTGGCTGACGGTACTGCCCGCCGGTTTACCTGGGAAATGGATGTGAAATCGGTGATTACCAATCCGAGTCCGCAGGCCCCGATCACCCATGGGCGCGGAGCAACTGTACTGACTGGCCTTGCATGGTCTGGCTTTGGTAAGATCGCCCGTGTTGACGTTTCAATTGATGGCGGACGCAACTGGGAAACAGCGAGAATCGATGGCCCGAGCCTCTCAAAATCAGTGCATCGGTTTTATTACGATTTTGATTGGGATGGCAGCGAACTGTTCTTGCAGTCGAGGGCAATTGACGAAATGGGCAATGTCCAGCCGACGAAGAACGAGCTGCGTGCAGCACGCGGGGTCAACTCGATCTATCACAACAACTCCATTCAAACATGGCAAATCAAACCAGACGGGAGCGCTGAAAATGTTGAAATCTCTTAAGGTTGGTTTGTTTGCAGGTGCGCTTGCGACGGCAACTTCCTTAGCTGGAAATGCGCTCGCACAAGATGCTGCTGCCGGTGAAAAAGTATTTAAAAAATGTGCTGCATGCCATGCGGTAGGTGAAGGCGCGAAAAACAAAGTCGGCCCTCAGTTAAATAATGTAATTGGCAGAACAGCGGGAGGCGTAGAAGGCTACAAGTACTCCAAGCCCATGATCGAAGCTGGCGGCGGTGGATTGATTTGGGAAGCCGAGACGCTTGCAGGATATCTTGCCAATCCAAGAAAATTCATGAAAGGCACGAAAATGTCTTTTGCGGGCCTTAAGAAAGAAGATGATCTGGCAAATGTCATCGCTTATCTTGCAACTTTTTCTGAAGGTGCAGAACCTGCAGCAGAAGAGCCAAAAGCCGAGGAAACTGAGCAAAAAAGTGAGACGCCTTCGGGCAATTCAAGTGTTGCTGCAGCTCCTGCAACTTTAGCCAAAGATGCCGAAGTGCCATCACATGGCATATTTCACTTGGGCCGTGTCGCCCTAGAAGAAGAAATAACAGCTTGGGATATTGATGTTCGCCCTGATGGAGCCGGTCTGCCGAAGGGCAAGGGAACTGTTGCGCAAGGCGATGAAATTTTCGCTGAACAATGTGCAGTTTGTCATGGCGATTTCGGTGAAGGCAAAGACCGCTGGCCGGTACTTGCCGGAGGGCAGGATACTTTAACGAAAGAGCGTCCTGAAAAAACAGTGGGTTCCTACTGGCCTTATCTCTCCACGGTTTACGACTATGTGAGACGTACGATGCCATTTGGCAATGCAAGATCTCTATCAGATGACGAGGTTTACGCGTTAACAGCCTATATTCTCTATCTGAACGATGTCGTGACTGACGAAGAATTTGAGTTGAGCGACAGCAACTTCAATGAAGTTCGATTGCCCAATGAAGCAAATTTCATCGTGGATAATCGCACTGAAGAAACACATTACGCTGATAAAAAAGAGCCATGCATGAAGGATTGTATCGCTGAACCAGCCAAAGTGACGATGCGTGCCGCAGTTTTGGATGTGACGCCGGATTCTGAAGAGGGCGAAGGTGGGGGAAGCATCGAGTAAGGCTTATGGCTTCGGGAGGAGCTTGAGATTTGAATACAATTTCAAAAAAGGCAATGAATATGCAGATTGAGGCAACAGCTCCAATCTCAGCGATATTGCTTTTTCTATCCTCCATGACTGTCGGCGCTCAAGAAGTCGATCCAATACGCGGTGAGAAACTATTCAAAGCCTGTTCAAATTGTCATGAGGTCGGAGAAGGGGCCAAGAACAAGGTGGGACCTCATCTTGATGGGGTATTTGGCAGAACAGCAGGCTCAATTGATGGCTTTAAATATTCCAGCGCCCTTAAACGGGCTGGCGAAGAAGGGCTTACTTGGTCTGCGGAATCGATTGATGCCTATATCGAAAAGCCACGTGATTTCGTTAAGGGCAACCGTATGTCCTACCGGGGTATGGAAAAGGCGCAAGACCGAAGTGACTTGGTTGCTTGGCTGGAACGGATTTCATTAAATAGCCCATCAGCGGACATCAATGCTGAAAGTACAAGTGAAGTCGTGGGATTTGCAGCCGCTGTTCTCGAAATGGATGGCGATCCTGATTATGGGGAATACCTTTCTGGAGATTGCGTCACTTGCCATCAGATATCTGGTCAAGCTGATGGCATTCCGTCCATCATTGGACTGCCGAAAGAGTACTTTGTGCGCTCACTGTTTGAATACAAAACTAATGTTCGCCAAAACGAAGTCATGAAAAACCGCGTCGTCAATCTTTCGAACGAAGAGATCGCCGCGCTTGCTGCCTATTTTACTGGCATACAACCGCAGTGAATACTGCATAAAGGGAGGACTTCTATGACAAATTTTAATCGCAGGCAATTTGGTCTGATGTTTGGAGCAGGAGCGGCAGCTTTAGCTTTGCCTACTTATTTGAGAGCGCAAGGTAAACCACGCGTTGTGGTGATCGGCGGGGGCGCTGGCGGAGCGACTGCTGCCCGTTATATTGCCAAAGATTCGAAGGGAGAAATAGATGTTACGCTGATCGATGCATCAGAGAAGTTTACGACATGTTTCTTCTCGAACTTGTATCTGGGAGGATTTCGTGACTTTGATTCAATCACCCATGGGTATGAGCGTTTGCAGTCCAATTACGGAATCAACAAGATCACTGCTTTTGCGAAGTCAGTGGACAAAGCTTCGAAAATGGTCATCTTGGCCGATGGTTCATCAGTTCCTTACGATCGTTTGGTAGTGTCTCCGGGTATCGATTTAATTTATGATTCCGTTGAAGGGTACTCAGAGGAAGCAGCAGAGATAGCGCCGCACGCTTGGAAAGCTGGTCCTCAAACGCAACTTCTCAAAGCAAAACTGGATGCGGTAAAAGACGGTGAGCAGATTGTGATGGTTGCTCCGCCGAATCCATACCGTTGTCCTCCTGGCCCTTATGAGAGGGTATCCATGATGGCGCATATGTTAAAAGCTAAAGGGCATACCAACAGCAAGATAATCATTCTTGATCCGAAAGAAAAATTCTCAAAACAAGGACTTTTCCAAGAGGGTTGGGCGAAATATTATCCTGGCATGGTCGAGTGGTATGGTCCTGATGTTCATGGCGGCATTAAAAGCGTCGATGCAGCGTCAGGAACGGTTGAAACAGATCTTGATACGTTCACTGGCGCATTGCTAAACGTTATTCCAGCGCAAAAAGCTGGCATGATCGCTGCCAAAGCTGGATTGACGAATGACAGCGGCTTCTGTCCAATTGATGCGGCTACAATGCGTTCCGACAATGATGAGAATATTTTTGTCATCGGCGATGCCTCAATTGCTGGGGCAATGCCTAAGTCTGGGTTCTCGGCTAACAGTCAGGCGAAAGTTGCGGCTATGATCATTCGCAGTGAACTGACGGATTCCAAAGCCTTTCCAGCCAAATATGCCAATACTTGCTGGAGCCTGATCGAAACCAATGACGGTGTAAAAGTCGGCGCCCAATATGAGCCGAAAGATGGAAAAATTGCTTCTACCAGCACTTTTGTAAGTCAAACTGGCGAAGAGGATTCAGTCAGAAAAGCCACATATGAGGAATCAGAGGGTTGGTACAAGGGAATCACTGCTGATATGTTTGGCTAATCGACTTGTTTTTCATCAATAAAAGGGCCGCAGACTTTGCGGCCCTTTTTGTTGCGTATTCCTTGATAAGGCAACTTCCAGCTGATTTCTAAAAGTCTATTTCGAAGACTAGATTGAGTGTATATGGGTAGGAAAAGAATAAAATGGATGATGCCATGAATACGCCACCTAAGACGCCCTCGACCTGGAATTATCATGAAGATCGCGCCGCGATTATAGCTGAACCGCATGCCCGTCCTGCCCTTGGTGTTACACCTTCAGACGGCATACTTTATGTTGGATTCATTTGTGAGAAAGCTGTGCTTCTACAAATACTCAGTAAACTTGGCCATGTTGGAGATTTGAACGATAGTCGCCACTATATTTTCAAATACAATTCTGCCCTTGTTAAACTAGAACAACATACAGAATTTGTTTCTCTTACTATTTTAAATCGAGATGGTAACGATTTAGCCTCAGCAGATAATCTCTTGCGCGATGTTCTGCCCATTGATGATGTTGTTCTCATCGTACAAACCAAAATCGTAATGTGCAAAAGCACTGCGATACTCGTAAAGAACATGGCCAATGGGCAAAGGATGTTTGGCGGCACAATGCGCGGAAATCTGGAAGTCCGATCTTCACTTTTACCAGATGAGCAAGGCGTCATCGTCTACTATGTTTATTCCAGCGCTGGGAGTCCTGATGAAATCGGAAGACGTATTCAACGTCTTATCGAGATGGAGAATTACCGGACAATGGCACTACTGGGACTGCCCGCGGCACGCCGTGCAAGTGTTGAGATTTCGAAAGCAGAAGGTAGATTGAAGATTGCCATTGATGAGATGAATTCTGGAAGGGATGAAGACGAAAAGCGTCTCTTTGATGTGCTTAGCAAGTTAAGTCGAGACTGTAATACGCTTCAAACTGATACGCGTTTCCGGTTTTCTGCCAGTCGTGCCTATTACGCCCTGGTTCAACAACGACTTGTGTCGTTGGAAGAAGAAAAATTTGGTGACCTTCAAACGATAACCGGTTTTGTTTCCTCAAGACTGGACCCCTCCATGGCGACAATTGAAAGTGCCGCCGCCCGCCTTGGCACCCTAATAGATGATCTTGGCCGAGCGCTGTCTTTGCTCCGGACCCGAATTGATCTGGATATGGCAAGAGACAATCAACTCTTGTTGAGATCTATGGATGAGCGCCATCATCAGCAGGTTCTCATTGCTCAAACCGTTGAGGGATTGTCAGCTGTTGCCATAACCTATTATTCCATTGGACTATTAGGATATGTCATCAAAAGTTTTGATATCTATTTACCTGTCTCTTCAACGGCTGCCACCGCTATTGCTGTGCCAATTGTCTTGATTGGAGTTTGGGTATTTTTGCGTAAGATGCGTTCAAAGTGGCACGGGTAGCCATTGTAGCGGACTTGTCTTTCACGAGTCTTTTTTTAATTCCAATATGGCGCTGTGTTGACTAAGAAAAATTCTTCCTGAGAGATGCTCAAGAAAATCGGTTCTTGCCAGCCTGTCCGTAACCGGGCCCTTCACCTCACTGAGATGGAATTTCACATTTAGGTCTTTGAGGCGTTCATTGATGGCCTCAAGAGATTCGAGTGCGCTCATATCAATGGCATTCACTGCGGGGCACATGAGGATGACATGTTTCACTTTGGGATGCTTTGCGACAAGATCGTATATGGCATCTTCCAAAAAGCGTGCATTGGCAAAGTACAGGCTCTCATCGACGCGGACCGTCAAGATGGCTTCCTGCGTGATTACATCATGACGCAGAACATTTCGATAATGCTCGGTATTAGGCACTTGGCCAACAACCGCCATATGCGGCCGGGATGATTTATAGAGATGAATGAGGATTGAAATTAAAACTCCGGCAGTCACTCCAAGTTCAACACCAAAGCCAAGCGTTATCAAAATAGTGGCCAATACCGCCATGAAATCTGCTTTAGAATATTGCCATGTTTTCTTCAGAATTGAAAGATCTACCAGAGATAAAACCGCCACGATAATAGTCGCGGCCAAGGTGGCTTTTGGCAAAAAGAAAATTAGCGGCGTTAGCAACAGGGATGCGAGACCTAAGCCGACTGCGGTATAAGCTCCTGCTGCCGGTGTGTCGGCACCCGCATCGAAATTGACCACAGAGCGGGAGAACCCGCCTGTGACTGGAAAGCCGCCTGTGAATGATGCGCCAAGATTTGCTGCGCCCAGTCCAATCAATTCTTGATCGGGATCAATCCGCTGACGTTTTTTTGCCGCCAGCGTTTGTGCGACCGAAATAGATTCTACAAAACCAATAATGGAAATCAACACGGCAGAGCCGACTAAACTGGACCACATGTCCAATGAGAATGAAGGAAGTGTCAAAGGCGGCAAGCCTTGAGGAACATCACCAACCAGCGCCATGCCTTTGTCTTGAAGATTAAGACCCCATGCAAGTAAGATTGTTACTGCAATGGCTGCAATAGGCCCCATTTTTGTACCTAGGTCAGCCATACGTGGCTTGAGACCTAATGTGGTTAGCAATGGCTTCAAGCCTTTGCGCACCCAAAACAGAAACGCTGTTGTGCTTATGCCTAGTGCAAGGGTTGCCCAATTCGTTTCGTTAACATGCGTAAATAACGAGATGACAAGTTCATATAAATTATGTCCGTCAGCCTTGATACCCAGAATATGTTTTAGCTGACTGGCCGCAATGATTATCCCCGAAGCGGTGATAAAGCCGGCAATTACAGGATGGGATAAAAAGTTTGCCATGAACCCGAGACGAAACATGCCCAACAAAACCAGAAACCCGCCAGACAAGAAAGCAAGGGTTATGGCTGCCGCAATATAATCGGCAGATCCGGGAACAGCGATTTTGCCAATAGCTGCCGCGGTCATCAAAGATACTACCGCAACAGGTCCAACAGCCAGCGCACGGCTTGTTCCAAAAATTGCATAGAGAATGATAGGCGCGATTGAAGCGTAGATCCCCATCTCGGCTGGCAAACCAGCAAGCAAGGCATAGGCCAGTGATTGGGGAATAAGCATGATCGTAACGATCACCGCTGCAACCATATCATTGGTCAGCGTCGTTTTTGTGTAGGTCTTTCCCCAATCGAAAATCGGGAAAAAAGTTTTTAAATTTCTCATGGGATCGCCTACGTGCTGCTATTGAGGCGCAGCTTCCTTTGCTTTTGCTTCCAGGAGCGGTCGCATGCCTGATAAGTCGCATCCGGCCTGTGAAGCATCGTTCAGTAGCAAATCGACATCCACACCCAGCTTAGCCTCCGTCAAAGCCCACAATGCTGCTGCCCTTGTACCTGTTCTGCAATAGGCAAAAACGGGTGAGGGGAACTCAGCGAGCACAAGCGCAAAGGCGTTGATGTCATGTTCAGTAATCCCTCCAGGCACAACTGGAAGATGATGAGCGTTTAAACCGGCCACCTTTGCTGCTTCATTGATAGAGGCAAAACTTGGTTGATTGTCGTCTTCCGCATCCGGTCGATTGCAGATGATTGTTTTGTAACCCAGTTCAGCAAGTTGCCTTGTTTCCTGCGTGCTGATCTGTTTGCCAACAGAAAAATCGTCATTGAGTTTTCGAATATCCATGAATTTTGTCCTTGTATCAGGCTGTGCTTTAAAGTGCGTTGACAGGCACTTTTAGCATTGGGTTGCCGTCTTTATCTTTTGGAATATCACCGGCGCGCATGTTTACTTGCAAGGATGGAATAATCAACTTGGGCATGTCCAATGTTGCATCGCGTTCCGTACGAAATTTCACAAATTCTTCCTTGGTCTTGTTGCCACCCACATGAATGTTGTGGGCTTTCTCATCGCCGACAGTTGTTTCCCACTGGATGTCGCGACCGTTAGGACCGTAGTCATGACACATGAAAAGGCGCATCTCATCGGGAAGGCTCAACACTTTCTGGATTGAATCATAGAGGGTGGCGGCATCTCCACCGGGAAAATCTGCTCGCGCAGAACCACCGTCTGGCATGAACAGTGTATCGCCAACAAAGGTTGCATTGCCAATGACATGAGTCATGCAGGCCGGCGTATGTCCAGGCGTATAGATGGTGAAGGCCTGCAAATTGCCAATCTGGTATGTGTCGCCATCTTTGAACAAAGCATCAAATTGAGAGCCATCACGCTGAAATTCAGTGCCTTCATTAAAGACTTTGCCAAATGCTTCCTGAACAACCATGATCTTGTCGCCAACACCAATCTTGCCACCCAGTTTTTGCTGAATGTATGGTGCTGCGGACAAGTGGTCTGCATGAACATGGGTTTCAATGATCCATTCCAATTTGAGATTGTTTTTCTCAATATAAGCGATCAGTTCGTCTGCATGGTCATAGGTGATCCGCCCAGCTGCATAGTCGATATCCATCACAGAATCGATAATTGCACATGACTGCGAGGCTGGGTCTTTCACGATGTAACTGATCGTGTTCGTCGCTTCATCAAAGAATGCCTTAATTTCTGGCTTTACATTCATGTTCAAAGGGTAATTTGGCATCACGGTCTCCAATTGTATATAAGTGATCTCAAATATATAGTATTATGAATATTAAATGCAACCTGAATCCGAAAATTTTCAAATCTGCAGACCAAATTTGGCAAGAGTGTGCTTGATTGAGTGGATGTGAAAATAGGGCAGTCCAGCCCCCTTGAGGCATTTCTGAATATTTCTCTATTGGCGCTCAATGTTGACCAATGGGAATGGTTTGGACCAACAACTCTTAAGTTTCTGTTTTCTTTTTGGGTACCTTTTGTCATCGGGAACAGGAGATTCATAAAACACTGCGCCAATGTTTTTAGCCCATATTGGGTTGTAAAGCCCCCTCATTATGGGCCATTTCTTGATAGAGTTTCTGGAACTGGAGGT
>JAFMHL010000092.1 GCA_017854535.1 Nitratireductor sp.
AAAAGTCTCTTTTAGCCCAGAATTAAATCTGGGACATAGGCGATGACGTCAGACAGGTTACCTCGCGACTTTTTGCTCCCCTTCCAGTTAGTCCTGCTGCTTCTTCCGGGGACCAACCTAGACGGTTTAGCCTTATTGAGAATTTGTAGCTGTCTATCTGAAAATGATCAGCAGCAGCTTGATGGGATGGGAAAACCATTTGACTAATTTTGATTTGCTTGGATGTTCCAATCGATCCCCCTTTACCGGTATTGAAACCCATTTCAATTGTTCCACGCTCCCTGATTGCGTTTATTTCCTGCTCCTGCAACTCTACAAAATCCCTAGCATCATTGCGTAGCAGCATAATCTCGAAATCTTTCTTTCTTCCTTGCGCAAGAGCTTTTCGCATTCGATTGTAGAGCTTTGATTTTCGCCCAATCTTCACCATTCGCCAATGCCCTCGGAGACGAGCTTTCAAGTCACCAGTAGTAATGCCGACATATTCACGCCCGGTGCTTTTTTCTCGGATCGAGTAAAGGCGGTAATTGCCAATCTCAGTTTTCGGCAAGACAGCACCGGTATCTGTCAGTTGAGCATCGGTCCACATGTGATCTCGGGCAGCCCCTTCTTGGTTTCTGAAACGCGGCGGGCGAGGAGCTATGTCAACAGCCTCTTCTGGGGTCCAACCAGAAGCTAGTCTTTTATGAATCCTAGTTCGGCTTTTATTGTAGCTATCCGCGAAATGAAAAACTGAAAGGAACACTCGTCCTTCGCAAACGACATTGTTTCCCGCATGCCTTGTTTTATGTCTTTTGATCCCAATTGCCTCGTCAGGGCTCCAATTTTTACGCAGGCGACTTGCCAAAGTACCCTCAGCTATTCCCGTCGCAATGGATGCATCACGAACAGAATTGAAGGTTCCGATCGAAGTTTTCAACTCCAATGAATTATGTGCTTTTCTTATTGGCTTTGGAGAATCACCCATCGCCTGCTGAATAGTCCAACCAGACTTAATTCGTCTAATGAGATTCCAATAGTTTACACTAAATTTGTCTGCGAGTGACATTAGAGAAGGAAATGATTCCCCTCTGTATTCATAAGTTTTCTGATTTCTTTTAGTCATGTTTTCTCAACGTCTGAGCCATGAAAAATCCTTGCCCTGACCGATGTCAGTCATTCGCTTCTCGCCAGAATATGCGATAAAGTTTGGATGTTCAATCTAGACCAGTAGAGAGCCGAAACAATGATCTTTTTAACGCTACAATTGCCGGTCCTGGCACCTGTGGCGACCATCGAACTCACCGAACAATCAGGGCACATCTAGCATCTGTTTATCAGCCACCGTCTTTATTGGCTTCTGGCACTTAACACTCGTCCATACACAGGCGTTGACGCGATAGCTGCTTCAACAACATGCGAAGAGCAAATAATCCGCTTAGCTGACGTCCGCTTGGAGCCCAAAGTTGCGTTTTGCTGTAATGCCCCAAACGTCCGCTTTGGCGGTGTGTGGCAACAGCCATTTCGTTAGCTTACAAAGATCAACCGCTCATTTGTTGAAGCTTACTAAGCACGCTCTTGTAGTTTTCAATCCCCTGCGCGCCTGTAATCAAATGCTGACGATCAAAGACAATAGCTGGGACGCCACTAATACCCTGCTGCGTCCAGAACTGCTGTTCTTGACGTACTTCCGTTGCATATCTTTGATCTGCCAGAACGGCTGCTGCTTCATCACGATCAATACCTATTTCTGCTGCAATATCTGCTAAAACACTGTCATCAGATAGATCGCGACCGTTGGTGAAGTGCGCAGCAAACAGCGCTTGCTTCAGATCGTTCATGCGGCCTTGTTTATTTGCCCAATGCAACAACTGATGCGTTTTAAATGTATTATGCATTCGAAAACCGTCTGCAAAGTTAAACTTAAAACCAAACTCCTCACCACGCGCGGTCATATTCGAACGGTTTGAATCTGATTGGGCGGGCGTCGTTCCGTATTTCTCGATCAAATGTTCACGCATATCCTGCCCTTCGGCTGGCATATTTGGGTTTAACTCAAACGGATGCCAGTGAATTTCGTGATCCACGCCGTTTGCCTTCAAAGCGATTGCAAGCTGGCGATAACCGATCACACACCATGGGCACATTACATCTGAAACAATATCAATATGGAGTGGCGACTTTGCATCGGTCATGGAGCTTCCTTTGTCTGATTAGAATAAAGTTGGGACATGGCTGTTATGCTCACTTTTCCTGAGCCGTTGTCAACAATGTGGTGGCTGCCAATCGGCCGAATTTATTAGCGGCTTTTGGGCTGGCCCCGGTTATTAAGTGACGGTCGACGTGAGTGGAGTTGTCCGCTTTTGTATTTGTGATTTCAACACCAAGAGCTTTCAATTCCTCGCCAACCCACCACGGCATGGGACCCGGAAGATACCCGATCATTGGGGTTTGTTTGTCCACAGAATCTGGAAATACAGTCATTTTGTAACCATGATACAAGAATCCATTATCGTTTTTTGCCGCTAATAGAGCAGCAGGCCCATGACAAAGCGCGAGTGTAAACAGGTTGTTATCATGCGCCCAATGCAAAACTTTCCCCACATCTGTATTGTCTGGTAGTCCAAGCATAGCACCGTGACCACCTGGAATGTACACCGCCGCATAGGAAGCACTGTCGTTCATTTCTTTAGCTACAAAATCAGCTAGATTACCCGGTTTCTCAAAAGCATCAGCATAGTCGCGAAACAACTTTTGAACGTCCTTGTCGTTTGCAGGCATTGCCCACTCTTCGATGGCAACGGGCGCACCTGTTGGTGTAACCACATCGATTTCAAATCCAGCATTTATGAGGTGCAACATGGGCAGACCCATTTCCACAGGGTGATTTCCCGTCGAAAACTTCTTACTATTGGCCATCGTCATATTGCGTTCTTCGGTGCAGATCATCAACACCCGTGATTTTTTTCCTTTATCTGGGTTAGCATAGGCCCCCCCGTCATAATCAGTTGTCGTTGACGTCCCTAACTTGATGGCCAATGGTGATGGGCTAAATGCACCATCGTTTGTTGGTGTCGGGGAGGCTCTGAAGAGTTTGCGCAATAGGTTCATGATATTGTTATCCTGTGCTTCCGCGATTGGGTCAGGTTAATAATCCAATGCGTTTGTGGAATTTGAAAGATTTAGTCGATTATGGTGACAAGAGTGTCTAATGATTTGCGCACCTTGCCCATCGGCAACAGCCAATCACCGCCTACATCTCGATAACCCAGCGGCATCAATACTACTGACCGCAACCCACGTTCTCTTAAACCAAGGATTGCATCCACGGCATCCGGGTCAAACCCTTCCATTGGTGTGCTGTCGACTTCCTGTTCAGCAGCTGCGACCAAAGCGACACCCAACGCAATATAAACTTGGCGCGCAGCATGGGCATAGTTCATTTCGGAATCGCGGGGAATGTAATTTGCTTTAAGGTTGTTGTAGTAATCATGAATTAACGGCAAATCGCCGCGTGCATCGATGTTCAGCTGAGCGACATCATCAATGCGGTCATCGGTGTAGTTGTCCCATGCAGCGAAAACCAAAAGATGCGATCCATCTGTGATTTGTGCCTGACCTCCAGCTGCTTTTGCGATTTGTTCGCGGATCTCGGGATTCGTCACAACAATCAACTCAAACGGTTGAGTGCCGCTGGATGTAGGGGCCATACGGGCCGCTTCAATAATAGCATCGACCTTTTCTTGCGGAACTGCTTTTGTAGGATCCATTTTTTTGGTGGCATAGCGCCAGTTCAGATGGTCCGATAGAGTTTTGGTTGTCATATTTCAGTTCCTATTGTTTTAGTCGCGAAAGGTAAGTATATAATTGTTACCGACGATATATTGAGAACCTACTTAATCCGCAAGAGGGCACATTTTTGAACCTCAGTCACAAGAAGGGAACCGCCATGCTGGACAAAGAACAATGTCCTGATTGCAAACGTATTAACGAGGTGTTGTCACGGGTAGGTGACAGGTGGAGCGTTCTAGTTGTCATTTCATTAGCTCAGTATGGTACTTTGCGATTCAATGAATTGAAGAGGAACCTGGGTATCTCACAACGCATGTTGAGCTTGACGTTGAAAGAACTGGAAAGGGATGGCCTTGTGAATCGAACCTACCATCCAACGATTCCACCAAAAGTTGAATACAATCTCACCGAAATGGGACAATCTTTTCGTGAACCTGTGAATACGTTAGGCCATTGGGCCCTTGCAAACCTCAACAAGATCGATGCTGCGCGAGAAACCTATGACGAGAACATTGGTAGCTAGAAATCTGACTACAGTGTCTGTGTTAACCTACGTGCACTGACCTCGTCACTAACACAGTAAATTGACGCGTCGTCCGCTAAGCCGACGTCCGCTCGGAGCCCTCTTCTACCAAAATATCCCTGTCGCTGGTTGAATGATGCCACAGTTGGC
>JAFMHL010000093.1 GCA_017854535.1 Nitratireductor sp.
AATCAAATCGCATTTCAGCAGACTATATGGAATGTGGGGTCAGCGAACCGCTTACAATTCAAACAGTGCCTTAATGCGAAATTATATTCCTTAGTTAAGCCTATTTCGAAACAACATTATAAAATTTTGCAGCAGATTTCTAGCTTCGGACTTTTTCAACAGAATAGACTCGGAACTGACATTCGTCATTGCAAAATCGAAGTCCTAGAGAAAAAGCGAGCTGCTTATGGGAATGTCTCCATTTGCCATAAGGTTTTGAAATCGAACCACCTCTGTCGTGGAGAAATCCAATTGGTTTTTTGGTTTGGCTTATGATTCTCGATGTCCATTCAGAAGAGAAAAAATGGCCATTACAGGGGCGATGTAATGACCATTTCTCAGTGCGCTATTTATGCGGCGCTATTGAGCTGGTCACGTAGGCGAGTTAATAGCAAGCATATTAGTAAAACCTATCTGGCTAAAAACAGCTTTCCCTATTTTCATCTTGGTGCACCTCCCTGATCAAACTTGCCTAATCTATAAGCGCAAAGCTTTGGCGCGCGAATAAATATCAACAATATAGGCGTCATCGATTCCTAATAGGTCAAGATGCTGGTGAGTATCTGCAAGGTAGTCGAAGTTGCTACCTAACAGTCCTTCTGCGCAGGCTATCATCCGCGCCTGATCGGAAGCTGGGATATTTGGCACAATTCTCTCATGGGCATGATTGGCAGCGAACGATAACGCTTCAACGGTTCCATGCTCGGTTTCAAGCATAAGCCATACAGGACGATAAGCGCTGGCAATCATCTCGCGCCGAAACAATACAAAGGTTTCGTGATCGAGCTTGTCCGCCTCAATACGAAATGCCAAGCCCTCGCAATCTGTCCCTTCGTCGATTGCTAACATCAGCCCGGGTTGCTCTAGCGACCCGCGACCGCCCACATCCCATAAGCAAAAGCTTCTCGAATATTCCTCAGTTCTGCCTCGTCGGACTTCTGCAAATTCCATTGCAGGATCCCACATCAGTGATCCGTAACCAAATACCCAAAGATCGTCGCCCCATCGGCCATCAAGCCATTCTCGTCTTCCTGCCTCACGATCCTCACATGGCGTGCGCCAACCGGAAGGCCTCCCAGCCTCTGCTGCCTTTGTGTCGATCAAATCTAGATCAAGTTCACGGAAGAATGATTCCGAGGCAAGTTTGATCTTTCCGCGCAATTCAGGATGGTGGCGATATGGGTCTGAATTGGGCAATCGACTTCCAGTCTTTCAGGTGTGAGAATAACATATTGAGACACTTAATGAGCCAATTATCAAATGCTGTTTGCTACTGTTCTGAATTCATTCGAGTCAACGGCAGCATTGCGGACAAAGTTGCATTTGAGATGCTAGTCGATGTCCTAAATTAGATTTGTTTCAAGTCAGGTAACTGCGATCAGAAAATTCGAATTTACTGGAGTTTCAAGGCTTCCATTTTGTTAGAAAGCCCCCGCAACATGATAGGACTTTGATGCAAAAGTTTTGATAGATGTTTAGAACTCTCCGGGTGAGATTCTTTTTTTACCGCATCAATAAGTGCATTACTCGCAAGACCACGACAGCCAACTTGTCTGGTTGCCCCTTCTAAACGACTAGCAACATTGACTGTGTCACCAAGAACGGCAAATTCTAACCTTTCCTCGCTGCCAATATTACCCATGACGATTGGACCGTAGTGAACTCCAACTGCGAGTTTTATGTTTCCACTTTGCATCAGATTGGAATTTGCTTTCAGTTCTTCGAATTTCTCTAGCATCTCAATCATAGCGGCAAGTGCATTTGATGCATCTCTTTCAGAGGGTTCGGGTGTGCCAAACGTCGCCATCATTCCATCACCAATAAACTTATCTAATGTTCCGTCATTTCGGAAAACCACCCTTGCAAGAAGACCATGCACCTCACGTAACAGTTCTATTGTTTCGGCTGGCGAATGTTTGTTTGACCAAGTCGTAAACCCAACAAGATCGGCAAATAAAACAGCTGCATCATGTTCACTAGGCGTGGAAAAAGGATCCACTCGCTCAGCCAGCATTTTAGCTGTCTTCCTAGGAAAATAACGTCCTAGATTTTCTCTTTCGCGTCCCAACTGCGCCTGTCTCAGGGCGATCATCCGAGACCTTTTGACTGCCAAGGCTAGGAGGCCAGAAACTATTAGTAAAACAACAACCTCTTGTATTATGACATCTATATTGATGAAAGTTGGTTGTGCAATAATCTCCAATGCAGCCTCAACACTCAGTTCATCAGTCTGACGCCAAACTGTATCAGGGAGATTAATCAGCCATGCAGTTGCAACGAACCAACTAGCTGCAGCGGAAATACCCCCCCACAAAACCAACCTCGGTTGATAGACGTAGGCCAGTCCTGAAAGAAGCACGAAGTAGAAAATGAATGATCCGTAACGCAACGCGAATTGAGGCGGATAATCAAGTGGAACAAATGGATTTGGATAAAGAAGCGCAAAAGTCATCAGCATAAAGTCGATAGTAACAAATACATACTGATGCCAGGGCTTGCCCCATTTGGCATTGGCTACTTTCCAGCTTCCCCATCCCAACACCAGAAATACTACCAACAGAACATAGTAGAAAATCGGTCCTGGCCATGTGGCTAAGAAAGTGATCAGAGGAGCAATAACAAGTAGCGCGATTGATCGTCCGATCATCGCCGTCTTTTGGGCGGCTAACTCCTCAGATTTTAACGAATGCTGCGTTTCCAATTCGTTCCTTTCTCTATTCCAATCTGCTGAATTGAAAAATCTTACCATTTCCAATCAACCATTACTTGTTTGGAAATCAAATTTTACGATGCCCAATAGTTATAAAAAATATCGAACAATCCATTAATAAGCATTTCTATTGTTATAAATCTTAGATGTTTGCAATGGGCTCGGAACCGACTTTCATCATGCAAACTTGAATCCGACCAAACTGACTATTGGATCGTCGATTGATCCCTATTAGAAGTCGAAGTCCTAGGGAAAAAGCGATCTGCTTATGGGGATGCCTTCATTTGCCGGAAGGTTTGGAAATCGATCCACCTCTGTCAGGGGCAAACTGCGATCATGTTTGCTTCCAAATCAAAGAGGCTTTGGAAGCTCAGAAAGAGGCCGATGAGATCCTCAATTCTGAGGATGCTTAATACAACCTGGTGCATCCCTAGGGTTGAAGACTCTGGTTTACAGCGTATATAAAGTTGAGTCGCATGGTTTACATTTTTTCGAAAATGTAACGCTAGAGGGTTACATCGGCGGAAAAACGTAAACCTAAAACTACTTTAACGTGTATTTTAACCGACCATCGTTTACAAAATACAACCAAAACCGACCATCAGATCAACCTAGGATACCCGTCAGCGTAACAAAAGTTTACACTGGTGATAAGAAATTGATCCTTTTTAAGCGTTTTGAAAAATTTTTGGATCAGAAACATCGTGATGCTACCCGCTAAGGTAGCAGCGTCATGGGAGTGTTAAGCGCCAAGACAGCTAAAGATACGTCTTTGTCTCCGGGTAGTTTAACAATCTATTTTCGAACTTTTTAGCCAAGAATGTGCTTAGCAGATGGTAGCCTTAGTAGGCTTGTTGAATAGCTATTTTTAAATCGTCAAAATAATCGTGTGAACGCCCATCCCTGTTTTTGCTTTCGTCCTTTCAAGAGTGATTCTGGAACTGGTCGGTGCATCTATGGTAGTTGTATCCTAGATACACGCAGCCATTTTCAGAATAGATATTTTCTATTGGTTGATCGAGAATTATCGGCCGCTGGTGTTGTTGCCTCCGCAGTTATTCTAATTAACCACCTCTGTCATAGGCATCAACATTATCTGCACTTACAGTAATCAAAGATTTCTCGCTGCTTATAAAGCCTCCATTCCTATTTAATGAATTCGCTTTTATCGCACGCTGTCTTTGTTTTTTTAATCGCTCAACTTCCTTTTTATGAGCGACCTTTTGATCCTCTGTCATACCACTTAGATTAGTTCTCGATTTGATTGTCCGGCCCTCTTGCTCGGCTTCTTTAGCCCGCGCAACCTTTTTTTCTTTCACGATCAATTCTAAGGCGTTCAGGATATTTTTCCTCTCGAAGCCGCGCCCTGAGTTCAGCATTTTTTAGTTCTTTGGCTTCATTTGCAATATCTCTTCTTTCCCTTGCCCTATCGTTTGTCGCTGTTTGTCTAGCGTTAAAAAGATCTACCAATCGACGCATATCAGGACGTTTATTGCTCTTCGGCTCAGTCGATTCATTAACCGCTTCTGTGGCGCTATTTC
>JAFMHL010000047.1 GCA_017854535.1 Nitratireductor sp.
GTGTGCTAACTCTTGCATATCCGATGTTCATGACGATCCTCCGAAAACTCACCATGACTATATGTTTTCGGAAGATATATTACAAGAAACAGTTTTAGGAATTGAATTAGCGTGAAATTGACTGAAAATCACATCACCGCCAATTATTCCTAAAAACGTTCGTTTAATGGAAGGGTTATTTCCGCGTGCTAGATATTTGAGCAGACTAACGTAAAAATGGTCTTAAGCGGAAGGCCCTATGGAAGGGCAATAGGTAGATCAGCTAATCGTCCGTCTTAAAACTGCAATTTATCACACGACATGCGCATTCAATATATGTTGATCGTTAGCGAGGAAGCTCAGTTTGTGTTCCAATTTCCCAATAGAAAGGCCGGGCACTTGACAGCGCCACTTGGGCTCATGCGAAGTTTACAGAAATTCGCATCCGTCCATGGATCGGTTCACAATCATTTTAACAAGGAACGCCATCTCTACAGCAGACAAAAATACAAGGAAAACCGAACGGCTGCACTTGTTGAGTGGCAGCAACTTTGCGCCTGCTAGGTCAGGGCAGTTTTCCCATTCAGAGACTAGTTCGCATTCGTATGACAGCACCCCCGGTAGTGTGGTATGCATCTCTTAACGAAGGTCGATTTTTACAAGCGTGTAAAGTTTAAAGTTTTTCAGAATTATGACTTCGTTGATGATGAATATTAATCACCCTCGTTATGGGTCATCTCTACGGTAGACAAAATTACAAGGAAAACCGAACTGCCGCACTTGTTGAGTGGCAGCAACTTTGCGCCGGCTGAACAGAGCGACTTCTGCCATTTAGAGACTAGTTCGCTTTAGTCTGACACCACCTCTGCATCTGTTGATTTTGCTACGTCGCTTTAGTTATGCGCATTCCATCGCTTGGCTTTAATTTTAACACCGTGTTGATTGAGCCGCGGGGCGGTTTTTTGAAGTTGCATGGTCGCTCCACTGAAAATAATGGGGGTTCTTAACCCTGGTATTCCCTCAGGCTGTATTTGCATGTTTCGATGCACAATTTGTGGATCGGCAAATACCTCAGCCATTGAATTGATGGGTGCACAGGGAACAACGGCCTGCTCCATCATGCTTAAGATTTTAGTTTTACTATATTTTTTCACGGCATCGGAAAGCTCTGGCAACAAATCATCGCGGTGAACAACGCGGTCTGAATTTGTTTGGAAGCGCGCGTCGCTAGCGAGATCGTTGCGGTTTAAGACCTCGCAAAAGCGCCTGAATTGGCCATCATTGCCAACAGCCAAAATGACCTGTCCATCTCGCACATCAAAGACCTGATAAGGGACTATATTTGGATGCTGATTGCCGAGCTTCTTGGGCGCATTCCCTGTTGCTAGATAATTCATGGCTTGGTTGGCCATTATTGCGGTCGCGCAGTCAAAAAGGGAAATATCAAGATGTTGTCCAGTGCCTGTTATACCGCGTTGCGCTAAGGCCGCTTGCACGCCAATAACGCCATAAAGGCCGCTAAAAATATCGGTAACGGCCACGCCAACTTTCATCGGTTGGCCATCGGCTTCTCCTGTCACAGACATCAGGCCGGACATGCCTTGGATGAGATAGTCGTAACCTGCGCGTTCTGAGTAGGGCCCCGATTGGCCGAAGCCTGTGACTGAGCAATACACAAGTTCGGGGTTGGCTGACTTTAGGCTTTCAAAGTCGAGACCATATTTCTTTAATCCGCCAACTTTGAAATTCTCAATTAGCACATCTGCTTCGTTGGCAAGACCTTTTACCAGCGCGAGATCTTCTGCCTCTTTAAAATCTGCTACAATCGACATCTTGCCGCGATTGGCAGAGTAAAAATATGCGGCGGATTTATCCTCTTGTCTTTCGATAAAGGGCGGTCCCCAGCCGCGTGTATCGTCACCGCCGGGAGCCTCGACTTTGATGACAGTCGCGCCCAAATCGGCCAGCGTTTGGCCGATCCACGGCCCTGCCAATATTCGTGCCAACTCAAGTACTTTAAGTCCCGCTAAAGGTGCAGCGTTCATGCGAACGCCTGCAATCCTGTTTGTCCACGACCAAGAATTAGTGCGTGCACATCGTGCGTGCCTTCATAAGTGTTCACAGTTTCCAAGTTTTGTGCGTGACGCATGACCTGATATTCTGCCATGATACCGTTGCCGCCGTGCATGTCGCGCGCCATGCGGGCAATATCTAGCGCCTTGCCGCAGTTGTTGCGTTTTACCAGCGATATACTTTCAGGCGATGCGATCCCTTCATCCAACATCCGTCCGACCCGCAGCGCGCCTTGAAGCCCTAAAGTTATCTCCGTTTGCATATCTGCGAGTTTCTTTTGAAAGAGCTGTGTTTGAGCCAGCGGGCGATTAAACTGAACGCGTTCAATTCCGTAGGTGCGGGCGCGATGCCAGCAATCTTCAGCTGCTCCCATCGTTCCCCACGCAATGCCATAGCGGGCACGGTTTAGACAGCCGAAGGGTCCTTTCAATCCCTCAACGCCGGGCAGCAATGCATCTTCGCCAACTTCAACATTACCCATCACGATTTCACCGGTGACCGAGGCACGCAAAGATAGTTTACCGCTGATTTTAGGCGCCGATAGCCCCTTCGTCCCTTTTTCAAGAACAAATCCACGGATTTTGCCATCATGCGCATCAGACTTAGCCCAAACAATAAACACGTCCGCAATCGGGCTGTTTGAAATCCACATCTTAGCGCCATTGAGAATATACCCGCCATCGGTCTTTTTAGCGTTGGTTTTCATGCCACTAGGATCTGAGCCCGCATCTGGTTCGGTAAGGCCGAAACAACCAATCCATTCACCAGAGGCAAGTTTAGGCAGGTATTTTTCTTTTTGCGCATCAGAACCGTACGCATTGATCGGATACATGACGAGTGAAGATTGAACAGACATCATCGAACGGTAGCCAGAATCGATGCGCTCCACTTCGCGGGCTACCAAACCGTAGGTTATGTAGTTCGCGCCAAGCCCGCCATATTGTTCTGGAATTGTGATGCCGAGAAGGCCCATCTCGCCCATTTCGGATAGTATTTCAGGGGCGACTGTTTCATTTAAATACGCATCGCTGACGCGGGGCATCAACTTTTCTACCGCGTAGGCAGCTGTGCTTTGAGCGACCATGCGCTCATCTTCACTTAATTGACCGTCAAGGTGGAAGATATCTTCCCATTTATTTTTTGCCAATGATGGCCCGTGACCAGTTTCTTTTGTCATCGTTTGTATTCCTTATTTCAATTTTTGAAATGTCACGCTTGTCCGGCAATTCGGCCCAGAACAACCGCGCTTAGAAGGCCATTGCCCGACAGGTAGCCGCTGTCATTTGAGCCTGAAACGCCGACTGCTGCACCTCCTGCTGCAAAGAGATTTGGAAATGGGGCACCATCCAATTTTTGCACTCGGGCAAGCTTGTCTACGCACAAACCGCCTTGGGTATGAAACAGCGCGCCAGTGACCTTTACGCCCTTGAAGGGTGGCTTCAAATTGGTGTCAGAAAATGCGCGGCCAAATTGATCTGTACCGTCAACCGGAATAGCGCTTAAGGTTTTTTTAAGTTCGGCAGCGGGGAGGCCCAATTGATTTGCAAGCTCTGCAATCGTCCCGCCGGTCTTGATCGCCCCTTGTTTTTCAGCATTTTGAAAATCTGTAAATTGGCGTGCAACGCTAGCAATATCCTCATCAAATATCGCGAAGGCTTCACCATCGGGCTGTGCCAAAACGACTCTGGCGGCTTCCGAATAGCCCTGCGCTTCGTTCCAAAACCGTTTGCCAAGTTTGTCTACCTGCACACCGCCTTGGGTGATGACCGCCCAAGAGATTAATATCCCATGAGGCTTGGCGACATTTCCATGCCCTTGGTAAGCGCTAAGGTGTTTTGTGGCCGCCCCGAGAGCTTTGCCCCAGTCAAGCGCTTCGCCTTTGTTGCCGTCATGACCAAACCAAATTGCGTCGCTAATATTTGACATATTTTCACGCACTTTGTCAGCATTACCGCCAAAACCGTTGCATGCGAGGATTAGCCGCTCGCATCCAATTTGTTCGGTCGAGCCATCCGGTCGCACAAATTGAATGCCGCGAACTAAATCATCTTCTACATAAATGGTATGTGCCGTTGCATCGCAAATAATATCGATGTCTGATGCCTCACATGCAGAGCGCAGATGATCGATCAATTCCTGACCGGATCGACTGGGCAGACCATGCATGCGTCTCTGTGAATGCCCCGGGTAATCAAAATCATGGACGAGTGAAAACGGCAACGCATGTTTATCCGAGAGCCACTCGATTGTCGCTGCGGCATTTTCTGCCAGCAGGTCAACAAAGGATTGTTCGTTTTCGCCATTGGCTTTTTGCTGGATATCGGCGGCGAAAATATCAGCGTTATCATCGATTCCAACCGATGATTGAAACCGTGTTCCTGCTGCGGGAATGAGACCAGCAGACAGAGCCGTTGAACCTGATGGAATCGCATCACGCTCTATGATGAGGGTTGTTTGTCCTTCATCAGCTGCTGCTAAGGCTGCAGTCATTCCCGCTGCGCCAGCACCAATAATGAGTGTCTGAATTTCAAAAGAAAATTGGCTTGGAGGGCGATCAATTTGGGCCATCTCAGTCAGCTGACCCATCATATTTTGCGCCTTTTGCAAGCATGTCATTTGTGCCGATGACATCATTTAAGCCATCAAAGTCGAACATCCTTGTTGAAAACGGCTTATTGGAACCGTGCTGGGCTAGGCTGGCGTAGTAATCCTGCGCTGTTTTTGCCTGAGCGCGGACGATGCCACCTGGAAAAATAGCAATTGAATAGCCAAGAGATTCTAAATCATTCGCATCGGTAACCGGAGTAGCGCCGCCTTCAACCATATTGGCAAGCAGCGGTATCCGGTCAGCAAACTGAACGGCAATTGATGCGAGTTCTTCTCTTGAACGCGGCGCTTCGATGAACAAGACATCGGCTCCTGCAGTCATATAAGCCTCGGCGCGCTCCAGAGCCGCTTCATAACCCTCAACGGCAATAGAGTCGGTTCTGGCGATGATAAGCGTATCGTCCGACTGCCGCGCATCTGCCATCGCCTGAATTTTTCCGACCATCTCCGCAGGGCCAATGAGCGATTTGTCTTTTAGGTGGCCGCAACGCTTTGGGTAAGTCTGATCTTCTAGCTGTAAAGCGTTTGCACCCATACGCTCATATGTGCGCATGGTGCGCTGCGCGTTCAAAGCATTGCCAAATCCGGTATCTGCATCGACGATGAGGTGTGCGGGCACACGGTCGCGTATTTTTGCAATCGTATCGGCCATTTCACTCATTGTTGTAAGGCCAATATCAGGCGAGCCCAATCGGGTGTAAGCGACCGCCGCACCTGAGAGATATAGGGCATCAAACCCTGCACTCGCTGCTTGCGATGCAGTGAGTCCGTCATAGACACCTGGTGCGACAAGAATCTCTTTTTTTGCAAGGCGCTGTTTCAAGCTCATGACGCTGCTTTCAATTGGACCAATAAATCGTTGCAACTCATCTGGTGCGTCACTGTTCCAAGAGACAGAAGCGTCGCCTCATGCACGTCCTTTTTGAATGCTGCGCATCCATCAGTCAGCATAATGGTTTCGATGTTTCGCAGATGCGCATCGCGAAGCGTGCTAGCCACGCCGCCATTTGTCACGATGCCGCCGACAATCAAATGCCCGATACCGCTGGCGCGCATTATGTATTCAAGCCGTGTCTGATAGAAGGCGGAGTAGGCAATTTTCTCTATAACAAAGTCAGCGGGCGCGAGCACATCCACGACCGTGTGTCCCCAACCGCCGGGGTTAAAATCGCCTTTGGCAAGGAATGGCCGCAATTGTTTGAGGTGGGGCGCAATCAACGGTTCACCGTCCGCACTGGGCACAATGGTAAACTGCGCAGAAATATAGGTGCCGCCCCTCTTTCGAAGTGCCCTTACAATTGGTAAAATGCGTTCAGGCAGTGCTGCGATGTCATCTGACTTTTGGTTTGCGCGACCATACGCGCCGTCTGGATGCAAAAAATCATTTTGAAGATCAATCGTTAGAAGCGCTGTTTTAGAAAAATCTATGTTTTTTAAGTCAGCCATTATCCGGCCTCCTTATTTTCAATGATCGTATTGCCAAACGCATCCACCTTGCCAATTAAGTTTGGCTCAATGAGAACTGTGGTGTCTGGCTGCTCAAGAATGGCAGGACCCTCGATGATCGTGCCAACGGGCAAATCAAGACGCGCGTACACTGCCGTATCATGCCACTGATCGCCAAAGTGAACTTTGCGTGTTGCCTTCGGTTTTACTTCACCGATTGTGGCTGGTGCCAATGTTTTAAGATCGAATTTTGGCCTTTTACCTGTCACGGTACTGCGCAGGTTCAATATGCGACGAACTCCCGTTTTAAGCAGACGCCCGAAAGTATCTGAATAGGCTTTGTCAAACGCTTCCTCAATTTCCGCACGGGTTGGTGCGACGACGCGGGTGCCATCAGTCTTCACAGAAAGCGGAACTGAGACGGTATGTGTCTGGCCAATATAAGCCATATCCAATTCGAACTTGAGTTCGCGCGATAAAAATTTCGCACGCGCCGCGTCTAGTGTTTTCAATCCTTGATCAACATGCGCCTGCATAAATTCAAGCAATGTATTTTCGTCCAAGCTGCTCACAAGGCTGTTGATCGTTTGCACAAAGTCCTGACGCATATCTGCGATGACGCAGCCCATCGCGGAAGTCACGCCCGGATAGCGCGGAATGATCGCGCGTGGGATGCCAGCTTCGGCAAGCATCGCGCCTGTGTGCAGTGCGCCGCCGCCGCCAAAAGGCATGAACGCAAAACGTTTTGGGTCGAAGCCTCGTTCTATGCTGACGAGCCTGATTGCACCAGCCATACGAGAGTTAGCGACACGCAGGATCGCTTCAGCAGCTTGAATCTTATCCAGTCTAAGCGGTTCACCCACATGCTTTTGGATCGCCTGCGACGCAGCTTCAACGTCCAGTCTTTCGAGCTTTCCACCAATGGGGTTTTCCGGATCAATCCTGCCAAGTACAATATTTGCGTCGGTAACAGTTGGTCGATCATTGCCCAGCCCGTAAGCGACAGGTCCAGGATTTGAACCTGCACTTTCAGGACCAATGTTGAGCAGTCCGCCCTTATCTACCCATGCGATAGAGCCACCTCCAGCGCCGATCGTTGTGATCTCAATCATAGGTGTTCGCACAACCATTCCGAAATCAATCGATGTTTGTGGCGAGAGCATCGACTCACCTTCGGCAATCAGCGACACGTCAAAACTCGTGCCGCCCATGTCGCCGGTGATGATGTTTTCATATCCTGCGCATGAGGCGATGTAACCGGCAGCGATCACGCCGGCCGCGGGACCAGAAAGTGCAGTGCGGATAGGATAATGGCATGCGGTTTCCACACCCATTACGCCGCCATTTGACTGCACAATCATAAATTCACCACTAAAACCGCCGGACTTGAGGGCGTCCTCTAGACGGTGGAGATAGCCGGACACTTCCGGCTGAAGGTATGCGTTCAGCGCTGTCGTTGAAAACCGTTCAAATTCGCGTATTTCCGGCAGAATTTCTGAAGAGCAAGAGACATGCGCGTTTGGCCACATTGCACGAACTTCGGCAACGGCACTCATCTCGTTTTCAGGATTGGCGTAGACATTTGCGAATAGGATAGCGACGGCGTCGCACCCTTGTTCAAGCAATTGCTTCGCTGCTTTTCGCACGGCTTCCAGATCAACCTTAGTGCGGATGGTTCCATCAGCCAAAGTTCGTTCGGGCACTTCCAAGCGATTTTCGCGTTCCACAACTGGCTCGAAATCGCCACGCAAACCCCATGTGCGAGGCCGATCACGGCGTCGCATCTCTAACACATCACGAAGGCCTTGCGTTGTGATTGCACCAATTTTTGCTCCTTTGCGTTCCAGCAAAGCATTTGTACCAGCGGTCGTGCCATGCACGACAACGGCAATTTTTGAAAGATCATCAACCTGCTTACCAATTCCATCTAGAAAGCCACCCGATTGATCTGGTCTTGTTGTCGGAACCTTCGCAACAGACGCTGCGCCGTTGGTTTCATCCAATACAAATACATCTGTAAAGGTGCCGCCAACATCCACACCCACCATAACCCCACTCATGATTGATACTCCCGCCAAGCGGTTCCATATGTGCCGTCAGCCGCCGCTTCGGACACAAGCTCGTTTTTCACATCTTTTGCAATTAAAGACGGATCGCGATCTGAAGCGGCACCGTAACCGCCGCCTCCTGGTGTTTCCAGCCGCACAGATTGTCCTTGCTTGAGACTGATACCGCGCATTTTAGAGGCAAGAGGTGGATGCTCCCAACCTTCATCTTGCTCAAAAGAAAAAACGTTCATCGCAGCATCTTCTCCGCCTGCAATACCTTTCGGCGCAAACCGGCCTCTTTCTCCAAACAAAAAGGCTTCTGCTCCGTTTTTTTCTAAAACCTCAATTTCATAGACAGCTCCCATGCCGCCACGATGACTACCCGCGCCTGCGCTGTCTGGGCGCAAAGCCCATTGCTTGAACATGACCGGATAGGCCGCTTCAAGGATTTCCATTGGTGGAATGGTGGCGGTCGATATGGGCGCATTTCCGTGGTTCAACCCGTCGGTCTCAATAGATCCGCCGTGCCCGCCACCATAAAAGCTGAACATGACCCAAGGTTTTCCATCGCTTTTTTTACCCGCAATCGAAAGAGCATTAATTGTCCCGTAAGCATTAGCGACGACTTTTTCCGGCGAGACTTTTGCAAATGCACAAAACACGACGTCAATCATACGCAATATCGTTTCCGTGTAACCGCCCGTGGGTGCTGGAAATTCGGCTGAAAGCAAAGAGCCTTCGGGTACGATCACATTGATCGGTCGCATCACGCCTGCATTGGCGGGCAACATTGGAAAAATGTGCTTGATCGCGACATATGCCGTTGCCACGGTGGTCGGCAATGCGATGTTAACGGGGCCTGCACACTGTGGCGCTGATCCGGTAAAATCAAGGATCATTTCGTTGCCTTTGATTTCAAGGGCGACTTTTATTGAAAGTGGTTCGTCCACGATGCCGTCATTGTCCAGGAAGTCTTCTGCCTCCCATCGTCCATCAGGCAGGTTATCTAATTCAGAACGCATTAGTTTTTCTGCGCGATGGCCAAGCGCTACCAGTGCTGAATCAACAGTTTGTGCGCCGTAGTCGTCCAGCAGCTCATCCATGCGTTTGATGCCAAGATCAAGCGCGCCAAGCTGTCCGTTGAGATCTCCCATCGCAGATTGAGGCAGCCGTGTATTGCGCAACAAAATGTCTATGATGTCTTGATTGACGACACCCGCACGCGCCAGTTTGACCGGCGGCAGGATAAAAGCTTCTTGGAATACTTCGGTTGCACCCGGATTATAGTTGCCCGGCACAGCGCCGCCAACATCATGCCAGTGTCCAACTGATGCCAAGTAACAGAATAGTTCGCCGTCTCTAAAATAAGGTCTAACCAAGCGCATATCGCTTAGGTGCGTTCCACCGATATGCGCATCATTGAAGATATATATGTCGCCGTCTTGAATGCCTCCATCCAATGCCGCTTTCTCGATAACAGCTTTCACCGCGAAAGACATTACGCCGACAAATATAGGCAGCCCGGACTTGCCTTGCACAAGCGTGTCGCCCGTTTCAGCATGATATATGCCATGGCTTGCATCATGCGCTTCGGCAATAATGGGGTTAAAAGCCGCGCGAAAAAGCGTTGCGTCCATTTCATCGGCTATCTGTTCCATTCGTCCGGCAAGCACCGAAAGGGTAATTTGATCAATATCACTCATGCTTTCAATTTTACCTCTGCGATGTCATTCCAGACGTCTTGTCTGGTGATTTTGTTATCTAAAACCTCAAAGCGGTCGATGAAGCGGATGCTATCAAATGCGATTCCATCCAGCCACTCGCCAGAAAGTGTTCCACGACAATAAACGACAGCAGCATCACCATCGCCTTGCCATGCATCGACGCCGTCGTAGCTTTTTGCAACGCGTTGATACCGGGGCGCGGCCCACGCTAACAATTCATCCAATTCGAACATGGGTTCAGCGCCGGGAAACTGCATGACAAAGCCTTCGCCGAGTAAGCTTCGGGCCGTATCCAGATCGCGATCTTGCATTGAATTTAAAAATGACAACACTAGCTCTTTGGGGTCTGTGAGGGCGGCTGCGGGCTTGCGCATCTCTCCGCCTCGGAAATACTGGTCGGGCGTCATTTCATGGAGCATCACGGTGATCGCTTCAGGCACCGCGGACACCACAAATTTGATGGCCTTTGTTAATGCATGCCCAAGACGCTTTTTCTCATTTGCGTCGTAGCCTTCCAAAATGTGCACTTCGACGATAGGCAAACTGTTTTCTCCTAAATCAGTATTATCTATAATACATATATATGCGAGCTATGAAAAGCCCAATAAATACTTTTTTATGTACATTTGGTTGATTTTTAAAATTACAGCTGTATCCTGAGCCCAACTGGATAGGAGTTTTAAAGTGGACGCAGTTAACACCACATCAATGCCGGAGGGGACAAAAGCGCGCCGCGTATTTTTGTCTTTGAAGGATGAGATTTCAGGCGGTCGCCTGAATGATGGTGACAGTTTGCCCGGCGAACAAAAGCTGGCGGAAGCGTTTGGCGTCTCAAGAGTAACCGTGCGGCGCGCATTGGAAAAACTGGCGGCTAACGGCTTTATCGAACGAAGGGCTGGAAGTGGCACCGTCGTGCGGGCAACGTCGGGCGGTGAAAAACCTGTCGAAATGGATTTCACAACCCTGATGCCTCAATTGGTCGAGATGGGTCAGAAAACAACAGTCCGGCTTCTATCGTTTAACTATGGAAAAGCACCAGGCTATGTCGCCAAAGCAATGAAAGTTCAGGGTGATACGCAAGTGCAAACAGCAACCAGATTGCGCTTGGCAAGCGGTATACCGTTTTCTCATTTGACGACTTATGTACCTCAAGAGATAGCACGCAATTATTCAGAAAATGATTTGGCAACGACGCCCCTTTTTAAGTTGCTGGAGCGAAGCGGTGTTCAAATAGAAGAGGCAAATCAGTCGGTTTCTGCTGCGCTTGCCGGCCCTCAAGTTGCTGAAGTTCTTGAAGTTGAAACTGGCGCAGCTTTGCTGTCTTTGGAGCGGGTTGTTCGAGATATCGATGGAAATTGTGTGGAGTTTCTGTCCGCGCTTTATCGTCCTGATATGTTTCAACTTGAAATGTCTCTTGCCCGTGTCGGTGAGGGAAGCGGGCGTCATTGGGAGCCTGTTATCGGAAAGGGTCATGAAGAATGACACTTCCTCAGACATTGCTTGACAAGCTGTGGTCGGCCCATGAGGTGCTGCTCCGTGAAGATGACATGTCGCTGCTTTGGGTTGATCGGCACTGGGTTCATGAGGGGTCCCATCATGCTTTTGGGAAAATCGCAGCGCGCGATCTTCCCGTCAAAGAACCTTCGCTTACGTTTGCCGTAGTTGATCACTACGCGCCAACAATGCGCAACAAGCCTGCAAGCGGTAGTATTGGCCGAATGATCGATACGTTGCAGGCCAACGCAAAGGCTCATGATCTGAAGATATTTGATTTGAATGATACCGATCAGGGGATTGTGCACGTCATTAGCCCTGAGCAGGGCATTACACTGCCAGGATTGCTCATCAATTGCGGCGACAGTCATACCTCTACGCATGGTGCATTTGGCGCTTTGTCTTTCGGCGTTGGCGCTACAGAAGTCGCGCACATCCTTGCGACGCAAACTGTGTGGCAGGCGAAACCTAAATCCATGCGCATCACGATCAATGGTGAGTTACCGCCTTCAGTGACTGCCAAGGATATGGCACTGCACTGGATTGCCGAGTTGGGCGCGGGAGGCGCCAGAGGGTATGCCATCGAATATGCTGGCTCTGCTGTTCGCGCGCTTTCAATGGAAGGCCGCATGACGCTTTGCAATTTATCGATCGAAGGTGGCGCGCGTTTGGGAATGATCGCGCCTGATGAAGTCACATTCGATTATTTGGAGGGGCGTCCGTACAGTCCTACCGGTTCTGAATGGGAAAACGCGATGCGCTATTGGGCAACGCTGCAATCGGACTATTCGGCCCATTTTGACAAAAAAGTAACGATAGACGCGAAAGATATTGCGCCGACTGTCACATGGGGTACGAGCCCTGATCAAGCCTTACCCATCACTGGTGTAATCCCAGACCCCAGTAGGCTTGAAGCGAAATCCAGCAGTGCTGCCGAAGACGCACTGGATTATATGGGACTTTCATCTGGCAAGCCTATAGCTGGCACGCCAATTGACCGGGTGTTTATTGGTTCGTGCACCAATGGACGCATTGAAGATTTACGCAGCGCAGCCTCTGTTCTGCGTGGCCGAAAATCAAAGGTGCCTGGCATGGTTTCGCCAGGCTCCACACCCATCAAGGTGCAAGCCGAAATGGAAGGCCTTGATCGCATATTCATCGAGGCTGGATTGGACTGGGTAGCGTCTGGATGCTCCATGTGTGTCGGCATGAACGGCGATTTGGCCAAGGCCGGAGAGCGATGCGCTTCCTCAACAAACCGCAACTTCCCCGGTCGTCAGGGACGAGGTGCCCGTACGCATTTGATGGCGCCTGCCATGGTCGCTGCTGCTGCTGTGACTGGAACCATTACAGACGTCAGAAAATTGATCAACGAGGTCACGCAATAATGGCTGGCTGGAGCAACCATACGGGGCTGGCGATTGGTCTGCCGATCGACAACATTGATACAGATCAGTTGATCCCGGCGCGTTTTATGTCCGCTAGTCGTGCCGAGGGCTATGGTGATTATCTGCTTCATGACATGCGGCGCAATCAAGACGGCAGTCTGGATGAAAGCTTCCCTTTGAACACAAATGTGAAAACTAGCGTTGTTATTGCAGGTCGAAATTTCGGAAGTGGATCGTCGCGCGAAGCAGCTGTTTACGCGTTGGCAGATGCAGGCGTTCGGGCGGTAATCGCGCCCAGTTTTGGCGATATTTTTTCAGCTAACTCAGTCAACAATGGACTTCTGCCAGCAACGGTGAGCGAAAAAATCTACGAACAAATAATCCATATTATTGGCGCAAACGCTGTTGAACTTACGATCAATCTTGAGACCGCAACTGTCTCACTTGAGGGTGTTGAGTTTGCCTTTTTTATTGATCCTAGCTGGCAAATGAAGCTGATTAAGGGTTGGGACGATATTGATCTTACCCTCGAACATGCGGCTGAAATAACGGGTTTCAGACAAAACAGAATTCAAACTGCTGAGTGGGCTTGGCCTTCATTAGTAGATTGAGAATACGCCAGAGACGGCGTTAGTCGGCATCTCACGATGCTATCGAAAAAAGGCTTTGCGGCTTATGTTGAGCCAAAACATGGGAGACTAAAATGAGAATCAAATTATTAGGCGCAATTGTTGCCGGATCCACAATGTTGACGAGCATTACTGCGTTTGCTGAAGATACTATCAGCGCAGTGCATGCGTTTCCTGAGACGCTGATCTATACAAAAAGCTTTCTCTCATTCGTCGATAAAGTGAATGAGGCTGGAGAAGGCGTTATTCAGATCGATGTGCGCGGTGGCCCAGAAGCCATTGGTATGTTCCAGCAGCCTGACGCAGTGCGCGATGGTATTGTGGATATGGTCTACACACCTGGCAGCTTCTACGGTGGCGCTCTGCCAGAAAAAGACGCTTTGGTCACATCAAATTTGACAGCGGTTGAAGCGCGTCAGAATGGTGGCATTGCACTTATCGATGAAATTCATCAGGAAAAGATGGGCCTGAAATACCTTGGTTGGTTTGATAGCGGTGTTTGCTACAATCTATGGACGCGTGATGAGCCGACATTCGATGCCGAAGGCAACCTGGAAGTGGACGGTTTGAAACTTCGCGGTAACAATGTTTACAACGCATTCTTCACAAACTACCTAGGCGCTCAGGTTATCGATCTGCCAACTGGCGAAGTTTATTCTGCGCTTCAGCGCGGTATCGTGGATGCGACAGGCTGGACACAAATTGGCCTCATCGATCTCAAGTGGAATGAGTTTTTGAACTACCGCATCGAGCCATGCTTCTTCTCGACCGATCTGGGCGTGATTGTAAATCTTGAAAAGTGGAACAGCTTGAGCGACAAGTCTAAAAAGATTTTGCAGGACGTCGCGATGCAGCATGAAGCCGACAGCGTTGCGGCTCTTCGTCAAAAACGTGATGAGGACTTTGCTGCACTGGATGCAGCCGGGATGAAGGTTATCACTTTGGAAGGCGATGCCGCATCCAATTACCTCGCTGCAGCCCGTGAGAAAACTTGGGAGCGCATGAATGAGGTCATGGCTGGTCAGCCAGGCGGCACTGATAACTACGATAAGCTTATCGGACTTTTCTATGATCTTGACGCAGCAAAATAAATGAGGAGGGTCCGCGGATTTCTCCGCGGGCCCATCCACTTTTGGGGACTGCAGATGAATATAATAACAAAAACCTATGAAGCGCTTTTGTATGCGATGGCGTTAATCGCTGGCGCGACACTTATCTGGTTGATGGTGTCGGTGATCGCATCCGTTTTGATGCGCAATTTGGGTATGCAGCCCTTCGCGTGGCTTTTTACATCTGCAGAATACGGACTTTTATATATGACGATGCTCGGTGCGCCCTGGCTTGTACGCAAGAAAGGCCATGTACACATCGAGCTTGTTACTGCGGCGTTATCGCTAAATGTACGATTCATCGTGAGCCGTCTTGTGGCGATTTTGTGCGTTGCAGTTTGTCTAGTTCTGGCTTGGAAAGGCTTGGATCTGTTTCTGACAAATATCGAACGCGGTGATTTCGATACCCGGGCTTATTATTATCCGCGTTGGCTTTTGACCATCACTTTCCCCTTAAGCTTTTTTATTATGGCCATTGAGTTTTCACGCTTTGTTTTTGGACCAGAGATCATGCACTCCGGAGAGGCGGGAATCCACGAATAATGGAATGGTATGAAGCGCTCGCCTTTCTGCTAGGCACAATCATGTTTTTAATGGCGATCGGTATGCCGGTAGCCATTGCCTTCCTTGCAGCCAATATAGTTGGCGCGTGGATATTTATGGGTGGTGAGCGGGGAATCGCACAGATGCTCAACAATGGGCTTGGATCACTGACGAGCTATGCGCTTGTTCCAATTCCCTTGTTTTTGCTTATGGGCGAAATTTTCTTTCACACCGGCTTGGGCGGGAGAATGTTCAATGCCATCGACAAGCTTCTTGGCAGGCTACCGGGCCGTTTGAGCTACGTAACCGTTCTTGGCGGAACAGCGTTCTCTACACTGTCCGGTTCCTCAATGGGTTCGACCGCGCTTTTAGGGTCTTTAATGGTCCCTGAAATGATCAATCGTGGATACAAGTCGCATATGAGCATAGGTCCTATTTTGGGTACGGGTGGCCTTGCGATCATTATTCCACCGTCAGCTCTCGCCGTACTTCTTGCGACATTGGCTCAGATTGACGTGGGCGCGCTGCTAATTGCCGGAATAATTCCTGGCCTATTATTGGCCGGATTTTATATTCTGACGATTTGGATTCAAACTAAAATTGACCCGGATGCCGCTCCAGCCTATGAAGTCGAGGCGATGTCGCTTGGCCAAAAAATAGGCTTACTACTGCAAGAAGTGGTTCCCATGGTGAGTGTCATGGTGATCATTGTATTTATGATGATCAATGGGGTCGTAACTCCATCAGAAGCTGCTGCTTTCGGTGCATTGGGCGTCCTTATATTGGCTGTTGTTTACAAATGCCTGACAGTTGAAGCGATGAAGAAGTCGATCACGGGCGCCCTGCGTGTGACGTTGATGGCCTATCTCATCGTATTTGGCTCGGCCACTTTCAGCCAACTGCTAGCGTTTTCTGGGGCTTCGCGCGGGCTCATCGAGTGGGCAACATCATTTGAACTGTTACCTCTAGCCATGCTGCTCGTTATGTTTGCCGTGTTGCTTTTACTAGGAATGTTCATGGAACAAATATCAATGATGCTGCTAACGGTACCGATCTTTTTTCCGCTGGCATTGTCGCTAGGTTTTGACCCTATCTGGTTCGGCTTGATTATGTTGCTTGCTCTAGAGATAAGTTTCACCACGCCGCCCTTTGGACTATTACTTTTCGTTATGAAGGGCGTGGCTCCACCGGAAACTACCATGCGCGAGATTTATACTTCAGCATTCCCGTTTATCGGTTGCTCTTTGTTGCTGGTATCGCTGCTCGTTATGTTTCCGCAGCTCGCACTTTGGTTGCCCAATCAATAGGTAGGCACTGTCAGATTTAAATGGCTTGATCGGATCAGTGTGGTTTTGTAGCTGTTAGCGATGAGCAAAATCAGCCCTTTTCGTTAGTTTAAAACATCTCCTAAAATGATCCGGCTAGCGGTGATGAAGCAAGCTATGCTATTAATCATACTTAAAGCGAGGTTCTAATGATCAAAACGACTATTGCAGGTAGTTTGCCAAAACCAGCATGGCTTGCTGAACCGAAAAAACTCTGGGCTGATTGGCGGCTTGAAGGGGATCAATTGATAGAAGGTCAGCAGGATGCGGCGCTGTGTTGGCTGAAAGTCCAAGACGAAGCCGGGATCGATATTCAGGCTGACGGCGAGCAGTTTCGCAAGCATTTTGTGCATGGTTTCCTCGAAGCAATTGAAGGCATCGACTGGAACCTGATGACTACCATGGGCATCCGCGACGACCGTTACGACGCCTCAGTACCAACCGTGACAGGAGCAGTCAGCCGTCAGAAATCCGTTCATGGCGATAGCGTAAGATTTCTACGCAAGCATGCAAAGCGTGAGCTTAAATTCACTCTGCCTGGACCAATGACGATCTGCGACACGATTGCAGACAAACACTATGGCGAGCGGGCAAAGATGGCGATGGCTTTTGCTGGTCTGCTGAACCAAGAGGCGTTGGAATTAGAGGCGCTAGGTGTTGATGTAATCCAATTTGATGAACCAGCATTCAACGCGTTCATGCATCTGGTGCCTGAGTGGGGTGTGGATTGTCTTCATCGCGCTATTGAAGGGCTAAAGTGCAAGACAGCGGTCCATATCTGTTATGGATACGGGATAAAGCAAAATCTCGACTGGAAAGAAACGCTGGGTGTTGAATGGCGGCAGTACGAGGAATTCTTCCCGGCACTTAATGAGAGCCGGATCGATCAAGTGTCGCTGGAATGCGCCGATAGCCATGTGCCTTTATCGGTGATGAGCGCACTAAAGGACAAAGAGGTGCTGGTTGGTGCCATCAATGTGGCAACAAACACAGTAGAAACACCAGAGAAGGTGGCAGCCACACTCAGAGCGGCGCTGGAATTCGTTGACCCAGAACGATTGATCGCCTGCACCAACTGCGGAATGGCCCCGCTTCCACGTCATGTAGCCGAAGGTAAGTTGCACGCGCTTGGTGCAGGAGCAGAGATTATTCGCAGGGAGCTGGCCGGTAAATAGACCAATACAATGGAAGGCACTGTCAGATTAAAATGGCTTGATTGGGGCAGGGTAGTTTTGTAGCTGTTTGCCATGAGCAAAATCAGTCCTTTTCGTTACTTCAAAACATCACCTGAAATTATCCGCCTTGCGGTGATGATGTATGTTCGTTTTCCACTTTCATTCAGAAACGTGAAGAAAAGGTCAGGTTGTTAAGTCGAGGTAGCTTTTTACCGACTGCTCTCACGTTAAACTTACTAGGGACCGATGCACCCTTGATTGTCAGCAGACTATAACAAAAGCCTCAGTGATTTCACCGTCAGCGCTTGTCGAAAATCTCCTTGCGGAGAAAATCCATGTATACCGCCTGTTCAGGACCTAGTGGCTTTGTCTGAATACCTGCAGCTAGCCCCCAGGCAGCAACGACTTCGGGTGGAAGGCTGGGGTGTAAAATCAGAACACCATTGCCCTCGAATGATATATATCCGCGATCGAAAAGCCGATCGATGTGGGGCGACAGTAACAGGCCATTGTTGCCGTCCAGCTTTTCAAAGTCGTTGCTTTTTGCCCAGGGTTTTATGTGGCTTGCTGTCAAGAACCGACCGTCAATGATGCCGGTAATTCGGCATCCAGCTTCAAACTGCTCTAGATTTTTTCGATACTGTCCTTGTCCAACACGTGACCGAGAAAGTTGATATTTTTCAGTTGCCCCAATATCGGTGCGGTTTTGAATTTCCCGCTCTTGGCCTTCTTCCAACGTCACGTCGATCTGATTGCCAATTAGCGATAATAGCGCTTTAGCCATGACGGCTGGGATCTCAGCAAGATAGACTTGGTTGCCATCGCCATCGGCCCGGATAGGTAAATATTTATCAGGTAGAAGAGGTGCCAGAACATCCATGTGGTCTTTTTGTTTGATGGGGATTTCGAGCTTATCGTAATCAACCTGCACCGGCCAGCCATCAGCGTCCCATGCATCACCAGCCTTTCCAAACTACTCAGGTTTTTCTGCGCTGCGGGCTGGCGCCAAGACAACACCAACCGTTTTGATCAGTGCATCAGCAAATAAAATACCAAATCCCCTGGCTGTGCCTGGATCATGTAATCGTAAAACTGATTGAAACCACCGCCCTTATTGACCTTAGGCAACCACATGTATCCGCCACCCACCTCGGCTTTGTAAGTTTGGTTTTGATTGACCCACCAATACCGCACCATGGAAGCTCCCTTCGAAATGATTTGATCGAACTTTAAAGTCAATTATTTCCGGTTAGCACCTATGGGTCAATACTTGATAGAGTTGTGGTGCAGGCGGCGGTCTGCAGTGCGCCGGGTTTGGGTGGAAGATTGTTGAGGAGATCTAATTTATTTTCAACCATGTGGATTTATGGCCTTTAAGGGTGGATAAAAAGGTGGATGAAAGTAGATATAATTAATCTAAGTATATGTAATATATAGATTAATAGAATTAAAGTGGTGCCCCCCGCCAACGTTCGGTTCCTATCACAAGCACCAATTGATACCCGACTTCCATCGCTAATTAGGGCATTCAACCGACGAGCCTGATCATCCAGCTTTCTGCACTGTGCCTGGACATTACGAATCTCTTGT
>JAFMHL010000015.1 GCA_017854535.1 Nitratireductor sp.
CGCCATTTCCGCCGCCGCCGCCAACCGATTGAGCAAAAATACCATTTGAGCCATCATTAACAGTGGAGATTGACCCCGCATGATTGGCAGTAACATCCCCAGCATTTGCACCTGTCCCACCATCCCCGCCAACAGCAACCGAGACAGATACGCCAACGCCAACAGAAGCTGCAACAGCAACCCCTCCATTACCACCGCCGCCGCCAATGGATTGCGCCTGAATTCCGTGAGACTCTTTGCCAAGGGTTCTGATATGGCTTTTTGGTGAAGTACTTGTCAGCCCGTAATTGAGCAGCACGCCGCCGGATGTGCCCCCACTACCGCCTGAACCACCAACTGCAATTGCGAGATTAGGTCCACCAGCGACCGAGCCGCCACCATTACCACCGCCGCCGCCAACTGACTGCACAAATAGACCTGTTGAATTGGCTTTTGATGTCAGAATATCGCCGCTATTGTCCACTTCAACTAAGCCGCCGATACCGCCAGAACCACCATTGCCACCAATCGATACCATTCCGGCGCTAAACCCACCATTACCGCCACCGCCGCCAATTGACTGCGCAAACAGGCCATAAGCATTTTTGCCGCTTGTTGTGATATTTCCGCTATTTTCGACAATTACCTTATCGCCATCGCCGCCTGCAACGCCGTTACCACCCAATGATGAAACACCAAGGCTTAGTCCTCCATTGCCGCCGCCGCCGCCAACTGACTGTGCAAATAATCCTGCCGCAAAGTCACCTCCTGTAGTCAGCGTATTGCTGTTTTTAACGGTAACTTCGCCGCCATCGCCACCAGTACCGCCGTTGCCACCAACCGATGACAGACCTACACTTGTTCCGCCATTGCCGCCGCCGCCGCCAACTGATTGGGCAAACAATGCATGCGACCTGTTGCCTGTTGTCAAAACCATTTGACTGTTATCTATGTAAACTTCGCCTCCCTGGGTAGTGCCACTACCGCTACCGCCAATAGAAACCAATCCAACTGAACTGCCGCCATCGCCACCGCCGCCACCAATACTTTGCGCGAAAATACCTATTGAATTCGTACCGTAGGTGCGCAACAAACTACCGCCTGAAGTGATCACCTGAACGTAATCGCCAGCTCCACCGCTATTGCCGCCAGCGCCCAATCCAGCTAGACCACCTGCGCTGCCGCCCGAGCCACCACCGCCTCCGATTGATTGCACCAAAATCGCATGAGATTCATTTTGATCGGTCGTGATATTGCCAGAATTAAATACCGTCGCGTATCCGCCTGAACCCGCGCTGCCACCGCTGCCACCAAATGCCACCAAACCGCCACCGTCACCACCTGCGCCCCCAAAGCCACCGATAGATTGAGCCAAAATACCATGAGAATTCAGTCCTTGGGTATAAATATCGCCGGAATTGTTTACATAAACTTGGCCGCCAGGGGCCGCCCCACTGCCTGCACCAGAATCCGCAGAAATACCGCCAGCGTCACCACCTGCACCGCCCTGACCGCCAACACTTTGAACAAAAATTCCGTTTGCAAATTTTCCATTTGTCGTGACTTTGGATGTGGAGATTACATATGCCGCTCCGCCGCCTGCGGCAAAGCCGCCATTGCCACCATCCGTGTCAAAACCAAAATCATCATCACCGCCAGGACCGCCGCTGCCACCAATGCTTTCCGCCAGAATACCATGGGCAAAATCGCCTGTCGTCTGGATTTCGCCAGCGCTATCAATATAAGCGATACCGCCCGGTGTTCCCGGACCGCCTGGTCCACCGTCAGGCCCAAGAAAGCTGCCATCGGAGCCTGTGTAACCATTTTGGCCGATGCTGAGTGCATGCACACCTGGTGCGTCTTCTGTTTTGAGGATGCGGCTACCGCCATCATAATTTATCCTGATATCCCCGCCATTGCGATAGCCATCTTTATCTGTAATTAGCGAAACACCGCTCTTACCGGCATCAGGGTTAATATCTGTGGTAAGATTATTGACGTTCAGTACATCAACTGTAGCTTCTGCAGTAACACTGCCAAATAGCGACCCTATGAGGTCAACACCAGAAACAGTAATCGAAGCAACGCCGCTGGCATTGGTTAAAGCCGTATCAGAAGACAATGCATAGTCTAAGATGGCCGCAAGTTCAGGCGAAAGTGGCCCAAAGGGGCTTGATTTTCTAAATTTGACTTCATAATTTGCAACAGGATTATTGCCATAGTCGACAACAGTCAGCGAAAACGTGCCATTTGCGGCAGTACTGATTTTTACTGCGAGCGGGCTGGTTAACTGAACGCCAGCTGAAACGTCGCCACTACAATTGATCGTTGCGCTGCCACCTGGAACGGAACAGGCAGCTTCTGCCACATCAGGCAAATCAAGCCAGCCCCAAAAATGCTAACTACCAGACCGGCCGCTTTCAGAGAACCCATCAAAGAAATTGAAGAAACCGAAGAACGCGCCCTCATACTGAATTTGGAAATGATACTTCCCGCAGGCAAAAGAACCATAAGCGAACGTCCATCGTTAATTGTCTCTATGCGCAATGCTTTTCTCCACCGATGACAGAAGCTTAAAAGAACATACTATGGTTGGATCAAGCGAAGTTAGCAAGTGCTAATAAATTGTTAAGCGCTGTTTAAATATCTTGCGATAGATATATCACGGTTTCAATTTTTGTACCCATAATTAGTGCTGTGTGGTGTCAGACAGGTGTTGTCAGATTTCAGATTAATTCGAACAAGTCTCTAATGGGCAAAATTTGCGGATTTTAGTTGGCGCAAAGTTGCCGCCACTAAGCAAGTGCGACGCTTCCGTTTTCCTTGTAATTTTGTCTGCTGAAAAGATGTCGTTCCTTGTTGAAATGATTGTGAATCGATCCATGGACGGATGCGAATTTATGCAAACTTCGCATGAGCAACAGTAATGTGAAACTTTACTCGCTTTCAAAAAACAGCCCGTAGAAAAAGAGCCATACCCATCATGCCGGGGGGGGGCAATTTTCAAATCCATGTACCCCCCCTCTTAAATTCCCAAACTAATTTCCACTGAAAGCACATGACTACAAACGATGGACAAAGGCGATGCGGACATATGGCAATCTCGTATTCATCAAACACTAGATAAATGTGGGTCTGAGTGTGGGGCTGCTTAGAGCCCCTCTATAAAATATAATAATATCAATAACTTTATGATGTTAATGGCGGAGAGGGTGGGATTTGAACCCACGGTACGCTTGCACGCACGCCGGTTTTCAAGACCGGTGCATTCAACCACTCTGCCACCTCTCCAGATGCCTACAACAAAGTAAAAAGAGGCAAGGCCCCTACTCTGTCATGGTTGCTGCAGCCTAATGCGACATTCAGCAAGGTTTTTCAAGTGCAAAACCCGCAGTATTGAAAAAAAGAAGCGGATTCATCCAATTGCTTCCAAAAGCAAGTTTTCACGTGCTCACACCGGGCAAACCAGTCGCCCTAAAACCTAATAAATCCGCCACCGTAAACGGTAGCGGATTCCGGGAGGTCATGCTCCAAAGTCGATTTCACATTTCGTATTCGAAATGTGACTACGCCCCACAACCCCAGACCATGAATTCACAACAACATTATCTGTGGTTCACGGCATCTTTCAATGCTTTGCCTGGCTTAAAGCGCGGCGCTTTTGACGCCGCTACTTGAATAGTTGCGCCTGTCTGGGGGTTACGCGCTGTGCTAGCCTTGCGATCAGCTACAATAAAGTTGCCGAAACCAATCAACCGTACTTCTTCACCTGATACCATAGCGCCAGTAATGCTGCTTAATACCGCTTCAAGAGCGTCTCCAGCTTGTGCTTTGGTGAGATCAGCCTTTTCTGCAACAGATGCAATAAGCTCGTTCTTATTCATTTTATAATCCTTTCAGATCGCACAACGACTCTCGTTGGCCACGTTTAGAAAATCGCACTTTTCTTGGCTTGGTGACAATAGACCATGCCCCCAAATGCCTTAAAAACAGGCTTAAAAGGGTGATTCTTACCTAAATCCGGTGCTGTCAAGCGTAAATACTAGACCAAAGGTTGCTAAATCTTGAGAGAAATAGGCAATCTGACGAATCAAAAAATATCAGCAAAGTGCAAGAAAACTCCCATTTGATTCTCAAAATACCACAAAGATATTAGTGAAAAGACATAAAAAAACGGGACCCGAAAGTCCCGTTTTTTAAACATTCATAAAAGATGTGGCTTAGTGGGCCATAGAACCAAGACCGGCTTCTCCGCCCGCTGTTAGCGCTCTACGAGCCTTTTCTGCATCTTCCGCAGTCCAGGTAATCGCTTCCGGTTTACGGGTTAAAGCATGCTCCAACACCTGATCAATATGGGCAACCGGAACAATCTCTAATTCGTTCTTCACATTATCAGGGATGTCCGCAAGATCCTTGGCATTTTCTTCGGGAATAAGCACTTTGGTAATGCCCCCGCGAAGAGCTGCAAGAAGTTTCTCTTTCAGCCCGCCAATCGGCAGCACCCTACCCCTCAGCGTGATCTCGCCAGTCATTGCCACATCAGCGCGCACAGGAATACCCGTCATCACGGAGACAATAGCGGTAGTCATAGCAGTACCTGCAGATGGCCCGTCTTTTGGTGTTGCGCCCTCAGGAACATGGACGTGAATATCCATACGATCAAACAATGGCGGCTCGATACCAAAATCAACAGCCTTTGAGCGAACATAAGACGCTGCCGCAGAAATCGATTCCTTCATAACATCACGCAAATTACCCGTGACGGTCATCTTGCCCTTACCAGGCATGGATACGCCCTCGATGGTTAGCAATTCGCCGCCCACCTCGGTCCAAGCCAATCCAGTAACAACTCCGACCTGATCTTCCATTTCAGCTTTGCCATAACGAAATTTTGTGACACCCAAGAAATCGCCCAGATTTTCAGCTGTGACCTTCACGGATTTGGTCTTCTTCTTCAAAATCTCCGTAACAGCCTTACGAGCCAGTTTTGATAGCTCACGTTCAAGATTACGCACACCCGCTTCACGTGTGTAGTGACGAACGATATCACGGATTGCATCCTCGCTCACGCTGAACTCTTTTGCGCCCAAGGCATGGTCTTTGATGGACTTAGGCAACAAATGACGCTTTGCGATCTCGATCTTTTCGTCTTCTGTGTAACCAGCAATACGAATGATCTCCATTCGATCCATTAAAGGACCTGGAATGTTTAGCGTATTCGCTGTTGTTACAAACATCACACGAGATAGATCATAGTCCACCTCCAGATAGTGATCTGCAAATGTGTTGTTCTGTTCCGGATCAAGCACCTCAAGCAAGGCAGATGAAGGGTCGCCGCGGAAATCCTGACCCATTTTATCAATCTCATCGAGAAGGAAAAGCGGATTGGTTTTCTTGGTTTTCTTCATGGACTGGATCACCTTACCGGGCATAGAGCCGATGTAAGTGCGTCTGTGACCGCGAATCTCAGCTTCATCACGTACACCGCCAAGGGCCATGCGAACGAACTCACGGCCCGTTGCTTTCGCTATAGACTTACCAAGTGATGTCTTACCAACCCCTGGAGGGCCGACAAGGCACAGGATCGGTCCTTTGATCTTGTTGGCGCGGCTTTGTACCGCAAGATATTCAACAATACGCTCTTTGACCTTCTCAAGGCCAAAATGATCTGCATCAAGCACGTCCTGAGCCGAAACAATATCCATTTTCTTGGCAGCTGTTTTGCCCCAAGGAATACCAAGCAGCCAATCAAGATAATTGCGAACAACAGTCGCTTCGGCGGACATCGGGCTCATCTGTTTGAGTTTTTTAAACTCAGCCATGGCTTTTTCATTGGCTTCTTTGGAAAGCTTGGTTTTTTGAATGCGGGCTTCCAACTCGCCGAGTTCGTCTTTGCCGTCTTCACCCTCTCCAAGTTCCTTCTGAATGGCCTTCATCTGCTCATTCAAATAATATTCGCGCTGAGTTTTCTCCATCTGGCGTTTGACGCGGCTACGGATGCGCTTTTCGACCTGCAGAACAGATATCTCGCTCTCCATCATGGAAAGGATATGTTCCAGGCGCTCACGCACACTGAAAATATCAAGAATTTCCTGCTTTTCGTTCAGCTTAATCGCCAGATGGGATGCAATTGTATCAGCAAGCTTGGAATATTCCTCGATTTGAGAAACCGACCCCAAAACCTCAGGCGAGATCTTTTTATTGAGTTTTACATAGTTTTCAAATTCAGCGATCGTTGAACGAGCGACGGCCTCGACCTCAATTGGATCATCTTCAACATTCTCAATGATCTCACAATAAGCCTCGTTATATTCGGTCTTGTCTGTGAACTGAACAACACGCGCACGAGAAACGCCCTCAACGAGCACTTTCACAGTGCCGTCAGGCAGTTTCAGCATATGCAAAACCTTTGCCAAAGCGCCCGTTTCATAAAGAGCTTCTGGAGCTGGATCATCATCACCAGCATTTTTCTGGGTGAAGAGTAGAATATGATGATCTTTATTCATCACATCTTCCAGCGCAGTGATGGATTTTTCACGACCGACAAACAGCGGCACAATCATATGAGGAAAGACAACAATATCACGCAGTGGCATAAGCGGATAAAGATCGCCTGATCCCAATCCAATGTCTGATTTTCCGGTTTTAGCCATAGTACTTTCCTTATAAACTTTGATGACCGCTATTTAGCCAATACATCATTGATTCTGTAGTCTAACGCTTTCCACCTTTTGAAAACAGCATTGAACCCTGATTATCTTGCCAAATTGGAAGTTTGGTTAGGATTTACGGGGAATGCTGTTTTCGGAACAAGCATGGATGGCGTTTTACTCTTGGAAAAGAAATATGGCCCCACTCCATGGTTTTCAAGAGCAATTGAAAGACCGATGCGCAATTGATTTAGGTGAAAGCCGCGCGCGACAATACACAAAAAGGGCGCTAGAATTGCTTCTAACGCCCTCAAAATGATCAAAAAAGATATTGCCAATCAGGCGCTGGCTTCTTTTTCTTTTTTCTTCTCAGCATAGATATAAAGCGGACGGGCGCTGCCAGTCACAACTTCCTCTGAGATCACAACCTCTTCAACGCCTTCCATAGCTGGCAATTCAAACATTGTATCCAGCAAGATGGATTCGATGATCGAACGCAAACCACGAGCACCTGTCTTGCGCTCGATGGCGCGGCGGGAAATCGCTTTTAACGCATCTTCATGGAAAGTCAGTTCAACTTCTTCCATTTCAAATAGACGCTGATATTGTTTTACCAATGCGTTTTTAGGCTCAGACAAAATCTGCACCAATGCATCTTCATCAAGATCTTCAAGCGTTGCCAAAACCGGTACACGGCCAACAAATTCAGGAATCAGACCAAAGCGAAGCAAATCTTCTGGCTCAACTTCCTGGAACAATTCACCAGTTTTGCGATCTTCCGGAGAAGCCACATTCGCAGAAAAGCCAATAGAAGTCTTACGGCCACGCTCAGAAATGATCTTATCAAGACCAGCAAACGCACCACCAGCGATAAACAGGATATTGGTCGTATCAACTTGAAGGAATTCCTGCTGCGGATGCTTGCGTCCACCTTGCGGAGGAACAGAGGCTACAGTGCCTTCCATGATTTTCAACAATGCCTGCTGAACGCCCTCACCCGATACGTCACGGGTAATAGATGGATTGTCAGACTTACGAGAAATCTTATCAACTTCATCAATATAAACGATGCCGCGCTGGGCGCGTTCAACATTATAGTCTGCTGATTGAAGCAACTTCAAAATGATATTTTCAACGTCTTCACCCACATAACCAGCTTCGGTCAATGTTGTGGCATCAGCCATAGTGAAAGGAACATCGATGATACGGGCCAGTGTCTGCGCAAGCAAAGTCTTGCCGCAACCTGTTGGGCCAATCAGCATGATGTTTGATTTCGCCAATTCAACATCCTGACCTTTGGTAGAATGGGCCAGACGCTTGTAGTGGTTATGAACGGCAACAGCCAAAACACGCTTCGCATGAGGCTGCCCAATGACATAATCATCAAGCGTAGCTAGAATATCTTGCGGGCTTGGCACACCTTCGGCTGATTTATTGACCGATGTCTTGTTCTCTTCGCGGATAATATCCATGCAAAGTTCAACACATTCATCGCAAATGAATACCGTTGGTCCTGCGATCAGCTTGCGGACTTCATGTTGGCTTTTGCCACAAAAAGAACAGTACAGCGTATTCTTTGAATCGCCGCCACTATTACCACCGCCACTGTTTGAAATTTTGCTCATATTCTATCCCCGGCAATCAGGCCAATATAGCGCTGACTCACTTTGATATGTAATATCTGGCGCAACTGCCACAACAGTCAATCACCAGAACGATAATTAGACAAGCCACTCTAACTTGAAACTGGACGATACAACACAAATCCTGACCATAGGCTTAATAAAACCAACATAAATCTTCATGAAATGGCATTTTTGCAACGTTGGCAGCCAGTTTTTGCATTTTCGGGCAAAACAACCCGTTAAGACTAAAGCCGATGCGCCAACAACTTCGATTCGACGCATCGTATATTTTGTTTGTATAAGTGACTATTCTTCCGCAACAACGCGTTTGTCGATCACCTTGTCGATCAAGCCCCAGTCTTTGGCTTCATCTGAAGTCATGAAATGGTCACGGTCGAGGGTATTTTCAACGGTCTCATATTTTTGACCCGTATGTTTGACATAAACTTCGTTCAAACGACGCTTCATTTTGATGATATCCTGTGCATGACGTTCGATATCAGATGCCTGGCCTTGGAAGCCACCGGATGGCTGGTGAACCATGATGCGCGCATTTGGTAGCGCAAAGCGCATGTCTTTTTCGCCAGCCGCAAGCAGCAACGAGCCCATAGAAGCAGCCTGCCCCATGCAAAGCGTAGAGATTGCAGGACGGATAAACTGCATCGTATCGTAAATAGCCATACCAGCCGTCACAACACCGCCAGGCGAGTTTATATATAGATTGATTTCTTTTTTCGGATTTTCAGCCTCAAGAAACAGCAACTGCGCTGTGACAAGCATCGCCATGCCGTCTTCAATCGGACCGGTGATAAAAATCACGCGCTCTTTCAAAAGGCGCGAGAAAATATCATAGGCACGCTCGCCACGGTTTGTCTGCTCGACCACCATCGGCACGAGGTTCATGGCTAGTTCAACTGGATCTTTCATAGGAAGGCTCTCTTTATCTCTTTAACTGGCAAAAATGTTGATCAGATATTCGAATCTGTTGCACTACACATAGGATAGGCAAAGGAAAGGTTAAAGGGGTTGATTTTTATGAAATCAAAAACCGAGAAACAACATATCTAGCGCGTTGGTTATTTCATCAAACTTTTCTGAAAGATTTCCGTTCGGTGTCTTCAACATTTTTCGGGGGACAGTTCCAACAAAGTGGGTTTCCATTACATATTTGTTGCCAGCAATGACAAAAATCGGATTTAATCGGCTGATGGGCTTGTGGGACTGCTTTTGCAAAATCAACGGAACAACCACAATCGTTTCTAGATCATCAAGCAAATCAGATTGAACCTGCAAAAGAAAACCATTCTCAGCGGGGAAAAAGTCAAATTTTGCCATCAGAATTGGCGATACTTTTCCAACGGAATCCCATTCTTCCGGACCCACTCATTTGAACTCTCTATAGCTTCAGCATTTTCCTCTTTCCAAATGCGAGCCTTTTCAGCAGATACTGCTTTAGCAAGGCCCATTTCCGCAGCCTGGGAAAGATTGATTTTTAATGCCTTTGCTTCAGCGATCAAATTTTCACTCAAAGTCAGATTGGTTGCTTTCTTATTTCCTGCTTTTAACCGCTGAATGTTCATAATTACCTCTATTGCTACATGCATACAGTATGCGCATAATTGTGTTATTGTAAAACTATATCTTAAATAAGGACGCTATTTCGATGCCAACCACTCATTCTTTTTCATCCTTGAATGAGCAAAACATTGGGCCCTGAATTATTAGAATGCAGTCCACTCAAACAAAAAAACCCGCCATCACAGCGGGTTCTTTCAATACTTTAAAAAAATAGCATAACTAATTGTTATTACGCTTCGTCTTCTTTCATCAACTCTTCACGGCTGACCGTTTTGTCTTTGATGTCTGCAAGACCCATTATGTGATCAACGACTTTTTCTTCATACAACGGAGCGCGAAGACCGGCTACTGCATCTGGGTTCTCACGGAAATAATCGAAAATTGCTTGTTCTTGACCAGGATACTGACGAACCTGATCGAACATTGCCTTCTGCAATTCATCTTCAGTGATCTCTACTTTCGCTTCTTCACCGATTTTTGCTAGGGTCAAACCAAGACGAACGCGGCGCTCTGCAAGTTTTTGATACTCTTTGCGCGCTTCTTCTTCAGTGGTTTCTTCGTCTTCAAAAGTCTTTTTCGCGCGCTCAAGCTCTTTTGTCATCTGTGTCCAGATGTTTTCAAACTCGGCACCAACCATTTTCTGCGGCAATTCCATTTTGGTCTGCTCGTCCAGCTGGTCAAGAACCTGACGCTTTACTTTAGCGCGGGTGTAAGAGCCATTCTGGCTTTCGATTTGGCCTTTAACAGCTTCGCGCAATTTGTCAGCGCTTTCAACACCAAGCTGTTTAGCCAACTCATCGTTGATTTCCATTTTCGCAGGCTTTTCAACCAACTTCAAAGTGATTTCGAACTCAGCGTCTTTACCAGCAAGATGTTCTGCCTGATATTCAGCAGGGAATGTAACCTTAATGGTTTTTTCATCGCCAGCTTTCAAGCCGATAATTTGTTCTTCAAAGCCAGGAATAAAGCGGCCTGAACCAATAACAAGCTTAGCGTCTTCGTCCTTGCCGCCTTCAAAGGGCTCGCCATCAACTTTACCAAGATAATCCATGGTAATGCGGTCGCCATCAGCTGTCTTGCCTTTTTTCTCTTCGTAAGTGCGGGCGCTTTCAGCGATTTTCAGAACTTCAGCATCCAATTCTTTGTCTGCAACTTCTGCAATCGGGCGCTCGATTTTCAATTTATCAAGGGCAGGAACAGTAATTTCAGGCATCACTTCATAAGAGATATTGAATTCAAAGTCTTTTTCGCCAGAAAGAATGGCATCGGCTTCTTTTTCGTCTTCAGTCATCGAAATAGCAGGCTGTTGAGCCGCTTTTTCATTGCGCTCTTTCAAAACTTCGCCAGAACGTTTGTTGATCATTTCATTGACCAATTCAGCCATAATCTGTTTGCCGTAAAGCTTTTTGATGTGGTTTGTTGGCACTTTGCCCTGACGAAATCCGTCAATGCGCACTTTGCCCTTCATGTCTTCGAGGCGTACAGCCAGTTGTCCAGCCAGATCTTCTTTTGGAACAACGACTTTCAATTCGCGTTCAAGACCTTTGTTTACTGTTTCTGTAATTTGCATGGAACAACCAACCTGTTTTTCTCGAAAAGTGCCAGCGACGCTTTTGCGTCACTGGCTCACATTATAAAATTTGGTGCGGATAGAGAGACTTGAACTCCCACGCCTTGCGGCACCAGAACCTAAATCTGGCGTGTCTACCAATTTCACCATACCCGCTGATGGTTCACCCAAAGGCGCAGGGCCTTCAAACGAAAATATGGGTTCTACAACTCCCCGCGAAGGATCGCTGATGAACCCGAATTTGCGCGTCTATAACACCCAACTTCTCAATTCGCAAAGGGTGAATTGAATTTTTTTATCATGTTTCGCAATTAGGCTTAAAAACATGCGATTTGTAACCGCTAATACCTGCCTTTATTGAGCAACTTCTATTTCATCAATAATCCCTTCCCGCCGTCGAGGTGGGCCTTGCCGGATTTCAATGCGCGGAGGATAACGCCTCGCCGTAATATCAAATCTTGTCTGCCAGATTCTCCACTTTTGATGATTCCCCACATTCGGCCAAGCTGTCTTGGTGATGATATCGCCGCCCGTGATTTCTAACTGATAGGAACCATTGGTCTCAAGATGCGTGCGATTGATAATCATTTTTGGTTTCTTGCCCCTGCAATTTACCCACCAAAGCCTTGGAGCAAGTAGCAAGTCCGCAGTTTCACAGGCAGCTTGCAGCAATTTGGGGTCGAAGATCACTTTCACACTCAAATTACTAAGTTGAAAATCACATCGATCTTTCGAGCAATTAATCTCATCGGGCAATGCATCAAAGGATCTATTCGGAAGAAACGCTTTTTGCCAAATCTCCGTCGTGAACTTGCCAGAGCGCGGAAAAAGCAGGGTCAAACCATCGGTTTCCTCTCCCTTCGGACCCAAAAGAGAGGTCTTTACAACAATGCTGCGTCCATCTTGCCCAATCGAGATATCTGGCAATGGAACCGGCATATTTGCCATCCCAACCAGACCAATCACAGGGGCAAGTGCAAACAAACGTAATCGGGTCCGCAAAAAGCAGCCTAGAATTAGAAACCCGGCAGCCATCACCAAGAACAACCTTGGACGATGTCCCGTCTCAAAATCAATCTCATAAGAGTACACCCAATCAGCGACCGAAACGACACCCAGTATGGATTTTCCTAAAGGGGCCAGCGCCAGCCCCTCAAACCCATAGGGCATTAAAAACATGCTCAAAAGGGAGAGCGGCATCACTAACATGGACACCAATGGCATAGCGACAAGATTTGAAATCAATCCCATTGGCGCGACACGGTGAAAATGCGCCATGGCAATCAAGGCAGTTGCAAAACCAGCAATCAGGCTGGTGGCTGATAATCCACCAAAATACCCAAATATTTGTCGAAACCATCCTGTCTTGGGTTCATAATTCTTGGTTCGGCGTTTTCGGTTTATGCGCGTCCAGTCTTGATACACTGCCAAAAGTGCGGCAACGGCAGCAAAGCTCATTTGAAACCCTGGCTGGAAAAGACTTGCAGGCGAAACCAGTAAAATAATCAGGGCTGCTATGGTAACACTTCGCATCGTCAATGCACGCCGGTCCATAAAGCTGGCTGCAAGCATAACCGTTATCATCAACCAGGCGCGCTGTGTGGCAATGCTTGCGCCCGATATAAACAAATATAGCGTTGCAGTAACAAACCCTGCGGCAATAGCCCATTTCTTGATGGGATAGTGATCGGCAAGACCCGGCACAAACACTAAGATTAACCGGACCAACCAGATTACTGTCAAAGTGACCAATGCCATATGCAGGCCAGAAATTGCCAAGATGTGCGCTAGACCAGATCTTCTAAGGCTTTCTTGGGTATCTTTTGAAAGGCCGGAACGGTCTCCGGTTATTAATGCCGTAGCGATATCACCCGCCTCACCTGGCAAGCCTGAACGAATTCGTTCAGAGATATTTCCTCGAACAGTGTGAAGCAACAGGCTTGCACTGGTAAACCAATCTTGGCTCGGGGCAGCTTCAACTTTTGTGGGAGCGCCCATGAAAAAGCCTGATAAACCTAACCCCTGCAAATAGGATGCAAACGCAAAATCATAGCTGCCAGGATAGGCTGGACCAGATATCGGTTGTAGCCTAGCCAATCCTTCAATCGCATCCCCGGGCGATAAGGTTTGGTGCTTCTTGCTTGCCGACAGTCGAATAGTGTTGGGTAATTGGTTTTCGGCTAATCCCTCTATGGAGCTTGGGCGGATTAAATAACGCGCAGCCCCTCGCCTGTTTTGATCTACAACCTGAACAACACCACTGATTTGTCCCGTCAATTGAGACATTGGAACCAGCATGACTGCGCGGTCCATTTGTATTTTGGCCGCTGACAAGCCGGTGATGAAGAGAAATACAGCAACGCTCAAACCAAAAGCGATTTCCTTGGTCTTGAGCTTCAAAAGCAACACAGCAAAGCAAATCCAAGTTGCCAATAATGCCAAGCCATTTGGCTCACTGTCAGCATAATAATAAGCACCAATACCCATCGCCAATATCACGGGAACAAAATTGAACTGGTTTCTCAGTTCATATTCTTTTGCCAAGGCAACCCTTATCGAATCGCGAAAATCAAATATCTGCATTTCCGCCTGAAACCGCAGCGCGGTAAATCGGTTTACTTTTTCTGCAGTAAAAGGATGATTGTTTGGAGTATTAATTAGGCTCTGATCGAATCGAACATTTTCAACCAATTCAATATCATCAGAAAAATCACTGCTTACATTTGGAACGCCGGCGCCTTTGTCTGCTGGGGCATCCGTTGTCACAATAGGCAAAGGCTCATACAGCCACTCGTCTTCAATGACATTTGTCTTGTTTGATAGTTCAGTTTTCTTTTTGAACCATTTTCGTTCGCCAAACATTTACGCATTACCCAATACAAACGAACCAAATAAATGCAGCAGAATTTGCTGCATATCTATTCGCCATGGGTAACGTTGGCGCTGGAAAAATCAGGTCATCAACGTGGCAAAAAGGTTATATCGCCTAGTTCACAACCACAATGGTTCGCAACGGCCGCACTTGTAACCTTCGTGGTCTATGCTACATCACAGCCAAATCAATTACCATCCCGACACCATATAGGTTGCAGGCTGCAATTCAGGATTACCCATGACACAAGAAAACAAAAAACAGGTAGTTACGCGCTTTGCGCCTTCGCCGACTGGTTACCTCCACATTGGAGGCGCTCGCACTGCTTTGTTTAATTGGCTTTATTCCAAAGCCAATGGCGGTAAAATGCTCCTGCGTATCGAAGACACCGACCGCGCGCGCTCCAGCCAACAGGCTGTAGATGCGATTTTGGATGGCCTGTCTTGGATGGGACTTCAGTGGGATGGCGAGCCTATCTCACAATTTGAGCGTGCTAACCGCCATAGAGAAATCGCTGAGCAAATGGTTGCAAATGGAACCGCCTATTATTGCTTCGCATCTCAAGAAGAACTTACTGAAATGCGCGAATTGGCGAAAGCTGAGGGACGCCCTCCCCGTTATGATGGGCGCTGGCGTGACCGAAATCCGTCTGAGGCTCCAGAAGGAGCTAAAGGTGTTATTCGTCTAAAAGCACCCCAAGATGGCTTTACCATTGTTGACGATAAAGTTCAGGGCGAAGTCAAATTTCCCAATAAAGATTTGGACGATTTGGTTTTGCTTCGATCAGATGGCAATCCAACTTATATGCTGGCTGTTGTGGTCGATGATCATGATATGGGAGTGACACATATTATTCGCGGCGATGATCATTTGACCAATGCTGGACGTCAAACTTTGATTTATCAAGCCCTTGGCTGGGACGTTCCGGTAATGGCGCATATCCCGCTGATTCACGGTGCAGATGGCGCGAAATTGTCCAAACGCCATGGCGCACTAGGTGCTGAAGCCTATCGGGCCATGGGCTATTTGCCTGAAGCATTGCGCAATTATCTTGTTCGTCTTGGATGGGCCCATGGGGACAGCGAAATCATTTCTACAAAGGAAATGTTGGAATGGTTTGATTTCAGTGGAATGAATAAAGCCGCCGCCCGCTTTGATTTTGCAAAACTCGAAGCATTGAATGGGCATTATATTCGCCATAGCGATGATGCCTATCTGGCTGATCGCATGGAAGAGATATTAGACGAAGTGGAAATAGAAACGCCTCTTTGTGGAAAACTCAATGAAACCGGAAAAGCCAAACTCATTGCTGCCATGCCCGGTCTCAAAGAACGCGCAAAAACATTGGTCGAGTTAATCGATAGCGCCGCTTACCTTTTTGTCGAACGTCCTTTGCCATTTGAAGAAAAAGCTTTGGGTATTTTAACAGATGGCGGTGACGATATTTTAGCTAAATTGATTCCTGTTTTAGAAGCAGAATCAGATTGGGATGTCACTGCTCTTGAGACGACTGTAAAAACATTTGCTGAAATTCAGGAATTGAAACTTGGAAAAGTGGCGCAACCGCTACGCGCGGCTTTAACCGGACGCTCCACATCGCCAGGCGTCTTTGATGTTTTGGCCGTTTTGGGCAAGGAAGAATGCCTGAACCGACTCAGAGATAGGCTCAAAGACTGAGGGTCAATCCATTAGGGCCTATAACTATGGTGTGACTTGAGCCTTACAGAAAAATACGATAATTAATCCCTACTTGCTAATTTGCTGCAGTGCAGCATATATGGTGTCGAAGCGGAATAATTGGTTCTTTCAATTTGATATACGCATTATTTTTCGGAAAACTTTCCGGAGAATGAACAACAGGTTTTGTGAAGAGGATATTTATATGACAGATAAAACAGCAAAATTGACCATCGGTGATGAAAGCTGGGACTTTCCTGTCAAAGAAGGCACTTTGGGCCCAGATGTCCTCGATATCAGCGCACTTTACGCCAAAACGGATCGTTTTACATATGATCCAGGTTTCACATCAACTGCATCCTGCGAAAGCGACATAACATTTATTGACGGTGACAAAGGCATTTTGTTGCACCGCGGCTATCCAATTGATCAGCTGGCCGACCATGGCGACTTCCTAGAGACCTGCTATCTGCTGCTTTACGGTGAATTGCCAAACAAAGAGCAAAACGAAGATTTTCATCACCGTGTAACCTACCACACAATGGTTCACGAGCAGATGAACCGCTTTTTCACCGGTTTCCGTCGCGATGCCCACCCAATGGCCGTGATGTGTGGTGTCGTTGGTGCTCTATCAGCCTTTTATCACGATTCGACAGACATATCCGATCCCCACCAGCAAATGGTGGCTTCGCTTCGTATGATCGCGAAAATGCCAACAATTGCAGCAATGGCGTACAAATATCACGTTGGTCAGCCATTTGTGTATCCACGCAATGATCTCGATTATGCGTCTAACTTCCTCCATATGTGTTTCTCGGTTCCTTGCGAAGAATATAAGGTAAATCCAGTTTTGGCCCGCGCCATGGACCGTATTTTCATCCTTCACGCTGACCATGAGCAAAACGCATCTACTTCAACTGTTCGTCTTGCTGGCTCATCAGGTGCAAACCCGTTTGCCTGTGTCGCCGCTGGTATTGCCTGCCTTTGGGGTCCTGCCCATGGCGGTGCCAACGAAGCAGCATTGAACATGCTTGCTGAAATCGGTTCAGTGGACCGTATTCCAGAATTCATCGCACGTGCAAAAGACAAGAACGATCCGTTCCGTCTCATGGGCTTTGGTCACCGGGTTTATAAAAACTACGACCCACGCGCCAAGATCATGCAGAAAACAACTCATGAGGTTCTCAAAGAATTGGGAATCAAAGACGATCCAATGTTAGACGTTGCCATGGAACTTGAACGGATCGCTCTAACCGATGATTATTTCATCGAAAAGAAGCTTTATCCAAACATCGATTTCTATTCCGGCATCACCCTGAAAGCGCTTGGTTTCCCAACCACCATGTTTACAGTTCTATTCGCTCTGGCGAGAACCGTTGGTTGGATCGCCCAGTGGAAAGAAATGATCGACGACCCGAAACAGAAAATCGGTCGTCCACGTCAGCTTTATACGGGCGCAACGCAGCGTGATTATGTGCCTATCAATAAGCGCTCATAACTACCCCTCATCGCTGAATGTAAAATTTGAAAGCACCGGTCATATGGCCGGTGTTTTTTCATCCATATTCTGGAAGTCCACTATCAAGAGTAAGCGCAATTAAACGTTTACCATTTTTGAGACATATTTGGGTATTAGCTGAATAGCAGATCCAGAACACGGTAACTGCGTAAAGCTTGGGGCATCTGTGATCTAGCCTAAGAATTTGGATTCCTTAGGAGAATCCGTTATAGAGATTGAGTTTAGGTTCATCGCGCATTTGATGGAGAACCTGAATTTGGGAGACGCGTTTGATTGCACGTCTCAATTTGCTGAAAAATGGGGAATAACTTGGCTATTTTCGGAAACAGACAGGTATGATTAGCCGAGCAGAAAATGCTTGGCAAAAATTCTGTAAGCCCTCCATTCCCGCCACAAATGCGTCCACCCATATGCTGAACCTGCGTGGCAGCGCCATTTCATACTCATTAAGTAGTCATAAAAAGACAATTTTTGCGGCACTCCTGATTTCAACCACCGCACTTTCAGGATGCGTCGGTTCATCGGTCAATAACGCATTGGACGTTGCAGTTATTTCATCAACAGAAGATCCTGTCTCTCTGGATGGCCAAAGCGATGAAAGCTCAACACAACTAGCAGCAAGCGATTTGGCAGGTGGTGTTCCTATCCCAGTGCGCTCTCCTTTGGTGGCGCAGCCTGTACTTTCAAATGAAACCGCCTTATTGCCAACAACAGACGAAAGTCCGGTCGCACAGGCTGCCGCAGATGTCTTGAATGAGAATATTGATGCTAGTTCGGCTGTGGTGCCAACGCCGCAAGCAGCTAGTGAAACACAACTTGCATCCTTGGACACTTCATCCTCCGCTGAAAACCTAAATACTAACGCACCCGTCGCAGTGGATGTAACCGCAGATAGCCAAACTGCAGCGACCTCTGCTGTAAGCCAGACGGTTACTCAAGCCCCCAAACAAACCGAAAAACCGAAAACCTTGTTCGAGCTTTGGTTTGGCAAAAAAACAAAACAAGCAACAAAAGGCCCTGTCAAAGCAGTTAAGCCAGCCTCAAAAACGGTTATAGCGTCTGCAGTACCATCCACATCATCAATTAGTGGCTCAAAAAGCGGATTGCCTGGCGTGCAGCGCAACAGTGCATTGTTTGGCATAAACGACGAAGAAGCAGATGATGAAGATGATTCTGTTCAAGTTGCATCTGTGGGCTCACTTGGACGTATAATGTCGCCCAAAGGTCTCGTTTTACAAACTGAAAGAGTGCAAGTCGACTGCTTTAAGCCTGAATTGATGCGTATTTTGACCGTAGTGGAGCGCCGTTATGGCAAAAAAGTTATGGTAACATCAGGATATAGAAGCCCGACTGGCAATAGACGCGCAGGTGGTGCACGAAACTCAACACATATTTATTGTAAAGCTGCTGATATCCAGATTGAAGGCGTGTCCAAATGGGATTTGGCAAAATTCTTGCGCACAGTCCCGGGACGTGGCGGCGTTGGAACCTATTGCCGAACCGATTCAGTTCATATTGATGTGGGATCACAGCGCGACTGGCATCACCCTTGCCGCAGAAGCAAAAAGAAACGTGCCTAAAAGGGTTTTAGTCGGGCCTTTTTCGCGCTGTTTACTTTGAAAATATGCGTTTTGTGGACAACAATGCCTGATATAGATGCATATTGGCCCCAAATTGCCCCATCAAAATCTTTCAGTGAATTTAATTTGAAAAACTACCATTTTCCTGTTGATGCATCGGGTTTTCCTATCTATAAGCGCCGCACAGGAGCTTTCCTTCGGAAAGTTTCTAGAGTGCGCCCTTCGTCTAGCGGTTAGGACGCCGCCCTTTCACGGCGGTAACACGGGTTCGATTCCCGTAGGGCGTACCATTTCTTTTAATTTTTGATGTGCAGATATCTAGTGTGCGTTTCGCGCAAGCGAGAGGTCATACTTTTGTTTTTGGCGCGGCCCGTCTACTTTCTGAAACTTGAAGGCGGGGCGCCGAACTTTGACCGAAACGTTTTGGCAAAGTGCGCAGAAGAACAAAAGCCTGTTGCAATAGCAATTTCAGTGATCGATAACGGCGATTGAGACAAAAGGTTCTTTGCCTTTTCAAGACGCAGATCTCGATAAAATTCCATCGTCCCCGCTTTTAGTTTTTCGCGAAATAGTCGGTTCAATTGTCGCGGTCCCACTCCGGTCAGTTTCGACAACTGCGGTAAATCCAGTGGATCACCGTGATGATTTTCCATCGCTTCTATTGCGCGTATAATCGGAGCGCTCGTTGTCCCATACCGCACAACAAATCCTGCCCGTTGTGGCTGCCCTGAAGCGCGCACATCCGTATGCATGAACCAGTCGCTCACACTTGTGGCGAATTCTTCGCCGTGATGGCTGGCGATTAATTCATGGATCATATCAAGCGCCGCAATCCCGCCAGCACAGGTATAGCGATCGCGATCGATCACAAATATGCTCTTTTCCAACTTCAAATTGGGTGACATTTCTACCAATGACGGCGCATGCTCCCAATGAATGGTCATTCGATAGTCATTCATCAACCCCGCAGCGACGAGGATCGCAGGGCCACCTGAAACGCCGCCCAGCTTAACCCCCCGGCGCGATAAGTTTCGCAACCATTGAAACACCCGTTTGTCGTTGAACTTTGTTGGTTCTGGCCCGGCCAAAACAAGCAATAGATCAAACTCAATTTGTTCGCCAATCTGCGCTTTGGTTTTAACGACCCCTGCCCCAGAGCTCGACACTTGTCCGCCAAACAGCGAAATATTCGATACATTGTAAAGGGTCTTGCCAGCCAACACATTGGCCGCACGAAACGGCTCCGACGCTGCCGCATAAGACATCATTGCAAAGCCCTCCACGAGGAGGAAACCAATATTAAAAGGGCGTTCGTCTTTGTGATAGCTGACCATGAGATGCAATAATATGTCTTTAATAGAAAAGTCCAGCCCTGTTTATATCTAGACAATCTTCAAGACGAAAAGACGTCCAGGAGCATGGCATGCGTTATTCTGCATTGAAGGTGTTTAAAGAGGCTATGACTGGCCACAAAGGTTGGGAGCCTGTCTGGCGCGAACCGGAACCCAAAGCAGAATATGATGTCATCGTTATCGGCGGCGGCGGCCATGGTCTGGCGACAGCCTATTACCTGGCAAAAGAATTCGGCATAACCAATGTTGCCGTTCTTGAAAAAGGTTGGATCGGTGGCGGCAATGTGGGCCGGAACACAACCATCATCCGCTCAAACTATCTTTTGCCGGGCAACACCCCTTTTTACGAATTGTCTATGAAGCTTTGGGAAAACCTTGAACAGGATTTCAATTACAATGCGATGGTTTCCCAACGCGGTGTTATGAACCTTTACCATTCTGATGCTCAGCGCGATGCCTATGTACGGCGCGGCAATGCCATGATCATGGCGGGCGTCGATGCAGAGTTACTAAACCGCGAACAACTCCAAAAAGAATGCCCATTCCTTGATTTCGACAATGCGCGCTTCCCAATCATGGGCGCATTGGCCCAACGCCGTGGCGGTTCGGTTCGCCATGATGCGGTCGCCTGGGGCTATGCACGGGGCGCAGACAGTCGTGGCGTTGACATAATCCAGAACTGCGAAGTAAACGGCTTTGTGATGGATAAGGGCGTTTGCAAAGGCGTGACAACCAATAGAGGCACCATCAAAGCCAAAAAGATCGCCGTTTGTGTGGCGGGTTCATCGGGCAAGGTTATGTCCTATGCCGGAATGCGTCTTCCCATTGAAAGCCATGTGTTGCAGGCATTTGTCTCAGAAGGCTTGAAGCCAGTTATCCCGGGCGTGCTGACCTTCGGTGCTGGTCATTTCTACGTTTCTCAATCAGACAAAGGCGGTCTTGTGTTTGGCGGTGATATCGACGGCTACAACACATATGCCCAACGCGGCAATTTGCCCGTTGTAGAAGACGTTTGTGAAGGCGGTATGGCACTCATGCCCATGATAGGCAGAGCCCGGCTGTTGCGCATGTGGGGCGGCGTTATGGACATGTCCATGGATGGATCGCCATTCATCGACAAAACCGGAATTGACGGCCTCTATTTCAACGGCGGTTGGTGTTATGGCGGGTTCAAGGCCACACCTGCCTCAGGCTTTTGCTACGCCCACTTGATTGCGAAAGATCAGCCACACGAATTCGCGCAAGAATTGAGACTAGACAGATTTATGCGCGGCCATTTGATTGATGAAAAAGGCGTTGGTGCGCAACCCAACCTGCACTAATGGCCTACCCGATTTAGCTCTTGTCAAAGCGAAAAGAAATTCGTGAAAAAACAAATGCCTAATAATGCACATAGGAACTGACGAATGATCATCAACCACCCTCTTCTTGGACCCCGTGATGCCGCTGAATTTGTGTATCTTGGCGATGCGTCACTGATGAACAGACCCGATTGGCAAAGCACAGATGCTGGCAATCAATTTTATGAATATCAATATTTGCGTGACAATCCGGCCGGAGAACTTCGCGAGTTATGGTATCATGAACAGGGTGATCGATCATGGTTAGTAGTAACACGCAATACACTGACCCACGCGATTTCAAAAGTCGAGCTTGCCCGTGATGTGAAGCTGCAAGAAATTAACAGTAAAACAAAAACAACAGCCGCTGCAAAAAAAGGGAAAAAGGCATGACCCAATCCCATCGCATCAATGGCGGTCTGGTCTCGCGCAATCAGCCAGTGAATTTCAAATTCAACAACACCAGTTATGTCGGTTATCAAGGTGACACTCTGGCTTCTGCGCTATTGGCAAATGGCGTAAAACTCGTTGGCCGCTCGTTCAAATATCACCGCCCCAGAGGGATTTTGACCGCAGGATCAGAAGAGCCAAACGCCTTGGTTGAACTCCGATCAGGAGCACATCAAGAACCCAATACGCGCGCGACTACAGTAGAGCTATTCGAAGGTCTGGAAGCAAAAAGCCAGAACCACCGCGGGCCGTTAAAATATGACTTTATGGCAATCAACGATCTGATGTCGCCTTTTCTAGCTGCAGGTTTTTACTACAAAACCTTTATGTGGCCAAAAGCCTTTTGGGAAAAACTCTATGAGCCAACCATCAGAGCTGCGGCAGGACTTGGGCGCCTATCAGGCCAAGAAGATCCTGACAGTTATGACAAAGGCTTCCTCCACTGCGATATTCTTGTAATTGGTTCAGGACCAGCTGGTATTGCAGCAGCACTTCAGGCAGGACGCTCTGGCGCACAGGTCATCCTCGCAGACGAAGATTTTATATTTGGCGGTCGCCTAAACAGCGAAACCATGGAAGTGGGCGGCGAAAGCAGTCAAGCTTTTGCAGCCAATGCCACTGACGAGCTTGCCGCAATGCCGAATGTTCGCCTGATGCCGCGCACAACAATCTATGGCGCTTATGATCATGGTATTTACGGCGCAATTGAACGCAAGACAGATCACCTTGGATCAAGCAATGGAAAGCCAAGGCAAGTCCTTTGGCGGATCTACTCCAAACGTGCAATTTTAGCAGGCGGCTCCAATGAGCGCCCAATAGCTTTCGGCAATAATGACCGCCCGGGCATTATGCTTGCGAGTGCCGTCAGAACCTATGCAAACCGTTTCGGCGTATTGCCGGGTAAACGCATATCCATATTCACCAACAACGACGACGGTTGGCGAACAGCTTCTGACCTTGCCGCAAAAGGCGCGCAGATCACCGCGATCATAGATACCAGAGACGTTGAACCTCTTGGAGCCTTTAAAGATACGGCCATTATTATGGGCGGACGTATTATTGATACAAGAGGCCGCCATGGCGTTTCATCGATTACGCTCCGCAATGGCCAGACCATCGACACAGATTGCGTTGCCGTATCAGGCGGGTGGAACCCAAATGTGCACCTGACTTGCCATCAAAGGGGCCGCCCGCAATGGCGCGAGGATATTGCAGGCTTTGTACCGGCTGGCGAAATGCCCATTGGCATGAGCGTGGTAGGCGCTGCAAATGGATCAATGACCCTTGCAGCATCCCTTAACGATGGACATTTATTCGCCAATAAAATTGCCAAAGAACTTGGCTTCACCCCATCGCGCAAGTCTGCGCCAAAGGCAGAAGACGAAGCGGCCAAAACGTCAGCCTATTGGTATGTGAAAGAATCAACTGCCCGCGCTTGGGTAGACCAACAAAACGATGTCACCGTCAAAGACATCAAACTGTCCCATCAGGAAGGATTCCGTTCCGTCGAGCATTTGAAGCGCTATACAACATTGGGAATGGCCACTGATCAGGGCAAGACATCCAATATTCTTGGTCTTGCGGTTATGGCCGAGGTAAGCGGCAAAACAATCGCGGAAACTGGAACAACAATCTTCCGCCCACCTTATACGCCAGTGCCAATTGGTGCGTTCGGTGGCCGCGTCCGTGGCAAGGATTTCAAACCGACTCGCTATACGCCGAGCCATACTTGGGCAAAAGAAAACGGTGCGATCTTCATAGAAAGCGGCATGTGGATGCGCGCTCAATGGCACCCCAAATCCGGCGAAACCCATTGGCGCGAAAGTGTTGACCGTGAAGTTTTGGCAACCAGAAAATCGGTTGGTATTTGCGATGTTACCACATTGGGTAAAATAGACATTCAGGGCAAAGATGCCGCTGAGTTTCTCAATCTGGTTTATTCCAACGCTTTTGGTAAATTGCCGGTCGGCAAAGTACGTTATGGATTGATGTTGCGTGAAGATGGTATCGCTTATGACGATGGCACAACTGCCCGCCTTGCTGAAAACCATTTTGTCATGACTACCACGACTGCGAATGCCGTTTTGGTTTTCCGGCGCATGGAATTTGTTCGCCAATGCCTGCGCCCAGATCTGGATGTACATCTGATTTCTGTCACTGAACAATGGGCACAATATGCCATTGCCGGACCCAATGCCCGTAAATTGCTGGAAAAGATTGTCGATAAAAAACACAATATATCCAATGAGTCATTTCCATTTATGGCGTGCGGGGAGATCAGCATTTGTGACGGAACCCCTGCCCGTTTGTTCAGAATCTCGTTTTCTGGCGAATTGGCATATGAACTTGCAGTACCAACCCGATACGGCGATGCGCTCATTCGCGAATTGATGGATGCTGGTAAAGAGTTTGATGTAACGCCTTATGGGTTGGAAGCTCTTGGCGTTATGCGTATTGAAAAAGGGCATGCCGCCGGCAATGAATTGAATGGTCAAACCACAGCGCTCAATCTTGGTCTCGGAAAAATGGTATCCAAAAAGAAAGACGCCATTGGCAGCAGATTGTCAGAGCGTGATCAGATGAACCGCGATGATGCCATCAAGCTTGTGGGGTTCAAACCAGTCGATAGTTCCAAGTCGCTAACCGCAGGGGCTCACTTCGTCACAAAGGGCAAAGAACCAACCATGGCGCATGATCAGGGTTATATGACCTCTGTTGGTTATTCACCAAACTTGAAAACCTCAATTGGCCTTGGCTTTATCAAACGCGGAGATCAACGCATCGGAGAGATTGTCACGGCCTTTGATGGATTGCGCGGAACCACCCAGGACGTGGAAATCGTCTCCCCACACTTTATTGACCCTGAAGGAGAACGCCTCCGTGCTTAAAGCTGTCTCACCCCTCAGTGGATTCTCTGCTGAAATAAACAAGGTCACGATATCCGAAGTTTCAGGTCGTTCTCTGGTTTCCATTGCGGTCCCCAATAGTGGTCTTGCTGCTTTGAAAGCTGCAATCAAAAAGCAATTGAATCTGGATTTGCCAGAACCTGGCCAAACAACCGACAGTAAATCTGGAAATGCAATGTTGATTTGGGCATCGCCAGATCAGTATCTTTTTTCCTTTGATGAAAAAGACAACATGCCATCAGAAACAGTAGGCAAACTTTTAAATGGTAAAGCCTATGTGACAGATCAGTCAGATGCTTGGGTTACATTAAAAATATCTGGCGAGCGGAAACTTGAAGCACTGGAGCGCATCTGCCCAATCAATCTTCATCCAGATGTGTTCAAAACTGGAATGGCAGCCAGAACCATGATGGAACATTTGGGTGTGCTGGTTATTCGCGATGAGAACGATAGTTTTCTTTTGCTCTCAGCCAGATCTACTGCTGGATCTCTGCTTCATGCCATAGAGACATCTGCTAAAAACCTGCACTGAATTGCAACTTATTGATGTTTTTTCTAAATAGGACAGTCTGATAATCAAATATTTACATATTTCAATCAAAAGTAGAGTTGCGAAGGGTCAACGCAGTCTTTCTAGATAATATCGCCCCAAACATATGTCTACGAAAACTAGGCTGCCAATATCAGTGGAGTTCGCCCCTCAGTGATACTGTTTTGTTTGACCCTTCGCACTTTACTCTCACTTTGATGGCTTAGCAGCATCCAGCAACCGCAACTGCGGACGTTTGCTTCCTTGCCAATAATCTGCTGTTACCATTCCGCAAACATGCAAATAACCGCCCTGTGCTTCCAGTAAAGCGTGGCCAAGCGGTTCTTCAGCTTTTCGAAATGCTATTCCTCGAACGGTTTTCCCATCACCGCCTTGCAGAGTGAAGCTCACATGATCGCGCCCAACAATTCGCGAGTCTTTCACCAAATGATTCGGAAATGCGAAAATCGGTTGCGAATGCCCGGCCCCATAAGGACCTGCCTGTTCCAATAAATCACAAAAAGCTACATTTGCGCTGCGTGCAGTCAGCGCTCCATCAATCTTGATTGTCTCGTGATCTGTACTTTTTGCTACTTCATTTTTTAAACGTTCATCCACAAAGGCACGCAACTCACCAAGCTTTTCATGACGCACTGTTAAGCCTGCCGCCATGGCATGACCGCCACCTTTTTCCAAAATTCCAGCCTCTACACCCGCTCTGATAGCAGCACCAAGATCAACGCCTGCAATGGAGCGACCAGAGCCGGAACCCTTTCCGTTTCCGTCAAAAGCAATAGCGACTGCCGGTCGGTTGAAACGGTCTTTCAAACGGGATGCCAAAAGACCAACAATGCCAGGATGCCAGCCTTTTCGGGCCGTGACCAAAACCGACGGCCCCTCGCCCGCACTCATCTCGGCATCGCCTTCAGCAATAGCTTCTTCCAACATAATTGCCTCAGCGGCCTGACGCTCTTGATTAAGTTGATCAAGCTGCTCGGCGATCTTCAAGGCTTCTTCCTGGGATGCATTCACCAATAAGCGACTTCCCAACCCTGCATCACCAATGCGTCCCCCAGCATTAATCCGCGGTCCTAAGACAAAACCAAGGTGATAGGGTGTCATGGGCCCATCAAGACGGGCAGTTCTTGCTAGTGCCGCCAGACCAATATTCTTCTGCTGGCGTAAGACCTGCATACCTTTCACCACAAATGCACGGTTCAATCCTTTTAGCGGAACCACGTCACAGACAGTTGCCAAGGCAACAATATCCAACATGTCCAGCAGATTTGGCCCGATCGCCATTTTGCGGCGTCGCAATTCCCGTTGAGCGGCAACAAGAGCCATAAACACAACACCTGCGGCACAAAGAAACCCAAGCCCAGAGAGATCATCCTGGCGGTTTGGATTGACCAATGCAGCCGCGTGAGGCAGTTCTGTGCCCATCTGGTGATGGTCCAAAACGATCACATCAACACCAAGGGAGCGTGCCGTCTCAAGCGACTCAAAACTGGTCGCGCCGCAATCAACTGTGATGATCAGCTTAGCACCACACTCGACCAATTGTTTGATGGCTTCAGGATTAGGCCCATAGCCCTCAAAGATCCGGTCGGGAATATAGATTTCGTTTTCAATACCAAGGTCGGTCAAAAAGCGGGACATCAATGCCGATGACGCGGCTCCGTCTACATCATAGTCACCGAAAATCGCGATCTTATGTTTAGCTGCAATCGCATCGCACAAACGCGCCGCAGCTAAATCCATATCCGTGAGCACAGATGGGTCAGGCATGAGATCGCGGATCGTTGGACTGAGAAACTGCTCTGCTTCTTCCGCCTCAATTCCCCGTCCTGCCAATACCCGCGCAATCAAATCTGGAATGTCATAGCTTTGGGATATTGCCAGCGCCTGATTGCGCCCACGTCCATCTAATCGCTCAATCCAGCGTTTGCCCGATAGGGATTTTTCAACGTTTAAAAAAGTGGAAGTCTCTGACTGTTTGCCCATGAGAAATGTTTAAGACTTCACAAGCAGGCAAACAAGACAAAGTTGATAGACTTCAAAAAGGATAATCGCTTAAAATTGAAAGCCATCAGTGCTTACCGAATTTTTCCAAGTCATGGTGCGTCGCTTTGATCTCGCGAACGGTGCGTGATGATGACCGCATAACCACAGTGTGGGTCGTTATCATGCCACGGCCAAAACGAACCCCATCAAGCATATTGCCGTCGGTTACGCCTGTAGCCGAGAATATAACATCGCCCTTGGCCATTTCTTCCATCGTGTAGGCTTTGTTGGGATCAGTAACGCCCATCTTGCGCGCACGCTCAACCTTTTCAGGCGTGTCAAGGATCAAACGTCCCTGCATTTGCCCACCGATACAACGCAGCGCAGCGGCAGCAAGTACACCTTCAGGCGCCCCGCCAATTCCAATATAAATATCGATACCTGTCATTTCAGGATCAGTCGTATGGATAATACCTGCAACGTCACCATCGCCAATAAGTCGTATGGCAGCGCCTGTGTTGCGCACTTCTTCAATCAAACGCGCATGGCGTGGACGGTCCATGATACAGGCCGTAAGATCAGATACCTTAACGCCCTTGGCGTTTGCCAGCGCTTCAAGATTTTGCGTGGCAGTCTTGTTGATATCAATTAGCCTTGGCTCAAATCCGGGTCCAATCGCAATCTTGTCCATATAAACATCAGGTGCATAAAGCAGGTTTCCGCGTTCTGCGATGGCAATAACAGCAATGGAGTTCGGCTGGTTCTTGGCGCAGATGGTTGTGCCTTCCAAGGGATCAAGCGCGATATCAACCGCGGAGCCACTTTTGGTTCCAACTTCTTCACCAATATACAACATGGGAGCTTCGTCGCGTTCCCCTTCACCAATCACAACGCGCCCATCTATTGGCAGATTGTTCAGCTCGGTCCGCATGGCATCAACAGCGGCCTGATCGGCCATTTTCTCATCACCGTGACCGCGCAATCTCGCTGCGGCGACCGCAGCCGCTTCCGTAACACGGGCTAGCTCCAAGGTAAGAATACGATCAAGGCGCTCGGCGGCTGGTGTTGAATTTACCATCTATTTTCACTCCATCTTCAATCTTAGGAGTGGGTATCTATCAGGAAAACCTTAATTACAATGCCCATTTTGACCCGATTTCCGTTTAAATCGATATGATTGGCGTTTGATAAACAGATTTTTCAAAAGATGCTTAAAATCTGCCGCTTAACGTTCCATTCTGATCATTTGTGACGGAGCAGCTAGATGGCCATCGGAATGAATTTTGTCCAATGCGCCTCGAATAGCCGCCTCAGTCGTTTCATGGGTAATTAAAATAACCGGCTGAGAATCCTTGTTATCTTTTTTCAATTCTTCAGGCCGTTTGTGTTGAACAATCGATTCTAATGATATCCCAGCTTCCGCCATACGACTGGCGATTGATGCAAAAGCGCCCGCGCGGTCGTTGACGGACATTCGAATGAAATAGCCGCCTTCATGAGCTTGCATTTGTGCTTTCACATATGGTTCAAGATGCGCAGCAGGTTTGCCAAGAGCTGGCGCATGTTGATGACCCGGCTTGCTTTTCGCAATATCACACAAATCACTAGCAACAGCCGATGCGGTCGCGTCACCGCCAGCGCCAGGACCAGACATTACCAATTGGCCAACAATGTCCGCTTCAACAGCTACAGCGTTCGTAACCCCTGAAATCTGTGCAAGCGGGCTATCGAGAGCAACCATGGTTGGATGGACACGTTGCTCAATACCGCTCGCAGTGCGCTGCGCAACGCCCAAAAGCTTAATGCGATATCCCAGATCTTTTGCAGCTATGATATCATCGGATGTGATATTCGAGATACCTTCAACATATATATCATCTGCTGAAATTTGCGTGCCAAAAGCCAAGCTGGTCAAAATCGCCAGTTTGTGTGCCGTATCAAACCCTTCCACGTCAAAGGTCGGATCAGCTTCTGCATAACCTAGTTCCTGCGCGTCTTTGAGGCACTCATCATAGGACAGACCTTCATTTTCCATGCGCGTCAGCATGTAGTTACAGGTGCCGTTCATAATACCATAGACGCGCTGAACACTGTTTGACGTCAGCGCCTCACGCATTGTTTTGATAATCGGAATCCCCCCGGCAACGGCCGCCTCAAAATTGAGGATCACGCCGTTTTCTTCTGCCTTCAGCGCAAGTTCAACACCGTGTTTTGCCAAAAGTGCTTTGTTGGCTGTTACAACATGCTTGCCGTTTTCAAGAGCAGCCATCACGCTTGCAAAAGCAGGATCGCCATCGCCGCCTATCAATTCGACAAAGACGTCGATTTCATCTGATTTGGCTAAAGCAACCGGATCGTTAAACCATGTCATATTGGAAAGGTCACAACCGCGATCTTTGTCTTTGTCGCGTGCAGTAAAAGCCGTGATTGTCATCGCACGGCCGCAACGTTCTGCAAGCAGATTGCTTTTAGAATGTAACAATCTGGTGAGAGCCGCGCCGACAGTTCCAACTCCGGCAATACCAATACGCAATGCATTTTGTGACACGTGAAAAACCTTTGTTTAAGCAAATACCGAATGTTCGGCACGAATTGCCCTTGTTTAAGTTTGCCAACGTAAAACTGCAAGGCCTAGGTTAGGGTCAGGACTCATTAATAAACGCGAAATGGCGCACGATAAGACAAGAAAAAAGCCCGGAGACTTTAAGCCGCCGGGCCATTTAGATTTAGTGCTCAAGTCCAAGGCGCATGCACTCATTATAGCGCGGCACCATTACAAGCATATTGCCCTTGGTTATCTGGCTATATATCACGCCACACGGACTGTTCTGGCTTGCAAAAACTTGCGTTTTCGCTGGAACTTTTGGGCGACGTGGATTTCTTGGATTGTTATTCGGGTTCTTTACGCTGATTTTTCCAATAGCGTTTAGGTTATTGTTGTCGCTTCCAGAGGCAGAAGAACCTTGGGCGCCTTGGCCAACTCCGTTGCCATTGCTGTTCCCGCCGTTCTGGTTACCATTGCTTGATTGCGCATAAGCGCCGCTGGCAAAGACGAGACCACTTGTTACAACTGCCAAAACCAAGGCTGTTTTTGATATTGTATTTGTCATGATTTGCTTCCTTATGACGAAGCCCCATGATCAAAACATACTTCAAATTTTATCCAATTCTGTGCATTTCAACACAAGACTCATGGATCAAAAAATTTGAAATGGAATCAGTTCTCAATGGCGTTGACGGCCGATTGGTAGTGGTTCTTGGCCTTTTGTTGCAGCCTGCGGATTGAAGCTTGTTTTGAAGCAACTTCACCATCTGTAACTTCAGAATTGGCTTCGGTTACTTTTTTTGCCAACTCAGCAGATTTTTTCGCTCGTTCAGCGGTCGTCAATTGACTTGCTGCCGTTTCCGGCAATGCACCAATATGGGTTTTCTGACCACTGGTCTGTTGCCCTTTCGCGCGCATTTCAGCAATTGCCGCAGCTTTTCCAGCTTCATCAATCCCATCCGCTGGGTCTGTGGTTTGGGCGGCAGGACTTATAGAAACGGGGGCGCTTGATGCATCTGTTACTTGTTGTTGCTGCACATTGGCGGTGGACTGACTTCCAACCGGGCGAAATTGGTTCGAATCCAACGTTGAAGAAACGCAGCCTCCAAGACCTATTAAACAGGCAAGGCCTAGTAAAGATCGCTTCGATTTCATCAAACATTCCAAACCAGATTTCACTTTCTAAATAGATCGAGGCACATTAGTCCAAACCTGTGTTTTTCCGTTTCAGACAGAGGAAAAACTCAATGCAGGGCTTTTGAAAAGACATTACAGCTTCAATCATGAAAAGTAGGTAACAAATATGGTTTTTTAAAAGCTTTTCGCAAAATTTAGATGACCGACATTATCGACATGGAATTTGATCAGAAGCACCTAGATACAAACAAACCTGTTGCATGTTTCATAACATTCAGTATTTTCATATAATGAATTGCTTTTTTGAGAAAAAAAGCCTTTTCAACAAAAATCAATCGCGCCTCAGGGAGAATGTAAATGAAGAATCTATTGGGAATTATCGTAACTGCCGGGTTTGTAGCAACTGCATTCGTATCAACAGCATCTGCAGCAAATGTTGCTGAAAAGATGGCTATGATGGCTCAGTGTTCAACTGCTTGCACAACACAATATTTGCAGTGTGTTGCATCTGCACAGCAATTGGCAAGCACTCCAGCTGATGGCTTGAACCAGGTTAAAACAAACTTCATGAATTCAACAGAATGCGGCACTGCTGCAATGGCTTGCAACGCATCTTGCAATTAATCCAAATTCTGAATTCAGTAAATTAGCCCGGTTAATAGCCGGGCTTTTTTGTGCCTTCAATATCAACAGACGGTCAAACACGGAACCAAACCTCTAACGCCAACCCAAACTAAGCATTAGCCACCGTTAGGCGGCGGGCGCTTATATTCCGGCATTGCACAAGTATTTCGAGATCCACAAATCCCACACTTAAATTTACCTTCAAGTGCCGGAATAGTTGTTTCCAGCGCGATACCCAGTCCATCCGGGCTTAACCTCTTCCAATGCCCACATTTTCGGCAATGCGCCGTAATATAAATGCCAAGCTCAATCATGTCAGCCAAGCTGGCTGCCACAAAGACCTCCGCCTTTGCCTTATTATCGTTATTACTTCCTGATTTCATTTTTGACCTGCTATTCAAACAAGCCGCTGCCCATAATTACAATATAGGAAAATTTTCACATTTCAAATCAATTTAGTAATTTTGTACGATTTAAAATCACTTAAGCTTGCCCAGCAATTGCAAAACAAAACCGATGCAAAACAGATAGGCCCCTGAAGCAACAATCAGAACATCAACCCAAGATGGTGCATCCAAATTGTAATAAAGCGCTATAAACCCGCCAATCGCCCAAACCCCAAACACCGTTAAAGTAGGAATTCGTAATATCTTCACCCTCACTGGATGAACAAATATAACTGGCACGAATGTCAAAATCGCGGTGATCATAACAATCAGGAATGACAATAATTCAGATGGCGATACGATGAAGAGCGTAAATACGATCATGTTCCAGCAAACCGGAAACCCTTTAAAGCCGTAATCCAACGTCTTCATACCCGTATCAGCATAGTAAATCGCACTGGTTGTCACGATAATGGCCGCAGCAATAAATGAAAGCCCTGTTCCCATCAGCGCACTTTGATAGAGTATAAACGCCGGAATCATAACAAAAGTCACATAATCGATCACCGAATCCAGCATATCACCGGACCAATGCGGCCACCATTTTTTGACTTCCAGTTTGCGCGCAAGAGGACCATCAACACCATCAACGGCCAGAGCAACACCTAGCCAGAAAAAGGCTGCCGTAAAGCGCTGCTCAGCTGCTGCAACCAAAGAAAGAAATGCAAGGAAAGCACCAGAAGACGTTAAAAGATGAACACCAAAGGCCCATATGGCATCCCTAGAAATTCCGAACATTTGAAGCACCCTTCCCCAGATGCGGTACACTTCGAAGAGGAAGCATAACCAAGCTATGCGTCAGTTTTGCCATTGGGCATAAACAAATACAAGCTTCAAGCGATTTTTGATCGTGGATCATTAGCATGTTTCTTGAAAATGCTGACAAAATCTTGGAAAGAACTGGTGTACTACACTTATGACCTTCTGACGCATTGCTTAGATTTTCATAAGACCTAAGTTCCTACTTCCAAGTCCTTGATTTCGAAACATCCAAGAGATCCAATTTTTTATGCAGCATTTTCAAGTAGCAGTCATTGGTTCAGGAATTGTTGGTCTTTGCGCCGCCCTTGGCTCAGCACGTCTTGACCTTACTACGGCGCTTATTGCGCCAGCAAAAGCCGAGCCTGACGGGAAAACCTCTGCGCTCCTTGGCGAATCCGTCACCATACTTAAAACATTAGATGTATGGGACGAAGCAGAAAAAGTCGCATTTCCATTGAAAACCATGCGTATCATCGATGGCACAAAACGACTGGTTCGCGCGCCTCAGACAGATTTTATCGCCTCTGAAATCGGACAAGTAGAATTTGGTTTCAACATAGAAAACAAATTACTGGGTAAGATTCTGGCCACAAAATGCGATCAACACTCAAATCTAACCAACTTCAAACTTGCTTTGGAAAATATAAACGTGTGCGCTGATGAACCTGCAATGTTGACAATGGGTGACGGCTCAACAGTTTCGGCTGATTTTATAATTGCAGCAGATGGCCGAAATTCTGAAGTTCGAAGAGCATTGTCTATCGGCGAGCGAAATTGGGAATATCCACAATTGGCTTTGGTAGGAAATTTCACGCACACCCTACCAAACAACGACACAAGCACAGAATTCCATACGGAAACCGGGCCATTTACACTGGTCCCCTTGGGAAAAAACCGCTCGAGCATGGTTTGCGTCGTGGACGAGAAGGGCGCCAGAGACTTGCTGTCACTTTCAAAACCAGAGTTGAATCTGGAGCTTGAGCACAAGATGCGTTCAATATTGGGTAAGATTTCTATCGAGGCCGATTTAAAGAGTTTTCCTCTATCCGGCATGGTCGCAAAAAGCTTTTCCAATGGCCCCGTAATGCTTGCAGGAGAAGCGGCACATGCGTTCCCACCCATTGGAGCACAAGGATTGAACCTTGGCCTACGTGACATAAAAGCCGCCTTGGAACTTCTAAGCACCAATCATGCCCATACCCCTGCTTCAGTTGGGGAGAAATATGCGCAAATGCGCAGAGCCGACATTTTAAGCCGAACCGCCTCAGTTGATATGCTCAACCGTTCGCTACTGTCGGATTTTTTGCCAATGCAAGCTGGACGGAGTTTCGGGCTATATGCCCTTGGTCAAGTCGGGCCATTGCGTCGATTGATGATGCGCGAAGGAATGGCGCCTGGATCATCATCAAAAAACACCAACTCCAATTCGCTAAAAAATCCTATTGAGCGAATTTCTGAAATGCTTAGAGGCAGCTCCAGAGACTGATGTTTTAAATAAATCCATTGAGCATGAGGTATAAAATTCCAGTTACGCTTAGTGTCGCGCACAAAGTGGAGATGACTACAGCACTCGAGGCCCTCTCCTGCCAAACCTGATATTGCTGAGCGATAACAAACACATTGGTTGCACTTGGCAAAGCGGCCAACAAAACAGCAGAATAAAGCCATATTGGGTCAATGTCTGGGACCAAGGTAATCATCAGCACATAAACTAATAGCGGATGTAAAATCAGCTTGATCGGCACAATGTAGCCCAGCTCAAAAGGCACTCGTTTCAGTGGTCTCATAGCTGATGTCACTCCCATCACAAACAAGGCACAGGGCGCAGCAGCTCCAGACAAAAACTCCAACAGCTTGTCGATTGACCCGGGCAATTCAACTTTGAAAATGGCCGCCAAAACCCCTGCAATAGTCGCAACAATGAAGGGATGTGTGAAAATCTTGTATAAGACTTCCTTTGCCATGACACCGAAAGGCTTAATGTCTTCCCCATGCAGCCCCATAAGAAACGGCGCGAGGATAAAGTGCATTGAGTTTTCAAAACAAAAAATGAGTGCAACCGGAACGCCAGCCCCAACACCAAAAGCTGCAATCGCCAATGGCGGGCCCATATAGCCGATATTTCCATAGGCAGCCGCAAAGCCCTGGATTGTTGCCTCAGCAACATTTCCTTTATTCACCAGTCCGGCAATGATAAACACTAGCACGAAGATTACCAGTGTTGCGAAAATCGAAACAGCAATAAAGCCCACATTGGCAAATTGTTCCACGGGCGTTTTAGATAGCAGGCGATAAAACAAAGCTGGCAAAGCCACATAGACGATGAAATAATTCATCCATGCCAAACCTTCCAACGGCAGCTTTACTAATTTTGCCGTCCCAAAACCAAGGAAAATCAGACCGAATAATGGAATAACAAGATTGATGACTTCAAACATAAAAATCCAAAACTAACATAAACGCACGGCGAACCGAACGACTTTCAAAAACACTATTTTTGCTATAGGCCGTCAAAACGCGCAAGTCGAAGAAATGTTTTGGTTGTGATATTTACTTGAAAGCCATACCAGCTATTTTATAATGATGAGTACGTAATGAGCCTAGATGTGGTCAAGGAATGATATTGTGTCAAAACAAAAAAACATGATGAACTCAGCCAAATTTTCAATTGGTCAGTTGGTCCGCCATCGCGTGTTTCCATTTCGCGGTGTGATTTTCGACGTGGATCCTGAATTTGCCAATTCCGAAGAATGGTACGAGTCTATTCCCGACGACATTCGCCCGCGCCGTGACCAGCCATTTTATCATCTCTTTGCGGAGAACGATGAAACTGAATATGTGGCATATGTATCTGAGCAAAATCTTCTATACGATGAGAATCGTAAACCGGTTCGCCACCCTCAAGTCAGCGAGATTTTTAATCGCTCGCCAGATGGAGACTATGTGGCAAAAAGCAACCGTATGGTTCACTAAAACATTCGAATTTGGAATCGTCGAAGTCTGTTTAATTAAAGCATCGGCAAACCCACAAAAAAACCGGCTTGCACAATGCAAACCGGTTTTAAATTTCCGACGAATTAAAAACGCTATCAGTTAGCCTTTTTAGCTTTGTCCTGAGCTTCTTGAAGCTTCTTACGAGCTTCCTCTGCCTTCTTACGCAATTCACCCTGCAACTCCCTTTGACGTTCAGCCAGAGCTTCTTGTTCAATTGGAGGGCCATCATAGGCCGCAGTGAAACCATCCAAAGTCAACTCAATAGGGTTTTCTTTGTTTTGCACATTGGTTGAAATAACAGTCAGTTTGCCGCCGCTTTTCAACAATTTCACCAAAGCGTCATCCATTTTCACTTCAGCAATACAGCTTTGCGGGAAGCAATACAGATATGGCAATGTGGTTTCGGACTTATCATCAACGCGAAGTTTGATACCGGTGGGAATTAGACGACCTGACGGCACAGTTATCTGGAATACCCGGCGCTGAACTTCACCTGTTACATCAATCATGCTGATCGCAGTTAAAACCTGACCAGTGCTGGCAACAGATTGAATCTGTGTATTGCAGATATCATTTTTATCTTGCTTGGCACACACTTTGAACCATCCGGCAGGACGTGCCTGTGCATGGCTTTCCGTTGGCGCCATTGCGCCGACGAAGAAAGCTGAGCCAACAAGTGCTCCAGCGGTTAGTGCATTGAAAATCTTATTTTGGGTTTTCATAAAAAGCCCTTTTCCTGTTCTTTGTTTTAAATTAGGCGCTATTATGAATCTGATCTCAAAGCGCTCAACATGCCGATCTTTGGGTTCTTATAGCCCGTCAATAATTTCGCGCAAGTATTCCTTTGAACGGCATCGCCAACGACGCCAGTTCAACCATCGCATTGTGCTTGCCAGCGTTCCACTCCCAAAATGGGGCAATACGGTGGCAAAAGACAACCAATTACAACGAATCTGTTAAATTCACCAAGCATTATGCGAATTAGTCCTGCTCTTTCAATTTGGGCAATCGAGCTGTCATCTGATATCAAGGACAACGATTCGCCGGAACAAGAATAAGAACCAGAACAAGAGTAAGTCTTTATGCTTCATACCGACAAAACACGACTTTCAAGTCGCCTCGTATCTTGGAACGTATTCATGAGATTCGGTCTTATAACCCTTTTGATTGTGGGTCTGTTTTCCGCATCAGCTTTCGCTCAGACTGCCGAAGCAACACAAGATACTCAGGTGCTAGAAAGTGCTGAAAATCTTGGACCAGGCTATGCCATATCCATGTATGGCGAGCCAGCTTTACCGGAGGGCTTCTCACATCTGTCTTATGCAAATCCTAATGCGCCAAAAGGCGGAGCCATAGCTTATGGTGTGGTCGGCAGCTTCGACAATGTAAATCCGTTCATTCTCAAAAGCATGCGCAGCACTGCCAGAGGCCTTTGGGATCCTGAATTTGGCCATTTATATTTTCAAAGCCTGATGATGCGCAGTCAGGATGAACCATTTACCCTATACGGCCTCTTAGCAGAAAAGGCCGAAATGCCCGAAGACCGTTCATGGATTGAATTCACTCTTAATCCGAACGCTAAATGGCATGATGGAATGCCCATAACGCCGGAAGATGTCATTTATACCTATGACGTGCTGACGGAAAAAGCCCGCCCACCCTTTTCTACCCGCACCAAAAGAATAAAGTCGATTGAGAAAACCGGCGACCTGAAAGTCAAATTCACCTTCAATGAAGATTCTAACCGTGAGTTCCCCCTTATTATCGCTGGCTTCACTCCCGTGCTTCCCAAACACGCCATTGAGCGCGAAACATTCGAGAATTCCACGCTCACCCCAATCATTGGCAGTGGTCCTTATAAAATCAGTTCCATCGAGGTTGGCAAACAAATCAAATTCGAAAAAGATCCCAATTATTGGGGCAAAGACCTTCCTGTGATGAAAGGTTTATTCAATTTCGACAATGTGACGATTGAATATTTCCGTCAGCAAAATACACTTTTCGAGGCTTTCAAAAAAGGTATCATTGATGTCTTTGCCGAAGGTGATCCGGCCAAATGGCAGCGCAATTATGATTTCGAATCGGTCGCCAATGGCGATGTCATCAAGGGTGAATTCACATCAGATGATCCCGCGACGATGAGTGGTTTCGTTTTCAACACCAGACGCCCGATTTTTGAGGACAAAGCAGTTCGCCAAGCAATCGCGATGACCTTTGATTTCGAAACCGTGAACAAGAACCTGTTCTTTGGCGCATATACCAGAACTCAAAGTTTCTGGCACGGCTCAGACCTGTCTTCAATTAGCAAGCCAGCCAATGAAATCGAAAAACAGCTTTTGGCTGATTTTCCTGGCGCTGTACAAGCAGACATTATGGATGGCACCTGGCGCCTTCCTGTTACAGATGCAAGGGGCGGCGATCGCAAAATACTACGTGAAACATTCAAAAGACTGCAAAAAGCAGGATACTCCAGAAAGGATGGTCTTCTGGTTGGTCCAGATGGAACCGCCCTCTCCTTCGAGATCATGACGCGTAATCTATCGGAAGAAAAAATCGCTTTATCTTTCAAGGCGACTTTAAAACGCTTGGGAATTACCGTTGAAATCAGATCCGTCGATGATGCCCAGTATCAGCAAAGACTGAATACTTTTGACTATGACATGGTCATCGCCGGATATTCAGCCTCGCTGTCTCCGGGCATTGAACAGAATTGGCGCTGGAGTAGCGACGCAAAAACGTCAGAAGGCAGCTTCAACTATTCTGGAACAGCAGAGCCCGTTGTCGATTATTTAATTCAAAAAATTGTTGAAGCAAAAGGCAGCGAAGAATTTGTAGCTGCAGTTCGAGCCTTTGATCGCGTTTTGTTGTCTGGCCATTATATTATTCCCCTTTATCATCTCGACAAACAGTGGATCGCCTATAGGAGCTATCTTGGCCATCCTGAAAAAACAGCACTATATGGAAATAGATTTCCAACTTGGTGGCACAAAAAGGCAAATTAACATGGCAAATCAATCCCCTCTCTCTATTGATATCGTTTCAGACGTTATGTGCCCCTGGTGCTATATCGGGCAAAAAAACCTGGATGCGGCAAGACAAATCGCGACAGAAATTGAACTGGACGTTCAATGGCGCCCCTATCAGCTGGACCCAACACTCCCGCCTGAAGGAAAAGACCGCCAAACTTATTTGAACGAAAAATTCGGCGGCGAAGATCGTGCTACCGAGATTTATCAACGGGTGAAAGATGCTGGCAAGGCAAGCGGTATCGATTTCAGGTTTGACTTGATGAAGGTTTCTCCCAACACGCTAGATGCCCACCGACTAATCCGATGGGCCGGAGGAATTGATTCTCAGACACAAGATAAATTGGTGCGGCGTTTGTTCGAAGAATTTTTCCTTGAGGGCGGAAATGTTGGCAGTCACAAAGTGCTGATTGATGCTGCAGAACATGCCGGAATGGATGGTGATCTTGTAAAAGATCTATTGGCTGGCGATCAGGACAAACAAGAAATACAAAATGAAATTGCCAAAGCGCAGCAAATGGGCGTGACGGGTGTTCCGTTTTTTATTATCGCAAATAAATATGCTCTTTCGGGCGCACAGCCGCCAGAAGTTTTGGCGAACGCCATCCGGGAAATCTCAGCTGAATTGTCGGAAGAAAAAGCGTTTTCTGAAAATAAGCCCGGTTAATGACATAAAAAGGGGAGCCAAGAATTTCAATTTCTGCTCCCTTTTTTCAAATCTGTGTTGGTTATCAATCGTCCCGATAGACTTTTTCACGGCGCTCATGACGCTCTTGTGCTTCAATGGACAATGTAGCAATTGGACGTGCTTCCAGACGTTTCAAGCTAATCGGTTCGCCTGTTTCTTCACAATAGCCGTAAGTGCCCTCATCTATTCTGCGCATCGCAGAATCGATTTTAGCAATCAATTTACGCTGGCGGTCACGAGCGCGAAGTTCAATCGAGCGATCCGTTTCCGATGAAGCTCTATCTGCCATGTCAGCAAGCTTGCCCGATTCGTCTTGAAGTATTTCAAGCGTTTCTTTAGACTCTTTCAAAATATCTTGACGCCACGCATTTAGCTTTTCACGAAAATAGGCTTTTTGTCTTTCATTCATGAAAGGCTCTTTAGCGGTAGGCTTATACGCTTTTGATACGGTATCAATTTTTCCCATAACATCTTTCTCCTGCCTGCCCTCGGCCAACCTCCTGCAATGGCGCGCTTATAACGGTGTGCATTGCAAGGAGCAAGGGGTGTTTCAATATGTTCACGCAGAAATGTTTTGATTAATATATCTGCAGATTTGTCTGCTTCCTATTCCAGACTATTCTGGTTGAAACTCATTCAACAAAGAAAGCTTGTGATCAGAAAATTGCTCACTTTAAAGGCGCTTAAATACGTCAGTGATGAAACTTTTACCGTGCCTAATACGTTTCTCCTGTTGACAACGTGGATTTTGGCAAGAACAAGGCTATATTTTTAAAGGATCGACTTTAAATAATTTTCATACCCTCCATTTATGGCAATCAATGGTTTCCCCTTATTATTTTCCAATTCCTAAAATCAATAGGACTTCACAATAATGCCCGGCCCAGATAGCGAAACTAACGACACAAATATTGTTTGGTTCCGAGATGACCTACGTGTTTCAGATCACCCTGCCCTCGCCCATGCAGCTGAATCCGGAAATCCAATCCTTCCAATTTATATCTTGGACGAGGAAAGCGAAAACCTGCGCACCTTTGGTGCGGCGCAAAAATGGTTTCTCTATCATGCGTTGGCAGGTTTGAATTCGAAGCTTTCGAAACTCGGCTCACCGCTTCAACTCTTCGTTGGAAATAGTGAGGCAGTTCTAAAGAAAGTTGTAGCAAATAATGACATTAGCGGGATCTATTGGAACCGTCGCTGCGGCAAAGGCGAACTGGATATTGATACCAAGTTAAAATCAGAATTCTCTTCTATGGATTTTGACCTGAAAAGCTTTCAGGGCAATTTGATTCACGAACCGACAAAAACAAGAACTGGTCAAGGCGGCCCCTATCGGGTCTACACACCATTTTGGCGGACTTTAGAAGGCCAAGGCGAGCCTCGCGCTCCCATTCCAACACCTGAAAAGCTTGTTGCTCCAAAAGCGCTCAAATTAGATGGTGTGGTTGATATCAAAGACCTAAACCTTTTGCCTACCAAACCCGATTGGTCAAAAGGCTGGGAAACATTGTGGGAGCCCAATGAAGACGGGGCGCAAAAACGCCTGACGACATTCCTTGACGATGAAATTAGTGGCTACAAAGAGGGGCGCGATTTTCCAGGGCGTAAAAACGTATCTCGTTTGTCTCCCCATTTAAGATTTGGCACTGTTTCACCGTTCCAAATTTGGCATCAGGTAAAACACAAAGAAGCAGCCCACCAGATTGGCAATGCAGACTCTGAGAAGTTTTTGAAAGAAGTAGCCTGGCGAGAGTTCTCATATCACTTGCTGTTTCACTTCCCCGACATTGGTTGGAAAAACTTTCAAACCCGCTTTGATGGGTTCCCGTGGAGAACCGATGCCGAAGAACATTTAAGAATCTGGCAAAAAGGCATGACCGGCTTTCCTATCGTGGATGCTGGGATGCGTGAACTTTGGCAAACCGGATATATGCACAACAGAATACGAATGGTAGTCGGTTCGTTTTTGGTAAAGCATCTTTTGATTGATTGGCGCGAAGGTGAAAAATGGTTCTGGGAAACGCTGCTGGATGGCGACCCCGCTAACAACACCGCAAGCTGGCAATGGATTGCTGGATGCGGCGCTGATGCTGCGCCTTACTTCAGAGTGTTTAATCCCATACTCCAAGGTAAGAAATTTGATGCCGATGGCAGCTATGTACGCCGCTTTGTTCCTGAATTGGCAAAGGTGCCAGACAATTTCCTGCACAATCCATGGGGAGCACCAAAAGAAATGCTGAAACAATGGGGCGTAACCCTAGGAAAAACCTATCCGTACCCTATTGTTGATCATAGCGTTGCCCGCGACAGAGCATTGGCAGCATTTGCAGAATTGAAGAAAGCGGGCGAATGAAAAAAATAGCGGTAATCGGATCGGGAATATCCGGCAATTCGGCAGCTTGGGCATTGGGGTCGTCTTTTGCTGTAACCCTTTTCGAATTGGAGAACCGAACCGGCGGTCATTCCAATACAGTTACCATCGATTATGATGGACATCCTATTTCAGTCGACACCGGTTTTATCGTTTATAACGATCACAACTATCCGCTGCTGACCAGACTTTTTGATCATCTAAAGGTCGAAACAATTCCAAGCAATATGAGCTTCGGCGTGTCTTTGGACAATGGGAGTTTCGAATGGTCCGGCCAAGGTTTAAAGAGCATTTTTGCCCAACGCAGGAACTTTTTCTCTCCAAAGTTCTGGTTCATGCTTCGCGAAATTTTCGAATTCAATAGAATTTGCAAGGAAGATTTAAAGTCCGGTGCGCTTTGTAATTCTTCATTCGAAGAATATTTGGCCACTCGCAAATTTTCAGAGCGGTTGAGAGATGATTATCTCGTTCCTATGACTGCTGCAATTTGGTCAACGCCACCTAAACGTATGCTGGAATTTCCTGCAGAAAGCTTGGTTCGTTTTCTCGATAACCATAGACTGATCCATAAAGCGTCAGAACGACCAAACTGGCGTACTGTAGCTGGCGGAAGCCGAAACTACGTCAATAAACTATTGGGCGACTTCAATGGCAAAATCGAAACGGGTAAGGGCGTAAAAAAAGTCGTAAAAACTGACGACGGTTTAGAGTTGATTTTGAATGATGGATCGCGTCGTGTGTTTGATCAGGTTGTCATCGCTACCCACACGGATCAGGCTTTGGCTATGTTGCATAGCCCGAACGCCGCTCAAAAAACGATATTAGGCACAATCGATTACAAACCAAATACAGTTTATCTTCATCGCGACGAAAAACTGATGCCAAGGCGAAAAGCGGCTTGGTCTGCGTGGAACTATCTAGGCGCGCGCAATGGCCATGGACAACGCGATCTTTCCGTAACCTACTGGATGAACCGCCTTCAAAATATCAGCGATAAATATCCACTCTTTGTCAGCCTGAATCCTGAAAAAGCACCTGACCCCGAAAAAACGTTCCAAGTATTCAGCTATGATCATCCCCAATTTGATCAAGCTGCTATATCCGCTCAATTGCGGCTTGGAGAAATTCAAGGCCAGGACGGCATATGGTTCTGCGGTGCTTGGACAAAATATGGGTTTCATGAGGATGGATTGGCTTCAGGCTTGGCAGTAGCGCGCGAGCTGGGCGCAGTAATCCCATTTGAGAAAGCTGCCAACGACGATGTTGATGTCGCTGTTGTAAACCCAGCGCCTTTGCAAGCCGCTGAATAATAACAGTTGACCTTTTTGCCTCGAAAATCGAAAATTTCAAGTATGGCTGATCCAGTTGCGCTCTATAATGGAAAGGTAATGCATGCCCGCTTAAAGCCGGTCCTGCACCGTTTCACCTATAAGATGTCATCCATATTAATCGATATCGACCGATTGATTGACGCTGATCAACAAAGCAGCTTGTTTTCAGTCGACAAAATGAACTTGGTCAGTTTTCAAACCAAAGATTTCGGGCCGAGGGATGGAACAAATCTTCGGTCTTACATTGATAGACTTACAGAAAAAGCAGGATTGGCAAGAGCTGAAAGCGTGCATTTGCTATGCTATCCGCGCGTCCTTGGTTATGGTTTCAACCCTATTTCAGTCTATTTTTGCCGTGATAAATCTGAGGTTATCATTTGCGTCATTTATGAAGTTCGAAACACATTTGGTGAAATGCACACCTATGTACAGCCTGTTGCACCAGGTCAAAACAACGGCGCGAGTATTCGGCAGGAAGCGGACAAGGCGTTTTATGTGTCGCCTTTTCTAGACATGCAGATGCGATATCTCTTCAGAGTTAAGGGACCGGATGAGGAAATTGCGCTTCGAATTTTGGAAAAAGACAAAGAAGGTCCGATCTTATCAGCAACTTATTATGGAAAAAGAGAGCTGGCAAATAGCGGCAGTTTTGTCAAAGCCGTGATGCAAACTTTAGGACTGACATGGAAAGTTACCGCCGGAATCCACTATGAAGCGTTAAAACTTTGGATAAAGGGATTGAAAATCCGCCCCCGAATGGCCCATAATTTATCCCATAGTTTCCCCGACCACTTATCAATACGCGATCAAAGTGTAAAAAGTGCGGGAACCCAAGGAGGCAAGTTAAATGAATAATAATCAAATGACCGATTTGCACTTGGCAAAAAATATATCAAGTAACGATCTCCCTGTAGTGGTTACACAGGACAATGTGGGCGCAATTACAAAAGCGCTGCCTATCCATGTTTCATCGGTTTTGAAGGCGCTGACTAAAATAAAAGTAGGCTCCCTCACCGCAACATTGCCCAATGGCAGTAGATACCGCGTGGAAGCAGACACTTCGGGCCCTGATGGGGATGTTACGTTGTACAATTGGAATTTGCCGAAACGCGCGCTGGTTTCAGGATCGATCGGCGTAGCAGAAAGCTATATGGACCGAGACTGGGATAGCAGTGATGTGACAACCTTTTTGGAACTGTTCATATCCAACTATGAACTGGGTGAAGAAATGACCTCACCAAATTTCATCCAAATAGCAATAGAGCGCCTACGTCACTGGATGAATACCAATTCCAAGCGCGGCTCGAAAAAGAACATTTCTGCTCACTACGACCTTGGGAACGAATTTTACCGTTTGTGGCTTGATAAATCCATGACCTACTCGTCTGCGATCTACGAAAAGGAAACAAACTCGCTGGAGGCTGCACAACAGGCTAAATATCGTTCATTGGTGGATCGTATTAATATCTCCGCTGGCGATAAAGTCTTGGAAATTGGCTGTGGCTGGGGCGGATTTGCGGAATATGTGGCAAAAAACACTGATGCTCACCTTACTGGGCTTACCATAAGCCGCGAACAATTGGATTTCGCCCAAAAGCGTATTTTTGACGCTGGCCTCAATGAAAAGGTGGATCTGAAATTCCAGGATTATCGTGACGAACAAGGTGTTTACGACAAGATCGCTTCTATCGAAATGTTTGAAGCTGTCGGTGAAAAATACTGGCCATCTTATTTTGGAAAAATACAAACATGTTTGAAATCCGGCGGCAAAGCAGGCCTACAGATTATCACCATCACGGATCGCAGTTTTGAGAAATATCGCTCGACACCCGACTTCATTCAAAAATATGTATTTCCTGGAGGTATGTTGCCTTCTCCTTCCATTTTGAGCGGATTGGGTAAAAAAGCAGGTTTGATTGAAGATGCTCCCCGCATTTTCGGCAGGGATTACGCCAGAACGCTCGCTGAATGGCGCGTAACCTTCTGGAGCAAATGGGAACAAATACGAACCATGGGATTTGACGAACGTTTTAAACGCATGTGGGAATTTTACATGCATTATTGTGAAGCTGGGTTTAACGCTGGCAATATTGATGTGCGTCAGGTGTTTTACGAAAAACCGTAAGTTATATGGTTCCATGAGACCATCAAATCGCCGTGAAAACCGATAAAGTAATATCTTGTTTTCAAACATATGTTTAAATACGATTTGCCCATCCAATGCCGATTCAACATTTCAACCAAAAAGGCTCATAGCATGCGTTTCACCAATACTCTGGCAACCATCGCTATGATTACGCTTGCAGGCTGCACCAACACATCTCAGCGCACCAATGTGAACGTTGGATACTATAATGTTAAAGGCACCTCCTTTGAGCAACTTGATCGGCAAATTGCGCTTCATGGGCCAAATGTTAAAGGTGTTGGCAAAGCGGTCGCATCCACAAGCGTCAGAATGATGCCCGATATCAGGTTCAAAACTGTTGGTGACGAATGCCGCGTTTCCTATTCTAGGATCAATGTAAAAGCTGATGTAATCTTGCCGCGCTTGAGCGACCGTAACAAAGCGGCAAAAGACCTACGCCCAGCATTTTCCAATATCGAGAGATACGCAAAATTGCATGAAGCGGTTCATGTAAAAATTGCCGACCGCTATGCGACGAAAGCTGAAAAGGCAATCGCAAATCTAAAGTCTGAAAAAAACTGCGCTATCCTTCAAGCGAAAGCTGTTTCGACCTTTGAGACTATTATGAAAGAGCATAGAGCGAAGCAATTGCAGTTTGACGCAGACGAACAAAAGCGCTTTGCTCGTCAAACATAGTCGTCAATGATTTATTTATATCAAAGACTTGCAAAACTTTTCTAAAGTAAAAAATTAGCCGATTATGCTTGGCGCTCTGGCACGCGAACGACAAGACCGTCCATTTCATCTGTCACTTTTACCTGACATGAAAGACGCGACCCTTCTTTTGCTTCATAAGCAAAATCGAGCATGTCCTCTTCCATGATATCAGGTTTGCCAACTTTTTCCTGCCAGTCGCTATCCACATAGACATGGCAAGTAGCGCAAGCACAAGCGCCACCGCACTCAGCCTCAATACCGGGCACAGAATTCTTAATTGCATTTTCCATAACAGTTGTGCCGACAGCAGCGTCAACTACATGGCTTTTTCCGTCATGTGTTAGGTAAGTAATTTTTGGCATATGTAAGAAATCCCGGCAGAATGTATGACTGCCCTCGACTTAATGGATCAACCGACCAAGTCAAGGCCTAAGCCAGCGCCAGCGCAGCAAAAATGGGCTTGAGTCTATTTTAATAAATCAATTCGCAAGGGAACGGATATAATCGTTCACCCGCGTCAATTCGCGTTTCAACTGATCATACCCATTGTGGCGGTCATGCTCGACTTCTTCAGCCAATTCAGCAAGATCAAATGCGCCAATACCCCTGGCCGCACCTTTCATCGAGTGAGCAGCGCGGATCCGCGTCTCAACATCGCTACAATCCATCATGTTCAAATACACTTGAGATTGGGTTAGAAAAATCCCCAGCACTTCTCTTTCAAGATTGGCATCACCTTGCGTTTGGTTGCTAAGATGCACGAGATCTAAGGGTTTGGCGTGGCCACTGGCGCGGCTGGCATTAAAAACGTCTTGTTTCAAAGCCATTGGCATCGGCTCTCTCCTTTTATTGACGCTCCAACGGTCTCACAAGAGTATGAAAAACTGCTTAAAGCGTTCAAATTCGGGATAATGCCTTATTTATTCAGGGTTTTGCGTCCAGCTTCAGTGAGCTTACAAACAAGCCAGTTCGGTTTTATCGGATTGTTAAACCAGGGCTCTGCCCAGCCCTTTTCCACACATGATCGAATGGTCGCCGGTTTAATTTCCTGACCGTTTTCATCAAACAATGGCAACTTCCCACCAGGTTGACTGGCCCCCATTTGCAAATATCGCAGCTGCGGCGGCGTCGGTTTTTCTAATGTTTTGGATCGCCCAACTGGCGTGTCTGCCTTGGCCATTGTGCCATCAACACTTTGATTTATCTCAACCATTTTAACTCCAAACAGATCTAAAGTGGCTACATCATACTACGTTTTTTTGTGCATATCTTAAAAATCAAAAACACAGTTAACTCTCTTAACCTTATTTTAACTATTCACTCTCTTCTAAGGCCATTTTGTTGTAGAATTAACGGTACTGTGCCAATACGTAACGTGTGGGGCAATATGATTGAAGATACCATGCATGCGCATGGACGGCCAATTTTGGCGAAACAGGCAAAACCTGTGTTATCTTGAATCTATTCCTCAAACAGAGTGAAATTGGATGTAAATGATCGGCGGGTCATTGCGCAATGTGAGTTTAATTCGAGGATGTTGCATTTTTACTGAGTAGATTGTGACGAGAGTAAGTGAGTAACGATTATGGCTGCCAAATCTAAACCAACGATAGATGCCAAAGCGGCTGCTAAAGCGGTTGAAGATGCCCTTGATATCGAATTGACATTCGATGATCTCGTGGATCCTGATTTGTCTTCTATGAACAATGAAGAAGTTTTCAACGAATTGGAGCGCAAACTTTCAGCCGCTGCAGCCGATTTGAAAGATACTGGCAACGAAAAACGCAAAAGCACAGACAGCGATAACGACTCTTCTGACCGTCGCCAAAACACGAAGCGCCGGAAACAAGACCAGGCCATCAGCGACGCCGAATTCGAAGCGATGACCGCGAAAGACTTGGTTCCCGCTAATGATGACCGCCGTGATGCAGTGGCTGAACTCGTGTACAGCCTTCAGAAAAAGTCTTCCCGCTTGCCCTTATATTTGGCGGCTCTACTTTCGCTAATTTGGCTCACCACTGTTTGGTATTATGTGCGCAATATCGATCCTGCCGTATTAAATTTTACGAATGGTGTTGGACAAAAACTATTGAATGCGCGCACTTATCTTTATCTCGGTGTAGCGTTCATTCCAGTTATGATGGTGTGGTCATTTGCTGCCATGTTGCGAAGGGCGCAGGAGATGCGTCAGGCAGCCAAATCCATGACGGAAGCTGCTATCAGATTGATGCAGCCTGAGAGCATAGCGACAGATTCAATCAGCACCGTTGGACGCGCAATCCGGCGCGAAGTTGCCGCAATGGGTGATGGAGTTGAGCGTGCCCTCGCCCGCGCAGGTGAACTTGAAACCATGGTTCAAAGCGAAGTTCATAGCTTGCAACGCTCCTATTCTGACTCGGAAATTCGTTTGCGCACCTTGCTGGCAGATTTGACCAATGAAAGAGAAAACGTTGTTGGCCATGCAGAAAAACTGCGCGCGTCCATCGCAGGGTCACATACTGGACTTTCTGAAGAACTGGAGTCCGCTGGTTCGCGCATCCAAGGCGTAATTGACCAGGCAACCACTCAGCTTGCCTCTACTTTGTCAGAACGAGAGCAAGGCATTCACGCAACGTTGAGCAATGCTGGACAAAACCTCGTATCACTTCTGACAAATTCAGGAACAGACATTGAGGGCAGGATTGCATCAGGCACAAAACAGCTTGAAGATACGTTATCAAATCGCACCCGCGATTTGAGCGATCAGATTTCCACAGCTGGTTCAGCTATCGCTAATTTGATGGATACCCAGTCCGCTAAAATGCAGGATACGGGCGATACGGTCGCACGCCAATTTGAAGATGCAATCGGCTTGCGAATTGCCGAATTCTCCTCAAGATTTGAAGCATCAAGCTCTGCGCTTCAACTTCAATTGGATGACCGCATCACAAACTTGGACAACACATTATCCACCAAAGGGGAAGCTTTCGTTCAAGCGCTCGGCAGCCGCACAGATGCACTTGATAAAGTACTTGGTGATCGCACCGCCTATATCAGCGACACGTTGAAAGAGCGCCTAGCCAACTTCGGGCAGTCTATGACCAGCCATCTCGATTCAGTGAGTGAAAATCTGGATCAGCGTCAACAGTCTTTGGAAAAAACAACAGTTGCAATTGGCAACAGCATCGCAAATCGTTCTCTGCAATTGGAAGAAGGTTTGAAAAAACACCATGCTGATATTGCTGCATCGCTTCAAAATGGTCTTTCTGCTGTATCTTTGAAAGCCGAAGACATTCGCACCAGTCTTGATACACAAAATGCTGAGATGGTTAGCGGTCTTGACGAGAAGTCACAAAGCCTTGTTGGTCAATTGGATGAACGCCTACGTGCGTTGACAGCCAGCGTTGAAACCAATGCCAGCAGCCTCAAATCTCTAATGGAACAAAAAACGGCAAGCATTGCAGAAACACTGGGCGCTGGCTCTGAAATCCTTCTATCAGGATTAGATGCGCGGACCACCAACTTACGTTCAGACTTGGATAAACGCACAGGGGATTTGATGACAAATCTCACAGCGCAATCATCTAGTTTTGCTAGCACACTAGAATCGCGCGTTTCACAAATTGAAGCTTCGATTACAGAAAAAAGCACATCCCTATTGTCTGGTCTAGAAAATCGTTCTGCTGATTTGGACGGGAAACTTGCAGCGCGTGCCTCAGAAATTGATTCAGCGGTAGCAACGCGAGCCGAAAACCTAGACACAACTCTACAGGGCCATAGCGAAACACTGGATAACAAACTGGCTGCCCATGCCGCCGCTATTGATGCCACTGTTGCATCACGCTCCGAACTGCTGGAAACAAATCTTGAAATCCGCGCTCAGCAGCTTGATCAAGCGCTTGAAAGTCGAGCAACGCTGCTCGACAAAGCCATGGAGACACGCGGCGGCATGTTTGCGTCCACATTTGCTGAATCGGTCAAACGGATTGCGGGCACATTTGATGAAAAATCGAATGCGCTTCTAGGCGGGATTGATGAACGGACCGGTAAGATCGGTGCAGAGATCGACCAGCGTTCCGATGGTTTTGCCGGTGATCTGGAAAGCAGAGCAGAAGCAATTGCCAATGCCATGGCTGAAAAGTCTTCTAGCCTGCTAACCGCCCTTGAAGCTCAAAAATCCAGCCTCACGGATGGCATTGCAACAAAGGCCAACGAAATCGGCACGATGATGGCATCCGGCGAAGCCAACCTGATTTCTGCCGTTGAATCGAAATATGGCCTGTTTTCGAAAATGCTTGCCGATAGGCAAAATGCGATTTCTATCGATCTTGACGCCAAAATTGAAAACACTGCTGGTTTGATTGATGAAAAAGCTGCTGCTATCTCGGAAATTCTTACCGAGCGCGCTGCGATCATTCAATCAACATTGGGCGATGGCCTGACAACCAGCCAGAAAATGCTGGAAGAAAAAACCCGCGAATTCAATGAACTGCTCAGTGCTCGCTCGCTGGAGCTTTCTACCATTTTGGATGAAACAGCGATCCCATTGGTCTCCCAGATTAAAACCCAGGGAGATGAAGTTGCAGAAAAACTAAGCGGTGTTCACCACACAGTAAGCGAAGATGTAACAAGTCTTTTGAGCCGCCTTGGCAGTGTCAGCACAACCCTATCCGACATGATCACCCAAGCAGGTGACGATTTAGGCAGTATGCGCGAAACGATTACCGAGCAGGCAAACAGCATGGCAAATGCCGTGAGTAAAGCGCGTGAGGATGTCGACCAATCCAGCGAACTTGCGCAAAATGCCCATCTGAAGCTGGATGAAACGTCTGGCAATTTATTAGCAAATATTGGCGCGATCGCCGAACGTTTTGAACAACAAGGCAGAATGCTCGAACAAGCAACATCGATCATCGATAATGCGCAACGCAATTTCTCTGCTACACTTGAAGATCGTGAAGGTGCTTTGGCAAGTCTGGCAGCCGGCCTTTCCGGCCGCACTGCAGAAATTGAAAACTCCATGAGCGCCTTTGGTGAAATGCTAACCCGAACAATGGATGAAATGACCCAACGTTCACGTCTGGTTGGCAGCACTGTTTCCAATGAGATTGGCAGCGCCATTGAAGAAACAACCGCTCGCTATGCAGCCGCCACAGAAGCAATGCGCCAGGCGTCCATGGAAGTTCAACGCGATCTTGAAGCGACAAGAACTCAAATGCGCAAAGGCGTCATGGAACTTCCTGAAGAAACGCGACAGAGCGCAGATGCCATGCGTAAAGTGGTTGCAGATCAAATTGCAGCCCTGCGTGACTTGTCTGAGATCGTGACAAAATCGGGCAAGGCATTAGATACCGCTTCTGCCGTTGCACCCCAACAACAGCGCTTTGCTGCAAATGCAAATCCAAGAACCATGGCAGCCCCACTGCCCCAACCTGCCATGCAAGCGCCAAGACAAGCCGCCGCACCGCAACAGGTTCGTCAGACCCCAGCCTCCTATTCACCCTTGGATAGCATCCTTGGGAGCAGCCCAAGACAACCACAAGCCCAACCAGCTCCCCGCCCACAAACAGCGGCACGTCCGCAGGCAGCACAAGCACCTACTTCTTCTGGCGGTGGCTGGGTTGCAGATTTGCTTCAACGCGCATCGGTTGATGAAAAACCAGAACCACGCAACCCTCAGCGTGAGTTGCATAAAATTGAGAGCCTCAATGCCCTTTCAATGGACATCGCACGTTTAATGGACAATGAGGCTTCAGTTGATCTATGGGAACGTTATCAGCGCGGCGAGCGGAACGTTTTTACACGTCGCCTGTACACGCTGCAAGGCCAACAGACTTTCGATGAAATTCGCAACAAATATGGCCGCGAACCGGAGTTCCGCCGCGCAGTTGACCGCTATATTGATGATTTCGAAAAACTGCTTGGTGAAGTCGCGCAAAACGATCGTGACAATATGATGACCCAAACCTATCTCACATCGGATACAGGCAAAGTCTATACAATGCTGGCACATGCTTCTGGTAGATTTGGGAACTAGGTTTCAAGTAAGCGAGCACAGTTCACTTCACTACACCAGTGAAACACATGATCGGAAGTTGGACGTAGTTAAACCCCTGTGACACAATAGGTCCATCGACCTATTGCCTTTGGGAAACCTGTTACATGTCAACTGATCTGATTATACTATTTGCGATCCTTCTAGTTTTATTTGCAATGCTTGTCTGGGGGCGACTTCGCTATGACCTGGTCGCCTTTGTTGCGCTTATTGTTACTGTCATGTTCGGGATTATTGAGCCCAGCAAAGCGTTCGAAGGCTTTGGACATCCTGCTGTCGTAATCATTGCATTGGTCCTCATTGTATCCCGCGGATTGATGAATTCCGGCGCTGTTGAATTGATAGCACGCCATGTAACCAGTCCAGATCGCAGACTATCAACCCATATCAGCATAATGGCCGTTGTGGGCGCAGCCCTCTCCGCCATCATCAACAATGTAGCCGCCCTTGCTTTGCTGATGTCGCTCGACATGGACGTGGCACGAAAAGAAAAACGGGCTGCCTCCCTAACCCTGATGCCATTATCATTTGGAACCATCCTTGGCGGGATGATCACGTTAATAGGCACCCCGCCAAATATCGTCATTGCTCAATATCGCGAAGATGCCTTAGGTGAACCATTCCTGATGTTTGATTTTGCCCCCGTGGGGTTAGCTGTTGCTATTGCAGGCATCGCTTATGTCGCCCTCATAGGCTGGCGTTTGCTACCAGCTCGGCCCAATGCCATGTCAATGGAAGGCGATGCAGGCCTTTATATCGCAGAAGCACGTATGAAGGAAGATTCAAAGTCCATAGGGTTGCCCCTCAAAGAACTCTATCCAGTGGCAGACGAAAACGACGTGACTATCTTGGGACTGGTTCGCCAGGGCAAACGGCTACCAGGATTTTCCCAAAACCGTGAAATTCGCAAAAGCGATTTTCTGGTCCTGGAAGGCGATTCAAAACAAATCGAGGCCTTTATGGGCGCTGCGGAATTAGATGTTGTTGGGACTGAAAAGCACGGTGGCCTGTTAGGTCGTTCCCTAAGCCTTGTTGAAGCTATCGTTCCTGAAGATGCAAGCATTGTCGGCAGAACAACGCAATCTATGAGATTGGTACAGCGCCATGGCGTAACCTTGCTGGGTGTATCGCGTCAGGGTAAAAAATTCAGAGACCGTGTTCGCCAATTGCCCATCAAGGCTGGAGACTTGCTTCTTCTCATCGGCCCCCATGACAGTATTTCTAACGCCAGCAACTGGCTCGGAGTTCTGCCTCTAGCCAACCGCCAATTGGAAGTATTGCAACGCACAAAGGCATTGCTCGCAATTGCCTTCTTTGCCGCTGCAATTGTCTTATCCGTTCTTGAAATTACTTCATTGGCGATCGCGCTTGCGATTTGTGTTATCGCCTATCTCGCTGTCGGCATTATTGGCGGGCGTGATTTTTACGCAATGATCGAATGGAAAGTGATCGTCCTCTTGGCGTCTCTGATTCCCGTCGGAACAGCCCTTGAGACAACGGGCGGTAGTCAGCTCATTGCAAATCTTATTGTCACTCAGACATCAAACCTGCCTGCTTGGGGCGTATTGACGGTCATTATGATCATAACCATGACTTTATCTGATTTTCTCAACAATGTGGCTACCGCACTGATAACAGCGCCAATTTCTGTGAGCGTAGCGCAATCCATAGGGGCCAATCCTGACCCGTTCTTAATGGGCGTGGCTGTCGCTGCATCTTGTGCATTCTTAACCCCTATCGGGCATAAAAATAACACGATCATCATGGGGCCGGGTAACTACCAATTTGGCGATTATTGGCGAATGGGGTTATTGCTGGAGGTAATAGTAATTGTGGTCGCTGTTCCAACCATCATGTTGGTTTGGCCGCTCTAAATACCAAGCTTTCCAGAATTCAAATTCCTGAGAACGTCCAAGAAACCATTTCGCGCGCAACCTTGTCAAAGGCTTTATCGAGGCCAAAAACAATATCAAGGCTACCCGTGCCTGACAGTGGCGAAGTTTCTGTGAATACTTTCGAACGCACTACCTTGCCGGTGCGGTCGCTAACCAGTTTCACAGAAATCGAAACAAGCGCCTGCTTCACCCCGCCAACACTCGCCTCAAATGACCGGATATCACTGACGACTTGATAGTCGATCACAAGCCCTTCCCCGGGTTTTGCAACCGCACGAATACGATCTGTATTTTCAAATGTTTCGATCAGTTTGGCTTGAACCAATTTCGGTAGTCGATCACTCCATTGAGACTTCGCAAGATATTCAACTTCAGAAGACGACGGCTTAACAACGATTTCCTGACTATCCAAAGCCTTCAACGCAGATGGTTCAAGTATAAGGATTTGTGCCCGTGAACTACCCTTCAAGCCGGAAAAGTCGCGAGGTGCCGTCAAATCATAGGTGTTGGACGGTGGGAATGGGATCAAGGAATTACAGCCTGAAACCATCATGGTAGAGGCCATTGCCATAACTACAAGTGTTTTGTTTAACAGTTTCATTCGTTCATTCACCCAGTTCAATTCTTAAAAGCCAAACTAACGTCTCGGCCGCCCATTAAAGGTTTTCACATCTGCACTGTTGCCAAACAACAAGCCCTGTGGATTTCGCTCAACATTGCTAATAACGCGGTCGATGCGGCTGACAGAACGGCGCGCATCACCAATAAGAGATTGCAGATCCTGCAATCCTGAATTTGAAAATCTCGACAACCCGCCGGAAATACTCGTCACCGAAGTCTGCAAGGTTTGGGCAACTTTTCTAAAGTCAGCCAAGGTCAAGCGAATGTCAGACATGACACTCTCAGAACCTTCAGCACCAAGGAACCCGTCAAGTTTGACCAAGACCCCGTCGACCAGTTTGGACGACTGGTTCAGACGATCAGTCATTTCTTTTGCGCTGGTTACAATCGCGTCAATGTCACCCTTACGATTTGCCAAAGTCTGGCTCAACCCGCGCGCATCGTTTACAACCTGCTTAGCGCCTGATGCAGTCTCTCTGATGTCCGCAACCGCTTGTTTAACACTTTCGCTGTCCACGGCATCCATAACGCCATCAAATTTCTTCAAACTGGCATTCAAGTTTCCTGAAAATGATTCCAGATCGGTGGCAATTTTTTCAACAGATGCAACGACCGTATCAATCTTCTCGCTGCCGCGTTTTAGATTGCCTGTAAATGCCTCAACATTATCAACTGTGTTTTTGACCTTTTGCGGATCAACAGCCTCAACCAGTTTTTCAAGCCCCTTGATGGTGCCATCCATCTTCTCGCCAAGGGACGAAAGAGACTGGCCGATACCTGACGCGCTTTGCAAAAACTCATCAATGCCTTCGGAGTTACGACCAAGAGCACCGGAAAACTTTTCAACATTTGACAAGGTAGTAGACATCGGCCCCCTACTCTCTTCAACGAATTGCTTCAAACTTCCAAGCGTATCATTGGCCTTCGATGCCACATCGCGAACCGTTTCGAGAATATCTGCGACCGCCGACGGCTTGGCGCTGATCATTGGCGGATTGCCATCTTCTCCGGTTTCAAAAAGAGAAATCGCATCGGGCGACCCACCTTTTAGGGAGATATAGGCAACACCTGTCAGGCCCTGCGACCCGATGGTGGCAGTCGTATCAGCGCGAACGGGAGTGTCTTCATTGATTTGAGAAATCGCAAATACTTCACGCGGATCATCAGGATTAAACACAACCCGGTTTACCTGGCCAACTTTGATACCGTTGAAATGTACTTCGCTACCCGCAGCCAGACCGGTTACAGCGCCTAGAATACGAACATTTAGGGGGCGTTGCGGTGCTGATTCATCCAGCTTTGCCACCCAATAAATGAATGCGAAGCTGGCCAGAATGACCGCCATGGTAAAAAAACCAACCGCTACGTAGTTTGCTCTGGTTTCCATAATCCTATCCGTTACGCCCAAATTTCATCATTGCGGACGATTTGCCGTGCTCTCTTGCCCCTGAAATAGGACTGCACCCATTCGTGCTCTGATGCAAGCATTGTAGACAAATCTCCCTCTACAAGAACCTTTTTATCCGCCAAAACAGCAATACGGTCACACACTGAAAACAAACTGTCGAGATCGTGTGTTACCATATAAACGGTCAAACCCAATGTGTCGCGCAAGGTTGCAATCAATTCGTCAAAATCAGCGGCACCAATTGGATCGAGACCGGAGGTCGGCTCGTCGAGAAACACCAATTCAGGATCAAGCGACAAAGCGCGCGCCAATGCTGCTCTTTTGACCATGCCACCTGAGAGTTGAGACGGCAGTTTGTGGGCTGCATCTTGCGGCAAACCAACCAAATCGATCTTAACGCGCGCCAGTTCTTCCATCAGCCTATCCGGTAAATCCAGATATTCACGCATCGGCACTCTGATATTGTCCAAAACACTCAATGACGAGAACAGAGCGCCATGCTGGAACATCACACCAATGCGCTGATCAAGGGCAAACCGCTCATCATCACTGGCATTTGGAAAATCATACCCAAACAGATTTATATCGCCGCCTTGGTTCTTGTTCAGACCCAAAACAGTGCGCATCAAAACGGATTTACCAGCACCAGAAGCACCTACAAAGCCTAAGATTTCGCCGCGATAAACATTGAGGTCCAGCTTGTCCAAAATTTGCTTCGAACCAAAGGAAACATCGACGCCCTGAACAGAAAGAACAACTTCTTTGCCTGTAATTGAAGCAGCTTGAATGGGTTGTGTCATTGCCATCTCCTAAAAATCAATCGAAGCGTAGAAGACGGCAAACAGGCCATCAACAACGATAACAAAGAAGATTGCTTTCACCACGGCGGAAGTTGTGCGTCGGCCAAGGCTCTCGGCACTTCCTTCAACTTTCAAACCCTCAACAGCCGCCATAACACCAATAATCAAGGCCATAAATGGCGCTTTGATCATGCCTGAAAAGACCGTAGAAAGATCAATACCGTTACGCAGCCGCAAAATAAAATCGGCCAGTGAAATATCCGAATAGAATCGCAAAACCAGCGCAGCGCCTGCCAGAGCAGCAATATTAGCCAGAAACGAGAGTAATGGCAGCGCGATCGTTAAAGCCACCAAACGCGGAAACACCAATACACCAACCGGGTTCAACCCGATCACCGTTAGCGCATCGACTTCCTCACGCATTTTCATGGAGCCAATTTCAGCCGTCATGGCACTACCAGAACGTCCCGCGATCATGATTGCAGTTAGAAGCACGCCAACTTCACGCAGTAACAACACACCAACCAGATCAACTGCCCAGACTTCAAGTCCGAACACACGAAGCTGAAACGCACTTTGTTGGGCAACAATTGAGCCGATGAGAAACGACATCAACATTACAATCGGAACGGCTCGAATACCCATGCGATCAATATGATGGATAATGGAAATAGGCCTTACGCCACCGCGCCGCCCAAGTTTCATCTGTGGGCCACGAATGGCCGCCCCAATGATATTCATGCCCATCTTGGTGTCAGTTGAAACGTTATGAACCAGTTGGCCGATATTTTCTGCCATCCGAACAAGACCATTTGATTTTGCTTCTTTAATAATGGTCGGCTCCACAGGCCGTGTCACTGCATCAATCAAACGCGTAGCATCCGATGAAGGATTGGTGACGGCGACGGTGCCACCTTTTTCCTGCCAGTTTTCCCGCAAACGCTCAATCAACCAGGCACCAGAGGTATCAAGGCTTTTCAAGCCAGATAGGTCAACGGTAAGAGACCTGCCTTCAGCAACCGTTTTTTCCAGCGATAAAACCTGATTGTCAGGTTGATTGATATCCGAGATGATCCAATTGCCTACCGGCCGGGCAAAAACTTCATTGTCCCGCGTTTCAACGATCAGTGAAGCGGGTATGCTTTCTTGATCAGAGCCTTGTTGAATTTTTCCCTGCGGGCTGCTCATTACTAGACCTTGTTGACGCCTGACGGAGAAGGCTCAATGGTAATTTGATGCAAAAATGATTCCATTTGATTAATAAGCAATAGAATCTAATTTGCTTCCTCGAATTTTACACTTTTCCCAATGGCTTGCCACCATTGAGAACGCCCTTAGGGCTTTTATATCGCAGGACATGCAAAATGAACACAGTTAGAACCCTGGAAATACTCAAAGAAGACTGGCCAATTGCTGGAAGCTTTACAATTTCACGCGGCTCACGAACCACTGCCCATGTTGTAAAAGTTATTATCGAGAATGGAGAGACTCGCGGCACAGGCGAATGCGTACCCTATGCTCGATACAACGAAACAATTGAGAGCGTCGTTGAACAGATAGAAAGCCTTAGAACAGCAATTGAAAGCGGGATTACGCGCGAAATATTGCAAAAGATGCTTCCAGCGGGCGCAGGGCGAAACGCCATTGATTGCGCGTTATGGGACCTGGATGCAAAAAGACTGAGTAAACCAGTGTGGCAACTGGCTGGAATAGCAAGGCCAGTGGATGTTTTAACGGCCTATACCATCAGTTTGGGAGCGCCGGAAAAGATGGCTGCGGACACGGTTAAGGCCACTGAACGTTCTGTATTGAAAATCAAACTGGGCGGCGATGGCGATACGGAGCGCATGCTGGCTGTTCGCGAAGCGGCACCAACGGCAAAACTGATACTGGATGCGAACGAATCTTGGGATGAAAAAACCTTTCCATCCTTCATGAAGACAGCAAATGAGATAAAGGCAGATTTGATTGAACAGCCCCTACCATCCAGCAATGATGGTGTTTTGGAAAGCATTGAGCGCCTCATTCCCGTTTGCGCCGACGAAAGCCTTCATACGCGTGCTGAACTTTCTCAATTGAGAAAGCGCTATGATTGCATCAACATCAAACTGGATAAGTCCGGCGGGCTCACCGAAGCATTGTTATTGAAAAAAGAAGCAGAGGCCGCTGGTTTTATGATCATGATCGGCTGCATGGTTAGTACATCCCTCTCCATGGCCCCGGCTATGCTGCTGGCCCAAGGCGCACAATTTGTAGATCTTGATGGCCCGCTGCTTTTAACGAAGGATCGTAGTCCTGCAATAAACTATGACGGGTCGACTATTTTTCCACCCGAGCCTGAATTGTGGGGCTAGAAGGCGTTGGCGTAAAATACAGCATTATCAATGCTATAAAACAAAGAGCTGACATGACCCAAAAACCATATCCAGCAACCGCATCATAAATGGGTCCGGACAAAAACACGGCTAATCCCATTACCACGCCGCCCAAAACATAGCCAACCCCTTGGGCTGCGCCGATATTTTCTTCAGGAACAGCTTCCATAATATAGTGCATGGTTCCAATATGAACTGCCCCAAAACTCAATCCATGGAGTACCTGCAAAAACAGGAAAGCCGCCTCGCCTTCAATAAATGGAAAAACCAGCCAGCGAATGACACCACCGAGACATCCCAATGCGATCATATGAACTGGCGAAAAGCGCTTTAGCAAACCCTTCGAAAACTGAAACAGCACCACTTCAGCTATAACGCCGATCGCCCATAACAGGCCGATCATGGTTCCTGTAATACCAATGGATTGCCAATAGATCGAACCAAACCCATAGAGAAATGCGTGACTGGCTTGGGCCAGGCCCGAGGCTGTCAAAACAATTAGAAAAACCGGATTAGCCAAAAGAGCGCGTCTTGAGACTGGATCATCTTTGGACGTAATTGCAATTTTCTTCCTGCCGATACGCGGCAGAACCAAAGACGCTAAAGCGCCAAGAAACATCGAGGCAACAAGCGCAAGCAAGATTGCATTTGCGTCAAAGCCAACCAGCAAAGCGCCGCCCCCTAGATTAGCCAAGATGAAAACCAGAGAACCCCAAATCCGTATTTTACCGTAGTCCGCATCAAATCGGCGAACACCCGAAAGGGTGATAGCATCAAGCAAGGGTAAAACAGGATTAAAGAACAGATTATAGAGCAAAGTCACTGCCAAGATGGGCCAAAAACTAACTGATGGAATATAGAGCAATATTGCAAATGCGGAGCCGAAATATAACAGCGTCAACAAATTTGCACGGTCTCGATGTTTGTCTGCATATGCCATCACCTGGCTGGATGCGAGAACACGAATGACCAATGACATGGACAAGATTGTGCTGATTTCTAAGGGCGTTAAATCACGCGCCTCTAACCAAAGCGGAAAATAAGGCAGATATAAACCAACATAAAGAAACTGCACCGCATATCCCAAGGACATGCGCGCGCCGAACAAATGGGGCATTTGTTCGAAGCTGGCTGGCTCGCTTTTATCGCTGGTTTGATTACCCATGACTATTTAGGGCATGGGAAAGCGTTTCAGGATCAATATTGCCGCCTGATAGCACAGCTACCACAGTTTTCCCTGCAAGTGATTTTCCTGCCTTGATAACAGCAGCAAGCGCAACCGCCCCGCCCGGCTCCACCACTAGCTTCAACTCATTAAAAGCAAAGGCAACGGCTGAAAGCGCTTCGCTATCACTGACCACCTGCCCCTCGCCCAATAAGTCACGATTGATTGCAAATCCGATTTCGCCGGGCATTGGCGTCACAATAGCATCACATACAGAGCCGCCTGGCTTTTCATTCGATACCCGCTCTCCTTTGATGAGCGAACGGCGGTAATCATCAAACCCTTCAGGCTCACAACTGTGAACTTTGGCCGATGGAAAGTGCCGTTCCATAGCCAATGCTATACCGGCGGTTAGACCACCACCGCCTGTGCAAACATATACACTATCTGGATCTTTGCCCATTTCTCCCATGGCATTGGCAATTTCAAGACCGGAAGTTCCCTGTCCAGCGATTACAAAGGGATCATTGAACGGATGAATGAAGTGCGCATTATTGCTTTCTAGCCAACTGGCGACGAGCGCATCACGATCTTCTGTCACGCGATCATATAAAATAACCTCCGCGCCGGAGCGCCGCGTTCTGAAAACCTTTGTTGCCGGTGCATCCTTCGGCATGATGATGGTTGCAGGTACGCCCATCAAACGCGCGGCCTCTGCAACGCCTTGAGCGTGATTACCACTTGAAACAGCGACGACACCCTTAGCTCTTACTTCGGCATCCAGCGCGGATATAGCATTATACGCACCACGAAATTTGAACGATCCAGTACGTTGCAGCGTTTCTGCTTTCAGATAAACACTGGCTCCGGTCAATTCATCCAGTAGTGACGACCGCAACAAAGGTGTTTTATTAGCTACAGGCGCAATTCGCACGGCGGCGGCTTCAATATCTGCATAAGTTGGGATGGTTGGTAATGTTGCCATATTGGCCAGCGCCTTATTGGGTGTTTCAAACGGCCTTCTCAAATTTATTGAACGATGAAATCTAAAAAGACAATGGTCAAAGGCCATTAACAACGCTTATTGATTCATTTTGCGAACAAATATGAGCTGAAAGACTGGACAAGAATTTCTGTATGCTTATTCAATTGTACAGCAAATTCAGGAGAGCAACATGGAACTTGGTATTTCGGGTAAATCAGCAATCATATGCGCTGGCAGCAGAGGTCTTGGACGTGGCTGCGCCGAACATTTGGCTGACGCGGGATGCACCATATTTCTAAACGGCCGCAATGAAGAGGTTTTGCTAAAGACCGCATTGGAGATTGAAGAGCGTACAGAAGCAAAAGTTATCACGGTGCTTGGAGATATTTCTCAAAAGAAAACGCAAGAACAACTTTTCCATGTATGTCCTGACCCGGATATATTGGTGAACAACAATGGCGGCCCTCCATTTCGTGACTTTCGAGAACTTGACCGCGAAAAAATCATTGATGGCGTTACACAGAACATGATCACCCCGATTGAGTTGATCCAGCACTATATCGATGGCATGGCCGATCGCGGATTTGGCCGGATCGTCAACATTACGTCCTCCTCCGTGTTGTCAGCTATTCCTGGCCTTGATCTTTCATCAGGGGCCAGAGCCGGCCTTACGTCTTTTCTAGCTGGCGTAGCGCGCCCGATGGTAGCCAAAAACGTTACTATCAATCAAATCCTGCCTGGAAAGTTCGATACAGACAGAATTCGTGGCAGCTTGAGCTTTGCTGCCGAGAAAAAAGGCACCAGCGCAGAGCAAGAAGCCAATGAAAGCATGGCGGGCATTCCTGCAAAGCGCTTTGGTACACCAGATGAATTTGGAGCGCTTTGTGCGTTTTTATGTTCAGCTCATGCGGGCTACCTAACGGGCCAAAACTTTCTGATTGATGGTGGTCTCAACCCGAACGCCTTTTGATCTGTATTTATTGAAGGTTTATACAGCTTAAATTCCAACTGGATGACAGGTTCACGCCTCATTCAGGCTGTATTCATGCGTAAAATCTATAGTTGGTTTTTATCAAACTATTAACCGTATTGAAACATCAGGTGGGTATGGTCACGCAAATCTAAAACATAGCTTTTCGCTTCATGGTTCACGGACAAATGATCCCTTTGAATTCAAAACCTAATCAATCGCACTCTACAAACCATGCATATGCTTGGTTTCTCAATGCGTTGAACTGCGTTTTGGTTGCGGTACTTGCATGCGTTATCGCCCTTACAAGCGCTGGTGAAGTCTACGCCCAACAATCAGCTACCTGCAGATCTTTGCAAGCTCAACTCGCATCCATTGAAACAGGCCGTGGCTCTAAAAAATCCTCCCAATATGTCAAATATGACCGCGCCATGAGCCAGCAGCTTTCACAAATCAAGAAGACAGAACGGGCAGCAACAAGAAATGGCTGCCAACTGCTTCGCACCAATAATTGCCGGCGTATCAATTCAAGTCTCCAAAGCATGTATGCCAATATAGAATCGCTCAGGCGTACTAGAGACAGCCTTGCCGGAGGCGGTGCAACGCGTGAAGATCGCAACAAAATTCTCAGGGCGCTCGACAGGAATGGCTGTATTGAAACCGCATCTGTTAATCGCGAGCCTAATGATCAACCGCGTCGTCGAACCCTATTGGAACAGATATTCGGGTCGAAAACCTATACCGAACGGGGAACTGTAGGTATCGACAATCCAGACCTGAATAACCACTCTGGTACGTTCCGCACTTTGTGCGTCAGAACCTGCGATGGCTACTATTTCCCCATCAGCTTTTCCACGTCAAAAAACCGTTTTGAAAGCGATGCGGAGCAATGCCAACAATTGTGTCCAGGAACAGAAACTCAACTTTTCTATCACCCAATGCCAAATGGGGACGCTGAAGAATCGATTTCATATCGTAGCGGTGAGGCATATGCCTCATTGCCAAATGCCTTCTCTTATAGAAAAAATGTAAATTCAGAATGCTCTTGCAGGTCAGTTGCAAGCCGTGGTGGTTTTGAAGAAATTGCTGGGACTACTGCAAGCGAAAAAGCTGCGGCAGCTGTCGACGCAAAACCAACGATACCCACGCCTAGCTTTCGCGCGGATCAGGCTTTGGACATCGAGACAGAGCAAAATCTTGCAGGCGGACTAACGCTTGAAAGACTTGCTTCAATCAATGATAAATCTCAAGTCGCTATAAAGCCTGAAAAAACAATCAGGATAGTCGGGCCAGAGTTTTTTCCCGTCCAATAAGCGGTAAAATTGCTGCCAATTCGGGACCGTGTTCGTCACCTGTCAAAGCCTTGCGTAGCGGCATGAATAAACCTTTGCCTTTGCGGCCAGTTAATTCCTTGACCGCATTCACCCAAGCACCCCAAGTCGAAGCATCCCACGGTGTTTCAGGTAAAACCGTTGCCGCTTGTGAGATAAACTCCCGATCTTCAGCATCTATGATAGGTTTTGCATTCTCGATTTTTACCCACCAATCTGCAGCCTCTTCAACCTTGTTGATGTTGCCTCGTACTGCATTCCAAAATGCTTCGCCACCATCTGCATTTACAGCTGCAAGACGGGCCTGAACCGCTCCATAAGCAAGATCATGAACCAGCTTCGCGTTGAGGTTATCAACCTCAGCAACGTCAAATTTCGCGGCTGATTTGGTGATGGAGGTAATGTCATAACGCTCGATCAAACTCGCCATATCAGGCACAGCTTCCACCGCTTCAGATGTTCCAATCAGGGTTGCCAAAGAAGCAACTGCCATTGGCTCATAGTGATCTGCAGCAAGAGATTGAAGAGAAAGTGAGCCAAGGCGTTTTGATAGGCCTTCGCCGCTTGCTGTTGTTAAAAGATTGTGGTGGCCGAAGGATGGAGGTGTTCCGCCAACTGCCTTGAATATCGCAATTTGTGCCCCTGTGTTTGTCACATGATCATCACCTCTGATGATATGGGTCACGCCCATTTCAATATCATCAACAACGCTAGGCAAAGTATAAAGCCAGCTGCCATCTTCGCGTACCAAAACCGGATCTGACATGGAAGCCAAATCGATGGTCTGAGGACCACGGACAATATCATCCCATTTCACTTCGGTACGTTTTGGTGAGAATGGATCGCCATCATGGTTCGGCAACAAAAAGCGCCAATGCGGTGTGCGTCCTTCCCGTTTGAACTTTTCTAGATCTTCATCGGAATAGTTCAGACCATCGCGTGTATAGATCGGCGGCTTTCCGCGCATGGCAAGACGCTTACGCTGTTTATCCAACTCTTCTGCAGTTTCATAACAAGCATAAAGAAGACCATCAGCAATCAGCTTGTCTGTCGCCTTACGGTAGGCTTCGAACCTTGCAGACTGTTTTTCAACACGGTCGGGAACAATCCCAAGCCATTTCAGGTCACGCGCAATCCCATCCACATATTCCTGTTTGGAGCGAACCTGATCTGTATCGTCGTAACGAAGGATAAAATTGCCACCATTTTTCTTGGCATAAATCCAGTTGACCAATGCAGTTCGGGCATTACCAATATGGATATTACCGGTAGGTGATGGAGCAAAACGGACAGTTACGGTCATGGTGTTTTCTTCTGAATCAGGTTCGGGAAAGTAGTTTTCGGGTTACAAACAGCATAATGAGGCTGGCTGCAAGGCAATAACACCCCATCACAAATATCTGCAAGAGGTAGGACACACCTGCATCAATTAAAAGCCCCGTAACACCGGGTCCCATTGCGCTTGAAAACACCATCATCGCAACCGTTACTGATCTAATTGCACCCAAATGCAGTGTTCCATAAATCTCTGGCCAGATGGCACCGAAAAGCGTTGAGGATATTCCATATGAAATCCCCAAAAACGCCATGAAGATATAAATTCCAAACTCGGGACTTATGCCATAGAGCGAAAAACACGCCATGGCTAAAGGCAGAAAATAAAAAGGAAGCACCCGCACCGATCCAAATCGGTCGACCAGATAACCGCTGATAAGAGCGAAGGTGATGGTCATGGTGGCCATAACGATAAAGGCGGAAGCAAAGGCTTCGGCGCCCCATCCCCTTATTTCCAATAGATAGGCCTGATGAAAGAAGATCGTCGTGCCAATAAAAGACGGGGCAAGCACGCCCAAGAGCAAAAGCCAGAACAACGGATCGCGCAAAACCTCAGCCCTTGTCCAGTCTTTGGATATACGTTTGACTTCTTTTTTGTCGTTCAGCTTGGGTTGGCGTTCGACCCGCATGGTCAAATAGACAATCGGCAAAGCAACCAGCAACAAAAACCCTACTGATAAGGCCCAAGTGCCACGCCATCCTATCCAGAAAAACAAGGCTACCATGACGATCGGCAATAATGCCTCGCCAGCCTGATGGCCCAAAGTAGCGATAGATACCGCCCTACCCCTGTGACCAGAATACCACCGCCCCATGGCTGTCATGGAGGTATGGGTCATCATGCCTTGGCCAAACAGGCGTAACAAATAGATAGTTCCAATGAGCAAAAGCCAATGGGTTGAAACCGCCATCAATCCACAGGCCAAAGCAAGCATAGGAATAACGATCAAAGCAGTTTTTGCGACGGAAAGAAAATCAACGATACGGCCCAACACAGGCAATGTCAGCGCACTGGCAAGTGTCGCAAACATGTATAAACTGCCCCATTCGCCATTGCTCAAGCCGTATTCAGCCCTGATATGACCGCCGGATAGTGAGATGAAGAAAGTCTGACCGAACGAGGAAAAAAGACACAGCATAAATCCGCCAGTTAACCAGCGGGCATTGTCGCGAATAAATGTTCGATAATCCATTAGGGTCTGTACTGCAAATTGGCCAACCGAAACAAGCAAAAATAAAGCCATGTTTCACATAATACTGATATTTCTTTGTAAGCATATCCGATTGAAATGATTAAAATTTTAGCAGTTTTTACACAAATATTAACCAATCAACTTAATCTGGTTTTAGCGTTACTACGCTAGTGTAAAGCATACCTGAGGGGCCAAACGAGGGGAATAACGGGTGCTTAAACGCAAGACAGATAACTCAAGTAGCATGCTTATGTTCAATACCATTTTCTTAGGTATTGGCGCTGGTCTTGTAATATTGGCATGGTTCGCCCAAATTAGTGAAATCAACTTCAACTCTATTCTAGAGCCTGAAAATTGGTCAAAGTCGGATAGGCTTTTAGCGGCAACTTTGGCCGTGCTGCTTGCTGGTCTCTTCCATTCGCTGGTGATCATTTATCCAAATCACGTCCACAATCAAAAAGAACGCCGTCTGGCGGCTGAAAAAGCCAACCGCCTTGAAACAATGGCAATGAACGACGGTTTAACAGGAATTTCAAACCGCGCCTATTTTGATGCTGCGTTGGTAGCCTATTTCGAAGAATTCGACAAAACCGGAGCCGCCTTTGGCTTGTTTTTGATGGATCTCGACAATTTCAAATCTATTAATGACACCTTCGGCCATTCTGCAGGTGACATGGTCTTGAAAAAAGTCGCCGAACAAATCTCTATTCTAGCCCGCGAATATGATGTGATTGCCCGCGTCGGCGGTGAAGAATTCGCAATCTTAGCGCCTTATGCAACTGGTGCTGACCTTAAGTCGATTGGCGAGCGATATAGAAAACGCATTGAGAACATGGAGCTGAATTGGGAAGGAAAATCTCTTCCAATCACAATCTCAGTAGGCATTGCAAGCAACCAAAAAACAGATACTGCCAATCAAATTTATCTGACCGCAGACAAACGCTTATACGAAGCAAAAGACCAAGGCCGCAATTTGGTTGTTAGTTAAGCACACCAACTAGAAAGCGATCTTCATTTCTGCCAATCATCTCTTGTTAAACGCCCAATCGATCACGCATCGCATAATACCACGAACCAACCATTGAGTACGGCACACGCAGCGCCCTTCCCCCTGGAAACGGATACCAAGGCACTTTCGCAAAAACATCGAAGCGAGTTCTATCGCCATCAATTGCCTGCGCCAGGATTTTACCAAATATGTGAGATCCAGTGACCCCATGACCGGAATACCCGTGAGAGAAGTAGGTATTGGTTCCAAGACGACCCAATTGAGGAACGCGGCTAAACGAAAGCGCAAAATTTCCACTCCAGGCATAGTCGATTTTAATGCCCTTTAGACTTGGATAAACCTTCTCCATTGCTGGTCTCAGCTTGGCAACAACATCTGCTGGGTCCGTCCCACCATAGACCGTACCACCGCCAAAAATTAGCCTTTTGTCAGCTGAGAGGCGGAAATAATCGAGGATATAACGGACATCTTCAACGCATTTATCACTTGGTAACAAGGTATTCGCCTGTTCATCCCCCAAAGGAATGGTCACCATCATCTGCGTAGAAACAGGCATAACACGCGCAGTCAAAGCTGGCACAACATGACCAAGATATGCATTGCCGCATAAAATAAGCGTATTGCAGGTCATCGAACCATTTGTTGTTGTTACAACAGGCTTTGCTGCTTCAATATCAGCATCGATGACCGGGGATTGTTCATAAATCATGCCACCCAATTTTTCAAAGGCAGCAGCTTCTCCTAAACATAAATTAAGCGGATGCATATGACCGCCCGTATGGTCAATCATACCGCCTTCATAAAGGTCTGAACCGATATGCTCGCGCAATTGCGATTTATCCAGCATATCCTGATTGTGAATACCATAGCTGGCCCAAAGAGCGCGCCGTGCTTCCAACTCTTTCATATGAGCAGAAGTTAAACCGGTGAATATATTCCCCGGTTTCAAATCACATTTGATATCATAGGTTTTGACGCGCTCACGGATGATCTCTCCACCTTCTTGAACCAAGCCCGCAACAAAATTTGCCGTGTCTTGCCCATAGCGCTTTTTGATGGTTTGCAAACTGGCATTCAGGCCATTGACGATCTGACCACCATTGCGGCCAGAAGCACCCCAACCTACCCTTGCACCTTCGAGAATGGCTACCTTGTAGCCTTTTTCTGCCAGATGAAGACCTGTCGATAGGCCGCTATAACCTGCGCCGACAATACAAATATCAATCTGATGATCGCCTTTTAACGCCGGACGCTCCGGTGAAGGATTTGCGCTGGCTGCGTAGTAACTATCTGTATGATTAGTCTGACCATTGCTGGCAAACGTTTCAATCGCCATCATACAGTCTCCAGATAACTATCATATTCGAAATCGGTTACTTGACGCGCAAACCTCTTGAGTTCCTGCATTTTACACTCAACCAACATGGTTTGCAGTCTTTTGGAATATATATTCTCAACATGCTGACCTCGATGAAATGCTTGAATCGCCGTTGCCCAGTCGAGCGGAAGATGGTCAAGCTTTTGGCTATATGCATCGCCCTCAATCGGTGCTTGAGGCTCCATCTTGCTTTCTATTCCCACAAGTGCGCCGCCTAATATACTAGATACTACCAAATAAGGATTGGCATCTGCACCTGCAACACGATGTTCAATCCGCCGCGCTTTATGGCTGCCCCCTGGAATACGAATGGCCGCAGTGCGGTTCTCATAACCCCAAGCAACGCCCGTTGGCGCATGTGTGCCTGGCAAAAGCCGTCTATAGGAGTTTTCGTGAGGTGCAAATGTAAGCGTGTTTTCCTGCATGGTCGCGAGCAACCCAGCAACGGCATTCAACATCAGCGGTGTGCCTTCATCGCCGCCATTATCAAACAGGTTCACACCATTTTCATCCACAAGGCTGAAATGAACATGAAAACCATTGCCTGACCTGTCGCCATATGGCTTGGCCATGAAAGTAGCAGCCATGTCGTGCTTGCGGGCGATGCCGTGTACCAACCGTTTGAACAACACCGCATCATCTGCAGCCTGTAGCGGGTCGGCCACATGAACCATGTTGATTTCAAACTGACCTGCCCCGTTTTCAGAAATTGCGGCATCGGCCGGAATACCCTGCTCCTGGCAAGCATCGTAAACATCATTGAGGAATGCATCAAAATGTTGCAACTCATCCAGCGACAAAGCCCCATCTGAATCCAGACGCTTACCTGTAACCGGAGAACGCGGCGGTTGTGGTTGTGCTTCCGACGGATCACACAAATAAAATTCCAACTCAGTTGCTACGACTGGCGTCAGACCAAGCGCTTTATAGCGATCCACAATACTGGAAAGCGCATGACGCGGGTCACCCGGAAACGGGACACCATCTTCCGTGCTCATCCAGAACATGACCAATGCTGACGGACGACTGGTCCAATTCACCATAACAATCGGCCGGCCCGTATAGTCACATATTCCATCCGAGTCGCCAGTCTCAAATACTAGTTCGTTGTTCTCGATATCCTCGCCCCAGATATCTACGCTCAAAACCGATAGAGGCATCCGCAATCCGCCATCCATAATCTCTTTGGCTTTTTCAATCGGAAGGCGTTTGCCCCGCATCGCGCCGTTCAGATCACAGATACAGGCGAACACAGTTTCGATTTCTGGACGCTCTTGGAGCCACTTTCGAATGTTGTTATTGGACATTTCTAACACAACTTTCTTTTTGCTATCGCAAGATAATTTATTCACCTCTGCCGGCGAACTCTAAAGGATGCGTAGGCCTAATTCGCAAGGAAAGCTACTGCAAAACAAGTGGAGCAAAATGAATGGGAGAAGCTTACAATGACGAACGTTGTCTAGCGCGACAAGGCCATGATTGCCTTGTTGGCACGCGCCAGACGCTCAGAAATCAGCCTGACAATGAAAGAGTGAAACAAGCTTGCCTCAGCTGGCTGCTTATCATTCATGCGTTTATATGACTCTTGATCCAGCCGATAAAATACACTGTCTCCATTTACTATGGCAGATGCAGATCGCGGGGCTCCCGTATATAAAGCCATTTCACCCAATATCGCTCCGGCGCGCATGGTTCTTAGATGTAGTTTTTTGTTGTCAGGCAATTCCAAAACAATCGAAACTGTTCCCTCTACAATGAGATACAATGCATCACCCGGGTCTCCTTGGCAAAACAGCGCTTCACCTCCTGAAATTTTCACTTCTCGGAAATTTTTTGAAACTGCTATCGCCGCATCTTTATCTTCCAAAAGCTGAGATAATATCTCTACTGGTGAGCCATCTGCCTCATCATGTTCCAAATTTTCCAACATTTTATCATGACACCAGGCAATCCCTTCATCGAGATTACTAAACAACGCCAAATTTCCAGAAGGTTCCCCCTCTCCTAAAACGCTCAAGCGGTTTGAAATGTCCTGAGAACAGCCCGTTACAATCAATGCGACCTCATTCTTCTTGCAAACCTGCAAAAGCTTGGCAAAACTATTTGCTGCTGAAGTATCCATTGCATCGACCAATTTGAAATCGAGCAGAAGAAACTTCAAATTTTTCCGATCAGGTTTATCCAGTAATGCCCGAATATCCTCAAGCAGTCTGCTCGCTGTTCCAAAAAACAAAAATCCCTGAAGCACAAATATATGCATTCGGTCGCCGTGCTTATCGAGGTAGCGCGTTCTGCGTTGATCTCGGTCAACATTACTAACTTGTTCCGAGCCGGTAAGATTGGCTTTGATAACGCTTAATTGGCTATAGCTGTGAACGAACAAAATGATTGCCAAAATCACACCTGCTACAACGCCCTCCAAAAGGCCGTAGACCGCCACAACAAACAAGATCACACAAACAACCAGGAAATCCTTCAGCGGCAGTTTTTTTCGTGCATACCAAACCCAGGTCATCAGGAAATCGATGCCGATATACATCAACAATCCACCCAGCATGAGGGTTGGAACATAGGCAATAGGACTTGGGCCAACAACAATCACAGCGGCAACAAAGGCACCATAGGCCAGAATCATGATAAAGCGGTCACCGCCAAGCTTATAGGTAAAGGCGGTATCAGATGCAGACTGCAACGATATGATCCCGGTCGACAATCCATTTACTAGATTAGCCTTACCAGATGCTTTCAATTCATGATTGGGATCTAGATCGCGATCAATGATAATTTCCACGCCTGAAGTATCAAGCAGAACCATAATCACAGACATCAGCGCCATAACCATGATTGTACTCGATTGGGCAAGAACAGCTGTCCAATCGACTTGGTTAAACTGCTCAAGGGTTAGAACTGGAAGAAACCTTGTATCGCCAGCACTTGTTGCTGGAAGCCAGGTTTCTGCCGCGGCATTTTCAAGGCTCATACCCGTTAAGAATAACATGAGGTAAAAAATAGCCAGAGTTCCAACCAGATAAACTGGCATTAGCAACCAGTGTGAAAACCGTTGGTCGAGCACATAAAGAAGCACCGCAAAAACTGCAGCTGGCACAAAGTGCAACAATACATTGGTGGTCATAAAACTCGACAAATCATTGCTGGAAACCAGCGGTCCCAGCGAAACCAAAACACCGCCCTTGAACAACAAGAACCCCAAGCCGGCAAAAAACCCGCCCATCACCGGATAGGGAATATAACGAACCATGCCTCCAAGCTTGGCTCGTCCTAAACCATATAAAAGCAGACTAATAAAAATTGAGCTGGCAAGAATAGCAACAATCGCTGTTGCCGCTATTGCCTCGATTGGCTGCCCGTCCATGGCAATCACGATTCCAGCCACTAAAGACGCAACAATTGGCGCTTGACCACTGCGTGGACCAGCGATGATCGCTTTATAGCCACTTGCTGCTGCCACCAATATTCCGCCGACAACAGTGCCTACTAGATAAAGCCCTATCCCAGTCGACATATAAGCAACCATAGGCCCGGAGAACACCAACGCCGCTACAGATAAGGCCGTTGATATATTCATCACGGCCAAGACTGCAGCAGCGATGATATTCGGTAGTAAAATTTTAGGACTGCGAACAGAATCAAGAAAAGAAGCTATTGGCGATTGAATTGAATTATCAGACGCTTGGTTAGTTGAATTGTAAAAGTCTCGACTTGATCTGACACCGCGCCCTTTTCACCGGAGTGAATTAGG
>JAFMHL010000048.1 GCA_017854535.1 Nitratireductor sp.
TAATAGGAAAATCTGGAGCGGGCGATGGGATTCGAACCCACGACCCCAACCTTGGCAAGGTTGTGCTCTACCCCTGAGCTACACCCGCTCTCTTGCATCGGAAATTTTCCGTTGCGAACGGCGCTTCTATGACGCAAGTTTGTAGCGATTGCAAGGCCCAAAGAACATTTTGAGGGATACAAATTGAATCTCATTTGGTTTCTTGGTTACCAAAGCCGTTCTTGACTAAACGGTTGATGATAGCCAGAAACCAATGCATTTACAAAATTCCATCAAAATCGATGCAAAGACGAAACAAACAAGATCGGTTAAGCAATGAAAAGCCTTACTCCCCTTTCACAACCTGCAATGCCCGAAGAGTTATTGAAGATGCTCGATGAAATGGGAATGAAAGTTACGACCCACACCCATGAAGCCGTTTTTACGGTTGAAGAATCAGATCATGTAACAACGTCAATTCCGGGCGGACATACCAAAAACCTTTTTGTGAAAGACAAGAAGGGCAATTTCTTTTTGATTGTCGCTGGCAATAAAGTTCGTATTTCCTTGAACAAGGTACATGGGCTCATCGGCGCTTCAGGCCGCGTCTCCTTTGCGAATGAAGACTACTTGATGGAGTATCTCGGCGTGAAGCCAGGTTCGGTAAATGCATTTGCACCCGTAAATGACAAAGACAACAAAGTGAAGGTCATCATTGATGCCCCATTGCTAGAGAATGAATTAATTAATTGCCATCCATTGATCAATGAGATGACAACAACTATTTCACGGGAAGATTTGCTTCGCTTCTTGAAGCATGTAAATCACGAGCCCTTGATTGTGCAGGTTTCCGAAGCAGTCTAAAGCCGCTAGAATAAGTTTTAAGATTGATTGGATGTCCCATGAGTGGAAATGAATTTGGATTTGGAAGCAATTACGGCGGGCAAATGTCTGGGGGCGTAAATTATGACGCACAACCCAAACCGGAAGCTCCTAAATCTGTTGATCCTACCGGGCTTTTAAACTTGGGCGCTACATCATCCCTCGAACCTGTAAAAGACATAACAAATGCAGAGTTTATGCCTGAAGTGGTGGATGCTTCCAATGAACGGCCAGTCCTGATCGATTTCTGGGCCCCTTGGTGTGGGCCATGCAAACAATTGGCGCCTATCCTAGAAAAGGCCGTCGCTGATGCCGGCGGCAAAGTCAAATTGGTTAAAATGAATATTGACGAACACCCAGAGGTCTCTGGCCAGATGGGTATTAAATCAATCCCGGCTGTGGTTGCATTTGTAAATGGTAAGCCAGCCGATGGATTTATGGGCGCAAAGTCTGAACGCGAGATTGTCCAATTCATTGAAAAATTAGTTGGCCCAACTGGTCCCTCGGAATTGGATTTAGCCTTGGTCGAGGCTAAAGAATATTTGCTTGAAGAAAAATACCAAGAAGCTGCAGAACTTTATAGCGCCATTATCAATCAAGTTCCTGATAATCTGGATGCCATTGCCGGATACGGTATGGTTGCATTGAAACTAGGCCAATTGGAACAAGCAAAACAGGTTCTACTTCAGGCTGGTGAAGCAAAAGGGCATCAGGCCGTAGAAGGCTTGCGTGCCGCAATAGCTTTGGAAGAACAAGCCGCTGAAGTCGGCGATTATTCTGAGTTGGCGGATCAAGTTGAAAAGGACCCAGCGAACAAGGATTTGCGATTTGATTTAGCAATTGCCGTGGCTGCTGCTGGTAAGCATGAAGAGGCAGCGGATCACCTCTTGGATATAATCGCCAAAGACCGCGCTTGGCGCGAAGACGGCGCACGTGAGCAATTGTTACAGTTTTTTGAAGCATGGGGACCAAAGGACCCAGCAACGTCTTATGGCAGACGCCGTTTGTCGTCTGTCTTATTCTCCTGATCCTTTAATAGAATCCAGACAATACCAAAGCCACTTGAGTTTTACCTTGCTCGCCCCACATGGTAGGGATGAAGGCGAAGTTAATCGGATGATCGCAATGAGAGCAGGCAACAAGCGTTACAAATCAATAGAGGATTTGCCGGAGATTATTCCGGTGTTCCCTCTATCAGGCGCCCTGCTCTTACCCGGCGGGAACATGCCTTTGAATATTTTCGAGCCTCGTTATCTTGCAATGACAGACCACGCACTAAAGAACGACAAATTAATTGGCATGATACAGCCGGACTTGGCTTCGGGAGAAGGTGAGCACGGTCCAAAACTTTATAAGACCGGTTGTATTGGGAGATTGACCGGATTTCAGGAAACTGGTGATGGCCGATACATGATCAACCTTTCTGGTATTTGTCGTTTCAATGTAATCGAGGAACTACCACCTCATTCGGAGTTTAGAATGGTGCAAATGCAGGCAAACGCTGATGATTTAATCAATCAAGAAAAGCTGGAAGCAGACGAAAAGGCGATCAATAGAAAGCTGCTGATCGATACATTTCGTAGATATTTGGATGCAAATGACATGGAGACCGATTGGTCAGCGGTAGAAAACACCGATGACGAAACGCTTGTAACTGCCTTATGTATGATGAGCCCCTATGGCCCTGCAGAAAAGCAGGCTTTGCTTGAAGCAGCCGACCTGAAAACCCGCGCTGAAACGCTGGTCGCTATCACCGAGATGGCGCTGGCAAAAGGCGATAACACACAAACGCATCTACAATGAACAGCAAAACCGTAAAAACGAAAACCGATCGTTTTCTGCTCACAAAATTGGTTTGTCCAGTTACCGGTGGCCCACTAACTTTTGCGAAATCTGAAAATGAATTAATTTCGCGATCTGCTAAACTTGGATTTCCCATTCGCGATGGCATTCCGATACTTGTAATATCAGAAGCAAGAGAACTAAGCGCAGCAGATCTGAAAGCCTAAGACTTATATCTGTTCGCCGCGCAAGAGTTTCGGTGTGCCAGGTTGATTACCCGCAGCTTGTTCGATGAAGGATTTTTTCATCCATGGCATACGGTCCACAATGCCTAGGCCGACATTACGTGCGATACGCAAAAACGGATTATCGTTTGAAAAGAGACGATTGAGAACATCCGTAACCACGCCCATTTGTACAGTGTCAAATCGGCGCCATTGTTGATAGCGCTCAAGGACAGGCAACGATCCGATATCTAGGCCAAGACGATCAGCTTCCACGATGGTTTGCGCCAAAGCCGCCGCATCTTTGAAACCCAAATTAAGTCCCTGACCAGCGATTGGATGAATGCCATGGGCTGCATCGCCCACCAGTGCTATCCGGTCGGCAACAAATTCGCGTGCCAAAGTTAACCCGAGCGGAAAAGCTTTTCTTGGCCCATCAATCGATATCTCTCCAAGCTCGTGACCAAAGCGCTGCTCAAGTTCCAACTCAAAAGAAAAATCATCCATCGATAAAAGCCGCTTCGCGTCTCGCTCACTCTCTGTCCACACGAGTGAAGAACGATTGCCTTTCAACGGCAAAATTGCAAAAGGGCCGGCGGGCAAAAAATGCTCTACCGCTCGCCCATGATGCTCTCTCTCATGGGCAACCGTTGTGACAATACCCCATTGATCATACGGCCAATGAACGGTCTTGATGCCTGCAAGATCGCGCATTTTGGATCGAACGCCATCGGCAGCAACAAGCAAACGCGCGGTAAGTCGTTTTCCACCCTGAAGATCAATCAAAACATGCGATCCTTGTCTCTCAAAATTTTCAACCGAAGTTAAAAAAACTTGCGTAATGCCTAGGGTTTTAGCACGTTCACGTAGTGCGCGAACCATGGTTCGATTGGGCACCATGTGAGCAAAAGGCTGACTGTCTTCTTTTCCTTCGGGATCAGAGCCAAAGGTCAGAAATACCGGACGGGTCACATCAGATAGTTTCGAGTCAGTGACAATCATTTCGTTGATCGGTTGGGCATCCTTTTCAATATCTTTCCAGACCTGCAGGGTAGAAAGCATTCTGGTAGCTGCAGCTGCAATTGCAGATGCACGTTCATCTTTTTTCAAAGCATCTTCTGGTGCGCCATCTGCAATCAGTATCTTAAGATGCGGCGCTTGATCAGCAATGGCAACGCCCACAGACAGGCCTACATAACCACCGCCAGCAATTACAATATCATAGCTGTCTTTTTGAATAGGATTGTTTGATGAAGCCTTTGCCATTGCAAAAATGTCCGCCTTATAAACTCTAGGTTTACTTAACCTCTTCCAAACGGCAATTTAAGCCAACAAACTATGTGAGTCGAATTATCTTCTTTCACAAATCGTCGCAGTAAATCTCAATAGGAACCCTCATGTCCCAATCCGTCAAAACCCTGCTTACCACACTGGATTTAGAAAGATTGGAAATCAATCTATTTCGCGGACGCAGCCCCAAGGTTGGTTGGCAACGGGTTTTTGGCGGTCAGGTAATTGGGCAGGCGCTTGTGGCAGCCCAGCGAACTGTTGAAGAAGAGCGCAGAGTTCATTCATTGCATGGTTATTTTATGAGACCTGGGGATCCTGAAAATCCTATCATCTATGAGGTAGATAGAATTCGTGATGGCGGAAGCTTCACCACACGCCGCGTGGTTGCCATCCAACATGGTAAGGCAATTTTTTCAATGTCGGCGTCTTTTCAAATAGTTGAAGAAGGATTGGAACACTCCTTTGAAATGCCGGATGTTCCCCGGCCCGACAAGCTTGCCAGTGAAAAACAGCTGGCTGAACAGTTTATCGATCACGCTCCGGAAAATGTACGCATGTACTGGCAAAAAGAACGGCCTATAGAATTACGCCCTACAGATCTCACCCATTATATTTCTGGCAAAAAACTACCCCCGTTCCAAAATGTCTGGTTCAGGGCCACGGGAAAACTGCCGGACGATCAAGCAATTCAGCAATCTATTCTAGCCTATGCATCTGATATGACATTACTGGATACATCACTCTACGCCCATGGGCGAGCCGTCTTTGATCCAAAGCTCCAAGTGGCAAGCCTTGATCACGCAATGTGGTTTCATCGCCCAATCAACATGGAAAAATGGCACTTATATACCCAGGATAGCCCTAATTCATCAGGTTCACGCGGCTTAACCCGAGGCAGCATTTTTTCTGAAGACGGCGTACTTGTAGCTTCAACGGCTCAAGAAGGCTTGATTCGTCTCAAAACCCATCAATCTGGCAATACAAAGCCATCTGGCGGATAGATGATTAAAATTTAATCAATTTATGCTATTTGTATAATTTTTAATCAAAACACTGCATCATTTAGATTCATATCTAAGTTGGAGTTTAAATAAAGTAAGATATTTCAGATAGTTAATAGTTTTTTAAAAAACTGGCACAAACCTTGAATAACACCTGTTGCCTAAGGGTATTCATCCTGAGGCTATGATTAATCGGGCTATCACGACCAGCCCAATACATAACAGGTGAAACATGAAACTCATTACAGCGGTCATCAAACCATTCCGTCTGGATGCTGTTCGCGAAGCACTTACCGCTCTTGGGGTGGAAGGGCTCACAGTCACTGAGGTAAAGGGCTATGGCCGTCAAAAGGGTCATACAGAAATTTACCGAGGTGCTGAATATGCAATCCATTTTCTTCCAAAATTAAAACTTGAAATAGCAGTCAACGGAGACGTTGCTCCAAAAGCTATCGAGGCAATTACCGAGGCTGCTCGTACCGGGCAAATTGGTGATGGGAAGATTTTTGTCATAGATCTCGAAGAAGTTGTGCGGATCCGCACAGGCGAGAAAAACGCCGACGCTCTCTAATACTTCATTCTTTTCAATACATACCAATCAAAGGACTTTAAAAATGGGTTCAGAACTCTTTCATAGCGCAAAGGCGGCTTTGTCCGTTCAAACGCTAATAAAGCCAAGTTGGAAAAAACTTGCTATATTTTCTTTCACGCCGCTTTTTTTAGCTACAACATCTCTCACAGCAAACGCACAAGAGGCAGTAGCGGCAGCACCTGCCGCTGACACTGCATATATCTTCAATACTCTATTGTTCCTGATCGGCGGCTTCCTCGTCATGTGGATGGCAGCAGGTTTTGCAATGCTAGAGGCGGGCCTTGTCCGCTCAAAAAACGTTTCTATGCAATGTCTTAAAAACATCGCCCTCTATTCTATTGCAGGCCTTATGTATTGGCTCATTGGCTATAACCTTATGTATACGGGTGTAGACGGTGGTTATATGGGTTCATTCTCATTCATTTACGCAATGGACCCTGTTGGTCTTGATGGCGCTGATAGTGCTGCCTTGCTGGAAACAGGCTATTCTACCGCTTCAGACTGGTTCTTCCAGATGGTGTTTGTTGCTACAGCTGCATCTATCGTTTCAGGAACTTTGGCTGAACGCATCAAATTATGGCCATTCCTGCTTTTCGTCGTGTTCCTTACCGGTTTCATCTACCCAATCGCTGGCTCATGGCAGTGGGGCGGTGGATGGTTGAGCGAAATGGGCTTCTCCGATTTCGCCGGATCCACATTGGTTCACTCAGTCGGTGGCTGGGCAGCTCTAACAGGCGCTATCTTGCTGGGTGCACGTAAAGGCAAATATACTGCCAATGGCGTTTCACCAATGCCTGGTTCTTCTATTCCTTTGGCCACTTTGGGTACCTTTATCCTATGGCTTGGTTGGTTCGGCTTTAACGGCGCTTCACAACTTGCTATGGGCACAATCTCGGACATCTCTGATGTTTCCCGTATCTTCGTGAACACAAATATGGCGGCAGCTTCCGGTGTTGTCGTGACCATGATCCTTCTTCAATTCATGTATAAGAAGGTCGATGTTACAATGACATTGAACGGCGCTCTGGCTGGTTTGGTGGCCATTACAGCTGAGCCACTTGCTCCGACAGTTGCTCAGGCAATTTTCATCGGTGGTATTGGTGGCGTGATTGTGGTGTTCACGGTTCCGTTGCTTGATAAATTCAAAATCGACGATGTTGTTGGTGCAATTCCAGTTCACCTATTGGCTGGGATCTGGGGAACATTCATTGTTCCACTATCCAACAGCGGAACTTCTTATGGTGTTCAGTTGATCGGTATCGTCTCTTACGCAGCCTTTACAATAATCTGCTCATTGATTGTTTGGGGCATCATCAAAGCTGTTATCGGTATCCGGGTTTCTGAAGAAGAAGAATTGCTGGGCCTCGACAAAGCTGAAATTGGTGTTGAAGCCTATCCGGAATTTACTTCCAGATAACACCAAACGTAATCCTGGCTTTTTTCTGAAAGTCTGGGATCTTATCAAAAATGATTGCAGGGGTTCCTTTTCTGAGCCCCTGTTTTCTTTTGTCCTTCAGAAAAAATAGAGTGATTTATAACGCTCCAATCTACCGCATGGTTAACAGGTGATTAACCTTCACCCGTTAGGGTCTAACCCAAACAATAACCATTTTGCACGGTCTGGAGCGCGTGAGTATGCCAACAGCTAATTCAGGACAATTTCCCTATGAGAGCGAATCTTATCAAAGTCGCTTCTCTGGCCAAATCGGCGTATTGGCCGGATTGCTGATATTAGGTGTTGTGGCTATTGCCTTTGCTAGCTTGGCAACCTGGTCTGTAACAGACCCCAGTTTTTCTCATGCAAATGGACGGACCATTGAAAATGCTGGTGGTTACTGGGGCGCATCCTTTGCCGATTTGGCAATCCAGTTCACTGGCCTTGCAAGCATCATTGCCCTGGTCCCCCCTGCAATTTGGGGCTGGCTTAAATTGATCCAGAAGCCAATTGGAATGATTCGCAAGCGTCTAATCACATGGCCAATGGCTATACTTGCTTCTGCTGCTGCGTTCTCATGCCTGCCATTGACCGAGAATTGGCCGTTACCGTCTGGCTTGGGCGGAATTTTTGGTGACTGGATCTTGAAACTACCATCACTTGTTTTGGGCGGATATCCATCAGGCGCTTGGGCAGTTTTCTTTTTCTCAATTCTTATAATTCCTGCAGCGCTTTTAACCTTCTATGCGAGCAGCTTAATCAATCGGCCAATGTCAAAAGACGCCGATGGGTTTACAGTTGACCCTGATACGGGAGAAGTCTTTGAAAACGAGATGTCTTCGGGTTGGGTATTAGGGGCAATTGGCCATTTCTGGCTTACATTGAAAACCATGGCCAAGCGCAAACGCCAATCCGCACAAATGAATTCTCAGCCCAATTCGGAAAGAGAACCTCAAGTCCAAGCAGATCCGGTTTTTGACGATTATGAAGATGCGCCATCGCAAAAACCAAACATGATCAGCCGCGTAAAAGGCGCTTGGAATGCCCTGACCATGCCGCCAGACGATGGAATGGAAGTGTTCCATAGCGAAGATCGCGCCGAACCTGAGTTTGATAGTTCCCCACGTGCCGATTCGCGTGAATTCATTACCGCACCGGAAATGGCGCCTTCCTATGGCGAAGAAGTGTTTAGCTCCGATAGGGACGTTGAAGAGAACGCCGCTGATTTCCAAATGCCAGTCTATACCCGCAAAGCTCCAGAACAAAGCCAGTCACGCGTTGCAGAACCAGCTCCAAAGGCGCAACAGGGAAATCGCATCATTCGCGAAGCGCAGCCATCTTTGCTGGCATCCGACAGTTTCGAATTACCACATCTGGATTTCTTGGGTGAGCCGAAAAACCTGGTGCAGGATAAATCATTATCCAGCGAAGCGCTCGAAGCTAATGCACGTCTACTTGAAGGTGTTTTAGAAGACTTCGGCGTCAAAGGCGAAATTATCAAAGTTCATCCAGGTCCTGTCGTAACGCTTTACGAATTAGAACCAGCGCCGGGCATCAAATCTTCAAGAGTTATTGGCCTTGCAGATGACATCGCCCGCTCAATGAGTGCAATCGCTTGCCGCGTTGCTGTTGTTCCCGGACGAAACGCCATTGGTATCGAGTTGCCAAATGCGCGCCGCGAAACCGTATATCTGCGCGAAGTGCTTCAATCGAAAGATTATGAGGCAACCAAACAAAAGCTTGCTCTGGTCTTGGGCAAGTCTATAGGCGGCGAGCCTATCATTGCCGACCTTGCTAAAATGCCTCATCTTCTTGTTGCCGGTACCACGGGTTCTGGTAAGTCAGTTGCTATCAATACGATGATCCTGTCCATTCTCTATCGCCTGTCTCCCGAGCAGGTTAAAATGATCATGATCGATCCAAAAATGCTGGAGCTATCAATCTATGACGGCATTCCCCATCTTCTTACACCTGTTGTAACCGATCCGAAAAAAGCCGTTGTTGCTTTGAAATGGACCGTACGGGAAATGGAAGATCGATATAAGAAAATGTCCAAATTGGGCGTTCGCAATATCGACGGATATAATCAGCGTTTAGAGCAAGCCCGCAAAAACGGCGAAGTGCTGACCAGAACTGTACAGACTGGTTACGACCGTGACTCTGGCGAAGCCATTTTCGAGACCGAAGATCTTCAACTTGAAACCATGCCATATATCGTAGTGGTTATCGACGAGATGGCAGATCTAATGATGGTTGCCGGTAAGGATATTGAAGGCGCCATTCAGCGTTTGGCTCAAATGGCTCGTGCCGCAGGTATTCACGTTATCATGGCAACACAGCGCCCGTCAGTAGACGTCATCACGGGTACGATCAAAGCCAACTTCCCGACACGCATATCCTTTCAGGTAACATCGAAAATCGATAGCCGGACCATCTTGGGCGAACAGGGCGCAGAGCAATTATTGGGCATGGGTGATATGCTTTATATGGCTGGTGGCGGACGAATTCAGCGTGTTCACGGTCCATTTGTTGCCGATGAAGAAGTCGAGAAAATCGTCAATCACCTCAAAACCCAGGGCGTTCCTCAATATCTAGAAGCGGTGACTCAGGAAGATGAAGAAGATGAAGGTGGTTCCGGTGCACCAGCTGGAACCGATGCACTTGCTGAATCAAATGACATTTATGATCACGCTGTTGCGGTTGTCTTGCGCGATCGCAAAGTTTCAACCAGTTATATTCAACGCAGACTTGGAATTGGATATAACCGCGCAGCTTCTTTGATTGAGCGCATGGAACAGGAAGGTCTTATTGGATCGGCCAACCATGCCGGGAAACGTGATATCCTTGTTCCTGACGAAAACGAAACCATATAGGTGGCAGGTCAAATTTGCTTCGCCATCTTTTAGCCCAAACTAAAGTTGAGAAGTGACCTCATACCTTAAAGTAACACATTTTGTGTTGGAGACTATTTTGATGAACTGGCTGGCTGTAAGAGAATATTGTTCGAGAATGACCGCTAATGCTGTTGGCGCAACTGTGCCCGTTCTGCTGAGTGCAGCTGTACTACTGACATTTCAAACACCATCATATGCGGATTTGAAGTCAGATACGCTGGCTGCCCTTCGCCAACACTATTCGAACACACCAACGATGAAGGGTGAATTTCTGCAATTTGGCCCCACAGGCGATCAGTCCGGCGGCGAATTCTCGATTAAAAGACCAGGAAAAGTTCGCTTCGATTATGAAGATCCATCTCCGGTGGAAGTGGTATCTAATGGTCTTGCCGTTATGGTGATCAACAAAAAGCTCAAAACATTTGATACCTATCCGCTAAAAAACACACCGCTTAAACTTTTGCTGGATGACAAATTGGATATCAGCGCGGATTCTATCCTCGATGTTCAGGTATCAGATGACGTCACAACCATTGTGATGGGTGACAAACAGATATTCGGGAATTCCGTGATCACTTTGTTGTTTGAGCCAGAAACTTTCGCGCTGCGTCAATGGACCATCAAAGATGCTCAGGGCAAAGAAACATCAGTGATGGTATTTAACGTCGAAGATAACGTTAATATTTCCGACAGAGAGTTTCGAATTAATAAATTCAAATTGAAGCGCAGCAATTGACGCAGCATCGGACTTAGCTTGTTGAAAAGCACGGTCGATCAAACTATCAACCAGTTCTCAGCTTGAAAGCTGATCCTATCCCCTCCACAATGCTTCGAAATCACTTCGGAGCCTTTCATGTCATTTTCTATCGCTACCTGGAACATCAATTCAGTACGCCTACGTGCTGGATTGGTGGAAGATTTCCTCACCGCACATCAACCCGATATTTTGTGCCTTCAGGAAATAAAGTGCATGAACGATCAGTTCCCGGCAAAAAATTTCAAGAAGCTTGGTTATGAACACCAAGCAGTCCATGGCCAAAAAGGCTATCATGGCGTTGCAATCATATCCAAAAGACCCTTAATCGGGAACTTTTCAACCGACTATGTTTCCATGGGTGACACCCGCCATATCGCCGCAGATTTTGAACTGGCTGGTAAGCCGACGCGTATCCATAATTTTTATGTTCCTGCTGGTGGTGACGAGCCAGATATTATCAAGAATCCGAAATTCGATCATAAGTTAAAATTCATCGATGAAATGAAAGTCCTTGGCGCAATGGACGATGATGTTCCGGCTATCCTTGTAGGTGATCTGAACATCGCGCCCTATGAACAAGATGTTTGGTCGCACAAACAAATGCTCAAAGTTGTCAGCCACACGCCTGTTGAAACTGAAGGTCTTTTGGATGTTATGAAAAAAGGTGCCTGGACTGATTTGATGCGCCAGCACATCCCCATGGAAGAAAAATTATACACATGGTGGAGTTACCGATCAAAAGATTGGGCCGCAAGCAATCGTGGTCGTCGACTTGATCATGTTTGGAGTGCCGACGAGCTGGCAAAACAACTAAATGCAATTGAAGTTGTCACAGAAGCCAGAAGCTGGGAAAAACCGTCAGATCATGTGCCGGTTATTGCCCGTTTCGATCTGGTATAAGAGCGTTTTCCAACTCTTCTTCCAGCTCTGGCATATCCGGTTCATAATCAGGCCTTGTTAGATTGGGAATAATCTCCAGCTTCTGATGAACTTCACCCATTTGCTTAAGCATGATTTGAACAGATCGCGTAATTTGTTCGTGCATCAACCCGGCCAGTTCTGGATATTCACTCAGCATTCTTTTGAATAATTCTCTTGGGATATGAAGTAGCTCTGAATTTAACCGCGCAACTGTCGTAGCCACGCGTCGGTTAGCGGTGATTAGCGCCATTTCACCAATCAAACTGTTCTCCAATTGGCTCGACAAGATATGCTCGCGGCCATTGCGGTCGACAACAACGTCAATTTGACCCGATATTACCAAATACCCACCATCAGATATCTGACCTTCTCGGTACAGCTGTTCACCGCTACGTAAAAATACACGCTTTGAACCGAACGCCAGCAGCCGCAATTGTTCGTGCGGAAATCCAGCAAATAGCCTTACCGAGGATAAGCGGTTAATATCATCACTGAGCGTCATTAAGGTTTCCAGCTGACATGCGAAAATACATAAAGTGAAATCACGCAGTACCAGATCACCATTGTTTTGTCAGCAAATACAAAAAAGGGGGCCAAAGCCCCCAAATCAGATATTTCAGTTTTAAACTAAGGAACAAGTTTGTAGCCGCCGCCCTCAGTAACCAACAAACGGGCATTAGACGGATCTTTTTCAATTTTTTGACGCAAACGATAAATGTGGGTTTCCAACGTATGGGTTGTTACACCTGAATTATAGCCCCAAACCTGCTCAAGAAGTTCATCACGGCCGATGATTTTTTCTTCAGCGCGATAGAGATACTTCATGATGGCAGTTTCTTTTTCCGTAAGCCGTACCTTGGAACCACCTTCTTCGGTCAATATTTTCTGAGCTGGTTTGAACGTATAGTGTCCGATGGTAAATACAGCATCTTCACTTTGCTCATGGGTGCGCAATTGAGCCCTGATCCGCGCCAATAAAACAGCAAAGCGGAATGGCTTGGTCACATAATCATTTGCGCCCGCTTCCAGACCCAAAATCGTATCCGAATCGGTGTCATGACCCGTTAACATGATGATCGGCGCGCGAAATCCTCCTTTTCGAAGTAATTTTACTGCCTCACGCCCATCCATGTCCGGTAAACCAACATCCATAACCAACAGATCAATATGATTATTTCGTGCCGTATGAACTCCCTTTGTGGCACTTGCCTCGCTGGAAACCTCAAACTCTTCGCAGAGTGACAGCTGTTCCGTCAATGCTTCGCGCAAATCATCATCATCATCAACCAACAAGATGCTACGTGCCGTCATATATTCTCTCCCAATTAGGGTAAAATAACTCACATCGATAACACTATCGAATCGTCACCCTATTACTATTAAAACGCGTTGGTCATTTTCTAGATCAGAAATGGTATGTTTAAAAGGCAAGAAGTCCGAATCTCAACTCAGCGTGATCAAATTCAAACAATCGTGATATTCAGATTTAATCAAATTGAGGAAAAACAGATAAATGAAATCTGCTCCGAAACACTTATGGGTTCGTCCAGCGCCTTCTTTGGATCCTGCGAAAGGCCTTTTGCAGTTCGGACATCATGTTTGGCCCTGCATATTAGGGAAAAATGGAATTACATGCCAAAAACAAGAAGGGGATATGAAAACACCCAGTGGCAGATTTCGACTGCTTTACGGATATTTTCGCAAAGAGCGTACTGGTCTCATTACTAGCCAATTGCCCATCAAACCAATCAATGAAGCCATGGGATGGTGCGATGATCCGCATAATTCGAATTATAACCGCCCAATCACACTTCCATTTGAAAGCTCCCATGAAAAGATGAATCGCGAGGATAGGCTTTATGACTTGGTTGTTGTGATGGATCACAACTATACAAATCGGATAAAAAACCGCGGCAGCGCTGTGTTTTTTCACTTAACTGCTGAAAAATCCTACACAGCCGGATGTGTGGCCGTATCTCCAAACATCATGAAATTCCTGTTACCGCAGCTATCGCAGGAAACAGAAATGATCATCCAGCCGTGATTGAGGCCTACAAAAAAATAAATATTAAGCGCGGCTACCAAAGATAGCGCTACCAACCCTTACATGGGTGGCTCCCATCTCAATTGCGGTTTCATAGTCTGAAGACATGCCCATGGAAAGTGCAGTAAGATCCAATTTCTGCGCCAGCTTTCTGAGCAATGCGAAATGCGGTCCTGGATTCTCATTAACGGGTGGTATGCACATCAACCCAGAAAACTCTAATCCATATTTCTCCCTACACAGATTATGAAAAGCTTCTGCGTTTTCAGGCTCAATTCCAGCTTTTTGTGGCTCACTGCCGGTATTCACCTGAATAAATAAAGAGACTTTACGGTTTTGCTTTTTCATTTCTTTGGCCAATGCCGATGCAATTTTTTCGCGATCAACAGTGTGAATGACATCAAACAGCCCCACAGCATCCCCTGCTTTATTAGATTGTAAGGGACCTATTAAATGTAATTCTACGTCATTGAAATCTTGCTTGAGTTCCGGCCATTTTCCTTGCGCTTCCTGAACCCGGTTTTCGCCGTATACCCTTTGACCCTCTATCAAAGCGGGCCGGATTTCATTTGAATCAAATGTTTTTGAAACAGCAATCAAGGTAACTGCATCTGGTTTCCGTTTGGATACTGCTGCACTCTTCTCGCAATTAATTCGAACCTCAGACAAATTGTCGGCAATATTATTCATTAATCTTCCCACTTGCTCACTACAGCTGACAAATCCTTATTCCCTTGCCAGATTCATAGCAACTTTCCTTTGAGCGGTTGACCAAAGGGTCAATTTCTGGTGAAGCAACACTATTCATTTTCTGTTTCGAAGAATACGCTAAAAGCTATCAAAGAACCTTATTTTAAAGCAAGTGATCCCATGGCAACTGAACGCTACAACCCTCGTGTAACCGAACCCAAATGGCGCAACGCATGGGATGAGGCAAAACTGTTTGAAACAGACAATGCCAGCCCAAAACCAAAATATTATGTTTTGGAAATGTTTCCATATCCATCCGGGCGTATTCACATGGGCCATGTTCGCAATTATGCGATGGGCGATGTTGTTGCCCGTTATAAGCGGGCCATGGGCTATAATGTATTGCACCCGATGGGTTGGGATGCTTTCGGCATGCCGGCGGAAAATGCAGCAATGCAAAACAAGGTTCACCCCAAAGAGTGGACCTATCAAAATATTGCGGCAATGCGCAGCCAGCTAAAATCTATGGGTCTTTCTATCGACTGGACTCGTGAATTCGCCACATGTGACGTTGATTATTATCACCGTCAACAAATGCTGTTTGTCGATTTTCTTCACAAAGGTCTGGTTGGCCGCCGTGTTTCAAAAGTGAATTGGGATCCTGAAGACCAAACGGTTCTTGCCAATGAGCAGGTTATTGACGGAAGAGGTTGGCGTTCTGGTGCCTTGGTTGAGCAACGCGAATTGGCTCAATGGGTCTTCAAGATTAGCGATTACAGCGAAGAATTGCTGGACGCGTTGGACAATCTAGACAATTGGCCAGACAAAGTTCGCACCATGCAACGCAACTGGATTGGCAAATCCAGAGGCGCTCGCATTAATTTTCCTTTTGTGAAACGCAGTTCGATCAAAGACGACGAGCTTATCTGTTTTTCAACACGGCCCGATACCCTTTACGGCGCAAGCTTTATGGCTATTTCCGCTGAGCATCCCATCACTTTGGAACTGGCCAAATCAGATCCAAAACTATTGGCATTTGTGGAACAATGTCGGCGTTTGGGTACATCAACAGCCGATATCGAAACCGCTGAAAAACAAGGTTACGACTTGGGATTGACCGTGAAACATCCCTTTATTGAGGGAAAAGAGCTACCTGTTTATGCAGCTAACTTTGTGTTGATGGATTATGGAACCGGCGCAATATTCGGTTGTCCGGCTCATGACCAGCGCGATCTGGACTTCGCCAGAAAATATGGTCTTGAAGTTACCTCAGTTGTGGCAACTCTTTCTGATCCTAATACTCCAGCGCCCGTCGATGATATTGCGTTTGTAGATGACGGTGTTTTGGTAAATTCGGGTCCTATGTCAGGACTTCGAAAAGATGAAGCCATCAATAAAGCGATAGATGTTCTGGCTGAAATGGGCTTGGCAAAAGAAGAAATAAATTATCGCTTGCGCGATTGGGGCATTTCCCGCCAGCGCTATTGGGGTTGCCCAATTCCGGTAATCCACTGTGATGATTGCGGAACAGTACCTGTTCCAAAATCTGACTTGCCAGTTAAATTGCCGGAAGATGTGACCTTCGACATTCCCGGCAATCCTTTGGATCGTCATCCCACTTGGCGCCATGTAAATTGCCCAAAATGCAACAAACCCGCCAGTCGTGAAACCGATACCATGGACACTTTTGTTGATTCATCCTGGTATTTTGCTCGTTTCACTGCGCCATGGGAGCATGAGCCAACCGATCCGAAAGCGGCCAATGATTGGCTTCCGGTCGATCAATATATAGGCGGTATTGAACACGCCATCTTGCATTTGCTATATTCACGTTTTTTCACCCGCGCCATGAAGGTAACAGGTCATCTCAATATTGAAGAACCCTTCAAAGGTTTGTTTACCCAGGGAATGGTCGTTCACGAAACATATAAAGGTGAGGCTGGTTTTGTTACGCCTGCCGATATTTGTATCGAGGAATCCGATGGTAAGCGCCGCGCTATCGATATTGCTTCTGGGAAAGAAGTGAAAATCGGCAGCATTGAAAAGATGTCGAAGTCTAAAAAGAATGTTGTTGATCCAGATGATATCATCGCATCTTACGGAGCTGATACAGCGCGTTTCTTTATGTTGTCAGACTCGCCCCCTGAACGGGATGTGATTTGGACAGAATCTGGCGTTGAAGGATCCCATCGATTTGTTCAGCGCATCTGGCGACTGTTGAACGATGCCAGTGAAGGCTTCAAAGCTACAAAATCTGGCAAAGGCATCGATGGCAAAGCAGGGGAAATTTCAAAATCTGCGCATAAAACATTGAAGGCTGTTGGTGAAGATCTCGACAAGCTTGCATTTAACAAAGCCGTGGCGCGCCTTTACGAGTTGGTCAATATGATAGCAAACCCGATCAGCGAAATTGCAAAAGGCAATGCTGATCCCCAAACAACCTCAGCGACCAAAGAGGCTGTTGAGTTTTTGATCGCAATGTTCGCGCCGATGATGCCTCATTTGGCTGAAGAGTGTTGGCAAGTGATCGGCAATTCTGGAATGATCGCTGATCATCCTTGGCCAAAATTTGATGATGGTTTGGTAGTGGACGATGATATATTCCTACCCATTCAGGTAAATGGTAAGAAACGCGCTGAAGTCACCGTTTCAGCTTCTGCCAATCAGGACGAGATTATTGCTGCCGTTCTCGAAATGGATGTGATAAAGGGTTACCTTGATGGAAACAAACCGCGAAAAGTCATTGTAGTGCCAAAAAGAATTGTAAATATTGTCCTTTAAGGCACATTCTCTTGGCTAAATTGTCTTTAGAATAAAAACGGCAAGATTTGGAAGTAGCACATGAACAGTAAAATTATTGGATTTTCGAAAGCTGCTGTTTTGATTTCAGCGCTAACTGGTTTAGCCAGTTGTCAGTTTCAGCCGCTTTATGGAACGCAAGCTGGAACAACCGGGCCATCAAATATTGCTTTGTCGCAAGTCTCTGTAGCTGAGGTTGATACCCGCGAGGGCCAACAGGTTCGCAATCATCTGATATTTCTTTTATCAGGCGGTGCTAGACCGACTAACCCCTCCCATGAAGTAAGAATACGGATTGCTTCAACAAATAGCAATCTGGCAAGTGCCGTTCGCAGTACTTCGACTGGACAAATTGGTAATACGGCAGGTTCCGTCAATATTACAGCAAGTTACGATATCTACGATCTATCCAAACAAGAGATTGTGGCGAGAGGTAACCGTGAGACATCTGCTTCTTATGATCAAACAAGCCAGTCTTTTGCGACAGAACGTGCGCGGCGGGATGCGGAAAACCGCGCGGCCAAAGCCGTTGCCGAACAATTGAGATTAGCCATCGCTAGTGAATTCAACAAAATCTAACCACAATAGATCGAGTTTTAATGGTCGCTATTAAAAACCATGAAGTCGACCGCTATATCGCTAAGCCAGATCCAGGGTTCAGAATAGTATTATTTTACGGACCTGATGCGGGATTGGTAAGTGAGCGCGCTGATGATTTTTGCAAGAAAACAAACGTTAACCTGACCGATCCATTCTCTACTATGCGCCTGAATGCAGAGGATGTGGCCGATGACAAATCTCGTCTACAAGATGAAGCCTTTACTGTTGGTATGTTTGGCGGCGAACGGTTAATCCGGGTTAGTGGTTCAACGCGGAAAAATCTGGCCGAAGCAGTTAAGCCACTTCTTAACACCCCTCTTCAAGATGTCTGGATTGTTATTGAAGCAGGAGATCTTAATAACAAGGCGGCCCTTAGAAGCGCATTTGAAAAATCCAGCTCCGCATGGGCTTTACCTTGTTATCAGGATGATCAAAAGGTTCTTGAACAACTTATTCGTGAGGAACTGACAGATCACGGTTTCTCTGTTGCGCCGGATGTGGTGGCTTACCTGAAACCTTTTTTAGGTGGCGATCGACTGGCTAGCCGCAATGAATTGAAGAAACTCGCACTTTATGCCGATAGCGAACAGAGTATTGATAAGGGCCATGTAGATGCAATTGTGGGAGACGCATCAACCATCGATGTGGGTGATCTCATTGATGCAGTTGCCAATGGCGACATGGAATCAATGAACAAAAATCTTGAGCGTTTGCTGTTAGATGGCATTTCACCAGATATGATTCTCATCAACGCTCTGCGGCACTTTCAAATGCTTCACGAGTTACGCGGTAAAATGGATAAAAATCGATTATCTGCAAAGATCGTCGTCGATGGTGCAAGACCACCTATTTTTTATCAAAGGCGCTATGCCATTTCCAATACTCTCTCCAAACTACAAATAACGGCAATTGAGAAAATAATTAGCCGTTTTCAAGACGCATCGTTTGAAGCAAGGGCCAATCCGGAGTTGGGCCATGCCATCGTTGGAACCAGTCTTTTGGCTGGCCTACTTGAAGCCAGACGTGGCAAATAAACTATCGTTCCACACATGGTTACGGGCCTCTCGCGCTTGCTTCAGTTTGGGGGCTTACCCTGAAGCAGTGTGAGTTTTCAATATTCTGTATTCTGTGAAAACTCACACGGCTTGAAAGACCCGCAATGGGTGAGATTGTGTAGGTTGGGAGGTAAAGCCTATTCAA
>JAFMHL010000049.1 GCA_017854535.1 Nitratireductor sp.
GCAAAGAGCGGGCGCACTAGGTTCACTTTGAATTCAACCGTTGTATAGGCCATGCCCGCTGGCAATGTTGTATGAACGCAGCATCCAAGGGCACTATCTAGGATTGCCGAAGGCCAGCCGCCATGCACGGTTCCCATAGGATTGTAATGAGCCTCTGTCGGCGTACCTTTAAAAACCACCCGACCAACTTCAGCCTCGGTCAGTTTGAAATTCAGCGTATCGCCCATTGCAGGACGTGGAATTTCGCCTGCAATCATCATGTTGAACAATTCAATGCCCGTATGTTTTGCCACCATTTCAATGGGCAGAATTCCAATATTTTTATCGGATGTCAGGTTTGGGGTCTCTTCGTTCAAAACAATATCCTTAACTTTCATTATCAATCAGTTTTACGATTTTCTTGATCAGACCAACGCGTTCATCAGGCGGCCTTATGCCCCTTGGACCATAAACATTGCGGTCTAGAAAATAAAACGCAAGATCAAACCCTTCCTGCAAGAGCACGCTGCCAGTTTTATCACCTACATGCAGCGCATCACGCATAGGCGCCTCGAGCAAGAATTGCGGTAATGCCAGCAATTGATGTTCGTAAGGTCTGCCCGCATCACGGCTCACGGCCCGACCTGAATTTGGCGAGACCCATATCAGTTCGCGCTTTAAATTTGTGGCTGCGCAGGAATTGAGATCCAGCCCGAAGCCAAGCTCCTCTAATAGCGCCAGTTCAAAACGGATTAAAAGCCGTCCCGCTTTTTGCGGTTCATCCAGATGATCGAGCATAACCAAGCCAGCCTGATATAGGCCATGGTGATCATCCCGCTCTGGCAATAGGCGTAGGTGTCCCGCAACGGTTTGCAGTCCGTAAATGCCCAAAGGGGTATCCATTAAATGAGCAGCGCGCAGTTGGTCTGCTTCAATTTGAAAAGTGCCAAGATGCTCTTCCAGCCGCGCTCGCCATTCAAGATGCACGGAATTTCCCGGTTGAAGAACCGGACGCATGCGGGACGAGCGGCCACCGCGAACCAGCCCCAGACAACGGCCATGCCGCGCGGTCATCGCTTCAACAATCGCGCTGGTTTCTCCATGTTTGCGAACGCCGAGAATCAGCGCGTCATCTTTCCAATCCATATGATTAGATGACGATTAATTGCGGGGGAATTCAAGGCCCATTTCGCGATAGCGCGCTGGATCGTTCACCCAGTTTTCTCGAACTTTTACGAATAGAAACAGATGAACCGGCTTTTCGAGAATTTCCATCAAGTCTTTACGGGCTGCTGTCGAGATCGCTTTTATAGTCTCGCCCTTCTTACCGATCACGATTTTCTTTTGGCTTTCGCGCTCAATATAGATTGCCTGATCGATACGGATGTCTTTGTCGGTTTCTTTCCAGCTTTCAGTCTCCACATGGGAGGCATAGGGCAATTCTTGATGGAGGCGTAAAAAGAGTTTTTCACGGGTGATTTCTGCTGCCAATTGGCGCATGGGCAGATCAGACACATCGTCTTCAGGATATAGATAAGGTCCTTTTGGCATTTGCGAACCTAGCCAAGACAATAAGGCCTTGCAGCCATCACCGTTCAGCGCAGAGACCATAAAGGTCTGGTCAAAGTCTGCCATGGCATTGGCTTTTTCAGTGATCGCTAGCAGTTTCTCGCGTGGAACCTGATCGATCTTATTAAGAACAAGAACCGCTTTTTGATGAACATTGGCAAGGCCATTGAGAATTTTCTCAACGTCTTCTGAAACACCGCGTTCGCTATCAATCAATAGCGCCACAATGTCAGCGTCTTTTGCGCCGCCCCAAGCCGTGGTTACCATCGCCTCATCAAGCTTACGCCTTGGGCGGAAAATTCCCGGCGTATCCACAAAAACCACTTGTGCATTGTTATCCATAGCAATGCCGCGGATAATCGCGCGGGTCGTCTGTACCTTGTGGGTAACAATGGAAACTTTGGTGCCGACCAGCTGGTTCATCAATGTGGATTTACCGGCATTTGGCGCACCGATCAGAGCCACAAATCCGGCGCTTGTTTCTTTCGCCACTTCCGGCGCACCGGTGTTATCGTCTTTTGTCAACTGTTGGCCTCATCACTTTCCCAAATGCCTTCACGCAGCAACATTGCCAGCGCAGCTTTTTGTTCAGCAGCACGCTTCGAGCGGCCTGAACCCGTTTCGTCTTCTTTACCTGTCACCTGAACGACCACAACAAATACAGGATCATGGTCTGGCCCTGTGCGTTTTTGTTCTTTGTAACGTGGCGTTCCCAACCGATTTGAATGAGCCCATTCTTGCAACGCCGTTTTAGAATCCCGTTTGGTTTCTTCAACGATGTGAATACGTTCTTTCCAGAACCGTTTGATAAAGTCTTCCGCAGCTTTCAGACCACCATCAAGATAGATCGAGGCGATTAAAGCCTCCAGCACGTCGGCTCTAACGCTCTGCATGCGTTTGCCCGTTAGCTCTTTCAAGTCTCCGCCTGTGCGAATAAACTCATGCAATTCCAACTCATCGGAAATAGCAGCCAGTGTCTTACCTTTAACAAGGGCATTGAGGCGCAAGGACAGCTCACCCTCATTGGCGTCAGGGTATTTTTCAAAGAGCAGTTCGGCAACAGCCAGACCAAGAACGCGATCGCCTAAAAACTCCAACCGTTGATAATGAAAACTATTGTCTGACTTTTTTCGAACACTGGCATGGGTAAGCGCGCGTTCCAAATTTTCATATTCGGAAAACTCGTAGTCCAAGCGTTTTTCCAGACTTCCAAAACGCTTGCTGCCACGGGTTTTGCTCGAAGGGTTCATCATTAAAGACCCTTGAACAATCTATCGGTACGCATGTCTGACGGCCAACGCCAAATTGCCAACGGATGGGCTTCGTCTGCTACAGAGAAAAAGATTGTTCGGGCAGGTCCCACAAAATTTTCAGCTGGAACAAAGCCAACATCAAAACGGCTGTCGAGGGAATTATCTCTATTATCACCCATCATAAAATAATGGCCTGGCGGCACTTCGAACACTTGGGTGTTGTCGCCCTGACCGCGACGGTTCGCATCAATCGTGTTATAGGAAACGCCATTATCAAGAGTTTCTGTAAACATGGGCACTTGAGGACCGCCATCAGGATGCTGGTACATACCAGCTGGTTCCGTTTTTACTGCCTCGCCGTTCAAGAATAGTTTGCCATCTTTCATTTGGACCGTATCACCAGGCAATCCTATTACACGCTTGATGTAGTCAATTTCGGTGTTTGAAGGCAGGCGAAACACAGCGATATCACCGCGTTTTGGTTCACCTTCCCAAATCCGGCCTTCAAAGAGATCGGGGGACAGAGGCATTGAATATTTGGAATATCCATAGGTGTATTTTGAGACAAATAGGTAGTCGCCAACCAATAATGTCGGGATCATAGATCCTGATGGAATGGTGAACGGTTGAAACAAAAAAGTTCTGACCACAACTGCCAAGACCAGCGCCTGAAGGATAACTTTGATGGTCTCGCCTAGTCCACCTTCTTCGGCTTTTTTTACGTCTTCTACCACTTTACAACCCTGTCTCAGTTTATGCGGCTGGACCGCTAAATAAATTTGTAAACACGCCTGAATTACGACCCGTTATCGCCGCGATACATTTATGGCTTAACAGCTTCGATGATCACAAAAGCCTGCGCCAAGGGAAAATCATCGGTAATTGTTACATGTATTTTTGGTTGGTAACCATCCGGCACCAGTTGGGCAAGTCTTTTCGCAGCCCCATTTGTCAAAATCATGGTCGGCTTTCCACCCGCTAGATTGACAACACCCATATCGCGCCAGAAAACATCATGGCCAATACCAGTACCCAATGCCTTTGAACAAGCTTCTTTAGCAGCAAACCTCTTGGCATAGGATGCGGCTCTTTGCTTCCTGCTATCGGAAATTTCCTGCTCTGTTTTGGTAAAAACACGATTTGCAAAGCGATGCCCGTGGCGCTCAAGGCTACGTTCAATCCTGCGGATATCAATCAAATCGCTTCCAAGGCCAATAATCATGGGCTCTTTTAGCCGAGTCTCATGTTGGCTTGCAATGTATTTTAGCTAACCCTGTCTGCTTCTTCATCATTGAGGCGGGCAATCGCGCGGTTTTTAAGTTGACGCGCTTTTTCAGCGAGTAATTTGCGTCTTGAAATCTGGAAGGCTACGGCAGCCCATCGGGTGATGATATAAGCGCTGAGAGCAAAAACAATTCCCAGCGGGATTGCGCCAACCGTCATGGGTTTCAGCACCGGTTCCCAAATACCAATGATAAGTTCCCAAAGACCTGCAAAACCATCATGCCAAAAATCGATATTACTCAAACGGGTTAGCGCTTCTTCGGGGCCACCATGGCCCCGGTGGCCATATAAAATGAAATTGCCAGTTGAATAGGTTCCAGCCCAAATAAATGGGAAAGAAAGAGGATTGCCAATGAAGGTTCCAGCTGCGGCGGCAATCATGTTGCCAGCAACAATATACGCAAGGGCAAAGCCCAATAGGAAATGTAGTCCCATATAAGGTGTGAAAGATGCAAAAACGCCTGCAGCGATACCCGCTGCTATTCCATGGGGCGATGCGGTAAGGCGAAGCACCCGTTTTGTCAGATACTTAAGCGAACGCCCCCATGAACGGCGCGGCCATACCGCGACGCGGAGTTTTTCTCTCCAATCTGGTGGGGTTGCACGTCTAAAAAGCATTAATTTTCCAACACAAGAGCCGTTCTACTTCCTTAAATAGGAGTAGACAGGCTTTTCCCAAAATAGTTTCCCGATAATGTGATAGCATAATTGCCTTAACAGCATGTTGTCACACACGAAAATTTGAAAAAAATCTATACCGCCAAGACTGTGGTTTTTAATTGGCATATTTGCGAGATGGCTTAAAAAAATAATACGACTAACCAATAATCCGTTCGACCTTGCTGATCATCGGCTTTGACGATAATTGCCTGATAATCCGGGTTAAATGGTTGAGGTCCCATACTTCAATTTCAAACAGCATATTCATAAAGTCTGACGCAGAGCGGATCATAGACAAATTTTGAATATTACCGTCATTATTGGCAATCACTTCAGCAATTGCTGCTAGGGAGCCCGGCTCATTGATCGCGATTGCCTTTATGCGCGCTGGAAATCTGGTTTTATTGCCTTCTTCAATATCCCAGCGAACATCCAGCCAACGGTCTTTGTCATCAAATGCTGCCAATGCCGGCGATTGAATGGGGTAAATTGTTATTCCAACACCAGGTTCCAAAATTCCCACAATGCGGTCACCGGGAATTGCGCCGCCTTCGGGGGCATATTTCACAGGAAGTTCGTTTCCTGTTCCGCGGATGGGAATAGCATCCCCGCGGCTTTCGCGGGCAAATTCGCGCAGGCGCTGTCTGCTATTATTGTCACGACCAGGCAATCGGAACAACATATTTGCCCCTGCCCTAAGGTTGAACCAACCCTCTTCGCGTTTCGGTTTGACCGTAGTGCGCTCTTCTTGATGATCTGGAAACACTGCGCGAATGACATCAAGCGATGAAAGCTCTCCACGGCCAACATCTGTCAACATATCGTCGAGGGAGTCACGTGCCAAACGCGGCAAGGCGACTTTTAAACTATCACGATCAAATGTCTTTTTGGCACTCGCAAAGGCTCTTTCCAAGATTCTCGTGCCAAGGCCGGAATATTGTTTGCGCATGGCTTCTCGCGTGGCACGGCGTATGGATGAGCGGGCCTTACCCGTTTTCACAACCGATTCCCAAGCCGCAGGCGGCGTCTGGGCTTTGCCCCTGATAATTACGACCTCATCACCATTTTGCAATTCGGTGATAACAGGCATTGTGGATCCGTTGATTTTGCAGCCAATGCAGGTATTGCCCACATCAGTATGGACTGCATAGGCAAAATCAATGGGAGTAGCACCTTTCGGCAAGGCAATAATTCTGCCCTTGGGTGTAAAGGAAAACACCTGATCCAAGAATAATTCGAGCTTTGTATGTTCTAAAAACTCCTCAGCATTGTTTCCTTCAGCCAATTGCTCAATGGTTCTGCGCAAGGTCGCGTAGACTTGGCTTTCATTTTGATCCGCACTTTCGCGGTCTTTATACAGCGTATGGGCAGCAATCCCGTATTCATTGATATCCTGCATTTCGCGGGTTCGGACCTGCAATTCAACGCGCTGTTTTCCGGGCCCGATCACAGTTGTGTGCAGCGAACGATAATCGTTTTGCTTAGGTGTAGAAATAAAGTCTTTGAATTTACCTGGAACCATTGCCCAAGTGGTATGGATGATACCCAAGGCGCGATAACATTCTTCGACCGATTTCACTATGACTCTAAACCCGAAAATATCCGATAGCTGCTCAAATCCGAGCGCTTTTGCTTCCATTTTGCGGAACACGGACCAGGCCTTTTTTTGACGACTGGTAACCGTGGCGTTAATCCCTTCGGCTTCCAGTTTTCCAGTCAATTCCTTGATAATGCTTCTGATATGGGGTCTGTTTAACTCGGCTAACTCGGCAAGATGCTCGGTTACGGTCTGATAGGCCTGGGGATTGATATATTTGAAAGATAATTCTTCCAATTCATCGCGCAAATCCTGCATACCAATGCGCCCGGCAAGCGGTGCGTATATCTCCATGGTTTCCTGGGATATGCGTCCACGTTTATGGGGTTTGACATGGTGAAGCGTGCGCATGTTATGAAGCCGGTCAGCAAGTTTGACCATCAACACGCGAATATCGTTTGAAACTGCTAGCAACAAGCGACGAAGATTTTCCGCCTGCTCCGCTTTTTTCGAAACCAGATCAATTCTTTTGAGTTTGGTCAGGCCTTCAACAAGCCTGCCAATCCTGTCACCAAACATCGCATCGATTTCATCGCGGGTAGCGTCCGTATCCTCGATTGTATCATGCAGCAAAGCAACAGCGATCGTTTCTTCGTCCAAATGCAGATCTGTCAGGATCGCCGCAACTTCAAGGGGATGGGAGAAATAGGGATCGCCATTGGCGCGCACCTGTTCGCCATGCTTCTTCATGGCATAAACATATGCTTTATTCAGCAACGCCTCATTGGCGTTTGGCTTGTAACTCGTTACTCGTTCAACGAGCTCATATTGGCGCATCATTTAAGATCTGTACTCAACCAGCTATTTTCCGCAGCGACCAACACTATATGCACAACACCCCGCCACTTGGAAGAGTGACGGGGTGTCGAAATCAATTAATTATGTTTTTCAATGCCTTCGCATCAAGCGATCAATAGTCGTCGCTTTTTTCCGGCGGTACAAGGCCTTCGATACCAGCAAGAAGCTCTTCTTCTGACATTTGGTCGAAAGTAACTGTTGATTCCGGCGCATCGTCGGATTCAGTAAATTCAACCGGCTCAGCAACTTCATCAACCGGGCCTTCAACTGCCTGACGACGGCCATCTGGCATATCATGCTCAGGCTCATCGACTTCAACCTGATGCTGATGGGAGTGGATCAAATCTTCAAAAAGATCGCCCGGTGAAAGGGTCTCTTCGGCGATTTCGCGCAGTGCAACAACAGGGTTCTTATCGTTATCACGGTCAATAGTGATCGAACCACCGCTTGAAATCTGACGTGCGCGATGGCCAGCCAACAATACCAATTCAAAGCGGTTATTTACCTTATCGATGCAATCTTCGACGGTTACACGTGCCATCAGCGGCTCCTGAAATTTATGGATATGTTTCGAGTTGGCCGCTCATTACCGTGAAACAGTGGCAAATTCAAGGTAAAACCGTCGTAATATTCTTGTTTAGGCCCAGATACTTGAACAGGTAGCCCTGGCAATCACACCTATACGTGGCAGAAATGCGAAAAAACTCTGAATTGGCTATCTAATATCGTGCGAGCCATCGCAAAATTGCCTCAAATTTGCGCCAAATCAAGGTGTGTGGAGACATTCACGTTTAAATGGAATCATAAGTTGCCCCAAGAACAGGGCATCTTTTGATTTAGACGTTTCCATGAAAACGCGGAATGTTCTGGGTCAACAATTGTATAGGTTTTAAACAATTGCGTTACTTGGAGGTTGCTTATCCATCAGGATATGAGGCCATCCATTTATTAAATGCCACCTGTGATTCCGTTTAGTAGACGGATCATAAGTCGGCTGCACATTTTATTTGATTTGGATCGGAGATTTTTATGTTTGATCAGAGGGAAAAGATCGTCTTGCTCATAGACGGTGCCAATTTATATGCCACTTCGCGCGCGCTGGGCTTTGATATCGATTACAAACGAATGCTGAAATATTTCGAGAAAAAGGGATATTTGGTTCGGGCGTATTATTATACGGCGCTGATAGAAGATCAGGAATATTCCTCCATCCGCCCATTGATCGATTGGCTTGATTATAACGGCTATCGCGTCATCACCAAACCAACCAAGGAATTCACCGACGCCACTGGCAGACGCAAGGTCAAAGGCAATATGGACATCGAGCTGGCCGTTGACTGCATGGAACTGGCAGCAACAGTGGATCATTTCGTGCTGTTTTCAGGGGACGGTGATTTTCGTTATCTTGTTGAGGCGATCCAACGGCGCGGACGCAAGGTTACCGTTGCATCGACAGTAACGACACAGCCGCCGATGATTGCCGATGAGTTACGCAGGCAAGCGGATCACTTTATTGAACTGTCGAAAATGCAACAAGAAATCGGGCGCGATCCATCAGAACGGCCGATGCATACTGTGTCTCATGATGACGATGACTTTGAAGAAGATGAATTCGCGCGATAATTGTTGATTGACGCAATAGATGTTTGCGCTTGGACGCATGCACTGCTTTTGTCTCGTCATGCGTTTTGATCCTGATCACAATTGTCCCCTATGCCCTCGTCTTGTTGCTTTTCGTGAAGAATGGCGCGCCAGGGAACCCGATTGGCATATCGGACCTGTGGATACATGGAGCGCGCAGAAAAAGATCGATATCCAAATTGCTGATTATCGAAATCACGCAGAGTCTGCGGTGCACTCCTTTACCGATAATCCGTATATGCTATCACCTCATCCACTCGGTTGACCATATTTGGGTTCAGCGTGTCAGACGAATAGCCTATGGCTTCACAGACTTTCGATACACTCTCGAGATAATTAGCAAAAATCAACAACCTAGTTTTGTGTTTGACAATTTGCGTCGCTGGATTTTTTTATCTAAAATTTGCTTGTTACAATGGCAGAAGACAGCACCTTCGTGAAAACGGATAACCATAAGCTTATTCAAAAAATGAGTTGAACATTCATCAGTGTTTTGCAAAGATCTAGGTGACCGATTAAACCGAAATTTTACTACTGAGCTAATTATACCGCTCCAGCAGGGTCGCATTGTCAGCACCTAAATCAATCTCTGATTCACTTCCCAGCGCGGCTAATGCGGAGCTTACGATTTGCCATAAATGTGCCCTCTATGACGCTATCTGCGCCCGTTGGCCAATCAATCTCAATCCGTCTGATTTCTTCATGCTCGCCCAGCCCAAAGTGAACATAGGGGGCATCAAAAGCTGTAAACCCGCTACTCATTTGAAGTTCTCGAATTTGCATTTTAGCTTCATCAGTACCGTAAAAAACTCTTACTTTAGCGCCAATCCCAAAGCTGTTTCCCTGAACATCACGTAACTCTACTATGACCGAGTTGCCTTCCTGAGAATTATTCCAGAACGCCACAAGAGGTCCGTTTTGGGTAGCAGATATCAAATCAATATCGCCGTCATTGTCATAGTCAGCTGCAGCGGCACTTGCTATAATGCCGTAATCCTCTGCCCCTACTTCTCTTGTGCGATCAACAAACTTCAAATCACCTGCATTCTCCATATACACTTTGGATTGGGAAATACTCTGCAATCCCCAAAAACCATTCATGATGAATAGGTCAACATTTTCATCATTGTCAAAGCTAAAAACTTTCACATCCCAGCTCCAGCCTCCGATTTCTAACCCAGCCTCTTTTGTGATATCATCGTATTTCCCTGTTTCATTAGGCTCCAATAAAACATTACGACCTTTCACTTGAAGAATATCATTTTCATAAGAATGTGAGCGGTATTCTTTTTTGATCAAGAATCTAGTGGTACAGGATAGTCTTGCTCTTACAAAAATTTCCGGTATCTGATCACACATTTCAGGCTTGTTCTGCGTTACAGCGAGATCACGAAAAACAAGTGATTTGCAATTAATGGCATCGATTTCTTCTAGTGTGTCGCATTTATCGACTTGATCGATGTTCAGCCGGAAGCCACCTGGTTTGTACCAAGAAACAAGATCGACATTTTTCTGGCACTTTGCCCTGTCATCCTCGCGTTCGATGCCCTTGCAGAATTCGCTCATTGGCTGGAGTCTTAACCTTCCTTGCAAACTGTCGGCCCGCCCAGCAATCTGTGTCATTAAAATTTCAAAATCACCGTCATTGTTCAAATCTGCTGTTTTTATTGACATAGTAGTATGAGGCGTATTAGGTATAATTTTATCAGCGTTAGTAATTTTCTTCAACGCACCTGTGCCATCACCGAAATAGAATAAATCTGGCTGATTAAAGTCATTGGCCTCCGCATAATCCAGCATGCCGTCCTGGTTAAAGTCGGTCAGGATAATAGATAATGTATCACCAGGTACATCGTCAATTTCCCTAAAATTACTTCCATCCAATTTACCTGCTTCGTTGAATATAATTCTGTTGATATCGCGCTCAGTTGGAAAGTATCCCATGCGTGCCCCTTCATGATTGCCCAACACAACATCGAGATAACCATCATGGTTTAAATCCCCAAAGCCTGCAGTAAGTGTCAATAATGCCCCTTTTCTGTTTGCAACTTCGGTTACATTTTCATTAGAAAATTTTCCTTGATTATTTAATAATAAATAATTGCCCTCAAGGTGCGTTTGAACAAACAAATCTGGCCAACTGTCATTATTCACATCAACAGGAACAACTCCGAATACCGTTTTGTCTTCCAATATCGCCAGATCCAAATCAACTTTGGTAAAATGTCCCGTGCCATCGTTATAAAACAGCATCACACTTGGTTTAACATCTATATTGGACATAACAACGTCCATATCTCCATCCTGATCTAAATCACCGGCCGCGGCACTACCTGGCGTGAAATTGTACGGCGTAAACATGGAGTTGATGCTGAAATTATTTGGCCTGTCGATGCCGCGATGCCAAGCTTCTTGGCGATAGAATAACGTCTCACCATCCTTGGAACGCTCGACAAACGGAGAGGCGGAAACTGAAATATCTTCCGGCGCTTCGCTGATATAAATTCCACCGATTTGTTCTGCGTGAGCCATTGTGACAGAAAAAAGTGACATGTCTTCAATTAGGCTGGATATACCCAGCTTCTCCATCGCCTTTTGAACCTGCCAATTGCTATAAAAATTAGCGGTTACACCTGCCAAGATTCCCATGGCGATAATGGCACCAGCCATCGCAAAAGCGAGTTTTGATGAAATCGTTCTGGCAATTATAATGTGAGAATAGATGCTGTAGCTTCCAAGGGTAAAAAGCAGCACCATGATTAGTGTAGTGCTTGTTCCACTCGCCAATAAAATGGCTGCCAGGATAATATCAAACCCCATCGGAACCGGCGCAATCACGCCAATTACCGCAACACCTACTACAGTCAGCGCATTTACGGGCAAGTCTGATAACATTTCAAAAGGAATTAAGGTGGCTATAACGGAACCCAAAAATCCGGCAAGCACCATAAGCGGAACTGTCATTTTAACAATGAACCAAAGGTCGCGCGCAAAATCACGGGCAAATCCCCAAACTGATTCTATAAAACTTTCCATTTTATTATTTTGCAAGTCAGTCGGTGAGATAATACAAGCGCTTACGTCAGTGCCACTCAAGGACAATTTTTCCTTTGGTAAAATTCTGCAGATCAAAGGAATTGCAATAAGAATCAGCGCCAAAGTAAAACCGATTTTTGTGACAACCATATAGACTGGGAAAAGAGAAATTAGCATAGACAAGACAATCACATTAAATGTCGGGGATGCGATCATTGCTGCTAATGTAGTTTCAGCCCGACTACCCCCGGTATACATTCCTGCAGCAACCGGGCTGGCACAATTCACGCATACACCTAAAGGCGCGCCGATTAACAGTCCTGCAAAAGAGTTGGCAAACGCGTTTTTAAATCCGCGTTTTGGCATATATCGCAACGCTGTCAACATAGCTGCGCCGAACAAGACCCCAAACATCATTCCGCGGCGGTTAGTAAACATCCAGTTGATGGTTGTGAAAAAAATCTTCTTCCAGACAGGCCAGACCGGATCTATTTGATAGCGCGCCTCGAAACTCAATGGGTCTTGCAACTCAATAGCGCCCCCCATTAAAGCTTTGTCATTTAAATCCGGATAACGCGACTGAAACCAGAAAAACATCGCGATGGTGACAAGTAAAAGCAAAGCCAATGCCATTCTTGCAGGATACGCAAAAGTGGGCATAAGACGATTAAACATTTACAATCTTCCTTCCATATCGATTTATTTTAATGCTTAGTTATCACAATTTGTGAAATTCATTGTGTAGCTAAAAATTTGACTATCATTAGATCAGAAAAAATACAAAATAAACTGGTAAAAAATTTTCTGATCCATTTCATATATAATTTGATTGATCGCCGGTTTTCGGGGATGCGATCGTATTTCCGTTTGCCTCACAGCGTTCTGGGTAGCGATGATCTAAAAGTTCTTTCTGGAATTATTTTCGTCATCCGCAAGTAATATGGAAATCTAAGTATCAATGGAAAATTTTGGACAATTGCTTTAGAATTGAGGTATTATAAATTGCGATTGGAAGCGTAAGATGTTTGTGTCATTTTATGAAACACGACCCCAGCCAAAATTGTCCATTATGTCCACGCCTTGTCGCCTTCCGCGAAGAATGGCGAGGCAAAAAACCAGATTGGCATAATAGTCCGGTAGAGACTTGGAGCTCAGACAAAGAGAGCGCTGTTCGCATGATGATTATCGGCCTGGCGCCGGGACTGCGCGGCGCCAATGCGACTGGACGCCCCTTTACCGGTGATTTTGCAGGTGACCTTCTGTATTCAACCTTACTGAAATTTGGGTTTGCCCAAGGCGAATACAAACAAACGCCTGATGACGGGATGCAATTGGTTTCCTGCGCCATCACCAATGCGGTGCGCTGTGTTCCGCCACAAAACAAACCCGTTGGCGAAGAGATCAATAATTGCAGACCATTCTTACTGGAAACACTGATGAGGTTCCCCAATCTCAAAGCTTTGATAACGCTTGGTAAAATTGCCCATGACACCACCACTAGGGCATTTGGAGAGCGCGTTGCCGCCCATCCTTTTCGCCATCAGGGCCAGCACGAGATGGGTGGTTATCGGGTTTTTTCGAGTTATCACTGCTCAAGATACAACACGAATACAAATGTGCTGACGGTCGAAATGTTCGAGAACGTCTTCAAGGATGTGCGCACGTTTTTGAATTAAAGTCTCCTATTTTTAATCTTCATTTGTTTAGAAATAAACCAGGACGCGACTAGCGCCACAACGGCTCCAAGACCTGCTGCCACATAAAAATGGACAGGCTCAGACATGCCCATGGCCAACATCGCGACACCGAATGTCCCAGTATGGGCTTACAGTAAATGCCTTATCCCAATTTCCTTTAAGAGTATTTGGACGCATATTATACGATTCGTTTCATGATTATTAACATCCAGTACTACCCTAAATCCGATTTCAGAGGAAGCCAACCGCTTACTCCGCCACACACTAGCTCAAAGCTGATGCGTCATCATAAGCGCCATGGCAACAGGGGAGTGTCTCTTTACCTTTCAGACGCACCCTGCATATGCTCGGCCAGTGTCTCAATCTCTGATCCAATGTCAGACGACTTCAACCCATCAGCCGCACCCATCCGCACCTGATCGGGTTTGTTTTGTCCCAGTTTCCAGGTTCCATCAATCTGCGTAACTTCCATTCCTATTGGAACGATCATGCGCTGCATTTTCTCATAAACATCTGGTGTCATTTTGTCGGTTACCCAAGGTGTTTTGGGCAAAAGCCGCTCTTCCATGGATGCGGACAAACGTTCCAAAATGTCATGAAGTTCGCTTGCATCAAGTCGGCGCAGCGCGCCACGCAGATGCACTGCGATATAGTTCCAGGTCGGCACCTGATCATCGACCCCATACCAATCGGGAGAAATATAGGCGTCAGGACCAGACACAGCGATTACCGCTTTCTGCGGTGTTTCCAGCAATCGCAAGATCGGGTTGGAGCGCACGAGATGCGCCTCCAGATATTTGCCGTCTTCAGACAGGCGAAAAGGAATATGGCTCAACAGAGGGCCATCTTCGCTATTCACCGACAAAATTCCAAAGCTGCGCTGGCGCGCGAAGGTAATGTTCTTTTCAGTTTCGGTTTTACGAAATACGGGATTTGGATGCATGGCTTATTCGTTCCGGTTTATCCCTTGTCGCGAAGCAGTCTTCCCTGTTCGCGTTTCCAATCTCTGTCTTTTGAAACATCCCGCTTGTCGTGGTTTTTGCGACCTTTCGCCAAGGCAATCTGCAGTTTTGCGATGCCTTTGTCGGTAAAATAAAGCCGATTGGGAATGATCGTCATGCCATCACGGTTCACGGCCATACTCAACTTCGCCATCTCTTTTTTCTTCAAAAGAAGTTTACGACGCTGACGCGGATTGTGGTTGAAGCGATTGCCTTCAAGATATTCTGGGATATAGGCATTGATCAGCCATATTTCGCCATTTTCTTCCGTTGCATAACTCTCGGCAATCATTGCCTTGCCATTGCGAAGGGATTTGACCTCGGTACCAGCCAAAACAATGCCTGCCTCAAGGCTCTCTACAAATTCGTAATTGTATCGAGCCTTGCGGTTATCGGCGATTAGCTTGCCATTGCTATTGTCTTTTTTCTTCTTGGCCATGGGGTCCAATATAATGGGCGGGCGAAGGGATTACACCCCCTGCCGGTTTATGCATTTGTTGATTTGCTTAGATGATCAGACCTGCATGAACCATTGCCGCGTCAATTGCTTTTTGCGTTGATGCTTCAATAGTAGTTATTGGCGCACGAAGAACGTTCTCAACCATGTTCAACTGGGACAAGGCATATTTGGTTCCCGCAACGCCAGGCTCAATAAAAATAGCCTTGTGCAACGGCATCAACCGATCCTGATATTCCAATGCTTTGGCAAAGTCTCCTGCAAGCATGGCTGCCTGAAACTCTGAACATAAACGCGGTGCCACATTGGCCGTAACCGAAATCGCACCAACCCCGCCATGGGCATTAAAGCCCAAGGCTGTCGCGTCTTCAGCGGAGAGTTGAATGAAGTCTTTGCCACAGGTCATGCGCTGCTCGGACACACGGTCTATCTTCGCCGTTGCATCTTTCACACCAACGATATTCTTGTGCGCTTTCACAAGAGCGCCCATGGTTTCCGGTGTCATATCTATGACCGATCTAGGCGGAATGTTGTAGATGAAAATTGGAAGCGAAACAGCTTCTGCAACGGCCTTAAAATGCACCATCAAACCGCGTTGGGTCGGCTTGTTATAGTAAGGCGTGACCACAAGCACCGCGTCAGCACCTGCTTTTTCAGCATGCTTTGCCAAACGCACTGCTTCAACCGTGTTGTTGGAACCAGCGCCAGCAATCACAGGAACGCGCCCGTCCACAATCTTAACGCAGAGACTGACAACATGGTCGTGCTCTTCATGGCTCAGCGTTGCAGATTCGCCAGTAGTCCCCATGGGAACCAGCCCATTGATGCCTTCTGCGATCTGCCACTCGATCAGCTTCTCAAATGCCTTATCATCCACGCGACCTTTATTATCAAAAGGGGTAACAATTGCGGTGAAAGAACCTTTGAACATTGAGCTTACTCCAAAATAGAAATGCCAGCTTAACAATTGCCGGGAACGGGGCGACAATAGCCATGACGCGTATGCACTGCAAGCAAAGCTTTGTTAATTGGCGAACCAAGATGAGCTCATGTTGTGGTAGGCACAAAAGAAGGCTTTCTGACTTCCATTACCCCAAACACTGAAAGCAGAGCTTGGCATATTATTGCTGAGCGCTTATTAAGGCCTTTCTACATAAATTTTGCGAGAGACAGTTGATGAACGAGTGGCAAGACTACAGATATTCAAGCACAGACGGACTAAAACTGGCTGGACGCAAATATGGCTGGCAACACAGAGATACCCTGCCCGTCGTTTGCCTGTCTGGATTGTCTCGCAATTCTGCAGATTTCCACGAACTTGCAATGTATATCTCAGCGAAATCAGAAACACCAAGGCGAGTTCTTTGCCTAGACTACCGTGGACGGGGTAACTCCGAGTACGACAAGGACTGGGGAAACTATAATGTTGTTACGGAAGCCAATGATGTTGTTCAAGGTATGATTGCTGCTGGATTAGAGCATGCGGCTTTTATAGGCACATCGCGTGGCGGTTTAATCCTGATGGCGTTGAGCGCTATGAAACCAAGCCTGATGCGCGCAATTGTGTTGAATGATATCGGGCCTGAAATTGACGGGCCGGGACTTGTGCGAATTAAGAAATCACTCGAGGGCGGACTAGCGGCCAGCAATTGGTTTGAAGCGGGGCAAATGTTGAAAGCTACCGGTAAAAAACAATTTCCAAAATGGGATGATGGCGAGTGGGAACGCCAAGCGCATTTTGTCTTTAAGGAAGAAAAGGGAAAATTCATTCGCAATTATGACCCGAAATTGCTCAACACGCTTGCAGCTATTGATCTTGATGTGCGCCTGCCTAGCCTTTGGCCGCAATTCACTGGATTGAGCAAGATCCCAATGATGCTTATACGCGGTGAACGCACCGATTTGTTAGCAGACAAAACGGTCAGTAAAATGCGTGACATTCACCCAGCTATGGAGTTGGTTCGCGTGGAAGATCAGGGTCATGCCCCTGATCTTGGCAGCGAAGGGTTGCCAGCAAAGATTGATGCGTTTTTCACCAAGTACGCACATTAAAAACAAGCAAGTAATCATTGCCTTGCTTGGCTGCGTTGGAACGGGCAAGCCTTTGCTTTTTTAGTAGTGAGAGGCACTAACTCGCAAGAAAAAGCCTGCCGAATTGCTCCGGCAGGCTCATGAATCAGAGCAAGTTTGATTTACTTGTTCTCGCTAGGTTTGGATTTACGGCTTATGCCGATCTTTCCTTCTTCCGCGCGCTTTGAATGATCAGTAGTCCCACCTGCAGCAAGCGTTTTGGATCCTCCAACCCAGTTTTCACGCTCTGAACGATCCGGGAAGCCAATTTCATTGCTGACCCAAGTCTCATTGTCCTTGGACCAAGCAGCAATCTGATCAAAGTGGAAGACGCCCAAGGCATACAACTTCTTCTCAATTGCATTGCCCACGCCGTCGATCAAGGTCAAGTTATCACCCTTCCCGCCGCGCGCTTTAGCAAGCGTTGAAGGTTTCTTGCCAAAATCTCCAACAGATCCTTTGCCAACGGAACTAACGATCTCGCCTTTGTCCACGCGTTTGGCAAATACAGTCTGTCCGCCTTTCACCAAGACTTTGGCTTGCTTGACCCATTCTTCACGCTCAATACGGCCCGGGAATGCAAGTCGCTCGCCCATTTCACGCTGGTCTTTTGCTGTCCATCCGGCAATTTGAGAGAACGCGATAATATCGATCGCATTTAGGCGCGCTTCATTTTGGCGGCCAATACCCTTGATACGCTTCAGATCATCTTTTTGAACTGGCGCCGGTTTTGGTGCTGAACCGCGTTTCTTCGCTGGTGCCGCACGTTTTGCCTTTGGTTTCGGCTTAGCAGCGATAGATGCGACAGGTGCAGGCTTTGGCGCAGCTGGTTTAGGGGGCGGGGGCGGCGCTGGTGGCGTAAGCCTTGGCGCAGCTGCAACATCGACAGCTGCGACACCAGCTTTCGGCGCAGAGCCGAACCACTTGTGAAACAAACATCCCAAAATACAGCCTAGTATGTAGGCTATGGCCATCAGCAAAAATGTCTGAAGAACGAGCATAGTCATTTCATTAATCTCCTAACTTCTCGACATTCACACGGGTTTCTTTTCTGATGTTACCCATCCGACGATCAAACCAATCACAAAAGCGACCAGCAGAAACCAGAACAATTGTTCAATAAGATACCACATTGTTTATTTTCCTTTTTGTTCAACGCACGACTGTCAAATCTATACGACGGTTCTTGGCTTTGCCTTATGCGCTTCATTATCCGCATTAGCCGCTTCGACGGTCACCATCAAAACTCAGACATCGCGTTTGACTGCAAATCCTGTTAGATCAAACTGGACTTCATCTGCAAGGCCAAAGCTGTGAGCAAAACCGTCGCCAAAATACCAGGCCAGATCCATTTTCTCCAATTACACATGCGAGCTCCTAACCCAAAGGATAAAAATCAATTTAGATGCGCCTGCAAGAACATGCCTACAATACGCCTGAATAGTTTTGTTTTGGAAGTTACCTTGCCTGGCATTTTGATGCAATCCTGTATGAAAAGCGCTGCTATATTAAAGCCAGAAGGGCAGATGCAATGCCAGTACTGAATAACAATAGCCCCTACCCAATTTTAGGAAGTGGACAACAAATTTGTATAGGAATCAAGGGGATATTGACTAATGATAATGGCGCAGCGGAGAATTCGCTAGTCAATCCGGAAGGACTGGTAAGGTCGCCTGTGAATGATGCAAGCTTGAGGCATCCCTGCTTTAAACCAGCGACATCTTCGTTTTAATAAAATCGCGAATGGCTCAAAAAGTAGAAATCTTCTGGCGGCAGTTGTCGACCATAATTTACCACCCGCCAATT
>JAFMHL010000016.1 GCA_017854535.1 Nitratireductor sp.
ATGGTAACAAGGCGAATTGCAAGGCTTTCAAATCATTGAAAGAGTTTCGAGTCGGTCTCTGAGATCTCTCCAAACTCACTTGCACCCGAAATAGTTTTGATGCCGTGCTTCTTAAATGCTGTACTAACTTCACTGTTAATAAAATCATTTATTGCATCTGAGTTCGAATTACTTGGAAATTTTTCACGAGCTCGGCGCATGCGTTTTTCAAATTTTGCATTTAATACATCCTTAGAATATCTCAAGCATTCATCGAGTGGTCCAGACTGATCATCAGCACCGACCAAAAATTCTAGGTAGCTCAGATGCTGGGGGGCCATCTTAGAAAGTATGTCAGCATAAATCGAAATATTTGCACCTTCGCCATTGGATGCCGACGCCCAAATATTACTCCATGCTTCAACTAAATCCTCATCATCCAAAGAATTCAATGAGGCTTTTTCTAAGAGTGGGATAAGAACTCGATTTGGAATTGCTTTTGGCGATACGCCTTCAAAAGCCAAACGTTGTTGAGCTTTTTGAGCAATTTCGATCAGCACTTCTTCACGCTGAAGTCTTATTTGGTCGGCCTTCAATCCTCTTTTTTCGGTAAATGGTCTTATCGCATCAGTTAGAGCATCCAGAAATCGCCCTGAAGATTCTTTTGGAATTTCAGTTTTCACATCAACATTGAGCTTCGCGCCTGCTGATATATCAATATTTACAGGCAGTTTCTCCTTAGCCATATGACACAGTTCCATTTTTGATTAGTTCGCCGAGTATATTAAGAACAAATCTGACACTTGCTATGCGCCTTGTCAGTAATCAACATTGCTGAATGAGACGCACTGGTTTTATCGAGAAATGGCCCATGCCATTTTCCATTTTCAGGCAAATTCTTTAAATTCATACCTTTTCCATCATTACAAAATTGACAGTCTGAATCATGCAGCCTCATATATTTCTTTGGATAATTCTCATAGAACCAATAGGCCATTCTATCTCCCACCCCCTCACAACGGAATATTATCGTGTTTCTTCCAAGGATTTTGCAAATCCTTGTTCCGCAAACTTGCAAACGCCCTCGACAGTCTTTTCCGTGTTTTGGACGGCGTGATCACATCATCGATGAAGCCCTTTTCTGCTGCCACAAACGGATTAGCGAAACGGTCTTCATAATCCTTGGTGCGCTGGGCGATCTTGTCTTTGTCGTCCAATTCCGAACGGTACAAAATTTCGACAGCGCCTTTGGCGCCCATCACGGCAATTTCCGCTGTCGGCCATGCATAATTCACATCGCCGCGCAAATGTTTTGAGGCCATCACATCATAAGCGCCGCCATAGGCCTTGCGAGTGATCAGCGTCACTTTCGGCACGGTTGCTTCTCCATAGGCAAAGAGCAATTTTGCGCCGTGCTTGATCACACCGCCATATTCCTGGCTCGTTCCCGGCAAAAAGCCCGGCACATCCACCAGCGTTAAAATCGGAATATTGAAGCAATCACAGAAACGCACGAACCGCGCCGCCTTGCGCGATGAATTAATATCAAGAACACCCGCCAGATGCAGCGGCTGGTTCGCCACCACGCCCACGGTCGACCCTTCAAGACGTATAAAGCCCGTCACGATATTCTTGGCAAAATCTTCTTGTATCTCGTAAAAATCACCTTCATCAGCAATCTTTATAATCAGTTCTTTGATGTCATAAGGCTTGTTCGGATTATCCGGGATCAATGTATCAAGGCTCTTATCTTCGCGATCAACGCTGTCAAAAAACGGTCTATGCGGCGGCTTCTCTTTATTGTTCAAAGGCAGGAAATCAAAGAAACGACGCAGGGCCGAAAGCGCCTCCACATCGTTTTCAAATGCCCCATCGGCGACGGAGCTTTTTGACGTGTGCGTTTTCGCCCCGCCAAGCTCTTCCGCAGTCACTATCTCGTTCGTTACGGTCTTCACGACGTCCGGTCCGGTAACAAACATATAGCTTGTGTCTTTCACCATGAAGATGAAATCCGTCATGGCTGGCGAATACACAGCGCCGCCAGCACATGGCCCCATGATCATGGAGATTTGCGGCACAACGCCTGACGCCAGTGTGTTCATCTGGAATACATCCGCATAACCGCCGAGGGAAGCCACACCTTCTTGAATGCGCGCGCCGCCTGAATCATTAATGCCAATCACTGGCGCGCCATTGCGCATCGCCATATCCATGATCTTGCAGATTTTCTTCGCATGGGTTTCTGAAAGTGAGCCGCCGAAAACCGTAAAGTCCTGGGAGTAGACATAAGTCATACGGCCATTGATGGTGCCCCATCCTGTGACAACACCATCCCCCGCCAGCTTCGTATCGCCCATGCCGAAATCGACACATCTATGCGTGACGAACATATCATATTCTTCAAACGACCCTTCATCGAGCAACAGCTCTATCCGCTCGCGCGCCGTCAGCTTGCCTTTGGCATGCTGGGCATCTATGCGATTCTGCCCGCCCCCAAGGCGCGCCTCTTCGCGGCGGCGTTCCAGCTCGTTGTGAATATGTTCCATGTCGTTTCTCTCCCAGTCCCCAAATGCCTCAGTCGAAGTTTGAAGCAACTCTATCCGTTATACCAGCACCTAATCCATTCGACCTTGGTCGTTGAAGATATTTAACCCACCAGCTCAAGCGCCAGTGCCGTACCCTCACCGCCGCCAATGCAAATGCCGGTCATGCCGCGTTTTAACCCATGGGTTTCAAGCGCATTCAAAAGCGTGACGATAATACGCGCACCTGATGCGCCTATCGGATGGCCAAGCGCACAGGCCCCGCCATGAATATTCAGCTTTTCACGGGGAATGCCCATTTCGCGCTCTGCAGCCATTGGCACAACTGCGAAGGCCTCATTGATTTCCCACAAATCCACATCACCCATTTGCCAGCCGATCTTTGCCATCAGCTTTTGCATGGCCGGAACGGGCGCGGTGGAAAACCATGCAGGTTCTTGTGCATGGGATGCATGGCTTAGAATGCGCGCACGAATGGTTAGTCCCTGCTTTTCCGCCTCGCTCTGGCGCATCAACACCAACGCTGCCGCTCCATCAGAAATGGAAGAAGAATTGGCTGCCGTTACCGTGCCATCTTTTCTAAAGGCAGGTTTGAGATTTGGAATTTTATCTGGCATCGCTTTGCGCGGCTGCTCATCTGAAGAGACAATCACTTCACCTCTGCGGCTCTCCATGGAAACCGCAGCAATTTCGTTTTTAAACCAGCCCTCTTTTTCTGCCTTCAATGCATTCTCTAAAGAACGGATGGCATAAGCATCCTGTTGATCGCGGGTAAACTGATATTTCTCGGCACAGTCTTCCGCAAAGCTACCCATCAGCTTCCCCGGTTCATAGGCATCTTCCAGACCATCGAGAAACATATGATCTTTCGCCGCCCCATGTCCAAGGCGGGCACCTGAGCGCATGGCGGGTAATAGGTAAGGTGCATTGGTCATCGATTCCATGCCACCGGAAATCACCACATTGCCATTACCAGCCATCAACTGATCAACGGCCACCATGGTGGTTTTCATCCCCGAACCGCACATCTTGTTCAACGTTGAAGCGGGCACTTCCTTGGGCAATCCTGCGGCAAAGGCCGCCTGCCTTGCCGGCGCCTGACCTTGACCAGCACCCAGCACATTACCCAGAATAATCTCATCAACCTGATCGGGCTTCAGACCAGAGGCAGTTAGGGCAGCCTTCACCGCGACACCGCCCAGTTGTGAAGCGGTTTGTGCCCCAAGCTCACCCTGAAAACCACCCATGGGCGTTCTCGCAGCACCAACAATTACAATTGGATCAATCTGGGTCATTTAGTTTCCTTACTTGTTCTTGAATTGCGGCGCACGTTTTTCGCTAAAGGCACGCATACCCTCTTTCTGGTCTTCGGTGGCAAAAAGCGAATAGAACACGCGGCGCTCAAAACGCAGGCCTTCTTCCAAGGTTGTCTCAAAGGCGCGGTTCACCGCCTCTTTAGCAATCATCACCGATGGCGCACCGAAACCGGCAATCGCCTTTGCCGCTTCCATGGCTTCCTTCATGAGATCATCTGCAGGCACCACACGGGCAACCAGACCAGCGCGTTCAGCTTCTTCCGCGCCCATCATCCGTCCTGTCAAAATCAGATCCATCGCCTTGGCTTTGCCAACTGCCTTTGCCAATCTTTGCGACCCGCCCCAACCCGGGATCACCCCCAGCTTGATTTCCGGTTGACCGAATTTCGCTTTGTCGGAGGCAATGATAATATCGCACATCATGGCAATCTCGCAGCCGCCGCCCAAGGCAAAACCGTTAACCACTGCAATCATCGGCGTGCGGGTAGCGGCAAAGCCTTCCCATTCAGATTGTTTGTCCGCCATGAACATATCCATATAGGATTTTTCCTGCATCTCCTTGATGTCAGCACCTGCGATGAAGGCCTTGCCTTCGCCAGTGATAAGGATGCATCCAATGGCAGGATCCGCATCGAATTTTGCAGCAGCTGTAATCAATCCATCCATGATTTCCGAGTTGACCGCATTCAGTGCTTCAGGTCGGTTAATAGTGATAATACCCACACCGTCTTCAGTTTTCGTTTTAACCAGTCCCATTACGCGCTCCCTCTTTCAGCTGATATCAAATATTCAATAATGCCGGAAAAATCTTTGCCCTTGCCGCCATTGGCAACATAGTGCTGATACAACATCGCTGCATACATGCCCATTGGCGTTGCTTGTCCAACTTCTTGTGCAGCCTGTTGCGCAAGGGATGAATCTTTCACCATCAGTTCTGCAGCAAAGCCAGGTTTATAGTTATTGTCTGCCGGTGTTTTGGGTCCAACGCCGGGAACAGGACAATAGGTGTTGACCGACCAGCAGGAGCCGGAGGAAGTGCTCATCACCTCATAGGCTGCTTCTTTGGAAAGACCCAGTTTTTCTGCCAGCGCAAAAGCCTCACAAGTTCCGATCATGGAGATTGAAAGCAGCATATTGTTGCAAATCTTGGCCGCTTGCCCTGCGCCACCATCGCCGCAATGAACGATCTTCCCACCCATAATATCCAGATAAGGTTTTGCGGCATCAAAAGCGTCTTTTGTTCCACCGCACATGAACGTCAATGTTCCTGCTGCTGCGCCGCCAACCCCGCCGGAAACAGGAGCATCAACGGGATGCAAACCAGCAGATATGGCAACACCATGGGCGCTTTTGGCGCTGGTTACGTCAATTGTGGACGAATCAATCAGTATCGCACCTTTTTTCGCTACCGGAACAATCTGTGCATAGACTGCCGAAACGATCTTACCGTTAGGAAGCATGGTGACAATCACATCCGCGCCCTTGGCAGCATCAGCGGCGGAAGCGCATATCTCCATGCCTTCCGCTTTTACTTTTTCAAGAGCATCTGGAACTGTATCGAAAGCCTGAACCGCATGGCCGGCATTTTTCAAATTCATGGCCATGGGCAAGCCCATATTTCCCAAACCAATAAAACCAATGATACTCATAACCGCTCCTCTTTGATCCATTTCATTTAGGCCATTAAGACCATAATTCTTCTGACCCCAAAGGGCTCAGCATTTCATGAATATGCACTTGCGTCACTTGTTCCAAGTTTGGAATTTTCCAATTCGGTCTGCGATCCTTGTCGATGATCTGCGCACGAATACCCTCAATGAAGTCACCGTGCTCAATGGCGCGACAGACAAACCGATATTCCATTTGCAAGGCCTCACGAACGGAAGCCATGTTTCTTACAATGCGAATAATTTCAAAGGCACAGGCTACCGAAAGGGGACAAGACCTTCGAACCAGCTTAGCTGTCTCTAGCGCCCAATCGCTTGAATCAGCATCAAGAGACTGAAGGCAGGCAAGGGCGCTATCTTTTGAAAAATGTTCATTAATTTGATCAAGATGGGCACCAAGAGAAGGAATAGAAGGCGGACTGGCAAATTCACTCAGCACGGATAAATCGCCATTCTCTTCAATATTTTTTTTCAATACGGCTAGCTCAACACTGGAAACTTGCACATCTGCAAAACCAGCAAGAACCGCATCCCCCGGTTCCATGCGATAGCTAGTCATCGCCAGATATTCACCCAGATGTCCGGGAGCCCTCGATAGCAAGAAACTGCCACCAACATCCGGCACCAGACCGATGCCGCATTCTGGCATCGCAATCATCGAGCGTTCAGTAACTATTCTGTCTGACCCATGAACCGATATGCCCACGCCGCCGCCCATGGTGATCCCGTCCATGATGGCAATATAGGGCATCGGCAGGTCAGCGATCTTTGCGTTTAGACGATATTCGTCCGCCCAGAATTTCCGACCATATTCATAATCACCCGCTTTTCCAGAGGCGTATAAATCTGCAATATCACCACCTGCGCAAAAGGCACGGTCACCCTCAGCATCAATCATCACCAGATCAATGTCATCGCCCTCAATCCATTCATCCAGTGTCTTTTCAATGGCAACCGCCATATCATAGGTCAGCGCGTTGAGGGCTTTGGGACGGTTAAGCGTGATGCGGCCAACCTTGTTGATAATACGGATATGGATGTCTCTTGTGACAGCCATCATCTACTCCGCCAACAGGTGCCGCGAGATAATCACCCGCATGATCTCATTGGTACCTTCAAGAATTTGATGCACCCGTAAATCGCGAACAATTTTCTCAATGCCGTAGTCAGCCAGATATCCATAACCACCATGAATTTGCAGCGCATCATTGGCAACTTTTGACGCAACATCTGTAACAAATCTTTTCGCCATAGCGCAGTGTTTTGAAGCGTCAGGCGCTTTATTGTCCAGTTTCCACGCAGCCTGATACAATAGCGCTCGTGCCGCTTGTAATTCGGTTTCCATATCCGCCAACTTGAACTGCAATGATTGAAATTCGACGATGGCTTTACCAAATGCTTTGCGGTCTTTGGCATATTGTATGGATGTATTGAGCGCAGCTTGAGCTGCACCCAATGCAGAGGCCGCAATGTTCAATCGCCCGCCATCGAGACCTGCCATGGCATATTTGAAACCCTTACCCTCTTCACCGAGCAGATGATCGGCTGGCACTTTACAATCATCAAACTGCACTTGAGCAGTAGGTTGAGCCCGCCAACCCATTTTGCGTTCATTGGCACCGAAAGAAAGGCCTTCCGTTCCATCTTCAATGATCATGGCTGATACGCCGCGTGGACTGTCATCGCCCGTGCGCACCATGGCCACATACATATCTGAGTGGCCCGCACCGGAGATAAAGGCTTTCGTGCCGTTCAGCTTCCAGCCATTGCCATCTTTGACAGCCTTCGTTTTCAAAGCTGCGGCATCTGATCCGGAGCCAGGTTCCGTTAAGCAGTAGCTAGCCAGAACCTCCATCGAGCACATTTTGGGAAGCCATTTTTGACGCTGTTCCTGCGTCCCAAATTTATCAATCATTCCGCCAACCATATTATGGATGGAAAGAAATGAACCGATAGAAGGACAACCATGGGCCAGCGCTTCAAAAATCAAAACAGCATCAAGTCTGCCAAGACCGGACCCACCAACATCTTCGCTCACATAGATGCCAGCAAGGCCAAGAGGACCAAAGGAACGGACGACATCAATGGGGAAGTGGCCCGTCTCGTCCCATTCAATAGCTTTGGGCGCGAGATTGTCAGCTGCAAACCCGCGCGCCATTTCCTGAATGGCAATTTGTTCTTCGCTTAGTGAAAAGTCCATGTCACTTTGCCTCCCAAGCCTGTGCCTTTACCCCATTGTCGGAATGGAAAACTCTGCACCATCCTTGATGCCAGATGGCCAACGCGAAGTGATCGTTTTCGTGCGCGTGTAAAAGCGGAAGGCATCTGGACCATGTTGGTTCAAATCCCCAAAACCAGAACGCTTCCAGCCACCAAAAGTATAATAAGCCAACGGCACGGGGATGGGCACGTTGATGCCCACCATGCCGATATTGATACGTGCAGCAAAATCGCGCGCAGCATCGCCGTCACGGGTGAACATCGCAACGCCATTGCCATATTCATGGCTCATCGCGAGATCGAGCGCTTCTTCATAACCTTTGGCACGAACCACCGAGAGAACTGGTCCAAAGATTTCTTCCTTGTAGATCGACATATCTTTGGTGACATTATCAAACAGGCAGCCACCGATGAAATAGCCGTTCTCGTAACCCTGCATGGAGAAGTCGCGGCCATCGACCACAAGCTTTGCGCCTTCTTTGATGCCAGCGTCCACATAACCTTTTACGCGGGTATGAGCTTCTTTAGTTACCAAAGGACCAAAGTCCGCATCATCGCCAGCCGTATAAGGAGCAATCTTCAAATTCTCGACACGTGGCGTCAGCTTTTCCATCAAACGATTGGCTGTATCTTCGCCAACAGGAACTGCAACAGAAATCGCCATGCAGCGTTCACCAGCCGCGCCATAGCCAGCGCCGATCAGCGCATCAACCGCCTGGTCAAGATCCGCATCAGGCATGATGATCATATGATTCTTTGCACCACCAAAGCACTGAACGCGCTTACCATTAGCGCAACCACGTGAATAGACATATTCTGCAATCGCCGTAGAACCAACAAAGCCCACAGCTGAGATATCTTCATGATCAAGAATGCCATCAACAGCTTCCTTGTCACCATTCACAACGTTCAAAATTCCTGGAGGCACTCCGGCTTCCAGCATCAATTCAGCCAGCATCATTGGCACCGATGGATCACGCTCAGATGGCTTCAAGATAAACGCATTACCGCAAACAATTGCAGGGCAGAATTTCCACATGGGGATCATCGCAGGAAAGTTGAACGGTGTGATGCCCGCTGCTATGCCTAGCGGCTGACGAACAGAATGAATATCAATGCCTGGACCTGCGCCTTCAGTAAATTCACCCTTCAAGAGATGCGGCGCGCCGATGCAAAATTCAGCCACTTCCAGGCCGCGGATCACATCGCCTTTAGCATCCGGCATTGTCTTGCCATGCTCGGAAGAAAGCGCCTCAGCCAGCTTATCCATGTCACGATGGAGCAAATCTACAAATTTCATCATCACGCGAGCACGTTTTTGCGGATTGGTCGCGGCCCAAGCAGGCTGGGCAGCTTTTGCATTGGCTATCGCTGCATTCAATTCAGCCGCACTTGCCAAAGCAACCTTTGCCTGAACTTCGCCTGTGGCAGGGTTAAACACATCCGCCTCGCGGCCACTGGTGCCTTCTACATGCTTGCCACCAATAAAATGACCAATCTTTTTCATGACCCTACTCCCAGTTAATTATACTAAATTACATGACACTCTTTTATCGCTACAAAAATAACGATACAATAGCTCAAATATCACCTTTATTGTGCATTACTGCACAACCATAGACCGCTGCTGATCGCAATTCTTTGGTTTAAATCCAACAATCAATCGCTGACACTATTCAAGGTTATATCGAAATGGGCAATATGAACTGGGACGATTATCGCTTTTTTCTTTCAGTCGCGCGAACAGGCCGATTGAGCCAGGCAGGACAACAATTGGGTGTTGACCATGCAACCGTTGGCCGCCGTATCAAGGCCTTGGAAGAAATTCTTGAGATAAATTTATTCGATAGAAGCCCACAGGGCTATCGGCTGACTGACCATGGTCAGCGTCTTGTTGATATCGCTGAAGCCATCGAAACCAGCGTTATTCATGCACAAGCAGAAATCGGCGGTCATGATCAGGCGCTCTCGGGCGTGGTCAGGATTGGGGCGCCGGAAGGTGTTGCTTCCTATATTCTGACGGATATCGTGATAGAGCTCTGCCGAAAGCACCCAAAACTTGAATTACAGATCGTTGCGCTTCCGCGGACTTTTTCTTTGTCAAAGCGCGAAGCTGATATCGCTATTGCCGTTTCAGCTCCTACCTCTGGTCGATTAAAATATCGCAAGATCGCTGATTACACGCTCCACCTTTATGGCACCAAACAATATCTTGATGCCCATCCGAAGATTAACACCATTGATGATTTGAAAAAGATCCGCGGCATCGCCTATGTACCCGATCTTATCTATGATAAAGAGCTGGACTATCTGCCGCTGGTGAGCGGCGATATCAAACCGCATTTGACGTCAACCAGTGTTCATGTGCAATTGGAAGCAACATTACGTCATGGGGGCGTCAGCATCATGCATGATTTCATGGCACGGCAATATCCGGAACTGCAAAGAGTGCTGCCCGATGAAATAAACTTTAACCGCACCTTCTATTTTATAGTCCATGAAGACTACGCCAAACTTGAACGCATCCGCATCGTATCTGACGCCATCATCGAGGGGATGAAAGCCAAGATATTGGGGTGAGTATCTCAATTGTACTCATGGGTTCAAATACAAAGAAAGCATGAGCAGTTTTATCGGCCCATGCTTTTTCTTATGTACTAAGAATAATACCTTTAACGCATAGAGTTGAAGCCAATCATGTTTCCCTCTGTATCCATGCACAGTGTTATCCAGCCAAATTCCCCGATCGAAAATTTTGGTCTGACGATTGTACCGCCAGCTTCAGTGACACGCGCTTGTTGTTCCGCGCAATCTGCCACGGAAAAATACAAGATAGTGCCACCAATTCCTGGAGAAGCATGAGCTGACTTTGTTAGAGCGCCGCCAGCTCCATAAGAACTCATATCCGCAGGAAAGCTCATCATTTGTGTCTCCCCGGTAGGGTCTACAATTTCTTCGAGCTTGTTGCCTAAGACAGTTTCATAAAATGCTACTGCACGATCCATTTCATTTACATAGATGTCAAACCATCCAACTGCGTTCATTTTTGTCATTTTTAACTCCTTCTTGTTTTCGGTTATGACCATTACCTAACAAGGCGAAGTTGGTGTGTATTGTAGATTTCAGACATCAAAATTTTTTGAGTATTTTCCCGGCGTATAACCCGTCGCCTTACGAAACGAGTGGATGAAATGCGACTGATCCGCATACGACCAGGTGTCATTGCCATTCAAAGTTTGTTGTAGGCGGATCACTTTCAAAAAATCATGGGGCGTAAAGCCAGTCGTTTTTTTCAATACCCGTTGTAGCTGACGCGCAGACAATTTGCAGAACGCCGCCATATCAGCAACAGTTTGAATATCATCAAGATTTTGAAAGATCTGTTCCGTAACAGGATTTGTTGCGACCAGTTTTCTTTCCATCAGATTTTCAACAAGTTCAATCAGTTCGGTTTGCTGTTGTTCGAAACCTTTGTTGTGAAGGTTCCAATTGAGTTTCAATAAACCCAAGTCACCAGTGTAAAGCGTATCAACCATACCATAAGCAACTTTTTGAAGATCGCCTTGCCAAACCCCCGGAAGAAATCTGATATTCACGAAGTGAAATTTTTTGCCCAAATTGAATTCTTCAGATTCAGCCCTTAACTTCGATACACCCGCTACAGAACTATCCAGTTGGTCAAAAACGACATAAGTGCACGCATCGGGCAAAGCGTGGAAACGATAATCATCTTTTAAAACACCATCTGTTTTCAGTTCCAAAAATCGATGAACGATGCCTTGCAAGTGACTTGGTGGCTCTGCCTCTAAGAATTGAACCAAGTCAACTGACTTGTCTTTGCCATTGCCTTTCGGATCATACATGCCTTCTTTTACTCTCTGCATCATTTCTGATTTTCATCAAACTTCAATAAAACATAGATTCTAGTTAATTCTATGCACTCCCAAATGCCCCCAAAGAAACTAAAAAAATCCTGCTTGACTCATTTTTATTAGTAATAATGTAATTACATTATTACTAATAATGAACCCAATAGCGATGAGTTAGACGCAGTGTTTCAGGCACTCGCACATATAACACGCCGCCAAATACTCGATCTTGTTCGGGCTTCACCCGGCATAAGCGTAGGTGTTTTGGCAGGCGAGTTCGATGTTTCGCGCATTGCTGTGATGAACCATTTGGCTGTTTTAGAAAAAGCTGGTCTGATTATTAGCGAAAAAGATGGGCGCTCGCGCATGCTTTATATCAACGCGATGCCCATCCAAGAAATCTATGACCGCTGGACTGATACCTATAGCGCCTATTGGTCAAGCCGCATGAACTTAATCAAGTCTGCCGCAGAAGCAGTCGCCGCTCCTATAAAAAGAGGAAACGATGAATAACACAATTAATCCCGCCGCAGGTGAATTCACCTATGCAAAAGCCAATATCAACAAGACGTTTATCAAGGCTCCGATTGAATCCGTTTGGTCAACACTTGTTGCGACCGATAAATCTCTTCCTTTCTTTTTTGGTTCGATCTGCCAAACCACCAATGGTCTGAAAAAAGGTGCCAACTTCCGGATGGTTCATCCCAACAAAAAGATCGCCATGGTCGTTGGTGAAGTATTGGAGTTTGATCCGCCGCGTTGTTATGCCCATACATTTCAAATGACTAATATAGACGAACCGCCCTGTAAGGTGACCTATAGTTTGGTCGAAAAAGACGGTGGAACTGAATTTACACTAACCATCGAAAACGCCATTGAAGGCGGAAAACTCTACAAAGAAATGGTCGGAGCGCAAAGCTTCATCGCTTCCAATCTCAAAGCAATGGCTGAAACAGGAAAACCTGCCTTCACCGGGAAGATGGTTGGCGTTTTATCGCCCATCTTTGGAATGCTAGCGAAAAAGCATCAGCGTATTGAGCATTGGCCGCTGGAATAGGTGCGCAGTCTTTAGGCAAACCAATCACAGAATAACAATCAAAAAACTAACTGAAGGGAATTCACCATGTATACCATTGCAAACGCACGCCTGAATGAAACACCATCCAAGCTTATCAAGATCGCCGCAATCATTGGCATTGTCTGGTACGCCTTTGGCCTGCTGCAGTTCTGGCTAGCCTATTCCTTGGACACTAGCGCAGCGGTTTCAGCTGGCGAGATAACCACTGCCCATGGCGCAGCATTATCGGGAACGCCCGCGCTGATATGGCTGTCTTTTGCCGTTGCATCCCTAGCAGGCTTGATCGGATCGATCTTGCTGGCGCTGGGTTTGGCCACCGCAGTGATGAGCTATGGCATTTCATTGATTGCCGCGGTCATTTACTACGCTTGGGTTTACGGGCTGAGCGGCACGGGCGCAGATCGCCCACAAGAAGAGATCTATATCGCAATCGTCGTGGTAGCGGTAACTGCAGCATTCTTTTTCATCAGTAAGAGAGCTGCTAAACAACGCCAAAGACCCTGAACGAAGACGGGTGGGTCACTTGCTTAACCAAGTCTGCTGCCCGTCACTTTCCACGGTTCACGATATATCTGGCGCAAGCTTTCAAAACATCGGCCCTTTCGCCAAATGGCAACAACAAGACTTCAGATTCCACAACCAATTCATCTGCTTTCGCCTTAGCCCGATCAAGCCCCCAAAGCGAAACTAGTGTCCCTTTACCGGCATCAGCATCCTTGCCAACTTTTTTGCCCATCTGCTCTGCAGTTGAGGTCAGATCGAGAATATCATCAGCAAGCTGAAATGCCTGACCAATCTTGATACCAAAGTCCTTAACCCGTGCTCGATCTTCCCGCGATGCTCCACCCAAAATGGCACCCGCCTCACAGGCAAAGCGCAACAGAGCCCCTGTTTTCATCGACTGAAGCATTATAATGCCCTGCTCATCAGGCGTTTTGCGCTCCGCCTCCAAGTCCAGCATTTGCCCACCAGCTATACCCCCATGACCGGCGGCCCTAGCAAGTTGCAAAACTAATTCTGACCTAACAGATGGATCTTTATGGGTCGCTTCATCTGCCAACAAATCAAAGGCAAATGTTAAAAGGCTATCCCCGGCCAAAATTGCCGTTGCTTCATCAAATGCAACATGAACCGTTGGCTGACCACGCCTCAAATCATCATCATCCATTGCAGGCAAATCATCATGGATCAGCGAATAACAATGAACACATTCAAGGGCCAAAGCCGTCCGCATAGCAGCATCTGCGGTGACACCAAACAACCCTGCAGTCTCTATGACTAAAAACGGACGAAGGCGCTTACCACCGTTCAAGGCGCCATGGCGCATTGCTTTTAGGAGGCGCGCCGGACGAGCAATCTCATCGCTCAACAATGCATCACTCAATGAAACGGACAAGGCTTCACTCACAAGCTGAGCAATCTCTTTCAAACGGTTTTCAAACTGTTCCATCAACCCGCCCATTTCTCTTTCGAACTTTCCAATCTATCTGCCTTCGCAATACGGAGCTATCTGGTCAAGTCGGGTGGAATGCAATTTGTCAAATTTCTTCTCTGTGTTAAAGCACATGGCAAATCCAACAATAAAGACGAGGCATAGGCCTTTGTTGCTCAACCAATTGAACAAAAAATGGTCAAAGCTAAGCAAATCAAGAAACCCGGCAAGAACGAACCTTCTTGGTCAAGCAAATATAGCCGGCTAAAACGGGTCTTGATCAACCGTTTCACTAAGTCTTTCTTGGCAATTCTTTTTATTCTGGCTGCCCTGCCTATAGCCTTTACCCTCATCTACACAATTCCCGGAACTACACCTGGTTCAACCTTGATGTTAGCAAGGGTATTTACTCTTCAATCGATGGACCGACGTTGGATCGCGCTTGATGATATTGCTCAAGTAGTTCCCCAATCGGTAATCATGTCTGAGGACGGCCAGTTCTGTTCACACCGCGGTGTTGACTGGAATGAATTGACCGCTGTGATAGATGACGCTTTAGACGGCGAAAAAACCCGCGGCGCCAGCACGCTTTCCATGCAAACTGTAAAAAACCTATTCTTCTGGCCCCAACGCTCGTTCGTTCGAAAAGTCATTGAAATCCCCTATGCCATGCTGGCAGATTTGATTTGGTCAAAAAGACGAATGATGGAGATTTATCTCAATATTGCAGAATGGGACGAAGGTATATTTGGAATAGAGGCCGCCAGCCAACATTATTTCAAAAGATCAGCTTCAAAATTATCGCGGAGACAAGCAGCCTTGTTAACTGTGACATTACCCAATCCAAAGAATAGAAATCCAGCGAAACCCACACGAAACCTGACAAAATTAGCGAGAGTAATTGAAAAACGGGCAACCCAATCGGGCGCATACATCAAATGTTTGGAAAAATAGTCACACAAATTTCCTGAAAAGCGCCAAATTTATTGAGGTTTAGATACCAAATTTGGCATCATCTTAATGCTAAGTAAGAAGAATCTAAAAAACTGCGGTCACCCCCTAGTCAAAACCATTCTCTGACTGTATAAGCCGCCGCATAAGAACAATTTCAGGGCTCCTCTAATCGGAAAAATGCGATTAGATCCGGTGGGCCTTTTTTTCCGTTAAATGGAGCAGAAAATGGCTGTACCAAAGAGTAAAATCTCAAATTCTAAACGTGGCATGCGCCGTTCAACACATGCGCTAAAGCAACCATCTTATGTCGAAGACAAAGATTCTGGTGAGTTGCGCCGTCCACACCACATCGATCTGAAAACAGGCATGTATCGTGGCAAGCAGATTCTTGAGCCAAAAGAAACCGTTTAAGTTTTTTTGAACTCGATATTTTAAAGGCTGGTTTTACCGGCCTTTTTTATTGTCTGCAGTTTGGATGATTTTAATAGAGCCCCAAGCTCGACAAGGTACCATCGTCTTCTTCAACAACCGTACCTCTGGCTTTCAACTGCTCGATCACCTGCTCACGGTCAGAAATACGCTGTCCGGCATCTTGCAAATATCCAGCAACAGTTCGAAGCAGGCTTGTTGCAACGCCAGCATCATTTTCAATGACGTCCGTAAGGTCTTGCGAATCTATTTTCAGACCGACAACATCGCTTTGGGCCAACATAGCCAATGAGCGCCCTTTTTTCATAATTACTGCCAGATCACCCACAAGCCTGCCTGGCTCAACAACCCCGATAACCTCACCTTTACCTTCACCGGTAGGCCAGATGAGCTCAGCGGAACCCGATGTGAATATATAGGCCCCGTCAGCAGCATCATCTTTCTTGAAGAAATACTGGCCCTGTTTTTTCTCAATCCACTTTGCTCCGAAAGCCAGAAGTCGCAATTGAGATTGATCAAGTTTTGACAACAGTTCAACTTGAGCAAGGATACGAACTTTGCGGTCCAATTCGTTTACCAACTCACCACTGCTTGTAGATACATCGTCCACTTCACTTAAATGTTCCGCTCCGGTCTCGACCAACCTCCCATCCCTGATTTTATACTGCTTGTCATATGCACGAGCCTCATCAAATTCCGCGTTTAACTCAATAATCGTAGTCTCAGGCAAAAGGGCACGAATATTTTCATGATATTTGGCGGCGACCTCGCCAGGCGCACCTGAAAACGGAGTATCAATAATTAAGATACGCGGCTTTTTGATCAACGCTCTTACAAAAGCGATACCCTCAATCGCCAGCATATCCAGGTTGGAGCCTGAAAATTCAGTCGTTAAATCACCCACAAGCAGCTCAACATCCCTCGCTATGCCCGCAAGCTGCAGCTCTTCCATTATCTCATGTTGAATACTTTCCGTTTCGGCTCCTTGTTTCATTTTACCAAACAGCAGGTTCTCCAAAATGGATAAAGAAGGCATATAATAGTCTTCACTGATAGGCGTATAATGGGTTCGAGATTTCTCGATGACCTCTTTTGTATTATTCCTGCGGGTTGCTAAAATGCGTTCTTTAAGCTTTTCGGGAAACGCATCACCCATCTGCTCTGCTGTCACGTTAAGCGGCAAAGCTAACACCAATGCATTATCATCCTCGCTTATAGGAAGCTTGCGCTGTTTATTGGTGAATATCCGCTTTAAATGCTCAAAGGAATCTGCTGAAACATTCTCCAGCCTTTGGAACATTGGATGGTCTGTTCCAATCGCGCTAAAGGTTTGAACAAGTGTCTCAAGCATCGAATAGGACCACCGTTCATGATACTCGCCAATTCCAATATCCTGAATAATTTTCCAAATCTTTGGATCAATCTTGCCATCAATAGTTTGGGCAAGGGAATTAGGTAATCCAAAAAGCGCGTTTTCCACTGGGGTAAGCGCCATATTGTAAGAGTCAGCAGAAAACCCATAGTATGCATTCTCCAATTTCCCGGCCCTTAAGCGAGCGGCAATCTTTGGACGTATTTGTACAATCTTTTGTGCAAGATTAGGATGCAAGTCCAAATCGAGTTTAGACTTCAAGCTTTGAGTTTGAAAAAATTCTTCCAATCCGACACTACGGACAATTTGGACCCACCAGTCTTTAAGTTCATCTTCACTTTTAAAATCGGTGGTCGAAAGATCAAGCCAGGATCCTTCACTTGGATCGGTGCTATTACCAACAATCTGTGCTTCCTGAAGGATAGCTAATTGCTCATCGCTTAGTCCATCTTCAGGCGGTTTCCGCCAAAGCGCAATTTGTGTATTTCCGGCAATGTCACCCTCAAACATTCCAGGTGACGGCGAAACCACCCCGATTTTGTTGGCAATCACATCTTGATGGACTTGTGCCAAATCGTCCCCATCAATGATAACACTGCCCGATGAAAGCAAAATAGAACGCGATAAAGCCCGCGACAACGCTTGTCTGACTGTATTGCTTTCAGCCTGGATTGCCACATGGCTTCCCGCTGCAATTTTAGCTGTAAGATTTGACAAAATCGGAAGATCAAAATTGTCATTAACGACAACCGACTTTAATTCAATTCCGCCGCGCCAATCGGGCATTTTCTCTACTTTTCCAAAGAAGAGCTTTTCATCGATCATTCCTGGCGGATCAAATTCGTCGATAATAGTTGAATAGCGTAAAGACGTGTCTTGGATCTGACTGTAATATGAAAGCAGCTCTTTCCACGGACCAAGCAAATCTTTGTATGATGCCAAGGCGGCAGCCAAGGCACCAATGGTTAAATCTCCTTCAATTACCAAGTAACCGCCGATCAAGAGTAGATAAAATGGGGTCAGTTGGTTGAGCGTATTGTTGACAAATTTCATGAAAAATTTGCGCTTATACACTTCAAGGCGATATTTATATTGAATTGCGAATCTCGACGTAAACTTGGCAAGGGAATACATTATCCCGCCATTGATTCGAATATCCTCAGCACCTCTAACAGTCTCGCCAATATGCTCTGAAAACTTCCGCACTTCCAAGATACGGCTGCGGTTAAGTAAATTTATCCGCTTTTGCATTCTGGGCACAATATAGGCTTGCACAGGGATCATCGCCACCGCAGCAAGTCCAAGCCAAAAATTTTGCACAAACAAAAAGGCAAGGATTGTGATCATCTGTCCACCGGCAAAAACCGGTGTCGCAAATGCTTCACCCATCATGCTGCCGACAGCCTCACTTTCGGCATTGACCATCGATATCAGCGATCCTTGGGAAGTCTGCTTAAATCGTGGCAAGGGAAATCGTAGAATACGGCTAACAAGCAAATACCTGAAACGCCGTAACAATCTTTCGCCAACAATACCTTTGAAAGTATTGGTCTTCATTTTCAGTATGCCGGAAGACAAGACCATTAGAAGATAGGCGAAACACAGACCAAGCAAATATTGCAATTGATCAAACTCATACCCAAAAATGTTAACCGGGAAGTTTTCGCCACCAATTGCATCATTGATAATCTGCTTGGGCAAATCTAGGGTTAGGTAAAGAAATGGAAAATAAGCGCCGGTCATAATCAAAAGAATGATTTGCCATCGAGCACTATTTGACCAAACGTAAGAAAGAAAACTCTTTGCCATAATACCAGCCGCTAAAAATTCGGTAATCCGGCCTTCGTTATCTTGTCAAAAACAGAAGCGCCCCCCGGCGGACCTATTAAGACAGGAAAGTCTTTACATTGCAATTTTCTAAGGCACAATTTTTCAGGTTCGTATTTCGGTTTACTTGTATTAAATAACCCACCTTCAACCTAAAGCTAGTTCTCAATGGGTTAGCATCAATTATAACTAGAAAAACATATTTGTTTCATTCTTGCCATGTTCTGCCAATAGATTAAAAGCTGACAACAAAATATCCATAAGCGATGCGAAACATTGCGCTACATTAGGATCATATGAAGGATCAAACATGCTGACCACAGTACCATTAATGATAGTCCCTTTTATCGTTTATAATATTTTTGCGCTGGGTTGGTTTGGCGGAACATCAGCAGATGCCGATGTATGGCAAAATGTCGTAATAAGTGTGAATATGATTTCAGGCGTTGAATGGCGCATGACTCTTGGGGACCTAATGATTACCCTTGGTCTTTTTCTACTATTTTTCGAGATCATGAAATCGACACGTATTGGTGCATCCTCGATCATCGACCATCTCTTGTCGACTTTCGTTTTCATTGCTTATCTTGTTGAATTTTTACTGGTCGGCGCTGCTGCACACGCCGTCTTTTTCATCTTGATGGTCATAACATTTGTCGACGTAATTGCAGGATTTACAGTATCCATTCGTTCTGCAACGCAGGATGTTTCAGTCGGCGGCGGATATTAATTATCCGCCGATAACAATCTTAATTAAGGTCTGAATTCAACAGGAAGATCAGACACTAGCCAATATCAGCCACCAAACCACAAGCTTCAATGCCAGCAACGGCGCAGGCTTCATCCTTGTCTGACATGTCGCCAGAAATGCCAACTGCAGCCACAATCATTCCTTTTTTGTCACGGGCAATCACACCGCCCGGCACTGGAACAACGCCACCCTCTATCACCGAATTTACACCTGCAAGAAAATGCGGCCGATCTGTCGCCTGATTGTTTAACCAGCGTGACCCCGTACCCGTTGCCAAAGCGCCGCGAGCTTTTCCGCCAGCAATTGCAAAGCGGCCGATAGAAGCGCCATCTTGTAACTGAAAAGCTTTCAGGTTCCCACCATCATCATAAACACACACACCCAACGGCTTAAGGTTAAGTTCAGCGGCTTTCGCAAGTGCTGATTTGATGATCTTGTTAGCTTTGGCAAGTGAAATGCTCGACACTGTAATATACTCCATAAATTGAAAAACTGCGCTGTTTAAGGAAACAGACCTGATGCCAAGCGATAGCGATAGCGATATTGGATTGATTTGCAACGTGAATCGGTAAAGAAGAACCGGGAAATATGGTAAATATTCTTAAAACATTAAGCATTCGATCTTATAAATCTTGTATTCAAGAGGTTTAAGAATGAATGAAAACTCCGCTCCACACGACTTAGAAGATAGCCCATCGCTTGACGATGAAGCTAGAATGCATGCTCAAGTGCAAAAATTATCAAACGCTACCGATGAAATTGTTGCGGCCACAGGCCAAGCTTTTTACATTTGGGAAATTGCCAGTGATGATATTGAGTGGAGTCGGAACTTCGCAAATCTGGTTGGCTTGAAACCAGATGAAACACGCCATCTCAAGGGTCGACAATTCGAATCCATGCTTGGCTCTCAAAGCAAAGAGACGCGGTTTGGTGTGATCATTTCAGCCGACAAGCCAGAAACGTCAACCGCCCCTGTACCTTATCAATGCGTTTATCTGTTTCAACCCGATACTGAAAGCAACACGTCGCCTTTGTGGATTGAAGATACCGGCTGCTGGTTTCCAGATAAGCATGGGAAGCCACTTCGGGCAGAGGGTAGTATTCGAATCATAAATGATCGTCGCCAACGTGAGGAAGACCTGCGCCGTCAATCCGATTTCGATGATTTAACCGGTTTGCCCAATCGAAGATCCCTTGAAAAGCAATTGAAAAAGACCATTGAATTTGCGGCAAGAGAGGGCCTGGTTTCAACCTTCATGATGCTGTCGATAGGCCGGATGGATCTCATCAATGACATCCATGGTTTCGAAGCAGGAGATAAGGTTCTTAAAACAGTCGGCGAAATCATCTGCTCCAAACTTCGGGCTGACGATATCATTTGCAGATTTTCAGGTGCCAAATTCGGAATCATTTTGAAAGAATGTCCACCGGCAGAAATTTATGATGCAGGCAACAGACTGCTCAATGCTATTTCAGAAAAAATAATCGAGACAGATAATGGAATGATACCTGTCAATGGGGTCATTGGCTCGTGTTTTCTGCCTCGCCATGGCGAAACGCCTCGCCAAGCAATCCATGCAGCCTTCAAAGCAACGAGAAATGCCCGTCGTGAAGCAGCTAGACGCATATCTGTCTACAGTCACAGCCAGGAAGCACAAGACGCTTTTCAGACAAAAGCCAAACTGACAACGACGGTTATAAAAGCAATTGAAGAAAATCGTATTCAACTGGCTTATCAGCCTGTTTGCAAAGCCGATGGCACCATAGCTTTCTATGAAGCGCTTTTGCGAATGACTGATGAGGCAGGCATAACGATTAGCGCTGGAAGTTTTGTATCCGTTGCTGAGGAACTGGGATTAATACGCATTGTTGATAAGCACACGCTTTCGCTAACATTGGCAACACTTGCAAAATACCCGAATGCCGTTTTATCAGTGAATGTCAGCCAGGACACTGTCCTTGACCCCGATTGGTTGTCTGCACTTGCTACTGGCCTTGCACGTATTGACGGCGCTGCAAAACGGCTCATCGTCGAAATCACCGAATCAATGGCGGTCACGGAGCTTGAAGAAACAAAACGTTTCTTGGAGAACATCAAGGCCATTGGTTGCCGGGTGGCAATCGACGATTTTGGCGCTGGGTTCACTTCTTTTTCTAACCTAAAGCAATTGCCGGTTGATATCATCAAGCTTGATGGTTCCTTCGCAATCAATTTAGTCGGCAATGAAGAAAATCAGGCGTTTGTTAAAGCTCTGTTGGCACTGGCAAAAGTGTTCGACATTGAGACTGTCGTTGAATGGGTTGAAGATATTGAAACCTCGCACTTGCTGAAAGACTGGAAAGTAGACTATCAGCAGGGGCATCAATTTGGCCGACCACAACTGACGCCACCTTGGCCTGAAATAGACTGAAGTTACACAAAAATTTAGTCCAACAAACTTATAAGACATTCGGGAAGGAAGTTTTTCAACCGCTCCAATGTCTGTTCAACCACGCGAAATGAACGATAAAAAATATGGCTCAACCCATCCAAAATGCACTTCGATCAAGAATATCCGTATCGGCTGTGTTCTTTGCCAATGGTTTATTTGTGGGCTGTTGGGCTGTTCTAATCCCCGTTGTTATAAAGAACTTGAGAATTACCGAGTCTGAGATGGGTCTGGTAATCTTGTCAGGCGGTATAGCGGCAATAATAGCTTTAGCTCTGAGTTCAAAAATCATCAGTCTTTTTGGTGCACGTGCGGTTATGATTTTAGCAGCCATTGGCCTAACCCCCGGTCTTTACATCATCTTGCAAGTCCAGTCTTTTTCATCAGCCGTTATAATCTTGGGTTTCATTATGGCTTTTCTAGCCGCCCAAGATGTGGCTATGAATGCAAATGCAGCTGATCTTGAGCAGCGCGCGAAACAGCCCATCATGTCTGCATTTCATGGATTCTGGAGTGCGGGCGCAATGGTAGGCGCATTGACCGGCGGCTCAGCCATCGTCCTTTTGGGAAGTGATTATTTCGGCTTAATTGCAGGCTTCATAATCTTGGCGGCAGCTTTGGTAGGATATCCCTATCTTGAACAAAAAAGCCCACCGACCGATGGCATCAACATCAAAACAGGCTTGCTTCCAAAACAGTTACTACCATGGCTATTTGGCGCAATCGCTTTTGCGGGCTTCGTATCTGAAGGAGCAGTGATCGATTGGTCAGCGCAATTTTTTCGCACAGAACTATCCAGCGGCATCTCGTTGTCCGGCTTTGCCTTTGGCGGGTTTTCATTTTCAATGATGATTGCCAGATTCTTTGGCGATCATCTGCGTGAAAAAATCGGCGATATGAAATTATTCATCTACTCAGTCCTGCTGGCGGGCTTTGGATTAAGTTTGGTTATCTTCGCACCCAACGCTCTCTTTGCTGCATTTGGGTTTTTCTTGGCAGGATTTGGAAATGCGAATATTGTTCCCATTGCATTTTCAGCATCAGCCACCATCAAGGGCTTGCCGAAAGGAATGGGGATTGCAACAGCAAGCTTCTGCGGTTATGCGGGACTTCTTGTGGCGCCCGCAAGCCTTGGATATCTTGGCGAACATTTTGGTTTCCGCAGCGTCTATGCAGCAATGGGCTTTATGCTCTTCGCTCTGCTGGTCCTTGCTCCCATGGTTGGAAGGCAAACCAAGCCTACAATAACCAGCTAAAAATTTTAGCCATCAATTAAGACGCAGGGCTGTAATTAGCTTCAATATATTCTTGCACCATTATCTCAAACTCTGCGGCGATATTTGCCCCGCGCAATGTCTTCGCTTTTTTCCCATCGACAAATACAGGTGCCGCAGGCGTTTCCCCTGTTCCAGGAAGCGAAATACCAATATTGGCATGTTTCGATTCCCCTGGACCATTTACGATACAACCCATCACGGCAACCGTAAGCCCTTCAACGCCTGGATATTTATCACGCCATACAGGCATGTTTTTGCGAAGATCGCCTTCAATTTTTTGAGCCAGCTCTTGAAAAGTCGTCGAAGTGGTGCGCCCACAACCAGGGCAGGCAGCAACAACAGGCACAAACGACCGGAAACCCATGGTCTGCAATAACTCTTGTGCAACCTGCACCTCTTTGGTGCGATCACCACCTGGTTCCGGCGTCAAAGAAATCCGGATCGTGTCGCCAATACCTTGCTGTAACAAAATACCGAGTGCAGCAGACGAAGCAACAATTCCTTTTGATCCCATACCAGCTTCTGTGAGACCCAAATGCAAAGCATGGTCGGAACGGGCGGCAAGGCCCGTATAAACAGCAATCAAATCTTGAACCTGGCTGACTTTGGCAGAAAGAATAATTTTCGAGCGAGCAAGACCAATATCCTCCGCCAACGCTGCAGACAACAAAGCAGACTGAATAATAGCCTCACGCATCACCTGTCGCGCAGACATTGGTGAACCATTGGCTTTGTTATCATCCATCAGTTTGGTAAGTAATGACTGATCGAGCGACCCCCAATTCACACCAATGCGTACAGGCTTGTCATTGCGGATGGCTGTTTCAATAATGGCAGCAAACTGCCTATCCTTCTTTTCACCAAACCCAACATTGCCGGGATTGATACGATATTTCGAAAGCGCTTCAGCGCAGGCTGGATGATCTGCCAGTAACGTATGACCAATATAGTGAAAATCGCCAATCAATGGGACATCAACGTCCATTGCCAGCAATTTTTCCTTGATAATAGGAACAGCTGCTGCTGCCTCATTTCGATCTACCGTAATTCTAACCAGTTCAGATCCGCTTTTAGCCAATGCTGCCACTTGCTTAACGGTAGCATCAATATCTGCCGTATCCGTGTTCGTCATAGATTGAACAACGACGGGCGCTGATCCTCCACATAGAACATTGCCGATGGGCACTTGAACAGTCTGTTTACGGGCAAGAGGTGAAGCAAGATAGGGATTGGTCATATTGTTCTCATCAATAAGCAAAATTATGCTGGATTCCAGGTTTAAGACCTATAGCCTAGTTGGCTAAACTTATGTTCCGTGTCAATAATAAGCGGAATGATCTATCATAATATTCTGCGATCAATATATGACGATACCAAGAAGGAACCTGAAATGAGCAACAAAGACCCAATCGTAATTGCAAGCGCAACAAGAACCGGAGTGGGTTCATTTGGAGGAACTATCTCTGTCATGCCAGCCCATGAACTGGGTGCAATTGTTATTGCAGAAGCAGCCAAGAGAGCAAAGATTGAATTGGCTGAAGTCGATGAGGTTATTTTAGGCCAAGTTTTAACGGCAGGCCAAGGACAAAACCCAGCACGCCAGGCTGCTATCAAGGCTGGTGTTCCTGAAAGCGCATCAGCTTGGGGCTTGAATCAGGTTTGCGGATCAGGACTTCGTGCAGTTGCCATCGGAATGCAACAAATTCTTTCAGGTGATGCGAATATAATCATCGCAGGCGGACAGGAAAGTATGTCGCTGTCAGCCCATTGTGCTCACCTTCGCAATGGTCAGAAAATGGGTGATATGTCTATGATCGACACTATGATCAAAGATGGTCTTTGGGATGCGTTTCACGGCTACCACATGGGAACAACGGCCGAAAATGTGGCGCAAAAATTTCAACTTTCTCGTGAAGTGCAAGACACGTTTGCAGTAGCATCGCAAAACAAAGCAGAGGCTGCACAAAAAGCTGGCAAATTTAAAGATGAAATCGTTCCAGTAGTCATCAAAACCCGCAAGGGCGATGTAGTCTTCGATAGCGATGAATATATCCGTCACGGTGCAACCATGGAAGCCATGGGCAAACTGCGCCCTGCCTTCTCAAAAGATGGGACAGTGACTGCGGCAAATGCCTCTGGCCTGAACGATGGCGCAGCTGCTGTTGTGTTGATGCGCGAATCTGAAGCGGTAAAACGCGGCCTAACACCGCTTGCAAGAATTGCCTCTTGGTCCACAGCCGGTGTAGCCCCTGAAATTATGGGAACCGGACCAATACCTGCTTCACGCAAAGCTTTGGAAAAAGCTGGATGGAAAGTTGATGACCTTGATCTTGTTGAGGCCAATGAGGCCTTCGCATCACAAGCATGTGCGGTAAACCAGGACATGGGCTGGAACCCGGACATCGTAAACGTAAACGGTGGCGCAATCGCCATCGGCCATCCAATTGGCGCATCAGGTTGTCGTGTCTTCGTTACACTTCTCCACGAAATGCAGCGCCGCAAAGCCAAGAAAGGCCTTGCAACGCTTTGTATCGGTGGCGGTATGGGCGTGGCATTGACAGTCGAAAGCTACTAACCATTTCACAAAATAGTAGATGTTTTCAAAACTTCATTTGCAGCGATCAATCATTGGTCGCTGCAAATGCTTTTAAAAGCTGAACAAAGTTAAACCATGACCCAACCAGCGATCCTATCAATCCTTCTCGCGAATTGTTTGTCGCTTTACTATCTTTTTGTTTGGCTACCAAAACCTGTTAGTCAAAGCAGAAGCCTGCTCAAAATAGCCCCTATGATATTGCTGATCTTAATTGGGGTATTTTCGGCAATTTCCCCAATTGTAACGATTGGTTTAGCAGCATGCCTTGTTGGCGATTATTTCTTGTCTCTGGAGGGTGAAAAGAATTTCATATCAGGATTAAGCGCATTCCTGATTGGGCACTTGTTTTACATCACTTATTTTTTGAACGGTTTTGAGCTTCAATATTTCTATTTGCAGGAAAGCAAGGAAACACTGGTTTTATTGTCAGCGCTGGCGGCCCTCGTACTATTTCGTTTATGGCCGCACCTCAAAGAGCTTAAAATTCCGGTTATCCTTTACACAATTGCAATCATGGCAATGGCCTATTTTTCAAGGATGGCCCAGCCCGGCTTACTCGTTTTATCTGGGGTAGTTCTCTTCGTCATATCAGACGTAATATTGGCGAATGATAAATTCACCCCATTGACGAGTGGCCGTCTTCGTCAGTTAACGCCCTACGCTGTATGGCTTTTGTATTTTACCAGTCAAAGCCTGATTGTCGCTGGATTGATATTGCCCCACTGAATTTTATCTTCACCATCTATACAAAGGCAGTTAGACTAAAGAAATGTCAGTGGATGTAATCGACCTTCGTGAATTTTACACAACCCCATTGGGGCAAGTGTCTCAGTCGGCGCTGCTGCGAACGTTTTCAAAACTGGAACCTTTTAAAAACGATATCGAATTGGTTGGCATTGGTTATCCTGTTCCGCTTTTTGACACCCTTGCCAAAGATATTTCTCAAGTGATCATTTTGATGCCCGCACGCCAAGGTGCTTTGCAATGGCCTGTGGGCAAGGATTCAAAAGTAGCCCTTGTAGATGAAGACGAATTGCCGATAGAAACAGCCTCAGTCCAGTGTGTTGTCGTTCTCCACCTCATTGAAAATGTCGCCGATCCCGCTCAAATTCTCAATGAGATTTGGCGAATTTTAGTTCCTGAAGGAAAACTGATCCTTGTGGCTGCAAACCGCCGAGGCCTTTGGACCCGATTTGAACACACGCCCTTTGGCAATGGCAGGTCATTCTCACGTGGACAATTAAGTGTGCTGCTTAGAAAAGCCAAGCTTACCCCTTCACACTGGAATCACACCCTCAATTTTCCACCCATACGGTTCAAAAGCCTGATGCGGTTTTATCCGTTGCTAGACAAATTAGGCGCAAAACTTTGGCCCCTATTCTGTGGGGCCTATGTGGTCACAGCTACTAAGCGATTATATCAAGGCGTTCCAGTTTCTGCCAAAAGAGCAGCCAAAGTAAAAATGCCCGTTATAGCTGCACAAGGCGCACGCACATCCAGAGAAAAAATGAAAAATTAAGATTGGTTTTTTGACCTGTAGACAGTTCAGATGTGACGATTCTTTCTTTGATTTTACCGCTGCGAAAGAATATGACCTAGCCCTACGACAAATGATCATCACACTTCAGCTGGAAAAGTAAAATGACCAACACCCAATCCCAATCAGCGAATTCCGCACCACAAGCAAAAAAGGGCATCATGGATATCTCCATTTATATGCCTGGAAAGTCCGCTGCTCCAGCCGGCATCAAACTACATAAATTATCATCCAACGAGACACCGTTAGGTCCAAGCCCAAAGGCGCTCAAAGCGATACAAGAGGCCAGCGAACATCTCGAATTATATCCAGACGGCCAATCAGACGCGTTGAAAAAAGCCATTGGTGAAGTCTATGGCCTCAATACTGACAATCTGATTTGCGGCAATGGCTCTGATGAATTACTTTCCATGATTGGCGCCGCCTATCTAGAGACAGATGATGAAGTCATTTTTACCGAGCATGGCTTTCTGATGTACAAGATCGTGGCATTGACCTCTGGTGCAGTGCCTGTCGTCGTCAAAGAAACGAATGAGCATGCAGATGTGGATGCAATTCTGGCTGCCGTCACGCCCAGAACGCGAATCATATTTCTTGCCAATCCCAACAACCCAACGGGAACCTATATCCCAATGGATGAAGTCCGCCGACTACATGCAGGTCTCCCAACAAATGTCGTTTTAGTATTGGACGCAGCCTATGCAGAATATGTGCGCCGAAATGACTATGAGGCTGGCGTTGAGCTCGTTGCATCATCGCAAAATGTTATTATGACCAGGACTTTTTCGAAAATCCACGGTCTTGCCGCCTTGCGCATTGGTTGGGCTTATGCCCCCCGCTCGATGATAGAAATACTGGAGCGCGTCCGTGGACCGTTTAATGTAAACGCCTTAGCCATCGCTGCAGGTGCAGCAGCCATTCGTGATCGCAATCACATAGACAAAGCTGTATTGCACAATGAAAAAAGCATTTTGCATGTGACAGCTGAGTTGGAAAAACGGGGGCTTCGCGTAACGCCTTCTGTGGGTAATTTCCTGTTGGTTCATTTTCCAGAAACAACAGGAAAGAGCGCTGCGGAAGCCGACGCCTATCTAACCTCAAAGGGTATCTTGCTGCGGGCCGTGACCGGATACGGGTTTCCCAACGCGCTGCGTATGACTTTGGGAACGGATGAAACCAATGCTTTTGTGATTTCAACGTTAAGCGAATTTTTGGCTTAGAAGGGTAAATCGGATGGCTCTGGTCGTCGAAAAATTGGCAATACTAGGCCAGGGTCTAATCGGCTCTTCAATCACCCGCGCGGTTTTTGAACGTAACCTAGCCAAACAAGTCACCATAACCGATGCATCCCCCAAAGTGCGTAAGCGGCTTTTGGAATTGGGCCTTGGCGCTGCCAAAGTTGTCGATAGCAATGAAGAGGCTGTTGCCGATGCAGATCTAGTTATCGCCTGTGTGCCAGTTGGCATCTACGGGCTGGTGGCTGAACAGATAGGGCCTCATCTTAAACAAGGCGCGATCCTCTCAGATGTTGGTTCAGTAAAAACCAGTATCATTTCAGATACCGCGCCTTTTTTACCAAACCATATTCATTTCATTCCTGCCCATCCTTTGGCAGGGACAGAATTTTCTGGACCTGATGCCGGGCTTCCAAAACTGTTCGTCAATCGATGGTGTATTGTAACGCCGCCCGAGGGTTCGGATAAAAATGCTGTTTCTACTGTTCAAGCACTTTGGGAAGGGATGGGTTCAAAAGTTGAGGTTATGTCGCCCGAGCGCCATGATCAGGCATTGGCAATTACCAGCCACTTACCGCATCTCGTTGCTTTTTCAATTTTCCACACAGCGCTAGCCCAAGAAGAAAGAACGCAATCACCGGTCATTCAATTTTCAGCCGGAGCTTTTAAAGATTTTACCCGTATCGCTTCTTCAAATCCTATCATGTGGCGTGATATTTTCCTGAAAAACAAAGGTCCTATTCTGGACGTATTCCGCAGATTCATTGCTGATATGGAATCATGTGCTGATGCGATTGAAAAAGGTGATGGAGAAAAGCTTGAAACTCTAATGACGAAAAGCCGTCTAACAAGGCGCCGCGTTATCGACAAAGAACACATCTCTTTGCTGCCGGATGAGCAGGATCAACGACTAGAAGAAACGCTCTTTCGTCCTTACTCTTCCGAGTAGCCTAGTCTCGGATTCTGCCCATCAAAAGAGACGGGGAATTTCCCCAACCTGCAAAAATCCAACAAATATATTTCCGTCTTTGATTTGAATTTTCAAATCCTTGATCGCTATCTTGTTATCGGATCGGTCTGCAAAGGCTTCCAGATACTGAGCAACATTTTCAAGATCAGAAGCAATAGGTGGAAAAACTGACGTCGCATAGTTAATTAGTTTTTGGGGGTTTTCGATATCAAGGCTCAGCGCTCCCGATAGAAAACCTGACCGGCTAATTTCAATCGGGCCTGAAACCTTAAGCATGCCACCACTTTTTGTAGAAAACACAAAACCTTTAAGATCAGCTCTGCCTCCATTGGCTTTCAACACATCCAAGAGAGTTTGGCCAGATTGGATAATTGCCACGCCATCTTTCAACTGTCCGTCGATGCTGAAAGATACCGGCTCAATCAAATTGGCTTCATTATCGTCAATTTGCCATTGATCCGCAGACAGGGCGAGATCCATATCTTTGCCATCGTTCTCTTCACTGATGCGCGTGTGAAACTGCAGCTCTTGCACAGAACCAAGCAAATCCCTTTGCCCAAAATCATTGGCAGATACCGAGATTTGGTCTGCGACAACCGATAGCCGTTTGAATCCACTTGTACCTATATTACTGCTGGATTTCAGATTGTTCCAATCAATGGTCAAAGGCGCAAGGCCAGGAACAACCAAATCATAAGGCGAATCCAATTCAGCAACAAAATGCCCAGGGCGATACAGCTGGGCAGCCGAGCGAAATCCTTTTCCAGAAATATTTACCCCTGCTGAAGCATCAGCAAAAGTTACACCATCACAAAAAACACCGAGCCTGAAGGGATAACCACGCACCTCTTGATTGATGCAATCTAGGTTTTTGCCCTGACTGGCAAGGTTTGCAGCAAGCATTTTTGCTCGCTCATCCAGTTTACCAGATGCCCAATACCATCCAGCACTTAGCCCGCCAAAAAGTAGCACAATGAATGCAACGAAATAGGTGAGTTTTCTTTTTGATCCGCGTGAAAATTTTTGATTTTCTGACATTGCTTGCAAAACCTTTTGAAACCTGATTTTCAAACACCCAGTTACATGAAATATTGGGCGAATCTAATGGGCAGAGCTTGGACGGTTTATGGGTGATTTTTGGGTTTTTGGCTATGGCTCTTTGATCTGGCGGCCAGGTTTTGATTTTATCGAAGAACAAAAGGCCCGTTTGCATGGTTGGCGCCGCGGTCTATGCGTTCACTCCTGGGTTCATCGAGGAACAAAGGAAGCGCCTGGCCTTGTGCTTGGACTAGACCGGGGCGGTAGTTGCGCCGGATTGGCTCGAAAAGTCAGCGGTGAAAAACGTGAACCCGTGATTCAATATTTAAGGGAGCGCGAACTGGTTACCAATGTTTATCTGGAAAAATGGGTTCCCATTCGCCTTGCAAATGGAGAAAAAACCCAAGCATTGACCTATGTAGTCGATCAAGCCCATGACCAATATGCGAAACCTATGGCTGTTGAGCAATTGGTAGAAATAATTAGAAAAGCCCAAGGAAAATCAGGCGAAAACCGCGACTATGTTTGTAACACGGTCACATCCTTGAAAGCATTGGGCATTCGCGATCATGTGTTGGAGCGGATTGTCAAAGATCTTGATACTGGAAAGGCTTAGGCTTGTTTCTGCATTGCATCATTCAATTCTATGGCTAACGGCGGCGGCAAAGGTGAGTTCGCCGCCTCGCTGATCAATCGATCTGATGCATCCTCAATCACTTGGTATAGTTTTTTACTAAAAGCGTCTTTTGATAATCCTGGCTGAATGGGCTCTAAAAACTCCATAATAATGGTGCCTGGATAAATCTTCAAAGCCTGTCGCCCCCAATACAAGCCTGAATTAAGCGCAACTGGCTGGATGGGTACCTTAAGATCATCATATAAATAAGTAATTCCGAATTTGTAGCGAACTTTAACTCCCGGCTTGGTCCGCGTTCCTTCCGGATAAATGATAACCTGACGCGGGCGCTCGGCCATATAAAGTTTGGTATTTTTTGCCATGGAAGCAAGGGCAATCGCGCCTTTGCCCCGATCAACCGGAACCACTTTCACCTTCATCATGAACCAGCCGAAAAGCGGTGTGAACATCAATTCGCGCTTCAAGATGTAACTTGGATCCTTGAAAAACAAAATCATCGTATAGGTTTCCCAAGCAGACTGATGTTTTGAAGCAATCAATTGATTGGAACTTTGGTCGAGCCGCTCGACGCCTCGAAATTCATATCGCGTTCCGCAGATTTTGTTTTGTAGCCATAAATGGCTATAGCCCCAAAGTTTCGCGACCTTCCAGGCATCTTCCAAGGGCATGATGAAAAACGACGGTATCCAGAAAATCATCTGAAAAGCGTTGCTTAGATAAAATAAAACCGTGAAGAGAAGAGAGCGAAACAGTAGCACGTAATTTTCCGTCTATTTTGCCAAACCTTAGCCGTCTATAGCATGGCCAAGGACAAGGGTAAGGTCAATTCTTCTGTCTACCGCCATAAGTTTCAAGCTGGCTTACATGACGCATGACAGTAATTCGGGAAGTCAAACCCGTTAAAACAGCCACTCCGACTGCAACCAAGAATATTCCAAACAAACCCCAACCGCCGATGGAAAAACTGCCAAACAGCGCGTTCATTTGATCAGCTTGCGGTGTCGCTTTCATTGTTGATGACCAAACCCCAAGGGCCAAAAACAAAAAGATAGCTGCAATACCGCCACTCAAAGAGCCAATTAAACCTAGCCGTAAGAAATGATGTTCAAACTCTCTGGCGATAAATACCCTATCAGCGCCAACAAAATGCAGCACATCAACTATATCCTTATTTCCAGCCATAGCCCCGCGTGTAGCAAAGACCACCGTCAAAACGGTTGCCGTCATAACCAGAATAAAGACAATCACACCACCAAGAACCGTAGTTCGAGCCATGGTGTTTAACCGATCAACCCATGAACGATGGTCATCAAGCGATGCGCCGGGCACCTCTTCACTCAAGGTTTTCGCAATCGCCGCATAATCAAGCGTTTTTGATTGATCAACCGAAACCGTCAACAATGCTGGAATAGGCAATTCATCCAATTGCAAACCCGAGCCCAAGAAGGGCTCTAATAAACGAGCTGACGCCTCATCATCAAGGACCGTCACTTTTTCAACGCCGTCAAAGGTAAGCAAAAGCGAAGAAGCTGCCCTAATGGATTGCTCCATATCCACATTTTCATAAGGGCGAATCTGCACAGTTACTTCTCTAGAAATATCCGTTTGCCAACCTTGGGCTGTATCACGAACCAAAAATACAGCTCCCAATGTCAAACAGGCCAAAAATGCCATTATGGCAATGACCGTTAAAAGGGCCTGCCCCGCAACCCCTTCACGGGGAACTATATTTCGTCCGCTAGTTAAAGAGGGCGTGCGGATATTGCGCTTGCTCGCCGGCTGCGCGTCATCAGAGTGGCTCTTGAACAACGGCTTTTCATGGCGCGCTGCATCAGCCTGACCACCATCATCGTCAATCATCGGTTCAAGCCTCTCAGGGTGGTTTGGATCAGTCATAGATCTGCAACCTTCCTTCGTTCAGCACCAGACGGCGTGCCTGATATTGATCCATCAACCCCATATCATGGGTAGCAATAATGACGGAGGTTCCCGATCGGTGCAGTTCAATGAAAAGTCGTAATAAACGCCTTGCCATTGGAGGGTCAACATTACCGGTCGGCTCATCGGCCAACAGAACCTTGGGTTGGTCTATCAAAGCGCGCGCGATCGCAGCACGTTGTTTTTCACCACCAGATAAAACAGGCGGTAAGGCATGCATTCGCTCCCCAAGGCCAACCCATTTCAGCAACTCGGTCACATCGGTGCGATAGCTCGCTTCATCTTTACCCAAAACCTTCAAAGGCAGCGCCACATTTTCATAAGTTGTGAGATGGCTTAACAGGCGGAAATCCTGAAACACTACGCCTACTTTACGCCGAATGTCCGGCATCGCATCACGGGGAATACGAGAAGCCTCTTTGCCGAAAACCCGCACAACTCCGCGTGTTGGCTTCAAAGACATCAGCATCAACCGCAAAAGGCTGGTTTTTCCAGCGCCTGATGGGCCTGTTAAAAATTGAAACGAATTTGCAGGCACGTCGAAGCTGAGGTCACTTAAAACCTCCGGCCCCAAACCGTAACGCAAACCAACATTTTCAAATTGAATCACAAATTCATCCTCAAAAATTATCCCTCAACTTGCGTTAATCATGGTTAACAATGCATTAAGGAATCAACGCTATACCGGAAAATGAATCAGAATAATAATTTTCCTATCCCAAAGTGGAATTGTGATATGCGGGCCCATAGAAGAACAAATAATGCCGTTACTGTGATTGATCACGAGCCGCTAAACACCACGTCGAACGACCAAAATTCTGACTTTGATCAAAAACCAGTTTTCGGCAAACGAAATTCGAATCAGGCAAGACCTGCAGTAACGAAAGACTTTTTTTCCACACCGCCTAACTCATCATTCAAAGCCAACAGGCTAAATGAAGATGATCTTGATGTAAGAAGTCATGAATTCAGCTTCGCGAATGTTCTATCAACATTACCTGTCAAAACGCTTGCAGCAGTTTTAACCATTGCAATCGGACTACCAATGGCCTTCATAGCCATTTCAGAAAGAACTTCCGGAGATAATATTGATCCAATCACCACTGCATCCGTTTCTATGATTAACGGATTGGAGATAAGTGATGTTTCGTTAACACGGGTGCTACATCAAGATTCATCCGTGGCCACCGTTTTCGGAAAAGTAAGCAGTCCTGATGGATCGGATAAACCCTTACGGCCGCTGGTGATAACCCTTTATGACAAAGACGGAAAACCGGTTCAAAGCTGGCAACATCGTATTGGTAAAACTGGAATTCAGCCAAACCAAAATTATCGTTTCATGACATCTGCAATTGACTATAGTGGGAATGGCCGCACTGTGCGCGTGACCATTTCCGATAAATAGCAAGTCGAGTTCCCATGCCAATTGTAAGAAACAAGAAAATTGAAGTTCTGTTCAGCGCAGAGCAAATCGCTCAACGTACCCATGAGCTTGCGGAAGAAATTGCCCTGAGCGATCTGAAGGATATTCTTGTAATATCCGTTCTTAAGGGATCATTTGTTTTCGCTGCTGATTTGATCAGAGCTTTTCATAAAGCTGGCCTTGCCCCGGAAGTCGAGTTTATCTCCATTTCAAGCTATGGATCAGGTACCGAGGCTGGTGAAATACAATTGCTGCAAGATATCAAAACCGAAGTTTCAGGGCGCGACGTCATTCTAATCGATGATATTCTCGAATCAGGAAACACAATGCAATTCACCCGAAACTTGATGCTCGAACGCGGCGCTAGCAAAGTTGCCATCATCACTTTATTGGACAAATCGATACGCAGAAAAGCAAAAATTGAAGCAGACTATGTTGGCTTTGAATGTCCAGATAAATTTGTAGTTGGTTATGGAATGGATGTTGGCCATGCCTTTAGAGAATTGCCATTTGTGGGCATTGTCACAGGAGACGCGTAATGGCCAGAATTCTGCTTGTGGAAGATGACGAATCTGTCCGTGCATTTGTGGCACGAGCCCTTGAAATTGACCGTCATGGTGTCGTCACCGCCGAAGACGGAGAGATCGGACTTGAAACATTTTTAGCTGACCAGGAAGGGTTTGACTTGGTTCTAACCGATATTCAAATGCCTCATCTTGATGGCATTGAAATGAGCAAAGCAGTTTCAATCAAATCTCCAGGGCAGAAAATCTTGATGATGACGGGCTACGCAAACCAGCGTGAACGGGCAGCAAGTCTCGACGCAATTGTAATAGATGTTGTCCAAAAACCATTCACACTGCCCGAGATCAGAAAACAAGTTGCGGCAGCTTTAGTCCAGTAGCAACTGGTTGAAACCAATTGTCCTAAAAGTCGACGGCAATTCCTTTTTTTTCCCAATCACCATAGCGCGCCGGATCAAGGCCACCGCGGCCGTTAATTTCAGGTTTTTGCGCATCTTTGATTTTAGCCGCAGCAGATTTTCTTTCTGCAGCTTCTTGCAAAGCCCGTTGCGCTGCTGGCGGCACCTGTTTATCATTGGCACGATCAGTATCAGTCATTTTCGGCACAGTGATTTTTTGATTGTCATCCATAGGCATAACCTGTCTTTTTTATTTAAGCGACTTACGGCTTCCTTTTCGTCTCTATTGCTTGCATATAGGGCTAATCTCCCAATTTGGCAAAGTGCCAAGCAATCTTCCAGTAGCGACTACTATCCCATGCAAGATCGAAACCAGCGTAATTCACACCAAGCCAATGGCAATGTCGGCGGCACCAAAGGACTGAATGCGCGTTTAACCGCTGCAAATATCCTAACCCAAATCATTGATCAAAAAGCTTCATTTGATGATGTTGCCGATATTCGAAAGGGCTCGGCGGAATTTAAAAAGCTGGATAATAGGGATCAATCTTTAGCCAAAGCCATCGTTCTAACATCGCTTAGAAACAAAACACGTATTGATGCGATCTTGAAACATAGCTGGAACCGTAAACCTCCGCAAAAGGCCAGGTTTTTAATTCATATTCTTGAGACAGCCGCTGCACAAATACTGTTTATGGATATTCCCGAGAGTGCTGCAGTGAATTTAGCTGTGACTGCCATACGCAATGACAAAAGAACGACCCGATTTGCCAGCTTTACCAATGCTGTCTTGCGAAATCTTGTTCGCGAAAGGGCGCAGTCCTTGGAAAAATCCGAGTCCTTAACGCTCTTTCCTGATTGGATGCAAAAAACGCTAACGCGCGATTTTGGTCGTGAAAAAACAGCGCAAATGAGTGTGGCGATTGCCATGGAGCCAACTCTTGATCTCAATGGAAAACGCGAACTGAATTTTGAAAACTTGGAAATGATTGATCTTCCAGGCGGCGGAAAGCGCCTTATTTCCTCTCTTCCTGTCCATGAATTGCCGGGCTTTGATGCTGGTGATTGGTGGATTCAAGATATTGCGGCAGCCCAGCCCGTCAGGCTTTTGAAAGACATAAAGGGTAAAAAGGTCGCTGACCTTTGTGCTGCACCGGGCGGAAAGACCATGCAATTAGCGGCATTAGGAGCCGATGTCACCGCGGTCGATATTTCAAAAAGGCGTTTGGAAAGATTGCAAGAAAACCTTGATCGCACTGGATTGAAAGCAAAATTGGTACAGGCCGACATCACTGTTTTTGAGCCTGAAGAATTGTTTGATGCTATTTTACTCGACGCACCTTGTACCGCATCAGGAACGATGCGTCGTCACCCGGATATCTTATGGAACACCGCCCAGCAAGATATTTTGGAATTGGCGGAGTTACAAAAAACACTGATAAAAAAAGCTGCTAGCTGGCTAAAGCCCGGCGGTATATTGGTTTACGCAAATTGCTCTGTATTCAAAGATGAAGGCGAGAACCTGATTGCCAATCTTCAAATTGAAGACGTCGTCAGAGACCCCATTGATCCCGCGGAGTTGCCCGGTTTAGAATTTTGTGTAAATGGACAGGGCGCGTTTCGCTCGCTACCACATTTTCTGGAACTTGATCCAAAAGAAAAGTCTGGAATGGATGGATTTTTTGCAGCACGCTTCATCAAAAAAAGCTAAGCTTTTACGGGATAGATGAGGTTTTAGTTTTCAAATGATCTATTAAACGGGTTGATAATTTTGGCTAGGTTAGTCAAATCCAACCGAAAATCGAAGCTTACCTTGTTGAAAGTCAGTTATGACTATTCGTGACAATTTTTCAGTATTGGCCCAGGCCAGCAAGGAAGCTATGCGGCGCTATGCCCGTCGATTTAACCGTGCTTCTCCTGCTTGGTTGTCAGCTGCTGGGAAAACACCAGAACGTTTGATCTTGGCCCCACAGGATTTGCGAACACCCGACACGGCTGCGGCGAAAGATATTTATTCCGGCAGATTTTTTCTTGCTGGAAAGATGGTGGATTGCACTGGCCTTAACCCGTTCCAGCAGGTCGATGCACCTAAGTCTTGGCAGGTCGATTTACATGGATTTGGCTGGCTACGACATCTTGAAGCAGAAGGCAGCGCGTTGACCAAAAGCAATGCTCAAGCCTTGATCAATGATTGGTTGTCCATACAAACGCGCTCGCGAAATACTTTGGCTTGGGAGCCCGAAATTGTTGCCAAGCGCCTGATCTCTTGGCTTTGCCATTCTGTTCCAGTTGTTGAAGCAGCAACACCACGATTTTATCAAGCTTGGCTCAAATCAATTGGGCAGCATATAAGTTTCTTAAAATACAGGTCATCAGAGTTTCCCAAAGGCATGCCTCGCCTTACTGCCAGAATTGCGCTTGCCTATGCAGCCAATTGTGTATCGGGGCAAAGTGCTAACTTGAAGAATGCCCAGAACATGCTGGATGAAGAACTCTCCATCCAAATATTGGAAGACGGTGGGCATATTTCCCGCAATGCAGCTTTGGCCGTTGATGTTCTTGCACTTTTACTACCCCTACGCCAATCCTATGCGCGCCTCGACATTGCCCCATCACAAACGCTCATCTCAACTATTGATCGGATGATATCAGCAATAAAATTCCACCAAATGGGCGATGGCAACCTTGCCCGCTTCAACGGCGTTTCGGCTGGCAGGCCGGAGCTGATTTCAACAATTTTATTTTACAACGACTCTATGGGGAAACCTCCAGAGATCGCACGGTTCTCGGGGTTCCAGCGTCTTGCCATGGGTGACACATTGTTGATCGCAGATACAGGTGCCCCGCCCACGCCTGAATATTCACAACATGCAAGTGCGGGAACTTTGTCTTTTGAACTATCCAGCGGACCAAACCTGGTGATGATTAACTGCGGAACGGGTGTTTCAAAGGAAAGCAAACTGGCTCCTTTCGCCCGCTTAACCGCCGCCCATACAACTGCAACAATCAATGAAAGTTCGTCTTCGCGATATTATCAAGGTGGGCGATTTTTCAATCTTCTCAAAGATCGGATTATTGCAGGTCCTAAAAAAGTGGAATGCGTCCGCGAAGATGGTACGGACCATAAGCAATTTACGGCCAGCCATGACGGATATCTTCGAAACCATGGTATCATTCACAACAGAACGATAACCATGAGAAATAGAGGAACCCATATTGAAGGAACCGATAGTTTTGCAGGGCATGGTAACAAGCAACTTAATAGCAAAAAACCAGCACGATTTGATATCCGCTTCCATCTACATCCGTCCATTAGTGCAGGCAAAACTGTTGATGGAAAAAGCATTTTAATGATGGGTGGTAACGAACTGGTCTGGAAGTTGACCTGTATTGATTGCACCCCTGAAATTGACGAAAGCGTATTCTTTGCTTCTTCCAGTGGACCAAAACGCACAAAGCAAATTGTATTGACGGGAGATGCCAGGTCAACACCTTCAATCCGGTGGCTCTTAGTCAAAGAAGATAAGTTACACTAATTGGCAATCCAGGGTCTGAACGCAATATATTCGGGAAAACAGCAACACCTGCAATTATGATGTTAACGCCCCGGCGCTCCTGTGCTATCGCGAGGGTAGATCCTGATAAACCCCAGATAAAGAAATAGTTATGGCCGTAGAATCAAAAAATATCCCCGCCCCTGATTTGGTAAAACCAAAAAGAGCCTTGTTATCAGTGTCTGACAAAACAGGTATACTGGAACTTGCGAAAAAATTTATGGAAAACGGCATTGAATTGATTTCCACTGGGGGTACATCAAAAGCCTTGGCCGAAGCCGGACTGCCAGTGAAAGATGTCAGCGCAGTTACCGGTTTTCCGGAAATTATGGATGGGCGCGTAAAAACCCTGCATCCTTCAATCCATGGCGGATTACTCGCAATTCGTGACGATGAAGAACACAAACAGGCTATGGCGGTCCATGACATTTGCCCAATCGATATTGTGGTGGTTAATCTATATCCTTTCAGTCAAACAATGCGTTCTGGAGCGGATTATGCCAATTGCGTAGAGAATATTGATATTGGCGGACCTGCAATGATCCGTGCCTCTGCAAAAAACCATGCCTATGTTACAATCATGACCGACCCGTCCGACTACGGTTTACTCATCGAAAACCTTGAAACTAATAATGGCAATATTAATTTGGACTTTCGGAAACACTCCGCTTCCAAAGCCTTCGCTTTAACCGCCGAATATGACAGCGCAATTTCCAGCTGGTTTGCGGTACAGTTAAACAATCCGCTTCCTGCGAAATTCTCCCTGGCGGGTCAGCGTTCTGAAGTTTTACGCTACGGCGAAAACCCGCATCAGCAAGCTGCTTTCTATACAAATGGCGATAATCGGCCGGGTGTGGCAACAGCCAGGCAACTTCAAGGCAAACAACTTTCTTACAACAATATCAACGACACAGATGCAGCCTTTGAGTTGGTCAGTGAGTTTGATCCAAATAAAACCGCCGTAATAGCAATCATCAAGCATGCTAACCCATGCGGCGTCGCAACAGGCCCAACTCTGAAAGCTGCTTACGAAAAAGCTTTTGCCTGCGACACGGTTTCAGCATTTGGCGGCATTGTTGCTATGAACCGAGAACTGGACGGTGAAGCTGCAACGGAAATCGTCAAGATATTTACTGAGGTCATCATAGCGCCGTCTGCAAGCGCTGATGCAATCAAGATTATCGAGGCCAAACCTAATTTGCGTTTATTGGTAACTGGCGGAATGGCAGACCCCAAAACAAAAGGCATGACCGTCAAAACAGTCTCCGGAGGTATGTTGGTTCAGTCGCGAGACAATGGAAATGTGGATGATTTGGATCTCAAAGTCGTCTCCAGCAGGCAGCCTACATCCCAGGAATGGGAAGATATGAAGCTGGCTTTCAAAATCGCGAAGCATGTGAAATCAAACGCAATCATTTATGTTAAAGATGGAGCAACAGTTGGGATCGGCGCAGGGCAAATGAGCCGTGTGGATTCGTCCCGTATTGCGGCTCGAAAGGCAATGGATGCAGCTGAAGCGACTGGCCGGTCACAACCGCAAACCGTCGGCAGTGTTGTTGCTTCTGACGCATTTTTTCCGTTTGCAGATGGTTTATTGTCCGCCGTTGAAGCAGGTGCCACAGCAGTCATCCAGCCCGGTGGTTCCATGCGCGATGATGATGTCATTAAAGCTGCAAATGAAGCTGGCATCGCAATGGTATTCACTGGCATGAGGCATTTCAAACACTAAAGGCAAAGATCGCAGAGATCGAAATCCAGCACTTCTATTTGTCGCTTTTTTCGCTTGCCGGATAGGGCGTTGTCAAAGCTATCGCCAATCCTACTAAAAAGAAGATAATCAGTACCGCCATACCAGCCCTTGTAGCCGTTGTATCAGTTGAGCCCGATGATAATAAAACAGCAGTAATCGTTCCAACAAGAAAAGGAGCGACGAAACTAGTTGCTCTTCCCGACAAGGCATAAAGGCCAAAATACCGCCCTGCTTCATCAACAGAAACACTTCTTGCAAGCCAAGAACGCGATGAAGCTTGTACGGGACCAAAGGCCAAGCCCACCAACAGCCCATACATGATATAAGCCTTTTCAGCTGCTGTTCCGAAATACCCACCACTGTCCGCCAAAGGCAATTGAATTAGGCCAAACAACGTGAAACCTGGGCCCGTGGACACAATCGCAATAGTCGCAATAGTCAGGCAGATAATAGAAACTATCACCACCCATTTGGAGCCAAGACGCGTATCCAGATAGGCTGCAACCATACATCCAAAAATAGCGGCAACATTAAGTATGATCCCGTAGACACCAATCTCAGCCGTTAGCCAACCAAACATACCTGCAGCAAATGCGCCACCAAGACCAAGCAATGCCACAACCGCATCTTGATAAATCATACGGCCAACCAGAAACTTGAAAATACCCGGCCGCTGACGTGCCTCTTTGATGGTGGATTTTAATTCTGCCAATCCAGCCGAAACCGCTTTTTTGATAGCAATACCCTTCACCATATCTGGCGTGAAAAGGAACATCGGTAAAATGAAAACCAGATACCAGATAGCAGCAAGAGGTCCTGTTGCTCTATCACCTTCAGCCTGCGCTGGATCCAAACCAAAAATTGGATCAAGGCCAAGTAATGTTTTACCTGTCTCAGGGCTGCCAGCCATTAAAGCAACGACGAAAATCAAGGTTATCATCCCACCAAGATAACCAAGACCCCAAGCGATATTAGAAATTTTCCCTATAGATTCTTTCGAAACAATCCGTGGCAGCATCGCATCATTGAAGACAATCGAGAACTCAGCTGCAATTGTTGCTAGAACAAAATACATGGCGATCAGATAAATATTGCTCCCGGGCGCAGCGGTCCACAAAAGCGCCATACAGGTAATTTGGATGACAGCAAAAAAAGCAATCCATGGCTTTCGCGGACCTGTTTGATCTGAGATAGAACCAAGAATAGGAGAAAGCACAGCGATGGCGATACCACCTATTGCAAGGGCATAAGCCCAAACAGCCTGACCTACAGCAGGATTTTCTGCCAACCGTGATACAAAATAGGGTCCAAAAATGAAGGTGGTAACAATCGTGAAAAATGGCTGGGCAGCCCAGTCAAATGACATCCATCCAAATATACCTAGCCTGCCAACTTTTGGAGCTTCTGAACTCTCACTACGTAACACAAACCTCTCCCCCGGGTTTACCAAATGCATTTCCCAATGAGTCAAAAGTAAAACTAAATTTTTAACAAATGTGGGTTTGTCAGTTTCAATAAACTGATTCGCGACTTAGTGTAGTATGTCATTCGCAATTGGACTGTGCCATATCGCACAAGATGCATCAAATTACATCACAATCAATTTGTCAGCGAGTTCATTCCTGTCATTTTGTGACCTAGGAAAGTCATTTGCCAACTTATTTCCAATTTCACCAATGGTGATTTCAAATGCTTTCCCAATATTACCAAGCTCACATTGAGCAAGCATAATTTCAACATTCTCAAGAAAGTAGTCACGCCCAATTTTCTCTTCAATCAAACGATCAACTATAATTTCTCCATATTGTTCTTGAAGCGAAATGAAAATCAATACACCTGTTCTTTTATCAGTATGGTGAATCCCATGGGCGAGGAATTGTTTGACCGCATTAGCATGTGCACGCTCATGAGCGATACGTTCAGGAACAAGCATTTTTACGAGACTTGGGACATATTTTAACAGAGCAATCCCGCACAAGAAGGCTAGCAACTGCGCCCAGAGAAAATACGATACAGGAACCTTCGCGAGCGCATCAACATCTCCCCAACCAATAACCGACTGCCATTCCAAATAGACAGCTAGCAAACCACTAACGATAAAAATCCAAAGAGCTAAAATACCATAGGCAATAAATCGATAGTCATCACTGCGTTGAGCAAGCACCGCAAATATTTCTGCAGACGTGTTCTTCTCAGCCTTCGAAATAGCGGCCTCTACAGTATTTTTTTCCAGTTCCGATATTTGAGTGGCTTTTTTATCAATCATCTTCTTTGCCTACCATCCCCCTGAAGCGCCACCGCCTCCTGATGATCCGCCTCCTCCAGAAAATCCACCACCCGATGAACCACCCGACCAGCCACCGCTAGATGACCCCCCGGACGACCAGCCTCCTCCGGAGCTCGACGAATATACAATATCTATACCCAACCACCGATAGCGCTTTTTACCAGTTTTCTTTCCAAAAATGGGAGCAAGCAGGGCAAAACCAAAAGGACCGAAAAAACAAACACCCCAAATTGCCAAAAATATCCAGACACCCACGTCGCTATAGTCACTAACCCGATTATCTTGTCGTTTTTTCCGGGCTTCCAATTCAGAAAGGTCTCCAGATAAAACCTGCAAGATCATGTCTGTACCCTCAATAATTCCTTGTCCAAAATTGCCAGAACGAAATTCGGGAACCATCACCTGATTGATGATCAAACTGGAAAGTGCATCGGTCAGTGTGCCTTCCAGACCGTAGCCAACTTCAATTCTGATTTTGCGGTCATCGCGAGCGACAAGCAGCAAGACACCGTTATTTTCTCCACTCTGGCCGAGTTCCCAGGATCGAAACAGCCTATTGGCGAAGTCTTCAAGATTGTTGCCTTCCAGTGATTTTATAGTAGCAACAACAACTTGATCAGAAGACTTTCCTTCAAATGCTGCAAGCCGTGAGTTTAGTGAAGATTTTTGCGCCAACGAAAGCATATTGGCACCGTCAACAACACGTCCGGTAAGTTCTGGAAATTTCAATGAGGTTGCAACACTCGCTGATGAGCTTAGTCCGGCGCTCGAGCGTTTTACCTCACCGGAACTTAGTGAAACAGCCAGACTGTTCAATTCTAAATTCGGTGTCCACAAGCTTGCTTGCCAGGCAAAAAACCCTGCGATCGCCAGACTGACAACAATAAGCGTTATCCGACCCATAACTCACCCGCCCTCATAACGGATGGTCTGCTCACACAAAGTGAGACCGAAAAATTTCAAAACTTGACTTCCGGATTAGCCAATTGCTCATCTTCAATGGTAAAAGTCTGCATCGGATTATTTTCTGGATACATCCAGCTGCGCCACCATCGTCCAGGGATCGTTTTTAATTCTGTATTATAAAGCCGTACAGCTTCGATATAATCGCGGCGCGCAACCGCAATCCTATTTTCTGTACCTTCTAATTGAGATTGTAAGGCCAGAAAATTTTGGTTCGATTTTAAATCTGGATAACGCTCAACTACCACAAGCAAACGCGACAACGCTCCCGACAACCCTGCTTGGCTCTCCTGAAACTTCTTGAACGCATCGGGATTTGTCAAAACATCTGACGGTAATTGAGTTGACGTGGCTTTTGAACGCGCCTCAACCACCGATGTCAGTACGTCTTTTTCTTGTGCGGCAAATCCTTTCACGGTTTCAATCAGATTTGGAATAAGATCTGCACGTCTTTGATATTGGCTCAGGACCTCACTCCATTTAGCCCGGGCATTCTCTTCATAGGTGGGAATGTTATTAACCCCACATCCAGCCAACATCGCTCCAATCAAAACAATCGATAATACCCGAAAAGCATTGAACAACCGCAATGGCACAGGCAGTTTTGCGAGTGGAAGGCGATAAGAATTGGATTTAGAAAACATTTTGATATTCCTGTGCTAGACTAGCTTTATGAAGAGTTTATCGCCAATTATTGCGAAATACAAAGGCACAGATTTCGTATTTTTGGATTTTGGTAAGATCACAAGACTGAAGATTTGAAAGCGGAGGGTAAAATGGTCAACAAAAACAACAATAATCAAAAGGAAGCAAAACGCATACTTGACCGGGTCGAGCGTGAATCTGAGACCATTGCTACTTCCACAATGGCACGATCCTCCGATCAATTCGGAAAATTGATCAATGCCGACAATCCTGACAATCCGGAAAATGATCCAATTGAAATATTAGGCAAACGTGTCGGCCGCGGCTTGGGTTGGATTGCTGTAATATTTTTGGTGATTTATCTATTTAACACCTATGTTATGAAATAGGTTCTGCCAAATCTTGCTCCAGCAAATCGGTAGTTTTTACCTGAGAAATATCCATGAAAAAACCAATTATCGTTTTATCAAGCCACGTCGTTCGCGGGTCTGTGGGGAACAGGGCGGCAGTCTTTGCCCTTGAGGTGCTTGGTCATCCCGTATGGGCGGTGCCGACCATTACCCTTCCGTTTCATCCTGGACATGGGCCTGGCACAAGAATTATTCCGGAGACAAATCAGTTCGCTAGTTTGCTGGAAGATCTGCTTGCATCTCCTTGGATTGAGGAGGTTGGTGCTGTTCTATCGGGATATATGGCAAATCCATCCCAGGCTGAATCTGTAGGTAAATTTGTCAAAAAACTAAAGACGAAGAACCCTGAAGTTCTTTTCGCCTGTGATCCAGTGATGGGCGATTATCCTAAAGAGCCCGAAGGAAATGAGAGTGAAGGTAAGCTCTATATCGCAGAGGCAACCGCAAACGCCATTAAAGAACATCTTGTTCCGTTAGCAGACATCATCACGCCAAACAGGTTTGAACTATCATGGCTGACTGGTAAAAAGATTTTGGATCATCAACAAGCCTTGGATGCCGCTAAACAATATGCCGAAAAGCAGATTCTGGTAACTTCAATGGCCGGCTATATGCGCGGCAATATCGGGAACTTGTGCATCAGTGCAACATCGGCAATTTTCGCAGAACACAGAGAATTAAAAAATCCGCCTAACGGACCTGGAGATTTAACCGCAGCTCTCTTTTTGTCTCATATTATGTCTGGCCACACATCAGAAAAAGCGTTGCAAAAAACAACGTCATCTGTTTTTGAAATTGTCGCCAGCGCAGCCAAGCGAGGTGCAGATGAGTTGATGTTGGAAACAGATTCTTCCAGCATCTCAACACCCATGAGCATGGTTCAAATGCGCAAACTACAAAAAGGTCCAGTTACCCAAATAAGACCCCTTCGGTTTACGCCAAGCCAATTGTAAATGTCAGGTTTTAATTTTACTATTTGTCGAACCATCGCTTGACTTTAACTATTTTGGATAAGATGAGTTTATGAAACGATTTCCCGACAAACTCCTCAATGGCTATCGAGATTTTATGGCCGGGCGCTATCGTGATGAGCGTGAGCGTTATGGTGAGCTGGCTGACACGGGCCAAAAACCGGAAATTCTTGTCATTGCCTGTTGTGATTCAAGAGCCGCCCCAGAGACTGTTTTTAATTGCGGACCCGGAGAATTATTCGTGGTTCGTAATGTGGCAAACCTGGTTCCGCCCTATGCCCCTGACGGGAGTTTTCATTCAACATCAGCTGCTTTGGAATTTGCGGTTCAGGCTTTGCGCGTAAAACACATCGTAGTAATGGGACATGGGCGCTGCGGTGGTATTCAAGCCGCACTTGACCCAGCTGAAAAACCACTCTCCCCCGGAGACTTCATTGGTAAATGGATGAGCATGTTAACGCCTCTTGCCAGCCAGATTCAGGCGTCGACTGCCCTAACGAAATCAGAGCGTCAGACAGCTCTTGAGCGGGTTTCAGTCCGCAATTCTATTGAAAATCTGATGACCTTTCCTTGTGTCAGTATTCTTGAAGGTCGCGGCAAAGTTCAGCTCCATGGTGCATGGTTTGATATTTCCACTGGTGAATTATGGGTTATGGATAAGCAGACCGGAGATTTTTCACGGCCTGCCATTTAAGGAGAAATTGCGATGGTTAGATTGAATAAGGCAAAGCATATTTGCGTAATTGCGGCCACGTCCACACTTTTGACCTTATTCGCTCCTTCAGCCCAAGCGGAAGAGCCCTTACCCACACCCATCTCTGATTGGTACGAAGCATTGCGCCAAAGCGACGAAGGGGCATTTGATACATTGTTGGCTGATACAGCTACAATTGAGTTGAAAGATATTGGGATTACCCAAACAAAAAATGAATTCATTCAAGCGTTGGACGAATGGTCCGAACTTAACGGAAATGCAATTTTTCTTACTCGCCTAAAGGCCGCATCTGAAAATAATATTGTGGTAGATGTTTGCTATCGTTTTGACTTTAATGAGATGCAAATGCAGGAAGCTTTTCTTGTGGACGGCAATTTGATTACCAAATCCATTCAGGAAAAAGTTTCAGATAGCTGTCCGGACTTCTAATTACTATTCTTAATTTAGTTAGAAAATAAATCAGGCCGCACAATCTAATCTCTTTGGGGCGCTAAGAGACGTAGAATGGCGGCCTGTTCCCGCGAGGGAAGTTTAAGATCAAGAGTTAGAAAATTTCTTTCCGCCCGACCCTGAAATCAAACTACGACATGAAAGCTGTTCGAGATATGCATTATGTCACACTTCGAGCACCAAATTCGAACTTTTCTCTAGACAACAAAAAAGGCGGACATTTCTGTCCGCCTTCCAAAATTTAAGATCTCATAATGGCTTTAAGCTATTGCAGCCGAAGACTTTGCTTTGATTAATCCACGATTGACCAACAATTCAGCGATTTGAACGGTGTTAAGCGCAGCGCCTTTTCTTAGATTGTCAGATACGACCCAAATGTTAAGGCCATTATCCACTGTCGAATCTTCACGGATACGCGAAATATAAGTTGCGTCTTCTCCGGCGCAATCATGCGGTGTTATATAACCGCCATCTTCACGCTTATCGACTACGAGACATCCCGGCGCTTCGCGCAAAATCGCCCGCGCTTCATCCGCAGAAATTTCGTTTTCAAACTCAATATTCACCGCTTCTGAGTGTCCGATAAACACAGGTACGCGCACAGCTGTGCAAGTCACCTTGATGTTCTTATCAAGCATCTTTTTGGTTTCAGCGACAACTTTCCATTCTTCTTTGGTTGAGCCATCATCCATAAACACATCAATATGCGGGATCACATTAAAGGCGATACGCTTGGTGAATTTTTTCGGCGTCACATCGCCGTTTTGATAAACAGCTTTGGTTTGCTCAAAAAGCTCTTCCATCGCTTCCTTACCGCCACCTGAAACAGACTGGTATGTTGAAACAACAACCCGTTTGATTTTGGCATGGTCATGCAAAGGCTTCAAAGCTACAACCAATTGTGCAGTCGAGCAGTTTGGATTGGCGATGATGTTCTTCTTTGTATAGCCAACAACCGCATCAGCATTCACTTCAGGCACAATCAACGGCACATCAGGATCATAGCGAAACGCTGATGAGTTATCGATAACAACGCAGCCTTGTTTGCCGATTTTTGGAGAATATTCCTTGGAAATTTCACCACCTGCAGACATGAGTGCAATATCTGTATCAGAAAAATCATAGCCTTCCAGCGTCTTGCACTTTAGCGTCTTGTCACCAAAAGAAACTTCCGTGCCCAAGCTTCGTCTTGATGCAAGCGGCACAACGGTATCAGCAGGAAATCCGCGTTCAGCAAGAATATCGAGCATTTCACGCCCAACATTGCCAGTGGCTCCAATGACAGCAATTTTATAACCCATGGTTTTTACCCCTTTTCAGGCTCCTGATATTTCGGCTTTTAATTATGACCGCCTCTTCCACAACTTAACGAAAATGACCTTCAAGGTTCATCTCCGTCTCTCTCTTCCTGTTGGCGCCAGGAAGAGGATCACGCAAACAGAAAGATCAGACCGTTTTCTTGGTGGTCTTGGTCTTTGCAAAACGTGTTTTTGTTGCAGTATGTGAAGTTTCCGGAAGACACATGTCTGCGTTCATTTCGCTGATGCAAAATGCCCGCATTTCCATTGAAAGAGATACAAATCCCGACACAGTAATTTTCCTAGTTAATCCGCGCTTCTTAGCGGGTTTTAGGGCAGAGTCAAATAAGACTTTATTCTGTTAGCCAAACAGCGTGATTTTCTCAACTGAGGTTAGCATGGAGATGGATAGGAAAAACGCCTATCCATCTCTATTGTTTAGGCAGAAAGCGCTTTTAGTTCATCAAGAATGGCACCACCCATAGCTGTGGTGCCAACTTTTGTGCATCCATCACTCATAATATCACCCGTGCGCAAACCGCGATCCAACACATTCGCTATCGATTTTTCAATCAGATCAGCCTCTTCAATCATATTGAAGGAATAGCGCAGGCACATTGCAAAAGAGGCAATCATGGCGATCGGATTGGCAGCGCCTGTGCCAGCAATATCTGGAGCAGAACCATGAACAGGCTCATAAAGCGCTTTACGCTTTCCGGTAACGCCATCTGGCGCGCCCAAAGAAGCAGATGGCAGCATGCCTAATGACCCTGTGAGCATAGCCGCTACGTCTGAAAGCATATCCCCAAACAAGTTGTCAGTTACGATAACGTCAAACTGTTTAGGCCAACGCACCAATTGCATGCCGCCAGCATCGGCCAACATGTGAGACAATTCAACATCTGAGTAATTCGCTTTTTGAGTTGCCGTCACAACTTCATTCCACAAAACGCCTGACTTCATAACATTGCGCTTTTCCATGGAGCAAACTTTGTTTTGACGCGTGCGAGCCAATTCAAAAGCAACACCGGAAATACGTTCAATTTCATATGTATCATAGACTTGTGTATCGATGGCGCGTTTTTGGCCATTACCAAGATCGGTAATCGTTTTTGGCTCACCAAAATAAACACCACCAGTCAACTCACGAACAATCAGAATATCAAGACCCTCGACAACCTCTGCTTTCAGAGATGAAGACTGGGCCAGCGCTGGATAACAAATTGCAGGGCGTAGATTTGCAAAGAGCTGCATATCTTTGCGAAGTCGCAAAAGGCCAGCTTCCGGGCGTTGCTCATAGGGAACATCATCCCATTTAGGTCCGCCAACCGCGCCAAACAAAACAGCATCCGCAGCCATTGCTTTTTCCATATCGCTATCAGATATCGCTTCGCCATGAGCATCATAGGCTGAGCCGCCAACCAGACCTTCGTCTGTTTCAAAGCAAGTCGACATTGTTTCATTCATCCATGCAATCAGCTTTCGAACTTCACCCATAGCCTCGGGACCAATGCCATCACCTGGAAGCAGAAAAAGTTTGCGGATCGTCATTTGGAATTTCCTTCAGTCTTGCCTTTAACTTGGCAATTTTGCGTTTTACGTTGGGCTGTAATTAAGAAAAGAGATTGTCAGCCAATTCTGAGAGTTCCATAAACTTGGGTGAACCATTTTACAATAGCCACAGGAAAACAGGATGTTTTTACCCAGGAAGAAATTCTTCGCTACAAGCCAGGCCTTCAAGATATGCATACTCGCAATTAGCACTTTTGTCGGCTTTTCAGCTACAGCAATCGCGGCACCTTTATCACTGGAAATTCCTGTGAAGTGTGAGATCGGCGTTGAGTGCTTTTTACAGCAAATGCCGGATATGGATTTGAGCCAAGCTGTCGTAGATTCAAGATGTGGCAGCGCCAGTTATGACGGACACAAAGGCACAGATATCCGGCTTTTATCCATGGAGGATGTAAAGCGTAATGTTTTGGTTATCGCAGCCGCTGACGGAACCGTTAAAGGTTTGCGCGATGGCGAGAAGGATCAGTTGGTTCTTACTGCCACTGATCGACGCACCATTGAGAACCGGGAATGCGGCAATGGCGTTGTCATTGATCATGGCAATGGCATTGAAACCCAATATTGCCACATGAAAATGGGAAGTATAGCTGTCAAATATGGCCAGCCAGTCAAAGCTGGTGACCCTTTAGGCTTTGTTGGTGCTTCTGGCTGGGCGCAATTTCCCCATCTTCACATGTCGGTTCGCCAAGACGGAAATACAATCGACCCTTTCACTGGCAGGTCTCTGGGGGAAGAATGTTCTACCAACAGTGCTGGATCTTGGTGGAAGGATAAGGATTTTGCTGAAAGCACAGGAGACGCAGAAATTCTCAAAACAGGACTTGCCGGAGCCCCATTAAATCATGCCGAATTGGTATTGTCTGGTGGACCTGCCAACGCCTCTGTTTCTGACAATGCAATTGTGGGGTGGGTCTGGTTTGCAAATCTAAGAAAAGATGATCAGATCTATATGAGCCTGACCGGTCCAAATGGCTTGGCCGTTAAAGATACGACTAAACCTCTAGACCGAAACAAGGCCAGCTGGTCAGGATTCATTGGCAAAAAACGCACTCCCGAAAAAGGTGATTATGCTTTTGAGATAAAGGTCCTCAGAGATCAAAAAATCTTAAAAAGTCAAAACTCAAAATTCACGATTGAATAAATCTGGATTACCGGATCATTCTTTTGAGCGCGGCTTTTTCAAGTCTTACCTTCAAATCCAGGGCCGGCTTTCAGATATCTTGCTTTCATAGCTATCGATATCAGGTGCTTTGGCAAGCGTCTCACCGATATCATCAATGCCATTAAGCAAACGATGTTTGCGATCAGGATCAATGTTAAACTTGATCACACCACCATCTGGTCCAGCAATGGTTTGCGCTTCCAGATCAATGCTGAGCGTCGCATTAGAACCACGGCGCGCATCATCCATCAATTTGTCCAACTCGTCTTGAGTGACTTGAATCGGCAATATCCCGTTTTTGAAGCAATTGTTGTAAAAGATATCAGCAAAGCTGGTCGAAATAACGGATTTGATACCGAAATCAAGCAAAGCCCATGGGGCATGCTCGCGCGAGGAGCCGCAACCAAAATTGTCCCCGGCAACCAAAATTTCTGCTTTGCGATAAGCTGGCTGGTTCAAAACAAAATCAGCATTTTCTAAGCCATCTTCAGCAAACCGCATCTCGGCAAATAGGCCGCTTCCCAGCCCTGTCCGCTTGATGGTTTTAAGATAGTCTTTTGGGATAATCATATCCGTGTCGATATTGATAATCGGCAATGGGGCAGCAACGCTGGTAAGTTTGGTAAATTTTTGCATGGGTTCAAATGTCCCGCTTGTCTTGATAGATTTAGATTGAAGTTGCGCGTGGTTTACAACATGATTTCATTTTCGTCGAGTGTCTTTGGCTCAAAGTTGAGCTTGGCATAATAATACAAAGTTGAGAGATGCTCCCATGGTTTTCATTCCAAATGATATGACGAATTTCAGACTGCGTCGTTCCGCTTTATTCATGCCTTCTTCCAATGAGCGGGCTTTGGCAAAAGCACCATCTTTGAATTGTGATACGGTTATTTTCGATCTGGAAGATGCCGTGGGTGCCGACGAACGAGAAAACGCAATAAAAAACCTCAGGCAATTGGTAAATAATACAGATTTTGGACCAAGGGAAACGGTTATTCGAACAGGTCAATTTGATGGTTCTGAGTTTACCGATGACTTGGCAATCGCGATTGAATCCGTCGTAGATGTTGTTCTTTTACCAAAGGTAGAAAACGCCCAAGCGATCTTGCAGACAGAGAACCGATTGAACGCGGCTGGTTCAAAAGCGTCCCTATGGGCAATGATTGAAACACCATTGGCGCTGATGAACCTCACGGAAATTGCGTCAGCCTCAACAAGACTGAAATGTCTCGTGGTTGGCCCCAACGATCTTTCAAAGGCAACGGGCGCTTCCCTTTCAAATCACCGTGCAGCCCTTCAACCATGGTTGATGCAGATTGTTGCAGCAGCACGCGCTTATAATTTGAACGTGCTTGATGGGGTTTATAACAATTTCAAAGATCAGGAAGGCTTCGCACAAGAGTGCAAACAAGGTGCGGCTATGGGCTTTGATGGAAAAACCCTGATTCATCCATCCCAAATCAAAACCGCTAATAAATCCTTTGGCCCTGATGAAAAACAAATCGCCCGCGCCATACAAATAGTAAAAGCCTTTGGGGAAAAGGCCAATGCTCATAAAGGCGTAATCCAGATCGATGGAGAAATGATAGAACGCCTGCATTTGGAACAGGCGGAGCTGCTTTTAGCAGTAGATATCAAGACTGGTTCTTCAACATAAAATATAATCTGGAGATATTATGGCTACACGCATCTATCGTTTTTTAACTGGACCGGATGACTCATCGTTTTGTCACAAGGTCACAAAAGCTTTGTCGGAGGGTTGGCATCTATATGGCGATCCACAATACGCCGCCGATCCTGTTTCAAACGCAATGCGTTGCGGGCAAGCGGTATTCAAAGATGTTGAAGAGCAATATAACCCTGAAAGGAAACTTGGGGAATATTGATGCGCTGGATTTTTGCGCCTTTAAGTTATGGCTTGATCGGATTTGGTTTTGGCTTTCTTTTTGGCGTTTTGCGCGAAATATTTTTAATTCCTCTTTTTGGTCATAACCACGGCCATTTGCTGGAATTCATTCCTTTGATAATTGCAATTTCTGTTTTGGGCTTTTGGGTCACAGCACACTGGAAAATCAGGAATAGCCTTAAGGCATTGCAAACCGGTATTCTCGGCGTTGCTTTTTTATTACTACTGGAAAGCACCTTGGCTCTTTTTATAATGGATGTGCCTGTGAAGCAGTATCTTGCGGCTTTTAATATCTTTGAAGGCAAACTTTTCCCTTACGGACTCCTGATAATGGCTGCGGTTCCATTGATCAGTCAAAACCTCATCGAGAAAAAATAGGAACAAATTCTTTTAAGATCGCTTGACTCTTTTTTAACTTTACGGAATCTATAAGAGAACAAAACAAGAACTTAATAATTCAAATTCATCTGCTCGGCGGAAGACGATAGGAAAGAGCGCCCAAAAGGCCGTTCCTGCCGATCGCCATGTGCTGCCTACTGACTAACCGGATCGCCAATGCCATACCCTGTTCCGTCTTTTAGCATAAGCAAGCCCCTATGGACGCCGAGTGGATGAAACCAAATCCTGAAACCAGATTAAAGGGTTTTTGGATACCCATATAAATGGAAGATTAAAATGTACGGAACAACATCAATTTCTGCCTCAAATACTGTTTTAAAATCGATGAGCCAGACGTCTGACTTACATAGACAAGAACTCCGTCAAAGCCTTTCAAGCACTATTTCAAAAATTGAAAACCGTACACCGCAATTATCTGAGCCTATCAAAGCATCCCGGGCCTCCTTGGGAATTCATGCAATTGATAAAGCGTTGGACCCTGTTGCAGCCAAAGGTATTTTGACCAACGCTCTGCATGAAATTCGTGTCACAAATGGTCTTGATGCTGCCAGTGGCGCAGGTTTCGCCTTTTGCCTTGGTCTGATGATGACCAAAGAAAGCGCCGATCCGGACAATGTGAAGCAATCTGAATTACCACCGATATTTTGGATTTCTGATCATTTCACACGTCAGGAGTATGGAAGCTATTATGGTCCTGGATTATGCGCATTTGGTATTGCTCCACAAAACCTTATCCGTATTTCTCCCTCAAGCCTTGAAGAAAGCCTTTGGGCAGCTGGAGAAATTACCGCTACCCATGGCGCTGTACGGTTTTGTCTTATGGAAATCCGAGGGCATCCCAAGGCGCTGGATCTGACGGTGACACGCCGTTTGATGTTAAGAGCACAAAGCTCGGGAACGACCATCCTCATTTTGCGCCAAAGCAGCGAAGAAGAAGCAAGCTCTGCAGCAACCCGTTGGCATGTCATGCCCGCCAGCTCACGAAAAAGCTCGTCTGAAGCTAGCCCTTTAATGCATCAATTCATCGGCCCGCCAAGCTTTTCAGTCAGTCTTGAAAAATGTCGCGGGGGCAACCCCATCTTCAACCCGTTCATAATGGAGTGGAATTCAAATGACCAATGCTTTACCCTTTCTAAAGCCGATACAAACCATAGAATCCACCCTCAATCTGGTTTTAGAGGGGGCGGCTCTAACCGGGTTCGAAGAACCGTTTCAAAAATCGCCTGATTTGATCGATGAAAGGCAGATTGAGGCGCGTCGCTATCTGGTTATCCATCTGCCAAAATTACCAACGGACCGGATCATGCGCCAACGCCATGGTGCTGCATGGCGAATAAAGTCAACTATCAAAAACCAAGAAGGAGAACTTAGTTCATCTCCCTTAGCGATTGTCGATAAGATTAAAAATGCAATCCGGCTGGTTCATCTCGATGAGCATGCCGAACATCTTGGTATTGAACCAGGAACCAGTCTTGCTGATGCGCGCGCTGCCTTTCCAGATATTGAAATACTGGAAAAAGACGAAAAAGCAGATCGCCTGTTATTTGACGCTATCGCTGACTGGTGTGACCGTTACACGCCTCTCATTGCCTTGGATAAACCAGCTCATGAGCTTTACGGACAATATGGCTTGTTGCTTGATATAACCGGCTGCGCCCATTTATTCGGGGGCGAACGCGAGCTTATGAAAGATGTGCTGGCGCGTCTTTTCCATCAAGGCATTATGGCCACTGGAGCCATCGCACCTACGCCCGGCGCAGCCTGGGCATTGTCTCGGTTTCAAAAACCTAAAGAAGATTGTTTCGATAGCGAATCGATAAAAAACCTTAGCCAGATAGAACAAAGCTTAACCCCACTACCCCTTGGAGCATTACGGCTGACCATAGACACAATCAATGCTATGGCGCGTCTTGGTCTGCGCACCATAGGCCAATTGCGCTCCCAACCCAGAGCGCCCATTGCCCGGCGTTTCGGACGGGAAGTTCTCTTCAGATTAGATCAGGCCATGGGTTCTATTGAAGAGGCTATTTCGCCGCGCAGGCCAGTGGCAGAACTCATGGCCGAATGCAGGCTTCCTGAGCCCATTGCTCTTGAGACTGATATTGAGAAAACAACCCTAAGGTTAGCCAACCATCTTTGTGAGCAAATGGAGAAGAAGGGTCTTGGTGCACGAAAATTAGTGTTGTGTCTTTTTAGAGTAGACGGGAAAACATTCCATCTTGAAGCTGGCACTTCCCATCCGGAACGCGACCCAACAACCATCATACGATTGTTTCGCGAGCGTTTTGCAGCCCTGCAAGATGAGTATGATGCAGGTTATGGCTTTGAAACTCTACGCCTTTGCGTTTTAGCCAGTGAACCCATACGCCAAGAAGATATCTCCTTTATGCAATCAGACGTTCAGGACGGTTCGTATCGCTTGATGGATCGCCTTGCCGCTCGGCTGGGTTCGCACAATATAAACAGAGGCCTTTTGCAGAATTCTCATTTACCTGAAAGCGCAGAATATGAGATCCCAAGTGATGAGTTTGAGGCACTCAGTAAGGCTCTAAACACTGAACCGATTTTACAAAAATATACTCTGGATAACCAGTCACCCATTCGTCCTTTACGCATCTTTGCTTTTCCTGAAACCATTGAGGCCATTGCTGAAGTGCCTGACGGACCACCTATCCGGTTTCGATGGCGAAAAATCCTCCATCAGGTAACAAGATCAGAGGGCCCGGAACGTATCGTCGATCAGTGGTGGGGGAAATCTGTTTCACGTCAAACCCGTGATTATTTCAGGATCGAAGATGATAAAGGCAATCGATACTGGCTCTTTCGCGAAGGGCTGTACGAACGTGAAACCGATAAACCAAAATGGTATCTACATGGCCAATTTGCGTGAAATTCTGGGTAAGTGTTCCTATGTTTTTTGAAAGCATTATTACCAGTAATTTTTCGTTCCTGCGCGGCGCATCACATCCTGAAGAACTGGTTGTAACAGCAAAGAAGCTGGGTCTGGCAGGAATTGCTCTTTGTGATCGAAACACATTGGCGGGAGTGGTTCGCGGCCATATGGCTGCAAAAGAAGCTAACCTGCGATATCAACCAGGATGCCGACTGGTTTTTATGGATGGCACACCGCAAATCATCGCATGGCCTAAAAATCTGAAAGGCTGGAACAATGTATGCAGATTGTTAAGTGCTGGAAACAGGCGCGCGCCAAAGGGTGAATGTTGGCTAACACTTTCTGATCTGTTGCAATGGGGCAATGATCTGGCGATGGCTGCCTGTATTGAAGATGCATCATCATTGATCGGTTCGTCACAGAGAAAAACCCTTTTCACCTGTCTTGAAACCCTTAGATCAAATTTTCCAAATGCAGTGCGCTTGGCCTTTGTTTGTGATTATTCAACCAGCCATCAACGCAATATGAACGCCATGGTTCATATCAGCAAGCAGGCTGGCCTTCCTTTGCTTGCAACCAATAATATTCTTTACCATCGTCCGGCCCGTCATCGCCTGCAAGATGTTCTAACCTGTATCCGTGAGCATGTAACATTGAACGAAGCTGGACTACTTCTTGAAAGCAATGCCGAGCGTCATTTGAAGACACCAGAAGAAATGGCGCACCTCTTTAGGCAATTTCCCTTGGCGCTCGAAGAAACAGAGAGGCTTTTTTCTGAATTACAATTCTCTCTGGATGAGCTGAAATATCAATATCCTGATGAAATACCTGTCAGCGGACTGAGCCAAAAACAGGAGTTACGCCGACTTGCACTTGAAGGAGCTAATGAACGTTATAAAAACAGCCCTCCTCAAAAAGTACTTCAACAAATCGACCATGAGCTGAAACTGATTGAAGAACTGAAGTACGAACCGTATTTTTTGACTGTTTATGACATTGTTCGGTTTGCACGCTCTGAAGGTATTTTATGTCAGGGTCGCGGCTCTGCGGCTAATTCAACGGTCTGTTACTGTATCGGAATCACCGATGTGGATCCGGTATTGACCGATCTCTTGTTTGAACGGTTCATTTCACCCGAGCGGCGTGAACCACCCGATATCGATGTGGACTTCGAGCATGAACGGCGCGAAGAGGTAATCCAGTATATTTACGAAAAATACGGCCGCGAACATTCAGCTTTAGCCGCAACTGTAATCACCTATCGCTCACGATCTGCAGCAAGAGAGGTCGGAAAAGTCTTTGGCTTATCCCAAGATGCCATCGGCGCTCTTTCTTCTTCTGTATGGGGTCATCAGGGAAGCGGTGAGTTGGGCCAACGCGAAGCTGACCAAGGAGGACTTGATACAAAGGACATCATCGTTTCCCAAGTCTTGGAACTGGCTAATGAAATTAATGGATTTCCACGACATCTGTCACAGCATGTGGGTGGCTTTGTTATTACTCGAGACCGTCTGGATACAATCGTTCCGCTTATGAACACTGCCATGGAGGGCCGTATTCAGGTGGAGTGGGACAAGGATGATCTTGAATCGCTGGGCATTTTGAAAATTGATATACTTGCTCTTGGTATGCTCACTTGCTTGCGTAAGGCCTTCAAACTTTTAGAGACCCATTATGGAAAGCAAACCACCCTCGCCACAATGGAGAAAGAAGACAAGCGTACCTATGCCATGATCCAGCGTGCAGATACTGTTGGTGTATTCCAAATCGAAAGCCGGGCGCAAATGTCGATGTTACCGCGATTGAAGCCACGTGAGTTTTACGATTTGGTTATTGAAGTCGCTATTGTGCGACCCGGTCCCATTCAAGGCGATATGGTCCATCCTTATCTACGCCGCCGCCAAGGCAAGGAAAAGATCAGCTTTCCTTCAAAAGAGTTGGAAGATGTTCTGGGTAGAACTTTGGGCGTTCCGCTTTTTCAGGAACAAGCCATGAAGATCGCGATCGTTGCTGCAGGCTTTTCACCGGGTGAAGCAGACAAATTACGCAGAGCTATGGCAACCTTTCGCCGGGTTGGAACCATTCATACCTTTCAGGAAAAGATGATTAAAGGCATGGCCGCAAAAGGGTATGATCCAGCGTTTGCCGAGCGATGCTTCAAACAGATTGAAGGTTTTGGCGAATATGGTTTTCCTGAAAGCCATGCGGCCAGTTTTGCTCTATTGGTATACGCGTCCTGTTGGTTAAAGTGCCACTATCCAGATGTCTTTGCGGCAGCAATTATCAACTCCCAGCCTATGGGTTTCTATTCCCCTTCCCAACTGGTGCGCGATGCTAAAGAGCATGGCGTAAAGATATTACCGCCGGATATTAATCTTGCCACATATGATTGTACGCTAGAACCTGAAACATTTGATCAAAGAAAACTTCATCAAAAAAACAGTGAGATGGCCGATGATATCAAAAGTTCCCACAGCGTCAGATTAGGCTTTCGGCAGATTAAAGGCATAGGCGAAAAGGAAGCCATATTGATCGATGAAAACCGCCCCTCATGTGGCATCTATAGCACTGTAAGATCACTTTGGTTAAAGACTGGCCTGTCGAAAGGCGCGATGGAAAAACTGGCCGATGCAGATGCATTCCGCTCAATTGGACTTGATCGACGTGCAGCCCTTTGGCAGGTCCGCGCTCTGGATAGACTTGCAAAAAAAGACCGTATGCCTCTGTTTGATCACGGTATTAACGCTGCAACTGATTTACAAAACGAACCAACAGCTAATCTGCCACTTATGCCCCAAAGCGAACATGTCATTCAAGATTATCGCTCGCTCTCACTTTCGTTAAAAGCGCATCCCGTTTCATTTTTGCGCGGCGCTTTCTCGATGCAAAAAATACTTCCATGTAGAGCCCTAGAAGACATCCGTAATAATAGCTTGATTGAAATCGTAGGACTGGTGGTGGTTCGCCAAAGACCCGGGTCAGCAAAGGGCGTAGTTTTCATGACGCTTGAAGATGAAACTGGTATTGGCAATGTTATCGTCTGGCCAAAAATATTCGATCAATATCGTAGTATTGTCATGTCTGCCCGTTTGGTGCGCGTGAAAGGAAAATTGCAAAAATCTGATGGCATTACCCATCTCATTGCTCACAGTTTGGATGATGCAACACCAATGCTTGCAGCCATCACAGAACAAGGGCTTTTTGCTGCCAATCAACAGGGCAGCCAATCAACATCAGATTTTGATATTGGCGGGTTGGCAAATGCGGATGAAGTAAAAAGGCCTATTGAAGATACTCGCCAAGTCGTCAATTCAAAAACAAAGGTTTTGCAGCTTCTTAAAGATAAATCACGCGAGGCAAATATTATGAAAATGCCTACATCAAAATCTATCAGTCCTACTCAAGAAGCAGCAAAAGTTATGCCCAAAGGGCGAAATTTTCACTAGCCCCGTCTCTATGCAGATTTCTTAATAAAGGTTCCATTGTTCAATTCGCGGATGGCCGTCCGCAATTCGTCTTGTGTGTTCATAACAATCGGTCCATGCCATGCGACGGGCTCCTGAATGGGCGCGCCAGAAACCAGAAGGAAACGGATACCCTTTTCTCCAGCTTGAACAACAATTTCATCTCCAGTGCCAAACATTACCAAATGACGGTCGCCTGCCACATCACGAATATGGATTTCTTCTCCATCAACTTCTTTTTCCAACAACACGCCCATTGGCTTGGAAGCATCAGCAAATATTCCTGACCCTTCGAAAACATAGGCGAATGTTTTTTGCCAGGTATCGGCAGGCAAAACTTTTCTAACGCCCGCTGGGATAAAAACATCTAGATAACGGGGTTGCGCTGCAATACCGTCTACTGGCCCTGACTTCCCCCAAAAATTTCCACAAATCACTTTAACCCGCGAACCATCATCCTCTGTAATAACAGGGATATCCTTTGATTTCACATCTTGGTATCGGGGATCGGTCATCTTCATATCAGAAGGTAAATTTGCCCATAGCTGAAATCCGTGCATCCGCCCAAAGGCATCTCCCTTCGGCATTTCCTGATGAAGAATTCCAGAACCCGCGGTCATCCATTGGATATCGCCAGCCTCCAACTCACCCTGATTGCCCAGAGAATCACCATGATAAATGGTTCCACTCAACACATAGGTAATGGTTTCAATGCCCCGATGGGGATGCCACGGAAAGCCTTTCAAAAAGTCTTCGGGACGATCGTTCCTGAAATCGTCAAACAACAAAAATGGATCAGCCATAGAAGGATCACCAAAACCAAAGGCGCGATGAAGTTTAACACCGGCGCCTTCCAAGGCAGGTTGAGCTTTAGATATATGAGTAACTGGACGGATAGACATTAATAGCTCCGAGCTAGTGAATATGCTTTATACAATCTAATGAGACAAGAACACTGTATCAAGCAACAGATAATCTACGGATCGTTCACTTTTTCACCCGGTCATAAACATCATCTATCCTGATGATATCATCTTCACCTAAGTAATTACCCGTTTGAACTTCTATCAAGATCAGCGGTTCACTAAACGTATTGGCAAGACGATGGACAGAACCCTTTGGGATATAGACGCTTTCATCTCTTTCACAAAACCTTGTCACATCGCCAATTGTAACCTCAGCTTTGCCGGAAACCACAATCCAGTGCTCTGCCCGATGACAATGTGATTGTAGTGACAAAGATTGACCCGGTTCAACCCGGAGACGTTTAACCTGATACCCCTCGCCCAAATCAATTCTGTGAAACTCTCCCCAAGGACGGTAATCCACTTCTGGATACATGTTTATTTGAATATCAGGTTCCTCAGCGCGGTTGGCCATAAGCCCTGTCATTTCACACTTTGCCCGATGGGACACCAAAACCGCATCACGTGTAACCACGACCGCAAGATTATCTACGCCTACCAAGCAGGTTCTATGAAAGGGCGAGTGAACGAAATTATCGGAGCTCTCACAAAATTCAACATTGCCCTCAACTTTATTGTTGAAGTTGTCTGAGGGAAACATGGAGGCTGCCCTATCCCAATTACCGATATCGCGCCAGATAATTTGCACTGGGCATACAGCTACTTTGTCAGATCGTTCTAAAACAGCAATATCGATAGAAATGGATGGTATTGATTTGATTAAAATCGGATCAATTTCAAGGGCCCCATCATTCAATCGACCCATATCAAAAGCTTGTGTTGCCAACTTCAAAAGTTCAGGTTGGAGACGCTTCAATTCTGCGAGAAACAACTTCGCATTCAAAAGAAACATACCGGCATTCCAAAGATAACCGTTGTCACAAAATTTTTGCGCATCACATGCATTTGGCTTTTCGATAAATCGTCCAACCGTTGAAATGGAAATCTCAGCTTCACGAAATATGGCATTACCAGCTTGGATATATCCATATCCGGTTTGTGGGCTATCGGGTGGAATACCGAACGTCAACAAATGGCTGCCGCAAACACCTGCAGCACAGCTCACAATGCGATTAAATTGTTCCACCGGCTCAATTTGATGATCTGAAGGCAGAATTAATAGGTTAGGATTATCATTTCGTTGCAACGCAAGAAGACAGGCGAAGATAATGGCTGGGCAGGAATTTTTACCTTCTGGCTCGAGACAAAGGTCCGCCTGAACATCAATTTCTTCCAGTTGATTGAAAACAACTTCTCGATGAGACGAGTTGGTAACAACTATTGGACGATGATCATAGATATCATCCGCACATCTTTGAACTGTTTGTTGGAACAGTGTTTTGGTACTATCAAAATGTAAAAAATGCTTCGGTGTCCGAGGGCTGGAAAGCGGCCATAAACGGCTACCCCGTCCACCGCACAAAACAACCGGTATTATTTGGCCAGTTCCACCCATGACTCCACCCTGCAAAACGCAACAAACAAGTGTGGTTCGAAAATAGTTTAAAGCGAATTTACAACCATGTACAGCTTAAAAGTGAATATCTAGATTTTGCGCTATCTAGGTATTGTTGACTGGCTCCAAAGGGGCAGTCTATACCCATTTAAGATCGCATGGATAATTCGTAGAGACTGCAGCCCTTCATAACCGCTTACCAGTGGTTCACATTTGCCCAAGATTACATCGCAGAAATGTCTAATCTGAAGTGTCAACGGATTTTCATTTTCGACAGACATTACAGTCTTAGAAATAGGCTCCCACCAACTTTTCTTGCCACCATAATGCCAAAGGCCTAGATCGGGTAAAGATAAAGAACCATTGGTTCCGGAGATTTGATAGCAAGACTGATCTGTCTTTGGATAAGCAGGATTTTCACCCGATGTTAACTCCCAACTCCAGGGTGCAACAATCGTGTCGGAAACGCTCATGGTTCCCAAAGCGCCAGATTGAAATCTGAGTGCTATTGCAGCGCTATCTTCAACATCATGCCCGCGTGTCTTACTGGATAAAACCGAATGAACCTCTGTTATCTCACCGCATAGATAGCGCAATAGATCGACATCATGAATGAGGTTTGTAAGAACTGGCCCAGCGCCTTTTTGCCGACGCCAAGCAACGTCATAATAATCATCAGGCTTGTATAGCCAACATATTGCATTCACGGAAACAATTTTGCCAATAGCACCTTCATCAATTAATTGCTTGGCCTGCTGCATAATTGGATTATGGCGACGGTGATGACCAACAAGGACAGGTATGTTTTTCTTTGCGGCTAAAGAAACCAGCTTCTCACCTTCATCAAGATTATTCGCGATTGGCTTTTCTATTAGAATTGGAATACCAGCAGAAACACATACCAAGCCATTTTCCACATGCATCCCGGTGGGTGTAGCAATGACAATACCATCGGGTTTATCAGCGCTCAGCAATGATTCGAGCGATGCAAACCAAGGACAGCCATATTGCTCAGATAGTTCCCTTGCCGCATCTGTAGGATCAACGATGGAATGCAAATTTGCCTCACGAACAATCTGCTCGATGTGGCGGCGGCCAATAAGTCCGGCGCCCATAACGGCAATTTTTAAACCTGTCTTATTAACTACAGTCATGAATTTGATAAACCTTTAGTAGTGAAACAGAATGACTAGCTTATCGTTAATTAGTCAGAAGAAAAGTGCACAGCGCTCAAACCTATCAAATGAAAAGATTAAATCACGATCCCTTGATATAGGATTCGAGCGTAGCTTTGGTGCCATTTTGCCACAGAGAATTAAGAGCATCTGAGAAGGCCTCAGCAAAAATATTGTTTGACGACAAGGATCCGTAAATATCGTCCATCTCAAGCCATTTGATTGGATCATCTTTCGCCAGCTTGGATTGAACTGTAAGTCTTTCCCAATTGGGATCATTTGGTTCAATCACTGTTCCTGCGTCACTTGTCCCAAAACAATAGCGACACCAAAGAGCAGATTCGAGGGCAAGTCCATCCACGGATAATCCAGCTTTTAATCTGTCTTCCACCATTGGTAATATGAATTTGGGCTGACGGTTTGATCCATCAAAGCACAAGCGGGGGATCGTATCTCCAACTGCTTCATTCGAAAAGCGTTCAACAATCTTGTCAAAATACGCTTCTCTGCTGACATTGGATATCTCGGGGACGGTTGGAATTATTTCATCTTTTTCAAGCTTATTCAAAAATCCCAAGACCAATGGGTGGCGCATAGCGTCATGAACATAGTGGATATCCAAAAGCCCTGCAGGATAAGCGATGGTTGCATGACCACCATTCAAAATCCGAAGTTTGATAAACTCGTAAGGCGCTACATCTTCAACAAATTGCACGCCAACTTTTTCAAGGGCTGGTCGACCATTGGAAAACTTATCTTCTAATACCCACTGATGAAACGGCTCGCAAACAACTGGGGCAGCGTCTTCAATGCCAAACTTGTCGCGTACAATAGCGCGTTCACGATCTCCAATTGCAGGTGTTATGCAATCAACCATAGAATTAGGAAATTCAACATGTTTCAAAATCCAGTCGTGGGAATCATCATTTCTGCCTTTAGCTAAGCCAAGAACTGTATTACGCGCCACATGGCCATTTTCCGGTAGATTGTCGCACGACATGATGGTGAAAGGCGCATTACCGCTTTCGCGCCTCTTCATCAAAGCTGCAATAATGATCCCAAAAACCGTTTTTGGTGAATCTTGATTTGCCAAATCTGAAATCACTTCTGGATGGCCTGCATCAAACCCTCCGGTATTAGCATCAACAAAATAACCACCTTCAGTAACTGTTAAAGAGACGATCCGGATTTCTGGCGCTGTCATCGCATCAATAAGCGATTGAGGATCAATTGGAACAAAATCGATCATGGAACCAATAACCGTAGCTGACATCCCCTTTGGATCCAGATCAACGACAGTCGTCAACCAATCTTGCGGCTTAAGGCGTTCACGCATCGCATCATCAAAATGTTTAACGCCCGCGCCAACCAGTGCCCAGTCATGCCCATGACCCGTTTCAAAAAGTCTATGGAGGTAATTCGCCTGATGGGCCCGATGAAAATTGCCTATACCCACATGAATAATGCCCGCAGACAAATCTTCGCGTTTATAAGAAGGTTTACTAACCGCCAGATCGGCCACAGCAAGGGTTTTTAGAGAAAGCTTTATAGCCACGGTTATAAACTACCTTTGTTCAACTCATCCATTGGCCGCCGTCCACATTATAGGTCTGCGACACGATATAGTCCGACTCAGCTGAAGCTAAAAATATAGCCATACCTGTTAAATCGTCAGGTGTTGCGAAACGCCCTGCTGGAACACTTGCAGCAACTTCAGCTTTTTTCTGGCCAGGTTTTTTGCCCTCTAGTTTTGCAAACATGGAGTCAACATGTTCCCAATGCTCACCATCGACAACGCCAGGCGCAATAGCGTTTACATTAATCCCATGTTGAATGAGATTAAGACCAGCAGATTGGGTCATCGATATAACCGCAGCTTTGGTGGAACAATACACCAGAACGAGGCTTTCTCCACGACGACCGGCTTGAGAAGCCATATTGATTATCTTGCCATGGTTACCAGGTCTATTGGGTCCTTGATCAATCATCTGTTTTGCAGCTGCCTTCATGGTAAAAAGGGTGCCTGCAACATTGACAGCATAGAGTTTATCATAGCTCTCACGTGAAATGTCGACGGTTTCTGCTGCGTCAAAAAGAGCCGCGTTATTTATCAGTATGTCCAGCCTACCTGTTCGCGCAACTACCGCGCTGACTGCTGCATCAATGCTGTCCTGACTACTAACATCCAGGTGAATCGCATAAGCGGCTTCGCCAAGCTCAGCTGCCGTTTCCTCCGCAGCCAAAAGATTTATGTCAGCAATCCCTACTTTCGCACCTTCGCGTATATAAGCTTCGGCGAACCCTCGTCCAATACCCCGCGCAGAGCCCGTAATTAGAGCAGACTTGCCTTCCAATCGGTTCATGAAATGCGAAGACCTTCATCATCAAATTTATGAATCAATTTTGGATCAGGTGTTAGATACACCGTATCGCCATGCTTGACCGCCACATCACCAGCCGCTCTCACTGTCAGTGGGTCGCATCCTTCAATCCCGTGAATGTGTATGAATGTGTCTGATCCCAAATGCTCAGCAACGCCCACAGTACCTTTCCAAGCACCTTTTTTGGATTTCGTGGATACCTCAATATGCTCAGGACGGATTCCGATCGTCTTGGCCTTATGCTTTTTAGCTTCCGGTCCTTCAAGCAAATTCATTTTTGGCGAGCCAATAAACCCAGCCACAAATACATTGCGCGGTGCATGATAAAGATCCAGCGGGCTACCCACTTGCTCAATTACACCGGCCTGCAGCACAACAATCTTGTCTGCCATGGTCATGGCTTCAACCTGGTCATGTGTTACGTAGACCATTGTGGTTTTCATGCGTTTGTGCATTTCACTAATCTCTAACCGCATACCAACACGAAGTGCAGCATCAAGATTTGATAGTGGCTCATCAAACAGGAACGCCGATGGCTCACGGACAATCGCCCGGCCGATAGCAACACGCTGGCGTTGACCACCTGAAAGTTGGCCCGGTTTCCTGTCGAGATAATCTGTCAGGTTCAATGCTGTAGCTGCTGCTTCAATCCGCTTATTCTGTTCAGCCTCATCCATGCCAGCCATGCGCATCGGGAATGCAATATTTTTGCGAACCGTCATATGCGGATAAAGAGCATAGGATTGGAAAACCATCGCTAGACCGCGCTTCGAGGGCGAGACCTCGGTAACATCTTGATCATCGATGACGACTTTGCCTGCAGTCGTATCTTCAAGGCCAGCAATAAGGCGAAGAAGCGTTGACTTGCCGCAGCCAGATGGACCCACAAAAACGGCAAATTCACCATCTTTAATAGTCAGGTTCAAAGGAGGAATAACTTGGGTTTCGCCGAAGTTTTTAACAACATTTTCTAGTACGATACGTCCCATGATCTTTCCTTATTTCCCAATTCTTACTTGACTGCGCCGAAGGACAAGCCTCGGACAAGTTGTTTTTGACAGAACCAGCCCAAAACGACGATGGGTCCAACGGCAGCCGCTGACACTGCAGACAGGCGCCCGAAGAACAGACCCTCAGGTGCTCGATTGCCCTCAATTAGTGCGGACAAGGTTGATGCTTCAGTGGTGGTAAGGCGTACTGTCCAATAGGCTTCGTTCCAACAGAAGATGAATGTTAGCAACGCCGTGGCAGCAATACCGCCCCAAGCCAATGGGATCAAAATTTCTTTAATTTCGCCCCAAGTACTAATGCCGTCCATCTGGGCCGCCTCGATAATATCCTTTGGAATTTCTTTGAAATACGTAAAGAGCATCCAAATAACGATTGGCAAATTCACGAGGGTCAAAACGAGAATGATCACAAAATGCGTGTCATAAATCCCAAGTCCCTTGGCTAGAAATGTCATGGGATAAAGCACCGCTGCGGCTGGCAACATCTTGGTCGAAAGCATCCACATCAAAATATCTTTGGTGTGGCGGCTAGGATTGAACGCCATCGCATAGGCTGCCGGAATACCGACGACCAATGCAACAGCTGTTGCAAGAACTGAGGTGACAATTGAGTTTGTCGCAAAGTGCCAATAGTCGTAGTTCTCCGTCATATTAGCGTAGTTTTCTAAGGTCGGCGTGAAGAAGAACAAAAATTCCGGGTTGACCGCATCCGCATCCGTTTTGAAGCTGGTAAAGACCAACCAGAATATCGGGAAGAAGAATAGAAGAGCGACAGCCCATGCAAGGATCGGCCGACCAAAAGTTCCAAATTTCGAATTTTGTGCAACGATTGCCATAATATTATCCCCTATTCCATCAACGTCTTGCCAACCGCGCGCAACAAGAAGATTGCGACGATGTTGGCAAGAATGACGGCGAAAATTCCGGTGGCGCTAGCAGCGCCGATATTGTTGTTGGCAAATTCACCAATCAGGTAAGGCAGGTTTTTGTTACCATTGCCTCGGCTCACGATCTCAATCTCGGCATAAAGCGAGAGATGGAAAATCGCTTGGATCATCACGACAATAGCCATTGGACGACCAAGATGCGGAAGCGTCAAAAAGCGAAACTGTGACCAGAGGCTGGCACCGTCTAGAATTGCTGCTTCTTTTTGCTGTTCGTCCTCCGATTGCAAGGACGTCATAAAGATCAGAACTGCAAACGGTGTCCATTGCCATGTCACCATCATGATGACTGCATAGGCTGAGTTTTGTGACGAGCGAAATGATATTGGTTCCAATTGAGGCCAGAGGGAGAAAAACCATCCAATAAGAGGTGCATCTTTTAGATCAACAATAACACTGTTGATACCGCCGACGGCTAAGCCATTGAGGCCAAGAACCGGATCAAGGATCATGTTGATCCAAAGGACCGCGTTAACTGCGGGCATAATGAAAAACGGAGATATGAGTAGAACGCGGACAATGCCTTGCCCCGGGAAGGCCTTGTTGATCAACACTGCAATCATCACGCCAAGTGCAACGGTAAGAAAAAGGATGCTTCCGACGATGAACAGGCTGTTGTTCACTGCTAACCAGAAGTCTTTGGAGTCTAAAACGAAGCCATAATTGCCAAAGCCGCGCCAATTGCTGAACGATGGCGATGTCCATTCTGGCCGGTTTAGACTGGCAAGAACATAGCGGATGAACGAGAAAAACAACGTCATTCCAAGTGGCACAAGCATCCAAATCAGCAGCAATACAACTGCTGGTGTTTGGAGAAGGCGCGGGAGCGCTCTACTAGACATGGCTAAATCCCCCTGCGAGACGTAGGCCCCGCCATTCACATATCATTGTATTTATTTATATTGCGTCGGAGTGCGCGCTTGCGCAAGCGTCGGACGCAAAAATATCAATCAAATAAAAAGCCCGGCAACTGGTGCCGGGCTTTCCAATTTCAAAGCTTAGTAATAACCAGCTTCTTTCATGATTGAGTCAGCAGCAGCTTGAGCTGCAGCAAGTGCCTCTTCAACTGTCTTCGCACCAGATAGAGCTGCAGAGAATTCCTGTCCGGCCGCACTGCCGATTTCTGGAAATTCTGGAATTGCAACAAACTGAACACCAACATATGGCTTCAACTCAGTTGCACCAGGAGCCGCAGAATCAATCGCTGTCATCTCAGCATCAGCGAATTTCGCCACTGCTTTAAATTCAGGGATTTCGTAAGTGGAAGTACGTGTACCTGTCGGCACTTTGCTCCAACCGAAGTCTGGATGTGCAGCAACTGCTTGGATATAAGCTTTTGAAGTTGACCATTCGACAAACTTCAGAGCTTCTTCAGCGTTTGGTGTTCCAGCAGGAACAGCCATTGCCCAAGCCCACAACCAGTTTGCACCAACTGGGTTACCAGCGTTTGGTGATTGTGCGTAAGCAACATTTTCGTTTTCTAGGAATGACGCAGCGATTGTTGCATCGATCCAAAGACCACATTTGTCTTGATTATAAAGCGCAAGGATCTCATTGAACGAGTTTCCTTCAGAACCTGGAGGGCCATATTTGCTCAACAAGTTTACATACATTGTCATCGCAGCATTCCACTCAGGTGAGTCAAGCTGTGGCTTCATGTCTTTGTCGAACCAGCGCGCACCGAAAGAGTTTGCGATAGTTGTGATGAACGCAGCATTGTCGCCCCAACCTGGCTTACCGCGCAAACATGCACCATATACGCCGTTGTCAGGATCGTGCATTGCAGCAGCAGCAGCGGTAATGTTTTCCCAGCTGTCGTTGTCAGCGATTGTTGCGCCAGCTTTGTCAGCCAAATCTTTGCGGTACATAACCATTGAAGATTCACCGTAGAATGGCGCAGCATATAGCTTACCGTCATTGCTTAGGCCTTCGCGCATTGCTGGAAGTAAATCGTCGACATCATAGTCAGCGCCGAATTCCAAAGGCAAAATCCAGCCTGCTTTACCCCAAATTGGAGCTTCCTGCATGCCGATATTGATAATGTCGTACTGGCCGCCACCTGTTGCAGTGTCAGAAGTAACCTGCTCGCGCAGAACGCCTTCTTCCAAAGATACCCACTTCAGCTCAACGCCGGTTTCGGCGGTATAAGCTTCAGCGACTTTTTTCATGTTTTCCATGTGACCGTTGTTCACGATCGCGATGGTCAAAGATTTAGAATGGCTCGCAGCAAATGTTGCGGTTGCAATTGCGCCAGCAGCGACGAGCGCTGAGGCTGATAATAGTGCTGATTTAAGTTTCATCCAAAATTCCTCCCTTGGGTTGATTGAATATCCTCAAACTAAACCGATTTAAACTTGAGAGTCAATTGAAATTTTACGCGCGTAAAATTTTTGTTAGGCCGACGACCGCATTAGTAGTTTGCCTTCAAACAATTTCTCCATTCGCATTCCAGAGCCCTTACCCTTTTCTAACATGAGAAACAGGCTTTCAAGGCTTCGCTGTGAAATAGCCTCATAATCATGAGAAACCGTGGTCAAAGATGGGCAAGTGAATTTGGAAAAAGGGTGCCCATCCATTCCTGCTACTCTTATATCGCATTCTTCGGTAATTCCGACTTTCAAACCCTTTTGAAAGCAGGCTGCTAGAAAACCGATAGCAAGTCTATCATTACTGCACAAAATTGTTTTCGACTTGAACGATCCAGAATCGATATATTTGATACCTTCACGCAATCCTATGTCTTCGAGAGCCCATCCTTCTCCCTCTGCTTCAAAAATGTCGGGCTTATAGCCTTGAGCTTGCATTGCCGACAAATAACCAGCACGCCGTTTACGTGCGTTGGGATTGGGCGGTGTTTTCATTTCGAAAAAGCTGGGCGGCTCACCAGTCCGACATAAATATTCAACAATTAGAGAAGTGAATTGAGGATTATCCGAACCCACAAACACAGTGCCAACATCCTCAATATTACTATCAAATATGACGGTTGGAATATCCTTACAAAACTGGGCCACATAGTCAGCATCAGAAGAACGTCCTAAAGGAGCAAGCAAAACACCCGTTGGTTTCATAGACCGCAAGGTATCTAGAATTTCATTTTCCAACTCCCTCTTACCGTGGGAGCTAAACAAAGAAGGTGAATATCCTGCTTCAATGCACATGGTTTCGATGGTTCGGGCAATTTCCCCAAAAAACGGATCTGCCAGATAAGGCACAACAATCCCAATCGTTTTTGTAAGCTTCCGGTTCTGATTAATTGCGAAAAAATTTGGCCGATAATCATATTCGGATAATGCCGTTTCAATTTTTTCGCGCGTTGAAGCTCTAACACTTTCCTGATCGTGAAAAAACTTTGACAGAGTAGGCCTGGATATGCCGCTTACCTCTGCAAATTCTTCCATATTTCTAATTTTACGATCACTCATAGTATAAAATCCATTTCGCGCCGAGCTAGTTTCAACTTAAAAACTTTACGCGCGTATTTTTGAATATTTACACTAACTTTGCAGCTCAAAGATAGTCAAGCAAGAGTTTTTCAACCTCATCAGCTTCTTCTGTTTTCTGACAAGTCTAAGAAATACGAATGTAGCGATGTGGTTTTAGGGGAAATTGCATTTCTTGCCCAATTGCCTTGTCAAAACTTTCAAAGCCGTGTCAGGATTAAAGTAATCGAACCATGCCAAGCTGGGTAGAAATGAAAAATAGCGAAAATCACGCAGAGGCTGAAGCTGATAAATTTGCACCAACATCTCGATCACTGCCGATTTCCTTGTTGAGGGCCCGTGAAAAAGTGATGTTCCCAATTCGTGAGATGCTTCAGGAAAGTAATATTTCCGAGCAGCAATGGAGGGTGCTGAGAGTTGTCGAGGAAGCTGGCCAAATGGAACAAACAGCCATTGCCAAAGCGGCATGCCTTCAACTGCCAAGCCTTACACGTATCTTAAAGACTATGGAAAAAGAGGGTCTTGTTGCTCGCAAAATCGATATGGAAGATCGCAGGCGTACTTTGGTCTCTACGACTGAAAAAGGCTTAAATATCATTCGGCAACATAAACCAAACAATTCGGCGATATTTGAAGATGTAAGCAGACAATTTGGTAAAGAAAAACTCAACACTTTACTCGATCTTTTGGAAGAGTTTCACCAAATTGAGCTGTCTAAAAAGTAGGATGTCGACTCATTCGACAACTGCTAGCCAACCTAAATTGACAAAATTGCAATTATTGGCTGTTTTCAAATTTATTGACAGGCTAGGCGCTGCCAACATAGCCTTACACAATCATATACGTGAAAGCCAAGTTGGAAGATAACCTATTGAAAATAATAGGAAAATCTGGAGCGGGCGATGGGATTCGAACCCACGACCCCAACCTTGG
>JAFMHL010000017.1 GCA_017854535.1 Nitratireductor sp.
CAAAGTCTCTAACGGCTCAGGTAATAGTCTGTGACAATTTATATGACGACGGACAGTTGGAGTCGTAGTGTCGCCCTGGCACTTTGGTGGACTTGATAAAATTCGCGGTCAAACTTTTTTTGCTGCTCATTTCAATTCCCTTGCACTTGTCCCCATTTTCGTCCCTAAATAAATCATGGAACATAGGAGATTGTAAAGGACTTGTCTGGAACCTAATTGCTGTATATGCCTATGAAATATAGCTAAATCTGACTTCCTGAGACTTTACTGGAACAATACTTATACGGACACAACCTCTGTCCACGGTCTTTTGTCCCGAAAGAAAAAGCTGAATATTGATCTGGCTGGTATCTATGCCGAATTGGCGCTTGCGTCGAAAGCAACATTTCTATGGGTATTTTTACCAGATGGCCCGCTCCGTTCTGTTGCTTTTGCAACGGCCACCCTTTCATGGGTGATGAGCTTTGCCGTCAATCTAAATCCGTTCATGCGTTTTGATGGCTATCATATTTTGAGCGATCTTACCGGCTTTGAGAACCTGCAGGATCGGGGCTTTGCCATTGCGAAATGGAAGTTGCGTGAAACGCTTTTTTCACTGAAATCCCCACCACCAGAGAGCCTTCCAAAGTCTTGGTATTTTCCAATTGTCCTCCATGCTTGGGGAACATGGATTTATCGTTTCTTCCTGTTCTTGGGCATCGCTTTATTAGTCTACGCTTTCTTCATAAAGATCGTAGGCATAGCTTTATTCATCATCGAAATTGCATGGTTTATTCTGTTGCCTGTATGGCGCGAACTAAAAAACTGGTGGGAGCAACGCATTATGATTTCAAAATCAAAACGCAGTTGGTTTAGTTTTTTGATCGTAGGTTTATTTCTTTTGGTTTTATTTTTACCATGGCAAAACAAGGTTGTATTGCCCGCCGTTTTGTCGGTTCCAGGAACCACAGCGCTTTATCCTGCTCACCCAGCAAAACTTGTATCACTTTCATTTTCCAATGGGGAGAAGATCAAGGCCGGGAAAATACTGGCGGTTCTTACGTCACCTGATCTCGAGGAAAACAAGCAGCGCTCACTTCGCAAGATCGAACTGCTTCAAGCTCGCCTTTTCCGTTCACAAGACAATTCAGAGGATCATTCTCTGCGGTTAGTCTTAGAAAATGAGCTCGAAGGTGAGCAAATACATCTGAAAGGCATTGAGAAGCAAATCGCCAAACTAACCATTCAAGCACCGATAAGTGGAACGATTGTCGACGATGACCCATCCTTGGGAATCGGCATGTGGCTTAGCCCATCGTTTCGTCTAGGAGCAATCAAGCCAGAAAAAGGGTCTGCAATTGTAGCTTACAGTGATGAGGGGTCATTGATGCGATTGCAGGAAGCATCGAAGGGTGTATTCGTTCCACAAAATAGGCAATTGCCAAAAATCAATGTTTTGTTGGACAAAAAAGCAGTGGTTTCAGTTTCTGCACTTCACGATGAAATATTAGCAGATATTTATGGAGGCCTGATTGCCGTCTCGCCCACTCAAGACAAGGCATCTGGTCGTACGATTTTGAAACCTCATCAATCTCAATTCAAATTGCAGATTCAAAAGACGGAACCCCTTCCAAACGAATTCAAAATCAGATCATTCACGGCGTCGTGCGCCTTGAGGCTGAACCCAAAAGCTATGCTTCAAGGATAGGCAATCGAATTGCTTCAGTTTTGATCAGAGAATTTGGATTGTAGTTTTTTAATTTCTATCAGAAAACAATTGAATTAATTCAGCCGCGACCAATGCTGCGATTATTTCGGGTCTTTTATCTTTGAAACTAGGATTCCCAATTGGGGAAACAAGCTTTTCAGCCAATCTGGGATCATACCCGTTTTCTTGAAGCCAGTTCTTGAACACTGCACGCTTGGTCTTAGATCCAATCATGCCCACATAAGTGGCATCCCCGCGCTTGAGCGCTTCAGCTGCAATTAAGAAATCCAATTGATGATCGTGGGTGAATATCACAAAAGCGGTATCGGCCGTCGCCGCTTTTACCGATGCCTCTGGCAAAGGGGTATGAGATTTCGTGATAGCATCAGGTAGATCAACCAGCGCTTCTGCTCTGCAATCCACCATTTCAGTTTTGAAAGGCAAAAGGGCTAACGCCCTGCAAAGTGCATGACCCGTATGTCCTGCGCCATGAATTTGAACGGTCCATTCTTGCTGACTGTCTTCGCTGATCTGCAGTGTTACCAAATGCTTTTGTTGCAGCCTTGAAATCTCCAAGACAACTTTCCCGCCGCAGCATTGTCCAATTTCGGGTCCAAGAGGAATTTCGATAGTTTTGTTGTTGATCTGTTGCTCAATCAGGCCTCTTGCCTCTTCGCAGACCATCCATTCCAGACGGCCGCCGCCTATTGTCCCAAAAAGCGCGTCTCTTGTGACAATCATTTGAGTTCCGGCATTGCGCGGTGTTGAGCCTAGCGCCTCAACAACCATCACTAGAGCTGCAGGCGTTTGCTGATCAAGCAATTTTTCCGCAATTGCAAATAGTGAGGATTGATCAGGGTTTTTCATTGCCAAAAGGTGCCTAGGTTCCATATGGTTCGCTTTAACTTGTGTTGTTCGCTTTGTTTTGGCAAGGGCAATACAGCCGGACATATGTGGAGGTTAAAATGAACTTGGAATTTAGCGCTGAAGACAAAGCTTTTCGTCAGGATGTTATCGATTTCATTGAAGCAAAATTACCCAAGAGAATTCAGGAAAAGGTCTTGCTCGGCAAGCGCCTCACAAAAGCTGATATGCTGGAATGGCAAACTATTCTCAATGAAAAGGGTTGGTTAGCGCCCAATTGGCCAAAAGAATTTGGCGGCGCTAAATGGTCCGCAGTTCAAAATCATATTTTTGATGAGGTCTCATGGGAGATGGGTGCGCCGCGGGTCATGCCTTTTGGCTTGAATATGCTTGCGCCCGTACTGGTAAAATTTGGTTCAGAAGAACAAAAGCGCCATTATCTTCCTAGAATTCTCGATGGAACCGATTGGTGGTGCCAAGGATATTCTGAGCCCGGCGCAGGGTCTGATTTGGCGTCGTTAAAAACCAGCGCAGTTCGCGATGGTGATCATTATATTGTCAACGGCCAAAAGACATGGACAACCCTTGGACATTTTGCTGACTGGATATTCTGCCTGGTGCGCACGTCGACTGAAGGCAAGCCTCAGGAAGGTATTTCGTTTCTGCTCATTGATATGAATACACCCGGTGTAACTGTGCGTCCGATTATTCTTTTGGATGGCGAACACGAGGTCAATGAGGTGTTCTTTGATAATGTCAAAGTGCCAGCTGAAAATCTGGTTGGAGAAGAAAACAAAGGCTGGACTTATGCCAAATATCTGCTGACCCATGAGCGCACTGGTACTGCGAATGTTGGCAATTCCACTGCGGCCCTCCGCCGCTTGAAGGCAATGGCAAAAGAGCAGATGAACAATGGCAAACCTTTAAGCAGCGACCCCTATTTTGCCGCCCGTATGGCAAAAGTCGAAATGGAGCTCGAGGCGCTTAAAACAACCAATTTGCGGATTTTGGTTGAGGCCGATTCTGGCGCAGCGGCTGGTCCTGAAAGTTCTATGCTGAAAGTAAAGGGTACAATTGTTCGTCTAGAGATAAACGATCTGGCCCGTCGTGCAATTGGTCCATATGCGATGCCGTTTGTTTCTGAAGCTTTGGATGAGGGTTTCAATGAGCCGCCCATAGGCCCAGACTATGCCAACCCAATCGCATCAGAACATTTCAACCATCGTAAAATGGCAATCTATGCGGGCTCGAATGAAGTCCAGCGTGGCATTTTAACCAAAACAAAGCTGGGACTGTAAGATCATGGATTTTAAACTCAACGATGATCGCCGTATGTTGGCTGAGACCTTGGATCGGTTTCTTTGGGATAATTATCCGATTGATAAACGCCACGAATTTGCCGCCAGCGATGCTGGCTGGTCAAAAGAGATGTGGCAACAATTTGCGGACTTGGGTGTAATCGGCGCTTTGTTTACCGAAGATGCTGGTGGTTTTGGCGGCGAGGGTGAAGACATTATGGTAGTCTTTGAAGCCCTTGGGCGTGCGCTTGTGGTCGAGCCGTTCTTGCCAACTTTGCTGGCTGGGTCCTTGCTGGTCGATGTAATGGGCGCTGAAGCCAGTAGCCATGTTGAAGAAATCATCGCAGGTCAGAAGATTGTCGCTTTGGCTCATGGTGAGCCTGGATCGCGTTATAATCTGGACCATGTTGAAACCCAAGCGGCGGAAAAAGACGGTAACTATCTTCTGTCTGGTCATAAGTCTGTGGTGCTGTCAGGGGCTGATGCAGATGTGTTGATTGTATCGGCAAGAACCTCTGGTTCTGCTGCGGCCGATAAAGGTATTTCCCTGTTTTTGGTTGATCCAAAGTCTGCAGGCGTAACCCTTCGCCCCTATGGCACAGTTGATGGCTATCCTGCTTCCGAAGTCATTTTGGATAAGGTGAGCGGAACCCTTATCGGCAAAAAAGATGCAGGGCTGGAGCCAATTGAAAAAGCCCACAGCAAGGCAATTCTCGGCCTTTGTGCTGAGTCTCTTGGGGCAATGGAAGTCGCTAAAGATTTGACCGTCGAATATATGAAAACCAGAAAGCAATTCGGTGTGATCATCGGTAAGTTTCAAGCGCTTCAACATCGCATGGCCGATGTTTTGATCGAAATCGAACAGATGCGCTCTTCAATCGTCAATGCCGCTGGGCATTTGAATGCTGACAGAAAAAAACGCGAATGGTATGCGTCTGCCGTAAAGCATATGGCTGGCACAATTGGCCGTCAGGTTGCAGAAGAAGCGATCCAGATTCATGGCGGCATGGGGATGACTTGGGAATATCCTGTGGGCCATTATTCGAAGCGTATCATCATGGCCGATCATTTATTTGGCGATACAGATCACCACTTGGACCGTTTTATAAGAATGGGTGAGTAAGGGCACGTTAGGAATATAGCTTTGTTAGATTATCTTAAAAAGACTCTAGGCATTCTGGTTTTGACTGCTGGACTTGCTGGCAACGCTATTCCTGCTGTCGCGCAAAATGCGGCTGATATCAACAATCAGTTCCAGCAATGGCTTGCTAAAGACTTGTGGCCGGAAGCGCAAAGAATTGGCGTGCGTGCTGACACATTCAATGCTGCCTTTGCGGGCGTCAAACCCAATCTTGATTTGCCTGATTTGATTGTTCCAGGTGCAAAGAAGAAAGTTCCGAAGAAACAGCGCCAAGCTGAGTTTCGCTCGCCTTCGGCCTATTTCGCAGAGAATATTATTGGTGGTGTGATCAGTGGCGGCAAACAACGCTTTTCAAAATATAGCTCTGTATTAAAGCAAGTCGAGCGCCAAACGGGTGTGCCTGGCAGGATCATTCTTGCTATTTGGGGCAGGGAGTCAGCGTTCGGAAATGCAAAAATTCCTTATAATGCGTTTGAGGTCTTAGGCACCAAGGCCTTTATGGCAAGCCGCAAAGATTATTTCCGTGGTGAGGTGCTGGCAGCATTGCAAATGGTCGAAAAGAAAAACGTTTCTATCAACGCAATGCGCGGCTCATGGGCTGGTGCGCTAGGCCAACCTCAATTTATGCCAACGTCATATCTTGCCCATGCCCGTGATTTTGATGGTGATAGGGTTCCCGATATTTGGAATTCGGTACCCGACACGCTTGGTTCAATCGGCGGTTATCTGGCGGACAAAGGTTGGATAAAGGGAAGAGACTGGGGATTTGAAGTAAACTTGCCAAATTCGATTTCCTGCGCTTTGGAAGGGCCTGATCAAGGCCAAAAGATTGACGACTGGGCGAAAATGGGAATTATTCGCGTCAACGGAAAGCCGTTCCCCTCCCATGAGCTAAGAGGTGAGGGCTACCTTATGCTTCCAGCTGGTTGGTTTGGCCCAGCCTTTATCGTTACGCCAAATTTCTTTGTCATCAAAGAATACAATAAGTCAGACCTTTATGCCTTGTTCGTTGGTCACGCAGGTGACCGTATTCAATTTGGCGGCAGTGCTTTTTCAGGAAATTGGGGCAAGGTCGGCGGCATGTATCGATCTGACGTTGCCAAAATTCAAAGAGGCTTGGAAGGCCTTGGCTATGATGTGGGCGGGGCAGATGGATTGCCGGGCTTCAAAACAAGGCGTTCCATTGGTGACTGGCAGCAGAAAAACGGGCTGGCCGCAAAGTGTTTCCCCGAACCCAATCTAATCGCGAAATTCTAAACTTCGCGATTAGCATTGATAATGTGCACTAGACGCCGATGCGTTTTTTCGCTTCGTTATATTCGCGGATCAAACGATCTGCCAATTCCTGAGTGGATGTGACGGATTTGATTGCGCCAATACCTTGGCCACAACCCCAAATATCTTTCCATGCCTTTGCTTTTGAACCGCCGCCTGAACCGAAGTCCATTTTAGATGGATCGCTTTCAGGAAGATTGTCTGGGTCCATTCCAGCATTCAGAATAGAAGCTTTTAAGTAATTGCCATGAATGCCTGTAAACAAATTGGTATATACAATGTCTTCACCGGAATAATCTGCAATCGCCTGTTTGTATTCTGGTTCTGCCCGAGCTTCGTGAGTTCCAATAAATGGCGAGCCGATATAGGCCATATCAGCACCCATTGCTTCAGCGGCCAATACTGCTCCGCCATTTGCAATAGAACCTGACAGCAATAATGGCCCGTCAAACCATTCACGTGTTTCTTGAATCAGTGCAAACGGGGAGAGTTTGCCCGCATGCCCGCCAGCACCTGCCGCAACGGCGATAAGACCCGTTGCGCCTTTGTTGATCGCTGAATGCGCGTGTTTTTGATTGGTAATATCGTGCAGTGTGATGCCGCCATAGGACTGGATAGCCGAGTTGACCTCAGGCACTGCGCCCAATGATGTAATCACGATTGGTACCTTGTGCTTCACGACTAATTTGATGTCTTCCATCAATCTGTCATTCGATCCATGCACAATTAGATTGACTGCAAAAGGTGCCGTCTTTTTTTCAGGAAACTGTGCTTTGTGGGCCGCAAGTTCCTCATTGATGCGGGTCAACCATTCATCCAATTGCTCGATGGGCCTTGCGTTCAAGGACGGAAAAGAACCAACGATACCTGCCCTGCACTGGGCAATAACTAGATCAGGATTTGAAATGATGAAAAGAGGTGCCCCAACTACGGGAATGGACAGATCGTCTTTTAAAATAGGCGGCAGCATTATCTTCTCCTCAGAATTGACGTTATCGTAAACGTCAATATTAAATCTTATTAAAAAAATCAACCAGAAAGCCTTATATGGGCTTTGGATATGGTTTGACCATAAACTATTGCAACAAATACCTCTCAAACCGATAGCCGCAGTTGCAATCTGCATCTTATGCTCATAAACAGAAAAAAGTCATTTAAAAGGAAACTAATTCTTGGCTGATTTTGAGGGGCTCATTAATCAGGCATTGGCCAAACAGGATTCTGCTGATCCGTCTATACGTGAACGGGTATACCAGTCGTCTCGAAATGCTTTGGTCAAGATGCTTGAAAAGACCGGTATCGTTTCTGACGATGCTGTTCGTCATCATTTTGAAAAGCTTGAAACCTCAATTGCGTTGATTGAAGCGCGGTATAATCCGCCACCTATGGCAGTGCCAGAGGAACAACGCGACCCAACCCCTGATTTGAGCCTTAGTAAACCACTTGAAGAACCGGTTGCGCCACAGATATTTGAAGAGCAAGCACCGCGGGTTGAGCAGGCTCCTGCAGCGGCGCCAATATCTATTCCCGTCACTCAAAGTCCAGTTCACAACGAACAGCAACCGGCAACACCTAATGCGGAGCCAGACATCATCGATGAACTGGAAGCGCTGCTTCCTTCTACCTATAAGCCTGAGCCATTATTTCCATCGGTATCAACCGCAAAGACCCAGCAACAACCAGCGCCGCCTGCGCCCAACTCGGCTCCTTCTTCTCCCACTGCGCCACCCACCCAACCAGTGCGCAGCGAACAAATACCAGCCGCGGCACCAGCAGCACCATCCCCTCAAGCCAGACCTGCGCAGCCAATACCCAAGGCATGGCAAGCGCCAAGTCGTCCTGCCGAACCTGTATTTGAAGATGATTTTGCAATCCCTGAAAAAGTCGATGCCTATCTTGGTGATGTTGCGCAAGATGATGTTCGTGCCGATACATTCGATTATGACGACGCCCCGCGCGAACCTGTTCATGTCTATAAAAGAAAGAACCCTCTTCTACGCCGCATATGGCCGATCTTTATAGCAATTGCCGTTGTCTTGATTATCCTTTGGATTTTGTATGCCCTTTTGGCAAACATGCCAGACTCCGATGTGTCTCCAAACTCAGGTGTCGTTTTAGGCCCTGTTGGCGAAACACAAGTTGCCGAAGACGGCAGCGTCTTCATTACTCTGCTTGAACCAACTGATTTGTCAGCCTTAGTGACAGCCGGACGTGGATCGGCTGAACTGATCACCCAGCAAAATCAACAAATCCTCCGTCTTCAATCTGTGCGTCAGGGCGCACTGACTGCAAGTGGTGCGGAGCCAATTTTGCTTGAGTTGGAAAAGGGTGTGTTGAATCAAATTTCCGGCAAATCGATAACTGTGGAATTGTACGCGAAGTCTGGCCAAAATGGCCCAGCCCAGTTTGCAATAGAATGTGATTTTGCTGGTGACAGCATTTGCGGCAGGAAAAGGTTTCGTGTCGGAACCCAGCCGGAGCGTATTGTCTTTGCCCTCGATTTATCTGCAGGGGTCAAGCAAGGTGAACGGGCATATCTTGCGATCAATACAGACATCACTAATGATGCCGACTCAAGCGGAAATGGTGATGCTATTGATGTGATTTACGTTCGCTTGAGATTGCCCGACGCCTAATAAAATTCCTGTCTTAAACACTTGGTGAGAGGACGATTTTTTTATCGATTTGGCCAATTTGGTCCAAGTCTTTGTCAGCATAAGGCAGAGCCGTCAAAATGGTTCTAACAGCATTTATACGCGAGCGGCGTTTGTCATTTGCTTTTATAATAGTCCAGGGCGCAAATTTTGTGTGGGTCTTTTTCAGCATTAAATCCCTCGCAGCGCTATAATCGTCCCACTTATCCAAAGCCTTGATATCAATAGGCGATAATTTCCAGACTTTGACCGGATCGTGTCGACGGTCATGAAAACGTTTTAGCTGCATTTCCTGGCCGATATTTAGCCAGAATTTGAAGAAATAAATTCCTTCATCGATAATCAGTTTCTCCAGAGCTGGGGCCTCACCCAAAAATTTCTGGTGCTGGTCAGCAGTGCAAAACCCCATCACCGGCTCCACGCCTGCTCTATTATACCAAGAGCGGTCAAACAGCACCATTTCACCCTTAGTTGGAAAATGTGTGACATAGCGTTGGAAATACCATTGGCCTTGTTCCGTATCAGATGGCTTGGACAAAGCCACGGTTCTTACATTTCTTGGATTAAGGTTTTCTTTCACCGCATTGATAGTGCCGCCTTTGCCGGCCGCATCACGTCCTTCAAAAAGACACATCACACGGTTCCCGCTGTCTTGCAGCCAGAATTGCGCTTTTACCAATTCAGCCTGTAATGCCTCGAGTTCTTTTTCGTATTTTTTCCATTTCAGTATTTTGTCATAAGGGTACCCATCGCTGGCAAATGCGCCTTCTTTAACCCAATCGGGCAATTTGGGGTCGTCCAGATCAAAGGTTCGTTTCTTGCCATCTATTTCAAGATCAATGATCGGTGCGTCAGGTATAGTTACCATGGAAGTCCCCTTGTTTCAGAGTTTCTAGGATAAGCCGGAATGCGCCAAGATCAAGCTTGAATTGCTTTAAACTAAGGGCTTTTTCCTCAAGAGTAGTACGAGTAACATAAGCTTCGCACAAAAAAATAGGCGGGAAGTTCCCGCCTAAATACAGTCTGATATTTGATGGTTTAAATTCAGCTTGCTCGCGCTTGCCCGGCTGCTGATGGCAATTGTGATTGTGGTCTACCTGATCTATCGCGGCGACGTTCGCCAGCTGGCTGATACGCTAAACGGCAATGATATTCGCAATAGGGATCGTCATCTCTTGGTGATGCGCCACAAAAACCAAAATCTTCTTCCTGAGGATCACCAATAGGAAACTTGCAGGTAGAATCTGTCAATTGAAGCAAGTTCAGCATCATAGGTTTTGGTTTTTCAATATCAAGCACCGGCGCTGGCTTAGGTGCACTAGGCGCAGACGATGTTGTCTTACCATTAGCACCAACCAGCTTGGGCGCTTTTGTATATCCGGTGTTCTTGGTCGCGGCTGGTTTTCTGCGCGCATTTGCTGTCTGGTTGTTACCTTTGGCCCTGCCTGAAAGGCCAAGTCTGTGTACTTTGCCAATAACCGCATTTCTGGTTACGCCACCGAGTTCAGCAGCAATTTGACTTGCGCTCAATCCATCGGTCCATAGCTTTTTCAGGCGATCTACTCGTTCATCCGTCCAAGACATATTTAAATCTTTCCGTATTTCATTTGCCGCAAAGAACTTTCCCCATCTGCGAAATGTATTCCCGCGACGGTCCAAAAGCCTTAAAAACTCGTAATTTCCGGCCCCAATTAAACTTTCCCGGAACCTGAAAGACATTAGCGTAGCCAATGAGTCAGTGACAAGGCGGCCCATGCCACTAAGAATCGTTTTTTCACTTTATCCCCAAATTCAGGATTTTGATTTCAGTTAACTGTGGAAAGCAGAATCAGTTTTGCGCATTTTTTTGAGTTTTTATCCACAGGGACAAATAAGTCACAGAATTTCTCTCAATTTTGCGCCTTTTCTGGCGAGATCGCCAAAATCTATGAAACCCAGAGGTTCTCGCGAATAGTCAGGGGCAGATTGACACTTACCCCTGCACTTATGCTATATAATGGGCAATGTAAGTCGATTATTTATCAGCTCGCCCAAGCGGCGGGCTGTTTGCTTTCATGCTTTGTGAAAGTTGGAGCATGAAAGCGGCTTTGAAGCTTAAAAAACCAGCGTAATTTGGATCGCAACATCATGAACTCAGAGAAACACACATTTCCTACCTATGCCCATCCGGAAGTAGAATTTGTACGAGGTCAGGGTGTGCGCCTTTTCGATAGCAATGATCAGGAATATCTAGATCTGACGGGCGGCATAGCGGTCAATTCCCTCGGTCATGCTCATCCTCATCTGGTTGCGGCGCTTAAAGATCAGGCTGATAAATTATGGCATACCGCCAATATTTTCTCGATCAAAGGTCAAGAGAAACTAGCATCCCGCTTGTGTGACAACAGTTTTGCTTCGAAAGTGTTTTTCACCAATTCGGGTGCTGAGGCGCTGGAATGCTCGATCAAGACAGCCCGTCGCTACCATTATTCAAGAGGCGACACGAAGCGCGTCAATATTTTGACCTTCGAGGGTGCTTTTCACGGGCGCACTTTGGCAACGATTGCAGCGGGTGGTCAGGCGAAATATCTCGAAGGTTTTGGCCCCAAGACCCAAGGCTTCATTTCATTGCCATTTGGAGATCATGATGCTTTGAAGGCTGCCATTGATGACGAAACTGCAGCTATTCTGATTGAGCCTATTCAAGGTGAGGGCGGTATTCGTTCTGTACCTTATCAATGTCTGCGTGGCCTTCGTGAGCTTTGTGATGCCAATGGTATTTTGCTGATCTATGATGAAGTGCAGACAGGCATTGGCAGAACCGGGAAATTGTTTGCCCATGAATGGGCTGGTGCCAATGGTGAAGCAGCGCCGGATATTCTTGCTTCCGCCAAAGGACTTGGTGGCGGCTTTCCAGTTGGTGCATGCCTTGGCACAGAAGCAGTTGCCGAAGCCATGATAGTAGGCACACATGGAACGACTTTCGGCGGCAACCCCTTGGCGATGGCTGTCGCAAATGCGGTATTGGATATTGTCCTTGAAGAGGGGTTCCTAGAGAGCGTGTGCCAAAAAAGCATCATCATGCGCCAACATTTAGCTGAAATCGTTGATCGTTTTCCTGATCTTGTCGAAGGCGTGAGAGGCAATGGTCTTTTACTGGGATTAAAAGCAAGAGTTCCTAACACCGATATTATTGGAGCCTTTAGAAACCATCGTGTTCTTGCCGTTAGTGCTGGCGATAATGTCGTGCGTTTTGCCCCGCCGCTAAACATTACGGATGATGAGTTGCGACTGGCCCATGAAAAAATGATCGCGGCCTTGGAAGATATGAACCAAAAGGCATAAAATTTCACCAGATCCGACTGTGATTTTTTCACTTCGATCTGGAAAATTGGTATAAATGACATGACTAATAAACCTCGCCACTTTCTCGATATTTCAAAAATGGATCAAGGCACACTTGCGTCTATCTTAGAAAATGCGAAGCAAGTGAAGTCCGTTCTCAAAACTGACCCGTCTTCCTTGGAAAAGCCTTTGGCTGGTAAAATGTTGGCGATGATTTTTGAAAAACCATCGACCCGCACCCGCGTTTCTTTCGACGTAGGGATGCGTCAATTAGGCGGCGAAACGATATTTCTTTCAGGCAGCGAAATGCAGTTGGGGCGCTCTGAGACGATTGCCGATACGGCAAAAGTCTTGTCGCGTTACGTGGATATTATCATGATCCGCACGACCGATCATACGCGCATGAGCGAATTGGCAGAGCATGCCAGTGTTCCCGTTATCAATGGACTGACAGACGATACACATCCTTGTCAGATCATGGCGGATCTTATGACGTTCCAAGAGCATCATGGGCCATTAAAAGGTAAGAAATTTGCTTGGTCCGGCGATGGCAATAATGTTCTTCATTCGCTTATCGAAGGTTCGGCTCTTTTTGGATATGAGATGCATGTGGCAGTGCCCCAAGGCTCTGAGCCTGAAAAGAAATTTGTCGATTGGGCAAATGCCAATGGCGGAAAAGTAGTGGTCACCGATGATCCTGTGTCAGCTGTAAAAAATGCCCATTGTGTGCTGACCGACTGCTGGATTTCCATGAACCAAGAACACCGGGCGCGCGGCCACAATGTTTTCATGCCTTATCAGGTCAATGAAGCATTGATGGCCCATGCTGATAAAGATGCTTTGTTTATGCATTGCCTCCCAGCCCATCGCGGCGAAGAGGTAACCAGTGAAGTCATGGACGGACCGCAATCAGTTGTGTTTGATGAAGCGGAAAACCGGCTTCATGCGCAAAAAAGTATTATGTCCTGGTGTATGGGCCTAATCGACTAGCGTTCTGAAAAATCAAAATCAGAACACAAAACCTAATTCTGGAAATATTCGAATGTCTGAAGACGAGCAAATCATCGTGGGCGGAGATCCCGCTTCACAATTCACCCCAGCAGGGGATGATTATATAGTTCCCTTCCACGTATCTGCGCTTGAAGTTCGCGGACGCTCGGTTCAATTGGGTCCGATGCTCACGGCTATATTGGAGCGCCATCAATATCCTGATGTTGTCTCAAAATTATTGGGTGAAGTCATTGTCTTGACGGTTCTGCTTGGCACATCATTGAAGTTCGACGGGCGCTTTACGGTTCAAACGCAAACCGATGGGCCGGTTTCTTTGCTTGTTGTGGATTTCAAAACACCAGATGCGATCAGAGCCTATGCCAGCTTCGACGAGGAGAAACTTGCAAAAGCTACTGCTGAGAAAGCAACTTCGCCAGAAGCCTTGCTTGGTAAAGGCATTTTGGCAATGACCATTGATCAAGGCGGTCATACCCAACGTTATCAAGGTATTGTGGAATTGGACGGGACCACACTGGAAGAAGTGGCGCAAGCCTATTTCCGTCAGTCAGAACAAATTCCAACCCATGTGCGTCTTGCGGTGTCTGAATATATTACGCCATCTGATGTGGGTAAGGGCTCTACGAGAGATTGGCGTGCTGGCGGCATTCTTGTTCAGTTCCTTCCTGAATCTAACGATCGTTTGACAATCCGGGATTTGCCCGGCGGAGATGCCCCGGACGGCCAATACGCTGCAATCAGCGATGAGCGTGATGATCTTTGGCTAGAAGCTCATGCCTTGGTGGCAACCGTCAGCGATGATGAATTGACGGATCCTGAAATCAATGCCGAGATATTGTTGTTTCGTCTTTTTCATGAGCACGGCGTTCATATTCATGAAGGTCCGAAAGTTCGCGATCAATGCAGTTGCAACAAAGATAAAATTGTTGGCGTTTTAAAAACGCTTGCGGCTGAAGAGCTAACAGAAAGTTGGGTTGAAGGAAAAATCACGTCGAATTGTGAATTTTGCAATGCCAATTATGAAATCGTCGAAGCTGATCTTGAAAACTAATCATTCGGTGATGGTATTTTGAAGAAAACAGCTTTGTAGAGCAGGTCGACAATTAGTTCTTGGCACAGTTTTACACGCTCAATTAGAGTTTTTGTGAATTCTTTGTAACTTGCCGACTGTGAAAACTACGATATGTTGCATAGCAAGATAAGAGACCTGTTCCGCTGATCGGAAAATTCATGCTGCAAAATAATGATCAATTCCTCAATGAGGAATATCAGGCACTTCAAGAGCCATCTAAAAAGACAACACTCCTGAAAATATTGGCGAAAGGCTTTATGCAGATAGTCTTGATGGCGCTTGTTCTAGGAATAGCGTTTGCAGCAACCATGCGCTTGGTGAACACCAAGCCGGAAATTGCCAAAAGACCCATTTTCCCGACCGTCTATACCGTGGATACAGTCTCGGCCAATCTCGAAACGGTAAAGCCCGTTTTTAGCCTTTATGGCGAGGTGTTGGCAGGACGATCGGTTGAGCTGCGCAGCCTTGTTTCAGGTGCCATTGTTCTGGTCAGCGACAAGTTGAAATCAGGCGGAAAAGTTGAGCAGGGCGAAGTAATGCTGGAGATTGATCCATTTACTTATGATGGGCAATTGCGAGAAGCCAAAGCAAATGCGCTGGAAACTCAAGGAAGACTGGAAGAAGCAAGTACAAGAGTCCGCTTGGAGCAATCGCGCTTGCAAGGCGCCCTTGATCAGCTTGAACTCGCTAAGAGCGATCTGGCTCGTATCACCCAATTGCGCGCTAGAGGAACAGCTACAGAAAAGCAATTGGAAGAAAGGAAACTGATCCTTTCCCAACGTTCTTTGGCCGCCGAGCAAAGTGAGATTAATATTGAGGCAGAAAACGCTAAAATTCGCCAATTACAGGCAACAGCCGAGCGTCTGGAATGGAAGATCGAGCAATCAGTTCGCGATTTAGAAAACACCAAATTGCTGGCGCCTTTTTCAGGCACTATCCGCTCCAGCAGCGCTGAAGTTGGCAAATTGGCCAATGCCAATGACATTCAGGTTTCCATGTATCAAAGCGACACGCTTGAAGCGCGGTTTGTACTAACCAATGAGCAATTTGGCCGATTGCAAGCTGATGATAGTGGACTAATCGATCGCTCAGTCGAGGTCATTTGGAATGTGGGTGGGATCAATTATTCGTTTCCAGGATCCATAGACCGTATCGGTGCAGAAATTGCATCGGCCCGCGGCGGCGTTGAAGTGTTCGCAACTATTGGCACTGCGGCTCATTCGGTGACGATGCGCCCTGGTGCATTTGTGGAAATCAAAGTTCCAGACCGTGCCTACAAGGATCACATCATTTTGCCTGATTCAGCGCTCTACCACGGCGACACAGTTTATGTCGTCGAAGAGGGTGAACTGGCAGAGCGGAAAGTTTCGTTGGCAGCATTTGATGGGGATTCTGTGCTCATCGCCAGCGGCTTACAACAAGGCGAAGAAGTTTTAATTACACGTATTTCAGAAATTAGCGCTGGGTTGAAAGTACGCAAAGAAGGTGACCCTGATCCAGTTAGAAAAAATAAACCTGAAGGAGCTGAAGCCTCAGGCAAGCCAGTTTCAGCCAATACAGAGGCTAATTAGACCATGGCTGGCCAGAGCGATCAGGGAAAGTTGGATGATGCGGCTGAGACAGGCGGTATCATCAGCATAATAACCCGCCATCCAAATGCTGCCAATTTGATCATGGTCATGCTGATCCTGTTTGGAGTGTTTTCGCTGGGTCGGATCAATACTCAATTTTTTCCAACGCTTGAAATTCCAAACGTCACGGTCACTGTTTCTTGGCCCGGTGCTAGCGCAGAAGATATCGAAAGTAACATATTACAAATCATCGAGCCTGAAGTTCGGTTCGTTGATGGTGTCACCAAGATGGACTCTTATTCGCGTGAAGGTTCAGGCACGATCTCACTGGAGTTTGAGCGGACAGCCGATATGCAAAAAGCGACTGCTGATGTTGAATCAGCGGTAAAGGCTATTAATAACTTACCAGAAGATTCAGATGCACCGAAAATACGCCGTGTTGCGTTTTTTGACCGCGTTGCAAAAATTTCCATCTCCGGCGATGTCCCTGAAAATACGCTTCGCGTTTATGCCAAAACCATCCGCGATGACTTGATTGCAAGGGGTATCGACAAGGTCGATTTTGACGGCATGCGCGATCCTGAGATTCAGGTCGAAATTCCAGAAAGGGAACTCCGCCGCGTCGGTATGTCGATTGGTGACATTTCCCAGAAAATTGCTGGTAACAGCCGTGACTTGCCATCAGGCCAAATGGATGGTGACGTTGAAAAACAGATCCGCACTATAGCAGAGTTTAAAGATCCCAAAGCATTGGGTGGTATTGAAGTCAAATCATTTGCCAGTGGCGAAAAGATATTGCTCAAGGATCTTGCCAACATTGAATTTGGTTATGAAGATGGCGACGCTCAAGGACTTTCCAAAGGCAAAAATGCGATTCAGATAACCATTCAACGCGCGCCAACTGCAGATACTTTGGCAACGGCAAAAATCCTGGACGACTATCTTGTTGAGTTAATCGATGCCTTGCCGCCCGGCATTGTAATGCAAAAATATGACGTTAGCGCCGACTCGTTGATGGCCCGTATCATGTTGCTCGTATGGAATGGTTTAACGGGTCTCGTGATCGTAGTTTGTACCTTGTTTATATTCCTCAATGCCCGTGTGGCTTTTTGGGTTGCCGCCGGCATTCCAGTGGCAATGTTGGCAACAATCGGTTTCATGATGTTGTTTGGCCAGACGATTAACATGATCTCATTGTTTGCTTTGATTATGATGCTTGGCATTATTGTTGATGATGCGATTGTTGTCGGCGAGCATACAGCAACCCGCTTTGCTTTGGGTGATGGGCCTTATGAAGCTGCGGAAAATGGTGCAGGACGAATGATCGTTCCTGTTCTTGCGGCAATGGCAACAACCGTCGCTGCTTTCGCGCCCATTCTTCTTGTTCGCGATACCATTGGCCAGATCATGGGCGTAATGCCGGTAGTGGTCGTGGCAGTGTTGATTGCTAGTTTGATCGAATGTTTCTTTATCTTGCCGGGTCATCTCGCTCATACGCTTCAACCAAGACAGAAAAAGAAATGGTCGTTTTGGCGTCATTTGTTTTTTGCATTGGTAATCGGTGTTTTCATTATTGCAGTGATGACCAGAACCTCACACGGTGCAGTCGATCAATTTAGCGCCGGTTTCTTTGGCGATATTGCACGCTTTAGAACAGAAAATGGATTGCTGGCATTTATGGCAGTTTTGATCTCTGCGTCTCTTTTATTGGGCGCTGCCCTTGAAGCTGGTTTTTGGATTTCAGGAAAACTGTTCTCTAGAAAGGCAAGTAGCGCTACCTCTGGACGGCTTGATCTGGAAAATGAAAATTGGTTCAGACGATCGTTTGATAGGGGTTTTACCAAATTTCGTGATGGCCCGTTCAACGTATTGGTTCAGCTCTCGATCACATGGCGTTATGTAACTGTGTCCATTGCCATCGGCATAATGATGGTCGTGTTTTATGGACTTTATTTAGGTGGCGGACGCGTACAATTCGAGTTTTTCCCATCGCCTGAATCTGAGAACATCAATGCCCACTTGACCTTTAATGCGGGCATTCCAGAAGCACATGTTAAAGAAGTCGTGAGTGCAGTTGAGCAGTCGTTAGCCGCCACTGAGAACAAATTGACTGGTGGAAATGAAAAACTGGTTGCTGCCGTTTTCACTACATTGGGCTCATCGGGACGGAATGTTGGAGATAATCTCGCGCAAATTAGAATTCAGTTGACTTCATCTGAGGAGCGGACTGTTAGAACCCCTGAATTTGTGAGTGAGTGGCGCAAAAATCTCCCGAAGGTAGCCGGACTAAAACGGGTTTCTGTTTTTGAGTCTCGAGGTGGCCCTCCAGGAAGAGATGTTGATCTTGAAATTACTGGGGCCGACGTGAAAACCTTGAAAGAAGCCGCCGCCGCAATAACCGTGATTGTTGAAGCGCTTCCAGGCGTAAGCGGCGTTTCTGATGATTTGCCTTATGGCAAGCCCGAACTGATCATGCAGCTTACCCCTCGTGGTTCTTCGCTTGGTTTTAATATTGACGATGTAGGTCGCCAAATCAGAGAAGCCTTTGAAGGTGCTATTCCACGCAGATTTGCGTCTGGTGATGATGAAGTAGCAATACGCGTTTCGCGCATCAGCAAGCATGAGGGAACTGCAGCTTTGCGGAACTTCGAACTGCGTTCTTCAACAGGTGAATTTGTTCCGCTGACAGAAGTGGTTAGCCTAACGGAAAGACAGGGATTTTCCGCGATCAGGCGGCAGAATGGCAAGACCATTGTGTCAGTCACTGCTGATCTTGATAGCGATATTTTGACGACCCAACAGGCAGTCGAACAGCTTGAGCAGTCAGCGCTTCCTGCCACGGCCTCCAAGTTTGGCGTGACCTATGAATTTGGCGGAAGAAATGCTGAGCGTGAAAAGTCTTTTGCCGATTTGAGATATGGCGTGATTGTAGCGCTCTCGGTTATTTACATTATTCTAGCTTGGGTATTTTCCAGCTATTTTCTCCCCTTCGCAATCATGCTGATTATTCCATTTGGCCTAGTGGGCGCAGTATTTGGCCATTGGATATTAGGATTTAAATTAAGCATCATGTCGTTTATAGCCCTGCTCGGTTTAACCGGGATTTTGGTCAATGATTCAATCATTCTGGTCAGTAGAATGCTGGAGCGCATTAAGGATGAAGGCGACAATCTTGTTGAAGCAGCTGCGGGCGCGAGCCGCGACAGACTTCGTGCTGTCTTGTTAACCTCGCTGACGACGATTGGTGGGTTGATACCATTGATGTTTGAAAAAAGCGTACAGGCACAATTTATCTTGCCGATGGCTGTGACGATTATATTCGGTCTTGGAGTTGCAACGTTACTGGTATTGTTCCTTGTTCCAGCATTCATTTGTATTGGCGACGATATTCGCTGGTTGTTAAGAACGGTTTTCAGTTCATCACGCGAACCGAAACGGCAGCTGCCAGCTGAATAAGGCTGAGCTTTTATAGCGTGTAGTGCTGAAAGCTGCGTTGTTTATACCCGCCAAAAGCGCGGTAGCAGCAATACAAGAACCGTCAAAAGTTCAAGTCGTCCAATCAGCATCGCTGCGGTTAAAATCCATTTTTGAAGCTCTGTCAGGCTCTTGAAGTTTCCGACAGGCCCGATGATATCGCCCATTCCTGGTCCAACATTGGCAAGCGCTGTGGCTGCTGCAGATGTTGCGGTAATGATATCCAAACCAGAAGCATTGAGCATAATCGTGACGATTGCAAAAATAATGGCGAATAGGAAAAAGAAATTCATAACAGCAGCAGAAACATCATCTTTCAGCAATTTGCCGTTATAATGCATCACAAATATGCCGTTGGGTTGCAAGGTCCGTTTGATATGTTGTTTCAAGGTTTCAAAGAGGATTTGAAACCTGAAAATTTTAATACCGCATGAGGTGGAGCCAGCGCAGCCGCCGATAAACATGATCAGGAAAAAGAATATCTGAGAAGAATATCCCCAAGAGCTATAGTCAGTCGTTGTATATCCTGTTCCAGTTACCAGTGATGTAACGTTCAGTAGAGAATGAAAAAATCCTAAAATCGGATTTTCTCTCTCGGGATGCAGCCACCAACCGACAAGCGTCAGAATAAACAATAACCCTAAAAAAGTGCGAACCTGAGAATTGCGAAACAATGCGCCAACATTCCCGCCCATTGCCTGCACAAATAGAATAAATGGAATGGAGCCAGCAACCATGAAAACCGTAGCAACGCCGTCGACCCAGTAGCTATCGAAATAAGCTAGAGAAGCGTCTTTGGTGGAAAAGCCGCCTGTTGCTACAGTCGTCATGGCGTGAATGACTGCGTCATCAATTTTCATTCCAACAGCCAAATAGGCAATTGTGCACATGAAGGTAATCAAGACGAACATCATAGTGAGCGACCCGGAAATTTGTGTTGCCCGTGGCATGATTTTTTCAGCTGTATCAAAAGCTTCGATTTTGAAAAGCTGCATGCCGCCGATTTGTAACATCGGCAATACGGCAACGGCCATCACAATGATACCAAGTCCCCCAAGCCATTGCTGAATGCCGCGCCACAATAAAATTCCCGGTGGTGCAAAGTCCAATCCGACAATCACAGTTGAACCTGTCGTAGTAATACCAGACATGGATTCAAACATCGCATCGGTGAAACTAGGAACAATGCCTGACCAGAGATAGGGAAGGGATCCAAAGAGTGGGAGTACAATCCAGGCAAGCGTCACCATCACAAAGGCTTGGCGGGTACTCATGTGACTCGCGGTGCCGCGCGCGCCCGCATAAAGGCCTGCTCCAATCAGCGTGGTCAGCAGGGAAGCCGAGACAAAAACCTGCCAATCCAAATTATTCGCCAATACGTCGACAATTGCTGGGATCAACATGGAAACGCCAAGCGTCATCAACAATAACCCGTTGACTAGCATGATCGGTCGCATGACCGAAAAGAAATCCGGTTGTTTTGACTTAGTTGTATAAGGGGTTGGCATCTGGCAAATCCAGTGAGAATGCAGGAATGGCGACTTTTATCAGGGCGCCGTTTTGAATTTGCAACTCATAATGCCCGACCATTATTCCTGAGGGCGTTTTGAGCGGGCATCCACTGGTATATTCGTATTGTTCTCCCGGCGCTATTATGGGCTGCTCTCCAACAACGCCCTCACCAGCGACCTCCTCAATAGCTCCATTGCCATCGGTAATGTGCCAATAGCGATTGAGCAGCTGAACCGTGTCCTTGCTGTCATTTTGAATGGTCACTTGGTATGCCCAAAAATACAGATTACGCTCAGGGTCAGAGCGTTCATCAATATAAACTGGTAAGACGTTTACCGAAATGTCATGGGTGGTCTCAAGATACATGGGCGGCGTTTATCCGTTTAAAACCCTAGTGTGAATTGCCAATGCGTTTCAGGCAAGTGTGATTGGCATGTTATCCATTAAATCGATATAGGGTCGAAGGCAAGAATTCCGCATTTCAATTTGAGCAGGCTAGGAAGTAATTATGCTGGATGGCAGCGCAAGAAAACTAATAGATCCTTATCTGATGGCGCTCGCTGAAAAATTGAAGGCGACTGGCATAACGCCGGATCAGGTGACCATTGGTGGTTTTGTTATCGGTCTATTGGCCGCGATGGCGATTTCGATGCAATGGTTTTTTGTCGGAATGATCTTGCTGCTTATCAGTCGTCTTGCCGATGGTCTGGATGGTTCACTCGCAAAACTGACCCGCTCTACCGATTTTGGCGGCTATCTTGATATCGTGTTGGACTTTGCATTTTACGGGGTCATCCCGCTAGCGTTTATTGTTGCCAATCCGGAAACAAACGCTCTGGCGGGGGCCGTCTTGATTTTATCCTTTTACGTCAATGGCGCCAGTTTTCTGGCCTATGCTGGTTTGGCACAAAAAAGAGGCTTATCCAGCGAAGTACGCGGAGCAAAGTCGATATATTTTACGACCGGATTGGCCGAAGCAACTGAGACGCTAGCTGTCTTTGTGCTGGTCTGTCTGTTCCCATCATGGTTCCCGGTTTTGGCTTATCTGTTTGCCGCCATTTGTTTTTACACAGCTCTCGCCCGCATTATGCAGGCAAAAGAACAATTTGAGAACTAAACCTGCGCCGATGCGTGTAATGCCTGCTCAATATCCAACGCCAAATCTTCGCTGTCTTCTAGCCCAACAGAAAAGCGGATCAATCCATCACTAATCCCCAATTCAATTCGATCTTCATCTGATAGATTTTTATGGGTTGTCGTTGACGGGTGTGTCACAAGACTTTTGGCGTCCCCAAGATTATTGGAAATACGAATTATCTGAAGTGCATTTTCGAATGCAAAAGCTGCTTTTTTCCCACCGTCAATTTCAAAAGCTAAAAGCGTTGAGCCGCCTTTCATCTGTTTTTGAGCAAGGTCGTATTGGGGATGACTTTCATGTCCAGGATAGATCACGCGAAGGATATCTTTCCGCCCATGTAAAAGATTGGTTAGTGCCGTGGCTGTCTCCGTTTGCTGGCGCACCCGTAAGGAAAGGGTTTCTAATCCCTTGAGCAAAACCCAAGCATTAAATGGGCTAAGGCTTGGTCCTGTATGACGGAAATAGTCATGTAAATGCTCGTCAATCCAATCCTTGGAAGAAAGAACTACCCCGCCAAGGCATCGTCCTTGACCATCAATATGCTTGGTTGCCGAGTAAACCACGATGTCAGCCCCAAGCTCCAAGGGTGATTGCAGCATCGGCGTTGCAAATACATTATCGACGATCAGTTTGGCATTATTTTCGTGAGCAATATCTGCAATGGCGCGGATATCGCAAAGCTCCAAGGTCGGATTTGTTGGGCTTTCTAGAAAAAACACTTTTGTTGAAGGCCTTACCGCAGCTTTCCAAGCTTGTAGGTCTTTGCCATCAATGAGAGTGCATTCGATGCCATAGGAAGGCATTAATTTCTCAACAACCCATCTACAGGAGCCAAACAAGGCTTTAGCCGCAACAATATGATCGCCATATTTTAGTTGGCAGCCAATGGCACTTGCAACAGCGGCCATGCCCGAAGCGGTAGCCCGCGCGTCTTCCGCTCCTTCAAGCAAACACATACGTTGTTCAAACATATGCACCGTTGGATTGGCATATCTTGAATAGATAAAGCCTTCTTCATCCCCCTTGAAGCGGGCTTCAGCAGATTCGGCGCTGTCGTACACAAAGCCTTGGGTCAGATAAAGTGCCTCGGAAGTTTCGCCAAATGAAGAGCGCATCGTGCCGCCATGCACCAAAGAGGTGGTCGGTTTCCAATTCGTAGGTTTCGATAGGTCTTTCATGGCATGCTCCAAAAACAAAAAAATCCAGTTAGCATCGCTAACCAGATTCCAACCTGCTCTCGCAGACGGCCCTTTTAGCGACTTATTTAAAGTGGCTGCAAGCCGACCGGCCCAAATCACCACTGAATTCAAAAACTCAATTAACAGTGGTTTACGCGTGAAAGGCCTTTGCGTCAATGCTATGATTAAGTACACAGGCTGAAACAGGGACTGCAAACCAACGATCAGAGTTTAAATGCCAATGGAAAAGCAAGAAACCGGGATTTTACCCGACAGCCATATCGAGAAGCTTTTTGCCGAAGGCGCACTAAAAACCATCAAAGCGCTGGATGATGATCAAATCCAGCCGGCAAGTCTGGATCTTCGGTTGGGCGAAATAGCTTATCGGGTCCGCGCATCCTTCCTCCCGGGAAAAAGTTCGGTGCAGGAAAAACTGGAACGCTTTAAGTTACATGAGTTCGACCTGACAAAAGGCGCTGTGCTCGAAACAGGCTGTGTATATATTGTTCCATTGTTGGAGAGTTTGGCCCTGCCAGACCATATAGAAGCCTCAGCAAATCCAAAAAGCTCTACGGGTCGTCTTGATATTTTCACACGTGTAATCACGGACTACTCTCAGGGCTTTGACCAGATTGCAAAAGGTTATAAAGGCCAGCTCTATCTTGAAATTAGCCCCAGCACTTTTCCCGTAGTTGTGAAAACTGGTTCGCGGTTGTCTCAAATACGGTTTCGGATTGGCCATTCTTTGCTTTCTGATGCTGATCTGCTGAAATTGCATAAAACCGAAACTCTGGTTGCCACGTCAGATCCCAATATCCACAATCAAGGTATCGGATTATCGATTGATTTGACTGGGGATGAAAACGGATTGGTTGGTTATCGGGGAAAGCGTCACACTGGCGTAGTAAATGTAGACCAAAAAGCAGCCCTAGAAATACACGATTTTTGGGAGCCGATCTACAACCATGGTTCGCAAGACATCGTCCTTGATCCCGACGAATTTTATATTTTGGTGTCTCAAGAGGCAGTCCATGTGCCACCTCTATATGCTGCTGAGATGGTGCCTTTTGATCCATTGGTTGGTGAATTCCGCGTCCATTATGCAGGCTTTTTTGATCCGGGTTTCGGGCATGCTAAGGCTGGCGGAAAAGGTGCGCGCGGGGTCTTGGAAGTGCGAAGTCACGAAGTGCCATTTATCCTTGAGCACGGACAATTGGTCGGTAGGCTGGTCTATGAAAAAATGTTAGCCCGCCCTTCAGCGCTTTATGGGCAGTTGGCGACATCCAACTATCAGGCGCAAGGCTTGAAGCTTTCTAAGCATTTTAAGTAATTTATTTCGTCACGGATATTTGATTTTCAATTGGCGGCCTGTTCTTGCTGCCATGGCTTGTCTTTTCCCAGTTGTGGGGACTGAATATCAATTGATAGAGCGCTCTCCATCCTGCGACAGAAACCATCAGCCAGTAAATTGGTAGTAGAAGTATATATGCCTGTAACGATTGTTTTCTCGTTTGCCTTAATGTGGCAAATGCCAGGGCACCATAGGTGGTATATCCAGCAACCAAGTTAAAGGTGCTCAACCCAGTAATAGCCACCTCATAAGTGCTTAAGCTATTGCCAGAAAAATAATTTGTGATTTGAAAAATAAATGCGCCTAGAAACAACGGGTGGATGAGCACCGATACCACGACGCTTGTTAAAATCATGTTGAATTTGAAAAAATTTGCAGGGCCAATGTCACTGAACAACCGCGCAGGTTGCCGCAAATGTACCAACAATGTTTGCATCCATCCCTTGAGCCAACGGGTTCTTTGTTTGGTCCAAGCAACATAGTCGGTGGGAGCTTCTTCATAGGTAGGTAAATTTATCACGTCACATAGCTTGCCTTTTCGCGCAAGCCGAATCCCTAAATCCGCATCTTCCGTCACGTTGTACGAATCCCACCCGCCAGCTTCTTTTAGATCCTTTAATTTGAAATGATTCGATGTTCCACCAAGTGGCATGGGGGCTTGATGGTTTGCTATCGCCGGTAAAATACCATGAAATAATGTGATGTATTCTATTGCAAAAAGACGTGTTAAAATACTCTCCATTTCATTATCTATGGTCAGGGGTGCCTGTAGACATACAACCTGATCAGATGATTTATTGAAAGTTGCAACAGCTTCCAGCAGTTGATCTGGATGCGGCCTATCTTCCGCGTCGTAAATGACTAGATAGTCATCTTCTACCCGTCGAAGGGCATAATTTAATGCACGTGGTTTTGTTCGTAACTTTCCCTCTGGAACGATGATGAGAAAAAACCCATCTGGTAAAGTCTGTTTTTCTATCGCGGAAACTGTCTCTTGGTCTGAGGCCTCACAAAGAAAGTAAACTTCTTTCTTACCTTTGCTCCAGCGAAGTCGATCTAAACTGGTAATTAGATCACCAATCATGTTTGGTTCTTTATAGAGCGCACTTAAGATTACATATTTTTGTTGGGGCATTTCATCAGAAAAGTCGAAGATGTCGATTGGCTGCTTGCCAAAATCAGCAAGGACCCAAGCTCTAAATAAGACGACGCTGAGATAAAAAAAGCTGAATACAGCTGCCAAGATCACCATGGTCAGGTTTGGAAGGAATATGAAACCAGTAACCGTTAGCAGCGCCAATGAAGCAAGAAAGACTGTCTGGTTTTGTGTTAATCCGGTTTTCGAGCTCAACCCCTCATCAATGAGTTTGAAGTCGGTACCTGTATTGTTATGCCGCACTAAAAATTGTTTTTGTGCGCGTTTCAGGGTTTGAGCGATTTCAGCTCGTCGCAATTTTATCTTTTCCGCAAATTTGCGGTGTTCCCCTAATCCGTCCAACCTGCTAAATCATCCTTATTGGTTGATGAACGGATAGATTGCTTTTATCTACCCACCAGCAATCTTACACGTTTTAAGTGCAGTGAATAGATGGCAGACCGACATTGAAAATTTCAAAGACATCCCTTTTTGTTACGATAATTTTGCTGTTTTCGGCGATTATGGCAAATGCACAAAATGTTCTTATTCCGAATTTTTGGGATCCGAATGAGAGATTTGTGAAACCGGACCTGTCATCCAAACCCCGCATTAAGTTTCTGACGACTACAGATTTTCCGCCATTTAATTTCATTGATCGAAGAAAACGTCTTTCCGGCTTCAATATAGAACTTGCAAGGGCGATTTGCGCTGAATTGGAAGTCCTTTCCAAATGTCAGATCCAAGCGCTACCCTGGGATGAACTCGAAAAGGCCATGGAAGCAGGTGAGGGCGACGCAATTATTGCGGGTATTGAAATCAGCGCTGAAAGCAGAGGGAAATACAGCTTTTCCAGGCCATATCTGCAAATTCCAGGACGTTTTATCACACGTAAAGATGTATTACTGGAGGAGCCGATCTACGATGCTTTGTTCAAGAAAACCGTTGGGGTTGTCGCTGATTCTGAGCATCAAGAGTATTTTTCGCTCACATTTGTAGAGCGGGCTTTCAAACCTTATCAAACGCGTCAACTGGCGTTTAACGCTCTTAAAACTGGCGAGGTTGATGCGGTCTTTACAGATTCGCTTTCTGCGTCTTTTTGGTTGGCTTCTGCAGCGGCAGATGATTGTTGCAGGTTTTCCGGGGGGCCTTATCTTTCCGAAGAGTATTTCGGTCTTGGCCTAGCAATTGCTGCGTCAAAAACCGATTCTGATCTGGTTGCAGGCTTTGACTACGCTCTGAAGGCAATCAATGACAAAGGGATCTTCAAAGAACTCTATCTTCGCTATTTTCCCTTCGGTCTTTTCTGATCCAATTCGGAGCATTTAGTTACTGCTTCTTTTGAGAAATAAACGGCACCGATAAAGACCACATCAAATTAGCTGGCTTTTCGTCTTGCCACTCCGATAGGCCAATCGTCATGCCATCATGACCCATTTCAGGTTGATCAATATAGGTTTTGAAAATCCTGTCCCAGATGGAAAGATTGAACCCATAATTTGAGTCTGTTTCATCACCGATAGCCGAATGATGAACACGGTGCATATCCGGCGTAACAATCAAAATACGCAGAATTTTGTCCACCCATAGCGGTAATTTGAAATTGGAATGATTGAACATGGCCCCGCCATTCAAAACAATCTCGAATATCAGAACAGCCACCGCAGGCGCGCCAAGAGCCAAAACAACAGCGTATTTCCAAACCATGGACAGTAAAATTTCAATTGGGTGAAACCTGATGGCAGTCGTAACATCAATATCCACGTCAGAATGATGCATCCGGTGAATACGCCAAAATATCGGAATTTTGTGGGATGCCACATGGGATAGCCAAATAGCGAAATCCAGCACCACAAAAGAGATGAGAACAGCCAGCCAGATCGGCGCAGTGATCATGTTGAACAGCCCAACACCGTTTTCTGCAGCCCACAATGCACCGCCCACAGCCGCTGTTTTGAACACTAGGCGCACAAGCACTGAGTCTATAATGACAATTGCCCAATTGGTGAGCCAGCGTTTGGTTTTCACAGGACGCAGTTCGCGCCGTGGCGCGAAATATTCACAGGCGGCCATAACGGCAAATAGCCCAATGAAGATCGACAAACGGATGGTTGCTTCAGACATTGAATAATTCCTTCTAGAAGGCATTCTATATTTCGATCAGACAAGCTAGCAAATCAAGCGTCTGTTACCCGCCGCATTTCCAATCACTGTAAACAAGATACCATATAGGCCAAGATTTTGGCTTGGCATTGTTTGTATCATGATTTAAACCCCAACCTGACTATAAATCTTCTCAAATATACCGGAAAACTGACATGACAGGCGCAACTTTGCCCGATCTTCATATTACGCCCGAACTCCATGCTGCTGCATTGGTTTCAAAATCTTGGGCATTCGAAGAGGCACGAAAGATTGTCAAACGTTATGAAAAAACAGGCTTTCCTGAAACTGTGTTGTTTGAGACAGGCTATGGACCGTCAGGCCTGCCCCATATTGGTACCTTCGGTGAAGTGGCCCGCACAACAATGGTGATTAACGCGTTTCGCGTTCTGACCCATGATAAAGTAGCCATTCGGTTGCTCTGCTTTTCGGACGATATGGACGGTATGCGGAAAATTCCGGGCAATGTTCCCAATCAGGAAATGTTGGCCGCACATATCGGAAAACCGTTGACCGTAGTGCCTGATCCTTTCAGCAATGAATATCCAAGTTTTGGGCATCACAATAATGCCCGTCTTCGTGCCTTTTTGGACCGGTTTGGTTTTTATTATGAATTCGCCAGTGCAACCGATTATTACCAGTCCGGAAAATTTGACGACATGCTGGTGCATGCGCTCTCGAAATATCAGCAGATTATGGATGCTATGCTGCCCACCCTGGGCGAGGAGCGTCAGGCAACATATAGCCCGTTTCTACCGATCTCGCCAAAAAGCGGCAAAGTCCTTTATGTTCCCATGAAATCGGTCGATCCAGAGGCTGGAACAATTACTTTTGACGATGAAGACGGCGAAGAGATCACGATGTCGGTCAAAGGCGGACAGGTGAAACTTCAATGGAAGCCAGATTTTGGGATGCGTTGGGCAGCCCTTAATGTTGACTTCGAAATGTATGGCAAAGATCATCAGATCAACAGCAATCTATATGACAAAATTTGTCGTATCTTAGGTGGCCGTGCGCCAGAGCATTTTGTCTATGAACTGTTTCTGGATCAAAACGGTCAAAAGATTTCGAAAACCAAAGGCAACGGTTTGACCATTGATGAATGGCTGACTTATGCGCCAACAGATAGCTTGTCGCTGTTCATGTACACAAAACCAAGAACCGCAAAACGTCTCTATTTTGATGTGATACCGCGTCAGGTAGATGAGTATTTCCAGCATTTGGCAGCCTTTGAAAATCAGGATGCGGCCCAAAGACTTGCAAATCCTGTTTGGCACATCCACAGCGGCAATCCGCCAAAAATCGGCATGCCATTGTCTTATTCCATGTTGCTCAACCTCGTGAGCGCTTCGAATTCTGAAGATAAAGCGACCCTATGGGGCTTTATATCAAATTACGATAAGTCTTTATCACCGAAAACACACCCGAAACTCGATGAATTGGTTGGTTTTGCAATCCGTTATTTTGCTGACTTTGTTAAACCGAATAAACAATTTCGTGCGCCAACCGAGGCAGAGCAGGCTGCATTGGCTGACCTGGATAAGAAACTTGCTACTATTGATCCATTAAGTGATGGAGAGGCAATCCAGACGGAAGTATTTTCCATCGGAAAAGATCATGGATATGAAAATCTACGCGAGTGGTTTCAAGCGCTTTACCAGATCTTGCTTGGCGAAGATCAGGGGCCACGTTTCGGATCATTTGTTGCCTTATACGGTATCGATGAAACGCGGGTTCTCATTTCTAAAGCTCTTTCCGGTAAGCTGACAAATTAGCAAACATATCATCGGAATTGGCGAGGTGTATTAGTCTCGCCAAAGTCCTTTTTTCGCGCTCTTTGCCAAGTTCAGGGCATCTGTAAAGCTTGGATGGGAACTTTTCGCCCAACCTTGTTCGATAACCCATTTTGCCAAGTCTCTTCCTGCGACCTGACACGCACCTTGAAATTCGTTGGTGTCTTTCCATTCCCCATTGCATGTGATGGATCGGCTTCGTATCAGGCGTTGCAAGGCTGACTTTGCAAAATTGCCACAGGGCCATTCGCCGTTTTGTCCATTGCAAACAGCCGATGCTTCAGGGGCTACAATATCATTGAGGGTAATTCTTGTTTCGCCAGAAGTCAGAATGCCAGATGTTATCGCTATAGGTAGCGAAAATATGTCTGGCTTTTTTGGAATGCGGGCCTTCTCAGCAGCGTTTTTTTCTTCTGCGGTTTCTAAAGGTTCAATTCGCTCAATCTTATCGTCTTTGACGATAGGCGCGGGAAGTTGGCCATCACCGATAATGCGCAAGTCTTTTCGCGCTGTCTCTAACTCACTATCGCTTTTGCTAACCTCTGTTCCTTTGGGAATAGTCTTTTCAACGTCGGTAGGTGCAGATGTCGATTCTTTGTTCTTATCCGGATCATCACATCCGGTAAGGCCAAGCATGATTGCTAGTAGGATATATCCAAGAATACGCCTGTCGAGGATAAACATATAGATCATCCGTTTTTCAGGAGTAAATAGGCTGGAAAATATTCAGGCCTTTTTATTGGCTGGCCCAGACAATGCGTGCGATCCATTCCATATCCTTGAGCTGAATAACCCGGTCTTCATGCTCTGGGTTAACCGATACAAGTTCTACCAAAGTTGCGGTTTTACGCGCCAATTGCTTGGCCATAACCTCGCCTTCCTTGGTTTTAACAACAACGCGGTCGTTCTTACGAATGCTGGCCCCTGGCTGTACAATGATCACATCACCATCACGGTAAAGCGGTTCCATGGAATTACCGGCCACTTCCAGCGCGTAAATATGATCGTGATCTGCTGCCGGAAATTGAACTTCGTCCCAGCCTTGCCCAACAGGAAAGCCACCATCGTCAAAAAAACCACCAACTCCGGCCTGTGCAAATCCCAGCAACGGAACATTTCGAATGGTCGGCATTTTGAACTTTGCAGCAATATCGACCACATTTAACGGACGATCCTCAACCAGTGCCATGAAGTCAGATAGCTTGGTTGATGTCGCGCTTAAAGCTTTTGCAATTGATTCTGTCGATGGCCAGCGTGGACGGCCTTCGCCCGTTACTCTCTTAGACTTGTTAAAAGAAGTCGGATCCAGACCCGCCTGTCGCGCAAGGCCTGAAGCAGAAAGATTGTTCTGGCTGGCAAGCGCATCCAGCGCTGCCCAAATACGATCATGTGATAACAAAAATCTCGGCTCCAGATATATTATGCCAACAATTTACATCGACGAAAAAGGAAATTATTCCTTTTTAGCCAAAGCATTTGATTGAGTCCAGTCCCTCTTTCAAATTGATCAGGCCGTGAAACCTGATCGACCAGAAGCCAACATATAATCGAGATATTCCAATCGATCTTGCCCCCAAAACACTTCACCTTGATACACATAGGCAGGAGCGCCAATGGCATCTGCTGCAATGGCATCTTTTGAATTTGCCATTCTGATGTCCGCCGTTCCATCTTCCTTGGCAGCTTTCAAAACTGCATTAGCATCATGACCTGTTGAGCCAAGAAGATCAGCCATTACCGCCTCGTCAGCAATTTGAAGATCATGGGTCCAAAGGGCTTCGCCGACGGCACGAACAAAACTGGCAGGGTCAGCCTTTGCCTGCATGATCGCAATGGCACAATGATCCGCCAAAGCTGGATTGGTTGGAAAATTGCTTGGCTGAGCATGAGCAGTCAATTTTCGAAATTCAGCAACGCGTTGAATTTCAACCAAGCGATAGCGTTGACGAACAGGTGGTCAGTTCGCAGGCATCACTGCGCCTGATACTTCCCAAACTGTAGCCAAATTTACAGGTTTGAAAACCACTTGCTTGGTGTGTTTTGCGGCTATTGCCATAAGCGTATCATGGCCCAAAAAGGCAAAGGGAGAAGCTAACGTATAATAATAATCAATATGAGAAGTCATAAAATATCTTTCCTGTTGGCAGCCTCGCTAAGATCAGCGTGATGCATCTTTGGTTTTCATCTATCATGATGCTGGGAGTTGTGGAACTTGAACTAGGTAAAATATATCGGCCGGGGACAAATCCAGAATATAAAGTTTGAACTGGACCTCCTCGCGTTGATTGACCCATCCATTTTCAAAAACGAGGCGATCTCCCGGTTCAAATTCAACCGAATGATCGATAAATCTGTCTGAAACAATATCCTCATCATTGCGCGTTATCTGGTTGAACGACAGTCCGTCGCCATAAATGCTTGGCTTGCCGAGTTTTTCTTGCAATTCAAATCTGAATCCTATCCAACCTGCCGCTGTAATATTATGCGTTACAAATTTTAAATGCATGCTTGTCCATGCGGCGAAGACGGAACGATCTTTCAAAAAACGACGCACATGCCTGATGGTGATCGTGCTGGGTTTTAACGTTTCAATCTTTTGAACGATAACAATTGGATCTTCTTTGCTTCCTTCGCCGCTTACCGAAACTATTCTATGGCCGCCCAATTCATCGGAAAAAGTAAACGGCCCAGCTGTCATATTTCTTTCAGTGACGCTCTTTTCCTGAGCAGAACCAAGAGACGTCCAACCGAGCAGTATTGAAACAGCAATAGCAGATGGCCAAATATAAGGGGCGCGATTATCCATCCTTGAAGACTACGTCCGCGATCAAATTGATACAATGAGCAAACCACTGCTTCACATCCTTGTTATCTCACCTATAGTTTATGCTAGTTTTCAACAAAGAGTTTAACAAAGCCATGAACCGCAAGACTTCCGAAATGGATGAAAAGGCCCAAGCATTGTTGCAAAGGGCCTATTCGCTGAAGGACAGTTCCCAGTCACAGGCGCTCTATGCCAGTTGGGCAAAGACCTATGATAAGACCATGCTCGAAGGTCTTGGCTATTTGACACCAAAGAACACCGCTGCGCTTTTGTCCAAGTTTGTTGCTGCAAAGCAATTGAGAACACTCGATGTAGGGTCTGGCACTGGCTTGGCCGGACTTGAGTTGAACGCGCTGGGTTTCACCCATCTCGATGCTCTTGATTACTCGCCGCAAATGTTGGCTGTTGCCGCCCATCGAGGTGTGTACAAGAATATTATCGAGGCTGATCTCAACCAAATGCTGGACATCCCAGACGACACCTATGACGCGATGATTTGCACAGGCACTTTCACCCATGCCCATGTGAGTGCAAAATGCCTGGATGAATTGTTCAGAATATTGAAGCCAGCAGGACATTTTGCCTGTACGGTTCACAACGATATCTGGCATACAGAAGGCTTCGAAGAAAAAACCACTGCGCTTTCGAAAACGGGGCTTTTGAAAACAGTCAATCAGGAATTGGGTATATATTATGCCGACAGCACCACGCCGGAAGGCTGGTATATTGTGTGGCAAAAACAGGGATAGCACATGACGAAAACTGTATTGATCACGGGAGCGGCGCGCGGCATCGGCCTAGCAACAGCCAAACGGTTTTTGAAAGAAGGCTGGCAAGTAGCTGTTGTTGATATTGATGCAACAGAGCTGAAGATTGCCGAAAAGCAATTGCCTAAAGCTTTGATCATCCATGGCGATGTGTCCGACCCTTTTCAGGTTACAGATTTCATGAATCGTATCAAGAGCGAATTCGGCCGTTTGGATGCCTTGGTCAACAATGCCGGCGTGGCCGATTTCGGCCCGATTGAAGAAACAACCTTTGAACGCTGGCGCCGTGTCATGGCGACCAATCTTGATGGCGTTTTTCTGGTTAGCCAGGCGGCGATCCCTTTGCTTAAACAACACAGCGATGGGGATGGAGGCGCAATTGTAAACATTGCCTCTATCTCGGGCCTACGCGGCTCTACTTTGCGGGTTGCATATGGAACTTCGAAAGCAGCGGTCAATCAACTGACCCTTCAACAGGCTGCTGAACTTGGTGAATACAAGATTCGTTGCAATTCGATCGCGCCGGGTCCCGTGCGAACTAAATTGGCTATGGCCGTCCACAGTCAGGAAATCATTGATGCCTATCATGATGCGCTTCCTTTAAATCGTTATGGCTCAGAAGATGAAATCGCTAATGCAATCTGGTTTTTATGTTCAACCGAGGCCAGCTATATGACCGGGCAATTGATTTCAGTTGATGGCGGTTTTCAGGGCATGGGCATTGGGCTTCCTGCATTGCGTTCAAAATCATGAACGTGGATATCGAGGTCTATCTCAGTTATTTCGCACCCCAAAAAACCGACATCCTTTTGCAAATCGAAGGAACGGAGCAGGGCAGTCAAAGCATTGTTTCTGCCAATATTGATATTCCTTTCACAGACCATTTCGTCAGAATTGAAGCTGAAGATGGTTATGGAGAACGTATCTGGCTTCGCACCACCGGAGAGTTTCGCTGTACCTACAATGCCCGGATTAAAATCATACGCGATGTGGTTGAAATCGCGGATCTCAAATCGACGCCTGTACACAAATTGCCGGCAGCAGCCATCCGCTATTTGATGCCGTCGCGCTATTGCCCGTCCGGCGAATTCCAGCAATTTGTCCATGACAAATTTGATGGGAAGAAAGGCGGCAAAAAAATCGCTGCCATGCGTGACTGGATTTTGAAGAACATCCAATATGTTCCAGGCGCCAGCAATTTTCTCACCACGGCTGGAGACACATTTGTTCATCGCCAAGGGGTCTGCCGGGATTTCGCCCATGTAATGATCTCCCTTGCCCGAGCGGGCGGCATTCCGGCGCGTTACGCCAGCGTTTACAGCCCTGATGTAACACCTCAGGATTTTCATGCCATCGCCGAAGTCTGGCTCGATGGTGCTTGGCACATGGTGGACGCAACAGGCATGTCGAACCCGCAATCCACGGTCCGCATCGGCGTTGGTCAGGACAGCGCCGACGTAGCTTTTTTAACGGGCTTTGGGAATATTGATTTCAACGCTCAAAACGTCTGGGTAAAACAAGTTTAGTCATTTGATTTTGGCCATTCCGATATTCAAACACTTCCACTTGCTCAAGCCCGAGGATGACCATTGAGTTGGTTGCACTCCAAAACTTCGGAGTGATTAACAAAAACCCCGATCAGTTTCCTGACCGGGGTTTGATATTCTCAATTCAGGAAAGCCATTTTATGCAGCTTTTCTCGTTGGCTCCGCATGTGGATTAAAGCGGTCGTAGAATTTTTCATCATTCTTCGCCATTTCAATCAGCAGCTTGTTCGGTTTGAACTGAGCGCCATATTTCTTGGCCAGCTTTTTGCACATATCCACAAAGGCGGTTGTGCCCATGCCGTCAATATAGCTGATCGCTCCACCCGTGAACGGCGCAAAACCAAAGCCCAGAATAGAACCGATATCTGCTTCACGAACATCCGTCACAACGCCTTCAGCAACACAGCGTGCAGCTTCTAGAGCAATGGTCGCATGGAAGCGGTTCTTCAATTCTTGCACATCTATCTTGTCAACATCTTGCTGTGGGTAGAGCGTTTTCAGCTCCGGCCACAAATGCTTCTTGGCTGGCTTGTCAGGATAATCGTAAAAGCCCTTACCGTTTTTGCGCCCAAGTCGACCATGCTTTTCAACCATCGTATTGACCAGCTCCACATGACGCGGGTCGACGGCTTTCTCGCCAAGATCACGCAAGGTTTGATGCAGGATTTTATGGCTGAGATCGATGGCCGTTTCATCGTTCAAGGAAAGTGGGCCAACGGGCATGCCGCCAGCCTTGGCAACATTGTCGATCATCGCTGGCGGAACGCCTTCGATCAACATGTTGTAAGCCTCAGACATATAACGCAACACACATCGGTTCACATAGAAGCCGCGTGTATCATTCACGACAATCGGCGTTTTCTTGATTTTGAGAACATAATCAAGAGCCACGGCCAGCGCCTTGTCGCCAGTTTTCTTCGCCATGATGATCTCAGTTAGCATCATCTTGTCGACAGGCGAGAAGAAGTGAATGCCAATGAAATCAGCAGGACGTTTGGACGCCTTTGCCAAATCCGTGATTGGTATTGTTGACGTGTTGGAAGCAAAGATCGCGCCCTTTTTCATATGGGTTTCGGCCTGCTCAGTAACGATGCGCTTGACTTCGCTGTCTTCAAAAACCGCTTCAATAATCAAATCGCAATCGGAAAGATCAGCATAGTTATCGGTCGCATGAATGCGCGATAAAATGGCTTCTTTCTTTTCTGCTGTTGAATATCGTTTTGAAATCGCCTTGTCTTCGATGCCCGCCGAATGGGCCTTGCCTTTTTCAGCTGCTTCAAGATCACGGTCGAGTAGCACAACCTCGATGCCAGCTTTTGCAGATACATAACCGATGCCAGCGCCCATAAATCCACCGCCGCCAAGGATGCCGACTTTTTGAATGTCATGCTTTGGCTCGCTGGCTGGACGACGCGCGCCTTTGTTCAATGCCTGAAGCGACATGAAGAGCGAGCGGACCATATGCTTGGCTTCGGTAGTTTGCAGAACTTGCGCGAAATAACGCGACTCTATGCGAAGCGCCGTATCAAAGGGTACGCATAGACCTTCGTAAACACATTTCATGATCGCGCGGGCACCTGGGTAATTATCCTGTGTTTCGCGGCGATAGATAGCATTTGCCGGAGGGAAAAGATTAAACCCGGCTGGAGAGTAAACCGCACCACCTGGCAATTTATAGCCCTTCGCATCCCAAGGCTGTTCACCTTTGAGGCCATCCTTGATAAGTTGTTTCGCAACCGAAACTTCCTGACCTGGATCAGCTAGTTCTGTGACAACACCAAGCTTCTTGGCTTTATCAGGTGAGAAGTTCTTACCCTGCAAGAGATATTGCAATGCTTCTTGCGTGTGGATCAAACGGGGCAGGCGCTGTGTACCGCCGCCGCCAGGGAACAATCCGACTTTCACTTCCGGTAGACCAAGCTTGGCAGCAGGATCGTTGGAAAGAACGCGCGCGTGACAGGCTAGGGTTATTTCGAACACTCCGCCAAGAGCCTGACCATTAATCGCCGCAACAAATGGTTTGCCACAGGTTTCCTGCTTGCGCAAAATTCCGTTCATGGCAGAGGCGTTTTCAAACATCAGTTTGGCTGCGCCTTCCTTGTCTGTCTTTGCAAGGTTCGCCGTGTCGTCCATCATTTTTTCAAGCATAGTGAGGTCGGCGCCTGCACCAAATGTCTTTTTGCCGGAGGTTAGGACCACGCCTTTGATGGCCTCGTCAGCCGCCGCTTTATCGATAATCGCATTCCATTCTTCTAGAACGGATTGATCGATCACATTCATGCTTTTGCCCGGTGAATCCCAGGTGACCAGCGCGATACCGTCGCTATCGGTTTCCAGTGTGAAGTTTTTATGTGTCATCATTACACCCGTTCAATAATTGTTGCTGTGCCCATGCCTGCGCCAATGCAGAGCGTTACAAGCGCTGTCTGTTGGTCTCGCCGTTCCAATTCATCAAGAACCGTACCTAGGATCATCGCGCCCGTTGCGCCAAGGGGATGGCCCATGGCAATCGCACCACCGCAGACATTCATCTTGTCATAGGAAATGTTGAAGTGCTGCATATAGCGAAGCACAACAGAGGCAAATGCTTCGTTTAGCTCGAACAAATCAATATCCGAGATTTTCATCTTAGCTTGCTTGAGCAATTTCTCGGTCACATCAATTGGGCCTGTCAGCATCAGCGCTGGATCAGAACCGATATTGGTGAACGAGCGGATTTTTGCACGAGGCGTTAGGCCAAGCTTCTTGCCTCCTTTTTTCGAACCAAGAAGGACTGCGGCAGCCCCATCCACAATACCTGAGGAGTTACCGGCATGGTGCACATGGCGAACCGCTTCCACATCAGGATGGGCAGCAATGGCGACAGCATCAAAGCCGCCCATTTCGCCCATCATAACAAAGGATGGATCAAGCGAGGCAAGAGACTGCATATCCGCTGTTGGACGCATATGCTCATCGCGATCCAAAATGGTAATGCCGTTCTGGTCTTTGATCGGAATGACAGAGTTTTTGAAGCGTCCATCTTCCCAGGATTTAGCAGCGCGCTTCTGGCTTTCAACTGCATAAGCATCTACATCGTCTCGTGAGAAACCATATTTGGTTGCGATCAAATCAGCAGAAACGCCTTGCGGCATGAAGTAAGAAGGAACAGCCACCGATGGGTCCATTGGCCAAGCGCCGCCAGACATGCCCATACCTACGCGGGACATGCTTTCAACGCCGCCGGCAATGACAACATCGTCCATGCCTGCTTGGATTTTTGCCGCACCAAAGTTCACCGCATCCAAGCCGGAAGCGCAGAAGCGGTTGATCTGCATACCAGCAACAGAGTTGTCATAGGCAGCTTCAAATACCGCTGCGCGCGCGATGTCTGAACCAGCTTCGCCCACAGGGTCAACACAGCCGAGAATGACATCGTCTACTTTTGGCGTATCCATATTATTGCGGTCGCGCAATGCTTCCAGCGTTTTTGCGGCCAAACGCACCGCGGGAACCTCGTGAAGCGATCCGTCTTTCTTGCCGCGGCCCCTTGGGGTGCGGACGTGATCATAAATATATGCGTCTGCCATGATTTTCTCCTTTGCGCCTGTCGCGCGTTAGTGTCTTTAAATTACTCTGTGCCTTCGACAATCGTAACGCTTCCTGTGGAAGCAGCGAGGCGATGTTCTCTTGCAGCTTGATAGTCTGGTGAACTCCAGCAGGCTTTTGCCGTGGCTAAATCTTTGAACTCGATGATCACGTGGCGCGCGCCGACAAGATCACCTTCGAGGATTTCGCTTGTTCCACCACGTGCGTGAAACTTTGCGCCAAATTCTTTGAAAGGAGCTACAGTTCCAGCAACATATTGTTTGTAGCGCTCTGGATCGGTAACTTCCACATGGGCAATCCAAAAGCCTTTTTTTGCAGCTTCAGCCATTAGCCATCAAATCCTTCTGAAATCACCAATCTGCCCTTTGAGGCATTGAGGCGATGCTCGCGCGCTGCCTGATAGGTTGGGGAGTTGTAGCAGGCCTTTGCGGCTTCAAGGGTAGGGAACTCAATTACCACATGGCGCGAACCAAGGAGGTCGCCTTCCACTTGTTCAGATGGCGTTCCGCGAACCAGAAACTTTGCCCCAAATTCTTTGTAAGCAGGCGTCGCGCCAGCCACATAGTTTTTGTATGTTTCCGCGTCATGGACTTCAATATGACCAATCCAGTATCCCTTAGGCATTTTTGTCTCCCAGTAAATTAAAGCGTTCTAGCAATCAGTAGTTTCATAATTTCGTTAGTCCCGCCGTAGATGCGTTGCACCCGGGCATCCCTAAACATCCGGGCAATCGGATACTCATTCATATAACCATATCCGCCAAAAAATTGCAGGCATTCATCCATCACTTTCCCCTGCAGATCAGTAGACAAATACTTCACCATGGATGCTGTCGCCGCGTCCAGTTTTCCTTGTAAGTGTTGCTCAACGCAGTGGTTTACGAAAACACGCATGGCCGTGGCTTCAGACTTTAGCTCAGCCAACTTAAACTGCGTATTTTGAAAATCGATAATGGCTTTGCCAAAAGCCTTACGCTCCTTCACATAGGCGATGGTAAGGGCGAGGGCCGTCTCAATGGCTGCAATGGCCTGATTGGCGATGATCAACCGCTCTTGAGGTAACTCGGTCATCAGCTGAATAAAACCGAGGCCTTCTTCCACACCGATGAGATTAGACGTAGGCACTTTCACATCGTTGAAAAACAATTCAGATGTATCATTGGATTTCATCCCGATTTTATCCAGATTGCGGCCACGCTCAAAGCCTTCGAGACCATCAGTCTCAATAACTATGAGCGATGTGCCTTTTGCGCCTTTCGATGGATCGGTCTTGGCGACGACGATGATCAAATTGGCGTTTTGTCCATTTGTAATGAATGTCTTTGAGCCGTTGATGCGATATTGATTTCCGTCTTTAACAGCGGACGTTTTAACGCCCTGAAGGTCTGATCCAGCGGCAGGTTCGGTCATGGCAATTGCGCCGATCAACTCACCTGTCGCAAGGCGCGGAAGCCATTTCTGCTTTTGCTCTTCTGAGCCGTGATTGAGAATATAGGGCGCAACGATGGCTGAATGGAGCGCGATGCCAAACCCGTCAACGCCTGTATGCCCTAAAGCTTCAATGATCGCTGCTTCATGGGCATAGGTTCCGCCCGCGCCGCCATATTCTTCAGGAACGGAGGCGCAGAGCAATCCATTAGCGCCTGCTTTTTCCCATTGGGCACGAGGTATGATTTCATCTTTTTCATAGTTTGTATAATTGGGAGCAATTTCAGCTTCAAGAAACTTGGTCGCCATGTCGCGCACCATGGAAACTTCATCGCTTTCCCATGTGGGCTTTGGAACGTTTAAAATTTCCTGCGGTCTCATTAAATTGCCTCCGTCGTTATCCTCAGGTCAGCGCCTGAGGATAACGAGGTCTGTTGTTGCCTAAAACGCTTCTGCATCCATTGCCATCAGGCTGTCAGCACCAGATTGGATACGGGCAAGATGTGCGCCTGCTTCCGGCATAACACGTTGGAAATAAAAGCGTGCAGTGGCCAGTTTGTTCTCATGGAACGATGTCTTGCCGTTAGCGCCTTCCTTCAAAGCTTCCAGCGATTTTTCCGCCATTAAGCCCCACATATAACCAAGGGCAACCAAGCCCATGAGATGCATGAAGTCTGTTGAGGCTGCACCTGCATTGTCCGGATTTGCCATACCGTTTTGAACCAACCACATGGTGGAGGCTTCAAGGGCTTTTACGCCGTCACGCAATGGCTTGGTGTAAGGTTGCATCGCTTCATTGTCGCGATGCTTTCCGGTGAACGTGTTTACTTCCTCCATGAACAAGCGCATGGCACGTCCGCCATCTTTCGGCAGCTTACGGCCAACAAGGTCAAGCGCCTGAATTCCGTTAGCGCCTTCATAGATTTGGGCAATGCGGGCATCTCGAACAAATTGCTCCATGCCCCATTCCTGAATATAACCATGACCGCCGTAAATTTGCTGGGCAGCCACTGTGTTGTCAAAACCCTTGTCTGTCAAAACGCCTTTTACGATAGGGGTCAAAAGCCCCATCAAATCGTCAGCCGCCTCGCGTTCTTTTTCATCGCCCGAACGGTGAGAAATATCGCCTTTCAGCGCTGACCAAAGCATGAAGGCTCTGCCAGCTTCATTGATTGATTTGATGTTCAACAGCATACGGCGAACATCTGGGTGCACGATGATCGGATCGGCTTTTTTGTCCGGCGCTTTTGGTCCTGTAAGCGAGCGACCTTGGATGCGCTCTTTGGCGTAAACAACTGCGTTCTGGTAAGCCACTTCCGAAATCGCCAGACCCTGCAAGCCAACGCCCAAGCGTGCTTCATTCATCATCACGAACATAGCATTAAGACCGCGATTTTCTTCACCAATCAGATAGCCTGTTGCGTCATCATAGTTCATCACGCAGGTTGAGTTTGCGTGGATACCCATTTTCTCTTCAATGGAGCCGCAGGTTGCGCCATTACGCGTGCCCGGATTTCCTTCAGCATCCAAAACGAATTTTGGAACGATGAAAAGGGAGATACCCTTTGTTCCTTCTGGGGCGCCTTCAATACGGGCAAGAACCAGATGGATAATGTTGTCAGAAAGATCATGCTCACCAGCAGAGATAAAGATTTTCTGACCTGAAATTTTATAGGTTCCGTCTTCTGCTGGAACCGCCTTGGTGCGCAACAGACCCAAATCAGTTCCACAATGCGGCTCGGTCAGGTTCATGGTGCCTGTCCATGATCCTTCGATCATTTTAGGCAAATAAGTCTGTTTCAACTCATCAGAGCCATGTTCCTGGATCGCAGCAATCGCGCCTTGGGTAAGACCGGGATACATAGCGAAAGCCATGTTCGCAGAGGAAAGCATTTCACCAACGGCTGAATGCAATACATAAGGTAGACCCTGTCCACCATAGTCGGGGCTCGCCGCAAGGCCCATCCAGCCACCTTCTACATAAGCTTTATAAGCTTCCTTAAAACCAGATGGCGTTGTCACGGAGCCATCTTCGTGGCGCGTGCAGCCTTCTTTGTCGCCTGAATGGTTGATCGGCTGCAGCACTTCTTCGCAAAGACGCGCTGCTTCGCCCAAAATGGCTTCAACCATATCAGGCGTTGCTTCTTCAAAACCTGGCAGGTTGTTATAGCGATCAATATTCAACACATCTTTTAAAAGAAAGAGTGTGTCTTCGACAGGGGCTTTGTAGATTGGCATTAGATCCTCCGTAAAATGCTTATCAGCCTAACCAATAATGCATCTAATCCATGAAATTATGGTTTTTTGCAGCGGATTCAAGCCTCAAACTCTGTTCCGCCACTTAATAGCACCTTCATATCAAACTATTACGTTTCCGTAAACGTCAAAATTTAAGCGTTTTCGATTTTTTGGTGGAATCCCATTGGTTCTCTTGTGATCTGATGGAAGTAAGGAATGTAGTGTCTGACCTAGACGAACGCCGGGATGGGTTGAATCTTTGCTTGGTTTGCAAAGGGTCAGTAATGTTTTGGGAGTTTGATGGATGAAAAAGTTACGGGAGTGTCAAATCGAAATCCGACACTCCCGCGTTTGCGTCTCATTAGAATGACGTATCATTCCTTCGCCCCTGGGAACGCATCAATACGCCGTGGTCACACTGCGATCCTCCCGCACGATCAAACGCGCGGGGTTTCCGATGGCTAAAACCAGCGAAAACAGAACATTCACGCCCCAAGCTGAATGCTCAAAAAACTGTGTTTTGGTAAATAGGCAAACAACCAAAATTTTCAAAAACAGTTGCTTTCAAAAACGTCGACATTGGACTTCAATAAATGACTAAGGTCAGAGCTGCGCTTCGAGATAGGCCACGGTCTCATCCACTTCCTTGAGCGCTTGCTCAATTTCATGTTTTTGATCGCTCAATACAGAAACCTGTCCTTTGAATTTCTCAATCAACTTCTTCAGCGAACCTGCTGAAAGATTTTCCTGATCATTCACTTTCAAGATTTCTTCAATCTCGGTCAGACTAAAGCCGACGCGCTTTGCCAACAAAATCAACTTTAAGCGTTGACGATGTTCAGCTGAGTACAAGCGGGTCGATCCTGCACGGGCTGGTATAAGCAGTTTACGATCTTCGTAAAATCGCAAGGCTCTCAACGTAATGCCAAACTCTCTTGCTAAGTCACCAATACGAAAAACCGCTTCTGAGGCATTATCTTTCGAATCTTGAACCAATGCGGCTAAACCGACAGAAATGGCTTGATATTGCATTGATACATCCTTAGTAACTTTGCTGAATGATCAGCGATCATTGCCCGACAGACTATGCGTCCGACACCCCCTATCCAATCCTAGTAATTTAATTGACTTATAACAAGGTCTTAGGTTGTTTTTACCAAAATAAATTATGCATCACGGGTGAAAGAAAAAGCCAACGCCCGTAAAGCAAAGATAGTAATAGTGGGTTACGCTGTTGACGTATAGGTAACATGGCAACGTAACGGTTACGTAAAGGTCATCTTATTGAAAGTTCTACGCTTTTTACCAGATGGTAAATTTTAGTAAGCCATTACATTTCAAAGTTTCACTCAAAACAATTGGTTCGTTTTTGAATAAATTTGGCGAATTTTCTGAACTGAATCGATCTCACGTTAAGAAAAGTTAACCGCTTGTTTACCCTGTTTTGTGAAAGGTAGGCATGAGATTCGCTCAATTGAGCAAGGCGATTCGCAATTTATTTGCGTGGTGCCTTTGCCAAAGGGTGAGAATGGAAAATTATACGGCGGTAATCGAATGAGTAGAATTCGTTCCCAATTGGATACCATTTTGGCTGGCAATCAAGCCCAGAACAACGGATCACCCGCTCCAGCGGCGCCCAGACGTGCTTATGCGCCTCATCAATCCGATGGATACAGCGCGGCCCCTCAACAATATGTACCACAACCCACAGCACCAAGACATGCTCAACAGCCGCCAGCAGCGCCAAATCGTGATTTTGCGAATTTACAGCGCACCCTTGATCAATTGGCAGATCGTATCAGCAGCCTTCCCAAACAGGCCCCTGCAAATCCCGCTCATCAGGCCCCTGACTTTGCCAAAGCTAATTCAGCTCTGATCCATGAAATTCGCAATGGCTATCAACAATTGCGCCAGGACTTTACATCAGTTCAACCCGCGACCGATCCGGCCCTTAGCGCTGATCTCAAGCGCATCGCCGATGGCATCGCTAAATTGCAGAACAGCCAGTTCGTGCATCCCGATTATATCGAACAGATGCAGGCAGAGCTCGGAAATTTGAACACTGGTTTGGGTCATTTGATCAATACGCCCCAAACACAAATCGATCTGTCTGGCGTATCGCGTTCGATCGAAACGGGTTATTCGGACATCGTCAATAAATTGGATCAGGTCTTGTCCAGCCGTGGCAATGAGTTGCCTGGCTTCGACATGCCAGATTATTCAGGACAGTTTGCTTCCCTAAATGAGCGTTTGGAGGAAGTTACCCGCGCCGTTGTCTCCTTATCGGTTGCTCCATCAACCGCTCAAGATCAGCAGTCATTCGAACGTGTTGAGGCGCGTCTTGCCAGTCTTGCAAAGTCTGTGGATGCCATAATCGAAAACGGCTCATCAGCGCCTGCTGCTTATGCAGCTAATCCGGACAGCATGACGGTTTCCTTTGGCGAAAGCATTGCGGCTCAATTGGCGCAGTTGTCCGAAAAACTCGACAATGCGGGTACCATGAACGAAGTTGGCAGCCATATCTTTGCCGATGTGCAGGGAATTGCTTCGCGCTTGGACAATTTGCAAAACGAATTTGGCATTTTATGCTCCAGCCTTGATCGCAGCAATGCTGAAAACCACTCAGTAGAGGCAGTTGACTACTCAAACCACTTTGGTGAGATCGAAAATCATCTATCTGCCTTGGCAAACCGCATGGATGCCATGATGGACCAGCCAGGAGCCAGCCCAAATACGGACGGTCAGGAAATCCTGTCAGTTCTTAAAGATCTGGTCGGCCGGATCGAAGGTATAGAGCAGGTTGCTTACCAATCTAATGAAGAGTCTGATGGCTCAGATCAATTCGCAGCACTTGAATCACAACTGTCTGGTATTTCAGCCCAATTGGGTAGCCTTGGAAACTTGGGTTCTGTGGGCGGTGGCACAGCACCGGACTTTAGCTCTATCACTGAACGCCTCGATCATATCGAAGGCCAAATCGCATCAAGCCGCGACATTGTCATCGACATCGCATCTGAAGCTGCAGAGCGTGCAGCACAGTCAGTTTCTGGCGGCGCTGGCAATGATACCGCCTTTGCAGGCATCTTGGATGAGCTGCGCCAATTACGCGAAGGCCAAGGAGTAGTAGCGCAAGGCGCTGTTGCAGAAAGCGGTTTAGCAGATCACCAGTTCAGCGCCATTTCAGACACAATGGCGATGATTGCAGATCGTTTGGCAAATTTGGAAAATGGAAACTTTGCGGCCTATGAGCAGTCTGCGCAACATAGCGATGAATCTCAATTTGCAGCAGCGCCTGTCATGGATATCGGTCAGCCAACCGAATATCAGCCAACCGAATATGCTTCACAAGAAACCTATCAGGACGCCGATACCCCAGAAGTAGCAGTTCAAGAAACCAGCACTTATGAGGCAAGCGCTTATGGGCAAGCCCCAACTGAAGCCTATGTTGCGGTTGATGAACAAGTTCGCACAAACGAAGCTGGCGAAGATTTCCAGCATATCGAAGAAGCACCTTCATTGGACATGCATTTCTCCAATGAACAAGAAGATCAGTTTGAAAATTCTGACGACTTCGTGAAGCCAGAACCACAAGCAGAATTACCTGAAGGGGAAGATGTTCCTTTGGAGCCGGGTTCTGGTATGCCGGATCTTGAAGCGCTGGTGCGTAACGCTACTCAGCGCAAGAAGAACAAGAGTAACGCAGAAGCAGCAGCATCTGATGATGAAAGCAGCAGCACTTCTGAGCTCATGGCCGCCGCAAGACGCGCAGCAAGAATGGCATCACAGGAAGCAAAAGCGATTGCAGAAAAACCTGTTAAGAAAACGATCAAGCGCCCGTCATTGCCTTCGATCAAAGCGCCAGCATTTGTGAACAAGAAAGTGTTGATGATGTCGGCTGCAGTAGCAGCAATCGCCATCGGCGGATTTATGGTTGTTCCTAAATTCCTGGGTGGTTCTAACAATGTTCCTGTGGCAGAAGCTCCAGCCTCTGTTGAGCCAGCGGTTACGACAGAAGAAACAGCAAGTGCAGCAGACATCGAAAATCAGGATCAATTGGCAACTGGAAGCGCCGGAAAAGAAAGCTCTGATGGGGTTCGTAAAGTAGATAGCGAAGGCACGTCCGAAAATACCAGTGCAATGTTGTCTTCAACGCCAGTTGCAGAGCAAACCAGTCAAACGTTGCAGCCCGCAGAAGAGGCTCCTGTTAAAGCTCCATTGCCTGCAGAAAATAGCGTAATTGAAACGCCACCATCAGAAGTAGGCAATGCAACACTGCTTGCAGCTGTTACAGCTGGTGATGGTAATGCAATTTTTGAAGTTGCCCGCCGATATACTGACGGTGACGGTGTTGAAAGAGATCTAAGTGAAGCTATCAAATGGTACAGAATTGCTGCCGAGAACGGTCATGCGCCTTCTCAATATCGCATAGGCAATTTTTATGAAAAAGGCCATGGCATTGCTGCCGATCCTGTAGAGGCATCAAATTGGTACTCAAAAGCTGCAGCTCAAGGCAACGCTTTGGCCATGCATAATCTAGCTGTCCTAAATACCATGGGCGCAGCCACTGGCGAAGTTGACATGACGACTGCCATTGGATGGTTTGAAAAAGCAGCAAATATGGGCGTCAAAGACAGTCAGGTAAATTTGGGAATTCTCTACACCAAAGGTATGGGCGTAGATGAAGACTTGGAACAGGCTTACAAATGGTTCGCAGTTGCTGCCAAGGGGGGTGACAATGATGCGGGTAAAAAACGCGACACCGTTGCTCAGGCAATGCGCCCCGAACAGCTTGAAAAAGCACGCGGCGAAGCCGAAATTTGGAAGCCTGCGAAAATCGATGCCGATGCAAATGTAGCCAAGGTACAGGATGCTTGGAAATCGGGCGGTTCACCAAAAGCAGCCACTTTATCAAAATCCGAAATCATCAAGCGCACACAGATCATGTTGGCAAATACTGGGTTTGATCCAGGCGCACCAGATGGGCAAATGGGCAGCAAAACCCGCAAAGCGATTGAGTCTTTCCAAAGCAAGATGGGTCTAGCAACAGATGGGCAAATTTCCGAGAATCTTCTAAAGGCCTTGTCTAAGACATCAATTTGATGGGCGATTGATTGAGCCAGCAAATTAGTCGTCTTACGCGTCTGCAACAAAGATAATGGATAGATTTTACGATGGATTTCCATTCGGATGACGATGATTTTCGCATTGAGCGGCGCGCGCAATTAGGCAAACAAAGACGTTTAGTCTGGGTATTAAGCCTAGCAGGTCTTTTGCCATTTATTGCATGCACACTGGTGTTGCTTATCCTCGGCATTGAAAATTCCATAGCAAAACCAACCATCGAAATTTTTCGAAATTATTCAGTCGTCATTCTTTCGTTCCTTGGGGGCATACGTTGGGGCCATGCTTTGCTGCGTCACCACGATGAAAGAACCGAATTAGACTTCAGGTCGATTATATTCTCCGTGATTCCGCCTTTGATTGCTTGGGTGAGCATGTTTTTCAGTGCCGCCCCTGCCTTGGGCATTTTGCTGTTGGCTTTTTGTACTCAAGGCGCTTGGGATAGTTTTTCAAGCCATTTGGGCCGTTTGCCCAAATGGTTTGCGCCTGTGCGCATAGCGCTAACCGCATGCGTTGCAGCCTGCCATATCGCTGTATTTCTGATTTTGGCTTAAATCAACGGCAACGCGCAATGTATAGTCGTCCACGGCTGTTGCGGTATCGGCAATATCCGGGACTATTCAAAACCCGGCCTAATAAGATGCCCGCGCCTGCACCAACTGCGGATCCAACCGCTGCGCCTTGAAGTGATCCGGTCGCAACGCCGCCGATAACAGCTCCGGTGGCTCCGCCAATAACCGCGTTTTGATTGTCGGTGGTGCTGCATCCTGCCAGCGATAAGGCAAGAATAGCGGGAAGGGCGAATTTGCGCGTTGTCTTCATTAAATAGCCTCCTTGGAATTAAGTGTCTTAGATACCCAACTCTTTAAATGCGGCAGACCTAAAGTCGTTCAATCACAAATTATTACAGGTCGACCAAATGCAATTGTCCGCCTATTTATAAATGATGCGTGATTTGCCCGATAAAAATCCAGATTTGTTTGATGTGCTTGCGTTGCTTCCTGATCGGTTTGCAAGCTGGTTTGCCGACAATGGTTGGAAACCACGATCGCATCAGTTAGATTTATTGGAATTAGCCGAGGCAAAAAAATCCACGCTTCTTATCGCTCCCACTGGGGCTGGTAAGACCCTTGCTGGTTTCCTGCCCACTTTGGTGGACCTTTACAATATATCTAAACTAAAAGCAGGCGAAGCTGGCAGTCGGCGTGGGCGGGCTCATGGCATTCACACGCTCTATATTTCTCCGCTCAAAGCACTGGCAGTCGACATTCGCCGCAATCTGGAAAAACCAGTTGAGGGGATGGGGCTAAGTGTAACGCTGGAAACGCGAACTGGTGATACGCCGCTACATAAACGGCAACGACAAAAACTGGTCCCGCCGGATATTTTACTGACCACGCCAGAGCAATTATCCCTTTTAATTGCGTCGAAAGATGCAAGGCGTTTTTTCGAAGATCTGCGCTATGTCATTTTCGATGAATTGCATTCCTTGGTAACTTCAAAACGCGGGCATTTATTATCCTTGGCCTTGTCGCGTTTGCATACCATTCGGCCAAACCTGCAGACGATCGGTCTTTCTGCAACAGTGGCTAAGCCTGAAGACCTACGCCGATGGCTGGTTCCTCAAGGACCTTATGGGGAAATCAAACAGTCCGAATTGATTGAAGTAAAAGGCGGCGCAAAGCCTGAGATTTCTATTTTGAAATCTCAGGAGCGGGTTCCCTGGGCGGGCCATTCAGCACGCTATTCCATGCCAGATATTTACGCCTCGATCCAGCAACACCAAACGACCTTGCTGTTTGTGAATACCAGAAGCCAGGCGGAGATCGTTTTCCAGGAGCTATGGAAGATAAACGATGATTCGCTTCCCATTGCCCTTCACCATGGTTCGTTGGATGTGGGCCAGCGTCGTAAAGTTGAAGCTGCCATGGCTGCCAATGCCTTGCGGGCAGTTGTTGCTACCTCAACGCTTGATTTGGGGATTGATTGGGGGGATGTGGATTTGGTGGTTCACATAGGAGCCCCAAAAGGCGCGAGCCGCCTTGCCCAAAGGATCGGTAGGTCCAATCACCGTATGGATGAACCCTCCAAAGCCATCCTCATTCCTGCAAACCGTTTTGAAGTGTTGGAATGTCAGGCGGCCTTACAAGCCAATTATATCGGAGCGCAAGATACGGAGCCTTTGCGGGAAGGGGCCCTAGATGTTTTAGCACAGCATATTTTAGGCATGGCTGTGGCTGAACCCTTTCAAGAAAAGGCGCTATATCATGAGGTAATTTCTGCCGCGCCATTCGCAGAATTGGATCGCGAAACATTCAGGCGCGCGGTTCAATTTGTTGCAACGGGCGGCTATTCACTGAAAACCTATGAACGCTATGCAAAAATTCGCCAAAACAAGGATGGTGCTTGGGGCATAACCCATCCAAGTTTTGCTCAACAATATCGAATGAATGCAGGCACGATCATTGAAGCTGCTACTTTGGAAGTTCGAATGACCAAAGCAAGCGGCAAAGCCATAAGATCAGCCAATAGTTTTCGTGGTGGCAAACGCCTTGGCAAAATCGAGGAGGGATTTCTCGAAGCACTGGCTCATGGGGACACATTTATGTTTTCAGGGCGTATTCTTCGCTTTGAAGGCATCAGAGAAAATGTCTGTTATGTTTCAGATGCTGATGGGTCTGATCCGAAAGTGCCAGCCTATATGGGTGGAAAGTTTCCACTCTCCACCTATCTGGCTCAAGGCGTCAGAGATATTCTATCTGATCCTGCACGTTGGAACGAATTGCCGGATCAGGTTTCTGAATGGCTTCGCATTCAGCAATATGCCTCGGTATTGCCGGGCAAAGATGACCTGCTCATCGAAACTTTCCCGCGTGGCGAAAAATACTACGTTATTGCCTATCCTTTTGAAGGGCGTTTGGCTCATCAAACGCTTGGAATGTTGTTAACGCGCCGCATGGAACGCGCAAGGGCTCGGCCACTGGGTTTTGTGGCCACTGACTATGCGTTGGGCATATGGGGACTTCGTGATTTTGGCCGAATGATCGAAACTGGTGAGTTAAACCTTGGTGATCTATTTGACGAAGACATGTTGGGCGATGATCTGGAAACTTGGCTGGATGATTCGTTCATGCTCAAAAGAACCTTCAGACATTGTGCGACGATTGCTGGCCTGATCGAAAAGCGCCATCCCGGGAAAGAAAAAACCGGAAGGCAGATGACCGTATCCTCTGACCTTATTTATGACGTTCTTCGTGCCCATGAACCCGATCATCTGATTATGCAGGCAACCCGTCAGGAAGCTGCATACGGTTTGTTGGATGTGCGGCGGTTAGGCGACATGCTAAAAAGAATATCTGGAAAAATACATCATAAGCGGCTTGACCAGATATCCCCGCTCGCCGTACCGATAATGCTCGAAGTCGGAAAGGAATCAGTTCCCGGCGAGGCACAGGACGCCTTGCTTGCAGAAGCAGCCGACGAAATGTTCAATGATCTTATGGCAGGCACAAAGTGAGCGAGGCAACAGCAAGAACACTCGAAGATCATGACCCATGCACCGACATGATGGTTGCGGGCGAACGCCTGACCTGTGATTGGGCAGGATGTCTGTTCTGGCCTGATGAAGAAACGTTGATCGTGTCTGATCTTCATTTGGAAAAAGGTTCGTCCTTTGCCCGAAAAGGTCAATTGGTTCCACCCTATGATACTGGTGCTACTTTAGCCCGCTTGGCCCAAAGACTGGCCGTCTGGCAGCCAAAGCGGGTTATCTCATTGGGAGACAGTTTCCACGATCCTGAAGGCCATGAACGATTGCCAGAAAATTATTTGGCCCAGTTGAGTTTGCTGATGGATAATCGCGAATGGATTTGGATTTCGGGAAACCATGATCCTGCACCGCCAAAGGACCTGGGCGGCAAAGGTGCCAGTGAAATGCTTATCGGCAATCTCACTTTTCGCCATGAGCCTTCTCGCGGTCCAATGCGCGGAGAAATCTCCGGCCATCTTCATCCCTGTGGTAAAATTGTAAAACGAAACCGCTCCGTTAGACGCCCTTGTTTTGTGTCTGATGGCTTTAAAATGATCTTGCCATCTTTTGGGGCTTATACTGGCGGTTTAAACATTCGCCATTCCGCGTTTGACGGGTTGTTTGACCAATCCAGATTGAGCGCTGTGTTACTGGGTAACAAACGCGTCTTTCACATAGCCGCCCGAAATCTGGTGGCCTGATACTATGAAAACTACCTTCAAGGCCGTTGCGGTTCTAGCTTTTTTGGTAATTGTGTTGTCGAATATGTTTAGCGCAAGCACTTCCTCAGCTTCGCCAGACTATGTGCTTGCGATATCCTGGCAGCCTGGATTTTGCGAAACCGCACCGAAAAAACCAGAATGCAAATCACAGGCCTCCAACCGCTATGATGCGGATCACTTCACTTTGCACGGCCTATGGCCGCAGCCTGGATCAAATATCTATTGCAATGTTTCAGAAGCTAAAAAGGCAAAAGACAAAAGCGGGCGCTGGCGGGGCCTTGACGTAGAGCGGATAGATGAAAGCATCTGGCGCGATTTGCAGCGGGTCATGCCCGGAACCAGATCAGCTTTGCATAAGCATGAATGGGTCAAGCATGGGACCTGTACTGGAAGAGACATAAACGAATATTATGCCCAGTCGATCTGGCTTATCGAAGCGCTAAACCAGTCCGCTTTGAGAGACTTGTTTTCAGATAGTATAGGCTCGTCCCTGTCTGCAGATGCGATCAGGCAGGCTCTGGATGAAAGTCTGGGTGAGGGCGCTGGTTCGCGCCTGCGCGTTTCATGCAGAAAAGACAGAGACAGTGACCGTCAGCTGATCGTTGAACTTACCCTTGGTTTGTCTGACCCTTTTGAAAAAGAGGCTGATCTTGCAGAACTTGTTCTGGCTGCACCAACCAGCGAAAAGGGATGCCCATCGGGTATTGTCGACAGAGTTGGGCTGCAGTAAACCCTGCTTTTACGTGGGTTTTTAGCCGTTACTGTCACTCATCAAAGTCCGAAGCCAGTATTTCCGCCTTGATTTGAGATCATCAGATGATTACTTCTCCAACTACAACGATAAACAGGAAGCGCAACGATGTCTGATAAAGTAAACCAGTTTTTAGGTGATACGCCTGGGCGCACAGCTGTAAAACTTGTGGTTATTTCTTTGGTGGTTGGCATAATCATGAGCGCCACTTGCTTTACACCGATGGATGTCTGGGATGCGTTCACTGGCTTTATCGAACGAATTTATCAATTAGGTTTTGAGGCATTCGGACGTTTCGGCGAATATCTGATTTATGGAGCAATGATTGTTGTGCCCGTTTTCCTGCTCATGCGGTTTTTGAAATTTCGACCATAAACCGACTGCAATAGAAAACAGTCTATGCAAACTCAGCCGCCACATGATGGATAATCGTGTGGCGGCGGGCCAGCTCTTCAACATCATAAGAGTAGCCGCCGCCCTGTACTGCAGCAATGGGAATATTGCGTTCGCGAAAATGCTTGATCACAGCGCGATCTCGTAACCTCAAACCGTCATCGCTCAAGGACAACCTGCCAAGTCTGTCTTTGTGATGAGGGTCAACTCCGGCATTATAAAAGACAAGATCGGGCTTGGTATATTCAAGCGCTCTATGGAGCGTAGCATCAATGATCTCAAGATATGCGGCATCGCCCAAATTGTCTTCAAGGCCAATATCCAGATCAGACGCAATTTTTCGGGTTGGATAGTTCTTTTCATTATGGATGGATATCGTTGTGACACTGGCATCTGATTTGAAAATATCAGCTGTGCCATCGCCTTGATGAACATCACAATCAAAAATCATAATGTGTTTTGCGTCCCCTGATGCAATCAGATTTTTGGCGGCAATCGCAACGTCGTTAATAACGCAAAACCCTGCTCCTTGACTTCGTCTTGCATGATGTGATCCACCCGCTGTGGATGTCGCAATACCTATATCAAGTGCGATCTTTCCTGCTAGCAAGGTTGCGCCAGAAGAAAGCCGCGCGCGCATGGCCACACTTTCATTCACCGCAAAACCGATATCCTTGGTGATAGCAGGATCAAGGTTGGCGTGAAAAACTTGACCAACATAGTCAGCCCAATGGGCATAACAAGCCTGATCAAACTCGATGGGATCAGGAACTATGAAATCCTCTGGTGCTAACAATCCATCCTCTATAAGAAAACGAGCTATCAGGCCATATTTGCCCATGGGAAAGCGATGGCCGTCGGCAATGACTGCTTGAAAATCTAGATGGTGGAGAATGGCTAGCGACATAATGCGAAGATAAGGCTTGTGGCTAAGTGGGCAAGCCCAGAAAACCACCCTTTTATAATCCTGTTTTGGGTTTGTGCGTTTTCCTGTTAGCGCATTTGAATGGAACTTTCGCAACCAGATTCGAAGCCGCTGAAAACAAAGCCGTTTGAAGTCACCCATTTAATGGTCGTCGCATTGGCGCTGCCGATGACGCTCGCTTATCTGACAACGCCTTTGCTTGGGTTGGTTGACACCGCAGTTGTGGGCAGAATGGGGAGTGCGGCACTTATTGGTGGCCTGGCCGTCGGCGCTATCATCATTGATGTGGTTTTTACGACATTCAATTTTTTGCGCTCTGGAACAACGGGCCTGACGGCTCAGGCGGTTGGTCGGGAAGATGAAAAAGAAAAACAGGCAACTTTGTTTCGTGCGCTAATCATTGCAGTCATCACTGGTATGATGATGGTTGCTCTGATGCCAAAGATTTTGTGGCTTGGGCTATATTTCATTGCTCCGGGCGAAAATGTTGCCGATGCCACGTCGCGTTACTTTTCAATCCGTATGTTGGGTGCGCCATTTGCTTTGGCAAATTATGCAATTTTAGGCTGGCTGATCGGCCTTGGGCGTTCAGGTTTGGCGCTATTGTTGCAAGTTGTTCTCAACGGCACGAATATCATTTTGTCGATCCTGTTGGGTCTTACATTTGGCTATGGCATTGAAGGGGTCGCGGTGGCGACGATCATCGGTGAAGTAATCGCAACATTGTTAGGCGGTCTGATTTGTTGGCGCTTGCTCGACACAAATTACCGACCTTCTCGCCAGCGGGTGTTTGATAGACCTGCCCTCTGGAAATTTGCGAACCTAAACGCAGACATCATGATGCGGTCCTTTATTCTTCTTTTCGCCTTTGCTTATTTTACCGCCCAGTCTTCCCGTTTTGGCGAGACTACTCTGGCAGCCAATGCGGTGTTGTTGAATTTTTTTCTTATCGCCGGATACTTTTTGGATGGTTTAGCAACGGCAGCCGAACAGATTGTTGGTCGCGCCATTGGCGCTCGTTATAAACCTGCCTTTTGGAAGGCCATTCGCCTGACCTTGTTATGGAATTTCATCATTTCGGGTGCGCTGGCATTAGTTTTCTTGATTTTTGGCAACCAACTCATTCATCTCATTACGACCCTTGAGCCAGTTCAGATAGAAGCAAAAAGCTATCTGATTTTTGCTGCTTTGACTGCAGTCACAGGTGTTTTGGCGTTTCAGATGGATGGTGTTTTTATCGGCGCAACATGGTCGCGAGAAATGAGTATGATGATGGTCATTTCTCTAGTGGTGTATTTGCTGGCTTGGCAGATTTTGGAGCCCTATGGCAATACTGGCCTGTGGCTTTGCCTGCACATATTCCTAATCGCCAGAGGGATAACCCTGTCGTTCCGCTTGCCAGTTAAAGCGCGAAGAGAATTTGATGAGACAGGCGTTTAGAGTATTTTCAGTACATTTTCAGGCGGACGGCCAATAGCCGCTTTTCCACTATGAAAAACGATTGGCCGCTCGATCAATATCGGATTGTCATGCATAGCGGCGACTAATTGATCTTTGTCTTTGAATTGTTCCAATTGCATTTCTTTGTATATTTTTTCGCTCCGGCGCATAAGGGCCAGAGGTTCCATACCAAGAAGTTCAAGAGCGTTTCGGATTTCAACTTTGTTTGGCGGAGTTTTCAAATATTCGACGATGGTCGGTTCTATGCCTTTGTCTTGCAACAAGGCAAGCGTTTGGCGCGATTTGCTGCAACGCGGATTATGCCAGATGATATAGTCGGTCATATCATTTCCTATTCGCTCAATGGCTTTGTGGCCCATTCATCGGTTTTCCGGCCCGTAACCTGATCAAGGGATGTAAGACCTTCATCAGACATGCGCTTGATCAGGCCTTTGCAGATATTCGACGCAATCGCCGGACCTTCAAAGACCATACAGGAATAAAGTTGCACCAAAGACGCGCCAGCCTCGAGTTTTGCAAAAGCTGTCTCTGCGTTGCTAATTCCGCCAATGCCGATCAGCGGAATTGTTTCGTTCAAGTGCTGGCGAAACCTTGCAAGCATGATCGTTGAACGCTCAAACAAGGGAGCGCCGGAAAGTCCACCCATCTCTTCCCTGTTCGGACTTGCCGAAATACCGCTTCTTGAAAGGGTAGTGTTTGAAATCATAACGCCTGATAGGGGGGAACCATTGATAACAACACTGATGGTTTCGACATTTTCCATGGTGAGATCAGGGGCCAGTTTCAAAAACACAGGCGGTTGCCTGACTGCTTTTTCGCGCGTTTCAAAAACCCGATCCAACAAGCGAGCAAGCGCTTCTCCTGTTTGTAGAGTTCGCAGGCCGGGGGTGTTTGGGGACGAAATATTGACCGTAAAATAGTCAGCGAGGTGAGCAAACGTTGATATGCCCAACCCATAATCTGCCACAAAATCTTCTGAGTCTTTATTGGCCCCAATATTCACCCCAACGATACCCGTGTGATGTTTTCGGGCTTCCAAACGCTCAAGCGCCGCTTTGTGCCCCTCATTGTTAAAGCCAAGACGGTTGATAATGCCTTTGTCTGAAACAAGCCGGAAAACGCGTGGTTTCGGATTTCCCTCTTGCGCGCAGGGCGTGAGGGTTCCAACTTCAGTAAAGCCAAAGCCGAGGCGCAAAATCGCGTCTGGAACTTCTGCGTTTTTGTCATATCCAGCGGCCAGACCAATAGGGTTTTCAAAGGTCAAACCAGCAATGGTCTGAGATAGCATTTCATCCTTGGCAACAGGGCAAGGTGGCACCAATCCGGCCTTTAATGCTTTTATGGATAGTCCGTGAGCCGTCTCCGCATCAAAAGAAAACATGGCCTTCTGGCCGATCGTCTTAAACATCATATTAGCAAGGTTCATGATCAGCACCTATTTGGGTATGTCCGATGGAAATATGTGCAGACCATCCGGCCCTAATATCAGTTCTTCCCATTCAACAGCGTTTGAGGTTGGAAGTTTTGCAAACAAATGCGGGAACAAAGCACCACCGCGTGAGACTTCCATCTTGTAGTGACGGGCCATCGGCTCGGTGGCTATTTTTACAAGCATCAGGTCTTCACGTCCGGCAAAGTGTTTGGCAGCGGTTTCGCGCAATTGCTCGGCAGTGGAAAAATGAATGAAACCATCTTTCAGATCAATAGGCGCGCCATCATAGGTTCCTGATTCAAGAGCATCGTCCCATTCCTCAAATGTTGCAATTTTATATACGAATTCTGGAAGCATGCTAAATATCTCACTTGAAAGATCGCAGAGTTTGGAATCAGAACCCCTTGTTGCAGGAACTTAGAACCTATGCCAAGCAAAAGAAAAAGGACGAGCGCATATTTTTGCCGTATCAGTTTGCAATTAAGACGCTTATTGACAATTGAAGTGGAGTTTGACCAGTGAAACACAGTTTTTTTCTTAAGCGAAGAATTGGCCAGACAAGCTGCGCTGTTTCAATGGCTGCAGTCCTCCTTTTGTCTGGTAACGTACTGCTCGTTAATGCGCAAACAACAGAATCTTCTGCTGAAAAAATGGATGCGGGTCGTTTCCAAATGAAGCGCGACGGTGACACAATCATTCGGTTGGACAAGCAGACCGGCGCTATGTCGAGCTGCGTGTTGAAGGCCTCTTCTTTGGTTTGTAGAATGGCAGCCGATGAGCGCACCGCATTGGAAACTGAAATTGCCAGTCTGCAAAGTCAGTTGGACAATGTTAAAGCGCAACAAGATGATGAAAAAGATATCGCAGACTCAAAGCCCGAAATAGAGGCTGACCAAGATGCGAGTAAGGAAAGCGCCGAAAATAAAAAACAAGACGAGGTGCTGGATAAGGAATTGGACAAGATGGTCGATATGTCGACCAAAGTGCTGCGCCGTTTCTTTTCAGTGATGAAAGAATTGCGCGATGATTTCACCGAAAAGCCGCTGCAAGAATAAACGCTTACCTAGTTTTTGAATGAGCCTGTAAATCCTTCTGGCATTTGAACCGCTTTTCGTGTTGTCAAATCCATGACCAAACCGCGCACACTGCCTGTAGCTATAATACGCTTGTCCAGAATGCTTTCGATCTGATGATCCAGCCGGAAAGTACGTCCTTCAAGTTCGCCCACATGAGAGACAAGTCGCAAAGGCTCGCCTTCATTTGGTTTGGCAAGTGGATCAACCCGCATTTCGACGGCAACGCGTCCAAATCCGTTCTTGTTCAACCAGTCCGTGGTTATGCCAGCTTTTTCCCAAACATGAGGGGCCCCATCTGTAAACATGGAGACAATTCTGCTTGGAATGAAATTTCCTTGTGCGTCCAGATCATGAGATCTGATCACATTATAGTTGGCAACCATTGCTTGGTCTGAGGATAGCAAACTATCCGCATTAAAAGGAGCCGTTGGACGAAGCGGGACACCGCGCGGGACGGCTTTGGAAAGTTGCTTTTTATCTACCAATGCATCGCAGTCTATTGGCGTCGCAATGCTATCCAGCGCTGTTGTGCAAAGCGCGCCCGTAACAGCATTGATCATGTGATGAACCACGCCGCCTTTGTGCTCACCGTCTTTCGCCAGCCCGGAAAAAATCTGCAGGCTTTCGCCAGCGCGAATTTCGCGGTGAAAGCGCAAATGGCGATGGGAAACTGAGGCCCTTGGTTTGCCTGCCTGTCTATGAAAGGCTTCAAACACCACAAAAGCTTCTTCAAAGCGTTTCATGAAAAACTGCACATTCATGTGATTGTTTTCATCACACTCCCACGTATTCCCAAAGGAGCGATGGGTCTCAATCATTGTTAAATCCGATCATATGAGTTTTGTAAGACTTATTCAGACTGTGCAGCTTCTGTTTTCAACATATCGGAATAAACAGCACTTCCAAACAGGATGATCAAGGCAAAAGGCACCCCGTAGATCGCGGACAATTCAGGCGGAATAATTGCGGCCATTCCAGGCAGGACAAACTGCAGTTCATCGCCATTTTCTGTCTGGAAATCAATGCCATACTCGGTCAAAACATAATACAAAATAGTAACCGCTAGTCCAACAGAAATTGCAGTTGCCAAGGATATAGCGGTGGATTGCTTTAACCACAGAGCTCCGATCAAAGTTGGAGCGCAAACGGTTGCGAGAATGGACATGGAGAGTAGAAAAACCTTCAGTGTATCAAACTGAAAAAACAGGCAAATAGCCCCAGCCAAAAATCCCAAAATAATAATGGTAAGCCTGCTGATAAAAATTTTAGAACTGGCCACTTTTGCAGTCAGGGACGAAAAGAAAGCGCTGACCACATTGTTGGAAGTTGAGAGCAAGATAGTGGAAGCAAAACTGACAAGCGTTAAAATAATTCCACAAGTCAAAAGAGCAGTAAAGGCGAATGGCAGACCAGAAAGGTCTGGGGATGCTGCCAGTAACAAATTACCATTGAACTGCAAATCCTGAATGCTCAAAATATGCTCAGAACCTTCACGGCAAACGCTCAAAAGTTCAATCTCATTTGCCAACACTTTTCCACAAATAACTACCAGATCTGCGCTACGTTCACTCCACGAATAGAGGAAAGGCGCTGAAATTCGAGCTTCAGAAACTGATAGGCCCAGGATCGTCTGATAAAGGTTGAATTTGCTGAAAAATAACAGTGCTAAAAGGGAAACACCCACAAACCCGGAAAAGACAATAAGCCGAGTTGCAGACTGCGATGCTTTCTCGGCCGCATTTGTCATCGCGTATTGATGGGTGAGGGCTGGAAAGAACGCAACACCCATAGCAACTACCAATCCGACTGCCACGAGATCGCCGCCAGACCAGATAGCCAACCCAGAAGTCGTTGTAACAACATTTTCCAGCAGGGGTATTCCAAGGCTGCGCAATTGATCTTCAAGATCCCACATCTCTGTTAGCGCGCCGGTGCCAAATGTAATTTGCCCTAACGGAAATCCATTGGCTGAAACAGATTGAATAATCAAAGGCAGATTTATACCAACAACCAGCACAACCGCAGCAATAGCAGCAAGTCGTGTGGCGGAATGAGAGCCACCAATAAAGGCGGAAATCAAAGTGGCAAACATAACGATCATAAATGCCGATTGAGCAGAAAGCATAAAGAACCAGCTCGTCAACAAGGTAGCGTAATAAATTCCAATAGCGGCAAGGCCAATGCTCCCAATTAGCAATGCCAAGCTTATGAATTTTGATATCGATGAATTTCCATATCGTTGGTCTAGCAAGGAGCAAATATCGCTTGCGCTACTTTCATGAAAAGGGCGCGATATGAGCATAGATGAAAATGCTGCGCCAATGGTTGTTCCTGCCACCATGGCAATGAACATGGCTGGATTGAGAAAAAGCAATCCGCCGCCCGAGCCAATAAGGACTGGAAATGCTAGATGGCTGGTCATCGCCAAGGCATTTATGGTGGATCGAGAGTCTTTGGTAGAGAGAAAGAATTTTTGCGCGCTGGTGGTCCCTGCCAGCAATAATACGATGCCCCATAGCACGATCAATGCGGCAGCAGTCAATGCGATACTATAGCCACGCGGCACGCCTGTTTTTTCCAGCGTAAAGATGCAAAGCAAAAACACAAAAACACTGAAAACAAGGCCAAAGCCCTGCCGATAGATGGATTGCTTTTCTGACATCATCGCGTCCGGTCTTGCAAGGTCCAATAAAAGCGGACCAAAAAGTAAAAGAGAATAGGAAGGACGATCAAAGCAAAGAACCAAAGGCTGGGCATAGAAAACCATGTTTCTGAAGTTGCCCCTTGAAAAACAGCCCCCAAAGCAATGACGCCGCAAAAGATCTTCGCGGCAATGATAGACCAAAAGCGCAGTTTTTGGTTTTTTAATGGCTTTATTGAAATATTCATAAGGGTTTTGCCTTGGTTGTTATCTGTTTTGGTCATAACACAAGTGAATTACAGCGAAAAGCACCTTGGACACTCCTTTCGATTGTTGTAAGCTGTCTACAACAACAGAGAAATGGGATGGCAATTTTGGCAACTGATACATCTATTTTAATAGTAGACGATCATCCTTTGTATAGAGAAGCTTTGGTAAGTGCAGTACGAAGCCTTGGGGATCATATCCATATCAGGGTATCAGGAACATTTGATGAGGCCATTGTCAGCTTGAATGAGGGCGAAGAAAAAGACCTCGTATTACTTGATCTTCACATGCCTGACTCAAAAGGTCTTTCAGGGCTTTCACAGATGCGCGCGAGATTTCCCTCCGTGCCTGTCATTATTGTTTCGGCCACTGAAGATCCGGCAACGATTCGCAAGTCAATTGCCATGGGTGCCTCGGGCTATGTTCGAAAATCTTCGGACATTGAACAGATGCGGGTTGCCATCCAAAAAGTTCTAAGCGGAGAAATTTATACTCCAGCTGATATCGATCTAAATGTGAATGCAGACGGTGAAGAAACAGAGCTGATAGAGCGTCTGAATAGTCTGACCCCGCAACAGACACGCGTCTTGGGAATGCTGGGCAAGGGGTTGCTAAACAAGCAAATTGCTTATGAACTCAGCGTGTCTGAAGCGACCGTAAAAGCGCATGTTTCCGCGATCCTATTGAAGCTTAGGGTCGATAGCCGCACTCAAGCTGTCATCATGGTGAATTCACTCACCAATATAGACAGCGCCGTTGACGGTGCAACTTAGCCTTTATTCTGCAGCTCTTTTTTGAAGTTGAATTTGTGACAGCAAAGCGCGGAGCGCTGCTGGTTTTACGGGCTTGTTCAATACGCCAACGCCAACGCTTTCTGACTTTTTCTTCAATTCGTTTGACCGATCAGCGGTTACCAAAACAAATGTGATGTCGTCGCTAATCTCCTTACGAATTCTTTTGATCACATCAAGGCCGGTTTCTTTATCCAAATGAAAATCGACCAAGGCTATGCTTGGCAAAGCATCGCCGTTCTTGGTGATATCAGCCAGCGCACTCACCGCTGCATTCCCGCTCATGGCGGTTATGGTTTCGCAATTCCATTTGGATAAAAGACCAGCCATGCCTTCCAATATGTTGTTGTCATTATCAATGCATATGACACGAAGGCCGTTCATATTGCGTGAAACGTCCTGATTGGCATCTGAGGAAATGACTCGCCTCGTGCTCTCGGCCATGGTCCTTGGAACCTGCACTACAAAATGGGTTCCTTTGCCCAACTCTGATTCAAATTGAATTGGATGGTTCAGCAGCTTTGAGATACGCTCAACAATGGACAATCCCAACCCAAGACCTGGTGCCAATTTGGCCCCATTTTCCAGCCTTTCAAACTCACTAAATATAGCCTGACGATCATCGGGTGAAATGCCAAGCCCAGTATCAATGACAGATATTTGGACTAGTCCTTGTCTCCGACGACAGCCCAATAATACGGTTCCTCGTTCTGAATAGTTGATGGCATTGGAAACAAGGTTTTGTATGAGTCGACGTAAATAGGCAGGGTCTGTTCTGACCCAAAGCGATGTTTCTACAACCTTTAATTCGATATTTTTTTCTTCCGCAATCGGACGGAGTTCCAGCTCGATTTGTTCGAAGATGCGCTGCAAAGAACAATTGGAAAAACTGGGTTTATGAGTAGTGCTATCCAGCCGAGAAATCGCCAGAACCGATCCTAAAATCTCTTCGACCGATTCAAGCGAGCGGCTGATATTATTGGTCAGTTTCTCGCTCTCTTTATTAAGGGCGGTTTCCTGCAGGGTAGAGGCATAAAGTTTTGCTGCGTTCAGAGGCTGCAACAGATCATGGCCCGCTGCAGCCAAAAATCGTGTTTTACTTTGATAGGCCAAGTCAGCAGCTTTCGTCGCTTGTTCAAGCAAAGTATTGGCGCTCACCAATTCGCCAGTGCGTTCTTCAACTCGCTTTTCAAGACTTTCATTGGCTTCGTGCAAAGCTTCGGCAACCATCATTCGTTCAGTCACATCTGTCCAAGCGATAACCAGGCCACCATCAGGCATCGGGCTAGAACGGATTTCGAGGATTCTCTCAGCCTTCGGTAATGCCAAGCCCCATGTTTGGCTCAATTTGCATAGCCTTGCTTCAATGTCTTCGAAGGAAGCATCTTTTGGCATGATATTCTGAATGGACATGATTTGGCGGATGATATGAGCCATCGGCGTTCCGGCCTGACCAATTTCTTGGGGCAGATTCAAGAGTTTTCTAAACCGCCGGTTCCAAAAGGTAAGTCGAAATTTCGCGTCAAAAACGGTTATGCCTTGGTCCAATTGATCAAGGGCATTTCGCATCACACTCTGGTTATATTGGATTGCCTCCGATGCCTCGTCCAAAAGCTGGAGATTGGCGGTCGATGTTTCTTGATGGCGTTTGAGCAAAAGCGAATGAACAAGCCTTGAGGATGAAGAGCCGATGGTACTGGCAAGGGTTTCTTCAGAAAACCGAATATAGTCGCCACTTGCCGGATCATTATAATCAGGAATATGGTCTGCCTCTTCCCAATACCTGGTATAGGCCCGCTTGGCCCTGTTTCGTCCCAGATAACTGATAAGGTTTGCATTCACCTGATTGATGGTCAAAAGGCTGGTATTGTCTTTCAAATCCATCGCATCATTACCGCGGTGGGAAATAAATACCTGTGCCTGATAAGAGTCTAAAGCGCTTGGGCGACTTAAAATCGACCCGGCTACCAGTGCAGCCAAATTCATCCCAATGCTGGATAAAAAACCTGCGGTCAGTGCAGAAACGCCCAATGTTTCATAGACCGAAGATGTAGATAGCGGCAGTCCCCAATAGTGCCCGCTAGAGCCTAGTGTAGGTAAGAATAGCATATAAAGCCAAACTAAAAATCCGATCACCATTCCCGCAATGGCCCCTGTTGCATTCGCCCTGCGCCAAATCAGTCCAACAAACATAGAAGGGGCAAGTTGGGCAGAGGCAGCAAATGAGACCAAACCGATAGACGCCAATGCTTGCGAGTTATCGGCTGCCTTATAATAGAGGTAAGCAAGGAGTAGAATTACTGAAATAGCTGTGCGCCTAACAATCAAAATGCGCTGCTCCATCGACGAATTTGTTCTTAAATGAGTTGTTACGCCTCTAAGATAAACAGGCAGGACAAGATGGTTTGAAATCATAATTGCCAGCGCGACACAGGCAACAATTACCATAGCTGTCCCGGCAGATAGTCCACCGATAAATCCAACCAAAGATATGAATTGATTGTCAGCGATTGCAGGCAGCGCAAGCACAAATCCGTCGCCATTTGAGCCATCACCAAATGTCAAGATACCCGCAGCAGCGATAGGCAAAACAAATAGATTTATTGCAATAAGATAAAGCGGAAACTGCCAGCGTGCTCTCGATAATTCCTGCTCGGTTTGGTTCTCTACGACCGCAACATGGAACTGTCTCGGTAGCATTAAAAATGCAAGAAAACTCAGTAAGGTCAGCACCGCCATATTACCATAGTCGACGCCACTTTCCACAATGGCTATCACCTCTGGATGGGCGATGGCTCGCGTGAAAAGATCAGCAAATCCGTCAAACATGAAATAGGTTACAAAGATACCTACCGTTAAAAACGCAGCTAACTTGATGGCTGACTCTAAGGCTATCGCAAACATGAGACCATATTGGTGTTCGGTGGCGTCAGCATGCCGCGTACCAAATAGAATGGTAAACAGCGCTAGGGTGATAACAATGGCCAGAGACAAATCACCGAAAACTGGAACCGAACTGGTTACACCAAACTCGGTCGAGGACATTAATTCTGATAAGGATAGCGCGACAGCTTTTAACTGTAGCGAGATATAGGGCACTGCACCAATGACTGAAATGCAGGTTGCAGTTGCCGCTACCCAAACATTTTTCCCATATCGGGCTCCAAGAAAGTCAGCCACTGATGTGGTGCGTTGGCGTTTGGAAAGACTGACAATACGTTTGAGAATAGGAAAGCCCAATGTCATCATTAAGATCGGACCGATATAGATAGCCAGAAAATTAACACCGCTGGTTGTCGCTAACCCAACAGAACCGAAGAATGTCCAGCTTGTACAATAAATAGCAAGAGACAGCGGATATATGGTTGTGCGAGCACCAAGTGAGGTGGTTTTTCCGCGCGTGTCTGCATATCGTGCAACAGCGAAAAGCAGCATGAGATATAATAGTGCGATGAACGCGAGAAGCAGCGGCGATATCATGAAGAGCCTTGGGCCTAATGTCGGAGTAAACGCCTCCTAAGGGCATTTCTTACTGTAAACTGCCAAAATTATGGATGAGATGTCAATCACAGCGTTAGATACAAGCTATCTAGCGTTCTGTAATAGTATAGTAGTTTGTCAATATCCCACCACATCAACTGCAAATAAGGGCTTAACCTTTTATTTACCTGAGGTTATACGATAGTTCTAAGGTTAGGTGGCCTTTAGAGAAATCGAGGATTCGGCCCATGCCGATCCACATAATTTGGCAAAAAGCCAAAACTTAAAGGGGAATACAATGCTTAAAGAATTCAAAGAATTTGCCATGAAAGGCAATATGGTCGACTTGGCTGTTGGTGTAATCATCGGCGGCGCGTTTGGCTTGCTCGTTGCTTCCGTTGTGAACGACATTCTGATGCCGATAATTGCAGGTTTGTTTGGCATGCCGGATTTCAGCAACATGTTCTATCAGTTTGGAAGTGCTGCACCAGCAGAAACACTTGCCGCTGCTCAGGAAGCTGGTCCGGTCCTAGCCTATGGTAACTTTATCACCTTGCTGATCAACTTCTTGATTGTTGCATGGGTATTATTCATTGTGATTAAAGGCATAAACTCAATGAAGAAAGCCGAAGAAGCTGCCGCACCTGCTGGTCCAACAAAAGACCAGGAATTGCTAATGGAAATTCGCGACTCTTTGAAAAAACGCAAGTAATCACCAATAGGTGAATTATTTAAGTCTCATGAATCGAGAAAACCCTGCTTATGGCAGGGTTTTTTTATGGAATGGGAACAATATGATAATTTTTAACCTGAATCCTGCTATACAACCACTTTAGAGCGGGTTTATTGATGCCGCGCGCTTTGCAGTTTAAATAGCGGGCTGTAAAAAAAATGAACGACCAATTAGGTCTGGATGAATCCAGATACGATATTGCGGGGACTAATGGAAAAATTAAAAATTGCCATGACTGATTTCAAACGTCTCGTTTGGATTGTGGCTTTCTTCTCATTGTTCACCAATTTGCTGCTATTGGCGATACCCCTTTATATGTTGCAAATCTATGATCGCGTTTTGCCATCGCAAAGTGCCGCGACACTTACCTTTCTTTCCATTATTGCTTTGCTTGCATTGATGGTCCTTGGAGGAATGGAAGCGGTAAGAAGCGTTCTTGCAAATAGAATTGCTGGGAGGCTTGATGCAAGTTTGGGAGACACCGTTCTCCAACAAGTTATTCGTGCTGGTGCAGCAAATGGCGTTAACTCCCAGCCAATGCGGGATCTAACAGCCCTTCGCTCCATCATTGGCTCACGTCAAGCCTTTGCAGTCTTGGACCTTCCATTCGCATCCATCTTTATCGCAATTTTATATTTGATCCACCCAGACCTGTTCTGGATAACGCTTTTCGGCGCATTGGTATTGGCTGGCCTTGCCTATCTCAATCAAATTTTGAGCGCCAAAGCCACCCATGAACAGTCTGGCAAAGCCATCGCATCTGCTTTGCAAACCGAATATCTGGCTCGCAATGCGGAAAGCTTGGTTGCCATGGGTATGGTCAACAATGTGGTCAATAACTGGGGTGTTGCCCATAGCCAGACAATGCAGCACGGCGATCACATTGGGAAAATCAACGCGGTTTTTACAGGTCTTTCCAAATTCATCCGGCTAATGCTTCAAATCATTGTTCTTGGCTATGGAGCTGTGCTGGTTCTTGGCGGCGAAATGACACCAGGAATGATTTTCGCTTCATCCATTATATCGGGCAGGGCGCTTGCTCCTATTGATCAGGTCATTGGATCGTGGCGCCAATTGACCCAAGGTCTTGAAAGCTGGAAGCGCCTGCAAGAATTCATTGGCAAGTCAAAAGCGCAAGAAAATTATATGTCTCTGCCAACACCGACAGGCCATTTGGAAGTTCAATCGATTTATCAACCAAATGCTCTGGACCCAGCGGCGCGTCCGGTGCTTGGGCGAGTGTCGTTTACGCTCAATCCAGGCGAATCGGTCGCTGTAATTGGGCCCTCTGGTTCAGGTAAGTCGACCCTTGCTCGCATTATTATCGGCGCAGTAGTCCCACGTGGCGGTAGCGTACGTATTGATGGGCATGATATTTCTAATTGGGACCCAGAAGAATTAGGCAAGCATGTTGGCTATCTTGCTCAAGATGTTGAATTGCTCCCAGGAACCATCGCTCAAAACATATCCAGATTTGAGAGCCAGCCTAATCCCGAGAAAATTATTGAGGCGGCAAAACTTGCTCATGTGGAAGATCTTATCAAGACCATGCCTCGTGGCTACGATACGCCAATTGGTCCGGGCGGAGCGCAGATATCAGGCGGTGAAAAACAGCGTATTGGTTTAGCGAGAGCGTTTTACGGCGATCCGAAATTACTTGTTTTGGATGAGCCCAATTCCAGCCTGGACCGGTTTGGGGAGGTCGCCCTTAACAAGGCATTGCAAGCTGCCAAACTCAAGAAAATTACGGTATTCATTATTACCCAACGCGAGTCCGCTCTTGCTTTGGTTGACAAGCTGATGCGCATCCAAGCTGGCACAATTGCTGACTTTGGAGACAAAGCTGAAATCATTAAAAAATTCAGTGGCAAACAGCAGGGAAATGGAACAACCGATCCCGGCTCTGCTGCTGCAAGTCCTACGCCTCCTAAACCCAAACCAAATCCGCAAGTGAGCGCAAAGGGCACAACCGATTACGATCCAAGAAATTTTGGTAATGGCGGTTTTGGTGCAGCCAAACCAGTGACGCCAAAAAAGGATACTGGAAATGAGTGAACTTGACCAAAGTGCACAGACCGTGGCTTCAGCACAAGCGCAATATGAAAAGCCTAATTCAGTGTCACAAGCAAATGAAGCTGATTGGAAAAAAACCTTACCTACTTCAGTCAAAGGCCCGATCATCCTAGGCTTGATTATTATTGGTGTGTTTGTGGGCGGCTTTGGTGTTTGGGGCGCCATAGTGCCGATTTCCGGCGCGGCTGTAGCCAGCGGAATTGTCGCTGTTAGCGGACTGAACCAAACCGTTGATCATTTTGAAGGCGGTATCATTGAAGAAATTCTTATCGATGAAGGCCAGCGTATCGAGGCTGGAGATGTTGTTGTTCGCCTTGACCCCACAAGGGTGAAAGCTGAGCGGGATCGCGTTACATCTCAGTTGATCAGTCTGCGTGCGAAATTATATCGCACAAAGGCTGAGCGCGATAACGCAACGACCCTTGTATTTCCTGAAGAGTTTCAAAAACTTGCCACAGAAAACGGATTGAGCGATGACGTGCGCCAACAAGAAAGAGAATTCGAGAGCCGCCTCCAGCGCCATAATTCTGAACTAAGTGTATTGGCCCAAAGAAGCCGATCAACGAGCGAAGAAATTACCGGGTTGGAGATTCAAAGCAATTCTGAAAAAACCAAACTGGAAGTCATTCGTGACGAACTTAATCAGAAAAAGAAATTACTCGATCGCGGCCTGACGCCACGAAGCCAGTATAATGCGCTTCAGCGTGCAGAGGCAGATTCAGAAGGGCGTATTGGCGCTTTGCTGGCAACCATCGCTCAGCGCAAAACCTCACTTCTGGAAATCGAGAAGCAGGTACTGCTTCAAGATGCGTCGCGAACGGAAACTGCATCTATTGACCTTAATACTGTTCAGGCGCAGGTGAATGATCTGGAAGAGCAATTACGCTCCCGTGAGGATATTCTTGAACGCTTGGCCATACGCTCTCCAGTGGATGGCGTCGTCGTGAAACTGAATAAAAACACAGTCGGTAGCGTCGTGAGACCTGGCGAAACCGTGTTGGAAATACTGCCCACCTCGGCCGACTTGATCATTGAAGCGCGTGTCCCAACTCAGGATATTGATGTGGTTCGCCCGGGGCAAAAAGCCAATGTCAGATTTGTGGCATTAAATACACGCACCACCCCGGAAGTGGCTGCAGTTGTCACTTATGTTTCTGCAGACAGATTGGTGGATCCAGATACAAGAGCGCCCTATTATTTGGCGCGCTTGCAGTTAGAAGGGGACTTGCCGCTTCCTTTGACGCGGGATCAGATTTATCCTGGCATGCCAGTTGATACCTTTATTGGAACCGGCGACAGAACATTTTTTGAATATCTGGCGCGCCCAATATCTGACAGCTTTAATAGAGCATTCAGAGAAGAGTGATTTCTGCTGCTAAGCAAATTCCAAAAAGTGTCTTTATATCAATAATCTATTGACCAATCGGGCGGTCATGTGCATTCTTTCCCAAGACTTCGGTCAAAGTTATGGGGCATCATACTTATCAATCTATGAGGTCGCCCATGATTATCAAAAAACATTTAATTTCTCTCAAAAAATCTGCTTACCTGACTATGGCACTGGCCGTTGCTGGCATTATCATGGTTGCTGGATCTCCATCCAACGCACAAAGTAATTCTTCAAATTTACCGATTGTTCAAGTCAGCCAACACTATTCAGAAAACCAGATATTTGATGCCTATGCCAGAAGTCCCTATGGATATTGCGATGCCAAGAAGATCGCCTCTGTCTGGAATGTGGACGAATATCAAGGCAAGCTTGTGCTGGGCCGCAAGATTCTCAGCGGACTGACACATCTGGCAGATCAGGACATTGCAAGCACTAGAAACCGGGTTTATTGCTCATGGCCTGAGACAGAATTATCTTATGCCGATGCGGTTGCTTTGGGTAATTTCTGGGGGCGACCAGCCCATGAAGCAAAACAAAAAGTTCAACAAATGACGAGCGAGACAGGCGTAAAACGTTTCCGCCAGGATATGGCAAATGTTGGCTTCCGCCTTTAAATGCGCTTTTTGTCGTTAAACTGTTATGGGCTCGAATGCTTTGAATATAGCGTCCGAGCCCTTCTTAATATTACAAAATGAATAAAGGTTCTCATGTCTGAACTTGCATGGAAAACCGGATTTGAAATTGAACTGCTAGCACCTCCAGGCAAAAGCAGACACGATCTGGCTGCGGCTATAGGCAAAGGTTTTTCTGATCAATCCAACGCAGTACGCCGGATATTCTATCCCCAGTCTGAACCAAGCAAAGTGGATGGAACGCCAGTATTCGAAAATCTGGTATTGGGTTATGAGGTCTATGATGCTTCCAACACATTGGTTGCCAAATGCGTCGATGATCTGACCATTCGCAAAAATTTATCGCGAGAGGCAAAAAGCCAAAAGGGTTGGTATCGGATCATTAGTGACGATAAACGCCTGCTTAATCTTGTACTAGAGCATTGCGATCCTGAAGCAGATCAAAAAGACGTTTTACAGCCCTTGGCTAAACTGTTTGGTACATCGGTTCAAAAACTCGAAGGGGATATATACCATGTAGCTGACCGCACAAATGCATCCATCGCAATGGCGCCAACTCTGCCAGGAGAACGCCATCGCCCTTGTGAACTGATATCACCGCCCTTGGTCACTGGTCAGCTGTCTTGGTTGCAGGATACTCTTTCTGAAGCACATGCTCTCCAATTTACGGTACCAACAGAAGCGGCGGTTCACATCCACTTTGATGCGACTAGTTTGCGAAAAGCTGTCATATTTGCCCGACTTGTAGACATTTTGCGTCTGCACGGTCGATCTCTCCGCAATCTAGTCAAAACCAATACGAATTGTACCCGGCTGGGTGAGCTGCCAAATGAATTGTTTGAATTGATGGCGCGTCCGGGAATTGCAAAATCCGGTTGGAAGCCGCTTCGTGATCAGCTTACTAAAATCAAGCTTACCAAATTCTGTGACTTCAATTTAATGAACGTCGTCTTGGATGTGCCACATAAGCAAACTTTTGAGGTGAGAATTTTTCCAGGCTCCATGGATGCTAAGAAAATTTTCAATTGGGCACGATTGTTTGTGGCTATATTGAACAATTGTGTGGAGCACACTTCCAAGGCGCTATCAGCCGACTTCAAAACCTTCCTGATGCATTTGCAATTGAATAAGTCAGAGCAGGAATATTGGATGGCTGAAGTAAATTAAAGTACTGAATTAAAATCAGATTTTCTCACCGATTTCTTAATTATCACATTGTTTTCGGGGCAATGCACTTACCAGTCTTTGAGCAGACAAACACCAAATATCTATTTAGTTCTAGTTTAAATATCGAGTTTGTAGGTATGAAACTCGTAAAATATGCATTTAAATTTTTTTGTTCTGTTAACGCTGCTGCTTAAGATGTTTTCAATAGTTGGTGGGTATATTGGCTTCAG
>JAFMHL010000094.1 GCA_017854535.1 Nitratireductor sp.
TTGCTGCTGGTGTGACTGATATGCGGCGTGGGTTCAATACACTCGCGGCCCAGGCGGAGAAGACTCTTGCTGCCGACCCGTTCTCTGGTCATCTGTTTGTATTCCGTGGCCGTCGTGGTGATTTGTTGAAGATCATCTGGTGGGACAGTCAGGGAGCATGCCTGTTTAGCAAGCGGCTGGAACGTGGCCGTTTTGTCTGGCCTGCCGCAAAGGACGGCAAGGTCAGTCTGACCGCGGCTCAATTGGCGATGTTGCTTGAAGGCATAGACTGGCGCATTCCACAACGAACATGGCGGCCCCTGAAGACCGGTTGAATGGGCAGGATACGAGCTACACTTTTCTCAACAAAAGTAAGTATTTCTGCAGGTTTGTGATTCCTTTTCAGGGGTGTTTCTGGTAGACAATTACCATGCTGAACAACCTTGAATCGCTGCCTAATGACCCTGCTGAACTTCAGGATATGGTGACACTTCTGGCAAAGGAGTTGAAGAACCGCGACCTCAAGATTACCGACCTCAAACACCAGCTTGCAGGACATAACCGCCACCGCTTCGGTAGTAAATCGGAAAGCCTTGATCAACTTCAGCTGTTTGATGAGAACGAAGAGATAGCAGCAGCGACTGAGGAAGCTGGTACTCCTGAAGCGCAAGTTTCAGAGCCGAAGAACAAGCCAAAGCGCAAACCCTTGCCTGAGCATCTGGAACGCAACGAGCAGGTTCTCACCCCCGGAGATAATTGCAGCAAGTGTGGCGGCAGCCTGAAGACATTGGGTGAAGATGTCACCGAGGAACTGGAATACGTGCCGGGCCGGTTCACTGTGAACAGGATTGTTCGTCCTCGCATGGCCTGTTCTTGCTGTGAGGCGGTATTACAGACACCAATGCCATCACGACCGATTGAGCGAGGTCGTCCTGGCCCTGGTCTTCTGGCTCATGTGCTGGTCTCGAAGTATTGTGACCACTTGCCGTTATATCGCCAGTCTCAGATTTACCAACGTGAGGGCATCGACTTGGATCGCTCGACAATGGCGGACTGGGTCGGCAAATCAACGGCACTGCTGGAACCACTGGCTGATGCGATAGGTAAACATGTCCGGCAAGGTGTCGCACTGTTTGCTGACGATACTCCAATCAAGATGTTGGCACCCCGCAACAAGCGCACAAAAACTGCGCGAGTCTGGGCTTATGTTCGTGATGAACGGCCTTGGGATGGTCAGGCTCCACCTGGGGCGTGGTATCAATTTACGATTGATCGCAAAGGTGAACATCCCGTCAGCCATTTATTGAATTACAAGGGCTGGGTGCATGCGGATGGATATGCTGGCTTCAACGGTTTGTTTGGTGAGCATAAAGCCTCAGAGGTTGCCTGCATGGCTCATATCCGCCGTAAGTTTGTTGATGTTCAACAATCACAAGGCTCAGCTATTGCTGAAGAGACCATCAAACGAATTGCCAAACTATACGGCATCGAGAAAGAAACTCGTGGCCGTTCCCCCGTAGAGCGGACCGCCATTCGCCAGGAAAAGGCCAGTCCGATCTTTGAAGATCTGGAAACATGGCTACATGCGCAGCTGCCCAAAATATCCGGCAAATCGCCACTGGCAAAAGCCATCCGCTATGCGCTGAGCCGGATTCCCAAAACCCGGCCCTATCTCGATAATGGCTTCCTGGAATTAGATAACAACACCTGCGAGCGGGCAGTCAAGCCAGTGGCCATAGGCAGAAAAAATTGGATATTTGCTGGTTCTGAGCGCGGTGGAAAAGCTATGGCAATCGCCTTCACCCTGATTGAAACGGCCAAACTCAATGGCGTTGATCCTCAAGCATGGCTCACTAATGTTCTCGGTCGTATCGCAGATCATAAGATCAACAGGATTGAAGAGCTGTTGCCTTGGAATTACCTTTCAGGCGAGTGATCAGCAGGGCGCTTACACAAAAGCGGCATTCAGCAGAGAATTATAGTATCCAACTCAATTGTGTTACATTGTTCTGCAAGAGGTTCTGCAATAAAAACCTGTCTGGATTGGCAAGCCCATGGTGCTGCCTGCAAAAAGAGTAATTTCATTTTTCTTCATCACCCTGGCGGTGTTGTTGGTTTCGCTACCCAGGGGGGGCAGGTGGCCAGGGGGGTGGGGGTGGGGGTGGTGTACAGCTGAAGCATAATTTGTTGAAATTAAGGGTGTACACTCGTTAGCCATGCTTCGTGTTGACTACCGGAGGTCGAGGTGTGCCATTATCACTTAACCATCTCGCTTCTCCTTGCTATAATTCAATATGTTATAGGGTTTTGACTGGAATTTTGATTGGAATGCTATGATTACCTGCCCTCATTGTCATTTTCTGTTTGCTGGCCCGGATATGCCTACTCACATTGAGGTAGGTGTTTTGTGCCCGGTCTGCAGCAATGACATGTCGGCAACGCCCATATTGCCGGTGAGTGGCTTACAAGTGGCAGTAAAGTATCTGGGCTCTATCCTGGGGGGCGTGACCCTGGGGGTTGTTAGCATCCTGATTCTAACCCCGATCCTGGAATATATGATGGGAGATTTTGACGGCCCCATGGTCGGATTGATGGTCGGATTCGGCCTCATCCTAATGTTTGCCATCGGCTCGTCTATGGACACTTTGATGGAAAAGCGGGTCTTTTCTCATAAAGCCCGTTGGCTGCTACTGGTCTCTCCGTTTCTTCTGACCAGCCTTTTCTGGGGTATTTTGATTTTTCACATGGGATAACATGAGAGGGGAGGATATGATCACGGAAGCTGTAACCGGTCTCGGGGCCTTGGGAGTTATTCCCCTTGGGCTCGCCGCTCTTTGCGCCTTGGGCTTTTTCTGGTTTATCCGCAGCAATGTCGTGATCGGATTGAGCCTAGCCATATTAGGCGCGGGAGTCCTGACAACGCCCGTGATTTTGAACATCAAATCAGCTCAGTCCAACCGCCCCTTCGCGGTAGTAGTGGTCAACGATCAACTCTCTGAAACCGGGTTCTTGCATAAGACCAGTGTCAACGACGGTGAATATACCAGCCCCGCCGGGCGTATCGTTCCCTTGCAACGAAGTCCCGATTGGCCCCGCTCAGTAACATTGATCGTCAACGACAGTAACCGCCTGGTAACGGTGAGGCGCTATCATTACGCCTCCTCTCCCAGCGTCTCGGCGGGAACGCCGCTGATCCAGGTGGTGTTCCCCTGGGAGCAGGCTGTGATGGCTGGATACTCCTACGCGATGGAAGACGAAGGCACTCCTCCTCCCCAGAGTATCGGCTCTTCAGAGCTACTAGACATGATTGATATCATCTACCGTTCTACCGAGCCCTACGATTCCACCCTACACGGGACGAAGACGGAGTTGATCACGGAACGAGATATTTTGAAATAAGCAGATATTGTTTCTTGCGTCGCATGACCGTCCTTGTTACTTCAGGTCCACGTTTCCCAAACCAAACTATGATCAATTGATGTGTCCCCCCTATTCGAAGAAGATATCCATACTGTTCGTGAACGTCCGGTGAGGCTTTCAATTATCCATAAGTATCCTCGGACGCTCACGCAAAAGGTATCGGAGCAAATGTAGAGTCTGTTCAAGAATAGGGACAATTATTGAAATGAACTTCAAGTGAAGAAGACCGGTCTTTCAGATTATGCCTCAGTACACTGATAGCAATTGCGTTAGGTGGGAAGACCGGGCGAGATCCGATGGTTTGACACGCGTTGTTTTTTTGCCTTCAGTCGCGGTCTTTGGGTCTAACCCAACAAAGGTACCAAACGCGACATAGGGTTTTGACAGATTGCCTTATTTATAAGGCCCTTTACGGGCTTATGCTCCCGGGGGGAGAATTCCGATGCTATCTTGGAGTATTTCATCGGAGAAATCGTATTCGCCCAACATGTTGATGTGGGCCCAGGAAATCGGGGAGTGGGTGGCTATTGTTTTCAGTAGCTGCTCCCTGTCCTCGACATTTTTTGTCTGGCCTCTGGCTTACCTCTTGGTCGGCCAAGGGGGCCGGGTAAAAGTA
>JAFMHL010000050.1 GCA_017854535.1 Nitratireductor sp.
ATTTAGTTGATTCAATAAAGAAACAAAGCTGCGTGAAACTGAATACTTTTCTGCGGGTTCAGTCTTCGCAGTTTCTTTCGTTATATTTTTTAGTTTTGATTTCTGTTCTTCAGTAGGCTTTCCCAAACTATTTCCCTCACAAATTTTGGTTTTCGTTTGTTTTCTTATTATCGCGACAAAGCTGGGATTGCCATTCCAAAGGTAAACTTACTTTCAATGATTCCTTCTGTTTGAAAAAATAACGCTGAAGGGCTCAAGCTTGAAAGTTGAATTCGAACAACGTCATAATTTGTAGTATGGTTCACTGCTAACCGCACACGGCACTTATCTAAAACCTAGAACGCGATAGGCTGTTTAAAAAGCGGTCAACAAAACGTCTTCGTAGTTCTCCGCGTGATAACAACTGCCTCCTATTGCTTGGAAAGCACTTCGGCAAGGTTCTCAAAAAACTTGCCAGCCAATTTCTTAGATGTGCTGACGATCAGCCGGCTGCCCAATTGAGCGATCTTTCCGCCCACATCGGCTTTGGCTTCATAGCGAAGAATGGTGCCATCCCCATCTTCAATAAGCTCAACATCAGCGCCGCCTCTTGCATGTCCGGCAATGCCTCCGCTTCCTTCGCCATGTAATGAGAATCTCTCAGGAGCTTTACTTGGGTCAAGCTTGACCTTGCCGCCGAACTTGGCTTTCACGGGGCCGATTTTTAAAGTAACTTTTGCCTCTAAATCAGTGTCTGAATGCTTAGTAAGTTCCTCACAACCCGGGATGCATTGTTTCAATATCTCTGGATCGTTCAACGCTGCATAGACAACATCACGAGGGGCTTTAATTCTTATTTCGTCTTGTAATTCCAAGGGTTATTCTCCGTCCAAACTTATCGACTTCAAACGCTCTATGATCAAACTAACGGAAATGAAGACCTTAGTATATTACCAAAATTGGGAAAGCAGCGATTAGATTAATCTACAGAAAACCCGCTTGGTACTTTGCTAGGTCTGCCCAAAGGAAGGGTGTTGCTTCGCGCATTCTCTCCCGTCAATGCTTGCAGAAATGAGACTAGGTCTCCAATCTCGGTTTCGTCCAATACAGGAATATCAATATCCACTTTTGCTCTGACACGTGCCATCTCGCGCTGATCGTTCATGATCATGAAATCAGCTTTTTTCAGCGGTTCTATGCTGGGCAAATTTGCCCAATCGCGCTTCCAAAGATCAAATGATTTTTGCGGCTCCATATGATGGCGGACTATACCCTCCAAATTTGGATAAGCGCCATTATGGCCGTAGGGTGCCGTTAATTCAACATTCCGCAGCGATGGTGTTCTAAACCGGTAAGCATCATCCACATCGTCGCTTTCTCCCATATGTCCCACATCACGAGCATAAGGATCAAAAAGTCTGGTTCGCCCGGGTCCAAATGGGGGTAGGGCAATCGCATGAAATTTCTGATCTGTTAGCAAGGCCCCGCTATGACAGGTTGAGCACTGGGCCTTACCATAAAATAGCATGAGCCCTCTTTCTTGCTCCAGGGAGAGTGCAGTTTTATTTCCGGCTATATACGCGTCGAAAGGTGCATCGATGCTTTGCCATTCAGTGCCTATGAATGCTGCAAGGGCTTCAGCAATTTCAACAATGGTTACTTCCGCCGGGTTCTGAATATTTTCAAACGCTTCGATAAAACCTTCGGCATATTCGGGAATAGTACGAATTCGCTTGGCGATGATTGGCCAGGCTTTGTCGATACGGTCATGAACCGCTCCTGCAATTTCGTTTTCTTTAGGATTTCCAGCCATCTCAAATTGAGCTGTTAACGGTAACAAAGCCTGAGCAGACAATAGATTGGTCAGGCCTTTGGGAAGCCATTCTTCCGCAGGCGAATTAAACCCATTGTCATAAAGATCTGATTTGCTTAAGCGCCCGTCATGAAAGAGAACACGAATTTCTTTTGCCCCAAGGTTCCAAAAGGCAGGGGCATTGCGCGGAATGCGTTTCGTGATTGCATCATCACCAACGCCGTTTACCCGCCTTGGCCCAACCCCGACGCCACCTTCACCAATACCCAAAGAAAGGCCATCAGCGCCGCCGTGGTCATGGTGGTGACATGTGCCGCAAGAGATATTGCGATTGCCGGACAAAATTTTATCGTAAAAAAGCAATTGCCCCAGTGCTGCTTGCTTTGCATCAAAAGGAATGAAATCATCTGCCGAAAGAGACCTTGGCAATTCCGATGCGACTGCAGATATTGCCATCATCAAAAACAAAATGAACCCGGAGGTCCATTTATGAAAGTGTTTGTAAATACCAAATCCCTTCGTCTTTTGTGGGCGATTGCAGTCATCAGTTTTGCAGTGCCTGCCAATGCTGAAATTGAAGCAGGACGAGATCTTATGGATGCGGGAAAATTTGAAGAGGCGATGAAGGAGTTTTTGCCGGCGGCCCGTTCCGGCAATGCAGATGCCGAAGAACTCATAGGCGTCATGTATGCCATGGGCCTTGGCGTTGAGCGCGATGATGCGCGTGCCTTTGAATGGTACCTGCGCTCTGCCATGAAAGGCCATCCCGGCGCCCAAAGTGGGGTCGGTTGGTACTATGAAGTTGGTAGGGGAATGGAAGCCCCGGATCTTGTGCGCGCTTATATGTGGTATGTTTTGTCTGCGATTGGCGGCGACCCTGATGCGGCGATCAGTCAGGAAGAAGTAGTCAAGAAGATGACGAAAGAGCAAATCGAAAAGGCCCATATCCTGATTGATGATTACCGTGTTTGGCTCTATCCGTTTCGGTGATGCGAGATAAAATGAAGACCCGCCAGAGCGGATCTTCTTTGTCAGTTTGAGCGACCTTAGTTAAGGTCTTTCATGTTAGCGGCCTTAATGTCAGCTTCGGCTTCTGAAACCGCAGATATGAGGGCGTCAAAAATTTCAGGTCCGCCTTTTACATTGGTTTTGAACCAGTCATAAACAGGTGAAGCGGCAGTTTTGAAAGCTGCTTTCTCTTCCGGTGTTGGCACATAAAGGTCACCACCACCTGCAACAAACTCTTCATAAGCTGCAATTGATTTGCGCTTTGGAGAAGCGAAGGTCGCTTGTTGAAGCGCAGAAAAACCGTCAACGACTACCTGGCGCAAGTCTTCCGGCATGGCTTTGAACTTGTCGTTGTTCATCCACCAAAGAGCGCCCATATAGGCATGCCCGTCAAGCGTCACATATTTTAGCCCTGCATCAGGAAATTTCATCCCCATGATATCTGTGATGCCGTTTTTGGAACCTTCAACAACACCTGTTTGAAACGATGTAAACAGCTCCGGCCATGGGATAGGTGTAGGCGATGCGCCAAGTGCTTTTACGAGTTCTTGAGGTAGATCAGCCACAACGGTACGGATCTTCAATCCTTCCATGTCTTTCGGCATCTGAACACGACGTTTTGTATTGGCAAAGTTACGCCATCCGCCGGTATTACCAATAGTCATCAAGCGAATTTTATCGCCCGAATCTTTCAATGCCATATCGCGCATGGTGCGAGTGAAGTTGCCAGACAATACTTCTTCGGCAATTCTGTCATTCGCCATCAAGTAGGGAAGGTCAAGCACCTGCACATAAGGGAATGCGCCTGCTGCGCCGCCTGACGTGGAGATATAGATGTCGATTGTGCCATCAGATACGCCCTGCAAGCATTCTTCACCTTTGGAGCAAAGCTGAGTGCCGATGAACAATTCGACACCAATTTTGCCGTTTGATGCAGCTTCCACATAGTTTTTGAAAACAACCAGACCGTCATAGTCTTCATCATTCTCATTTGAGTTTGCCGTAGCGCGCAGATTAAAATCTGCTGCATAACTGGCTATTGCTGTGCTTGCCAATAAGCTCGCACCAAGCGCCAATACGCCAAGGGATTTAAAAAGTTTATTCATTGTCTCTCCTCCGTTTCGAGATCAAAGTTGATCCCATTTACTAACTTAGATGAGGCGTTGCCCCAACTTACTCTGGCTCGAAAGCCTTCATTCAAAATGATCCAACGATATTGTCAGAACACTTTAAAAAAACAATCTTAAAACCGGCCCCATCAGATCTACATCTTTTACAAACCCTAACCAATAAGGGATGCCTAGTGAGATAATCGGGAAATAGGTAATCAAGAAAATGACAAAGACCTCTACTGCCAGGAAAGGCAGAATGGCGCGTGAAATTGTTTCCACTTTTACACCGGAAACAGAGGATGCCACGAATAATACCAATCCCATAGGCGGCGTTGCTAACCCCACGGTCAAATTGACTGACATGATCATCGCAAAGTGAACTGGGTGGACGCCCATATTTATAAAGATGGGTGCAAGTATTGGTCCCAAAATAATGATGGCCGGACCCGCATCCAAAAACATTCCGACAATAAACAGCAAGATATTGATCATCAGCAACAGCATCAAAGGATCGCTGGTCAAAGATAAAATATAGGCCGCAAGGCTCTCGGCGGCATGTGATAGGCTAACGACGGTTTTAAACGCCATCGCTGCACCAACCAACAATAACACCACTGATGAGGTGATTGCTGAACGGGTGAACAATGGACCAAGATCGGAAAGTTTTAGCGTCCGCAAAACAACCAATCCCAACAAAGCGGCATAAGCAACGGCCAAAGCTGAGGCTTCTGTCGGTGTGGCAATGCCTCCCAAAATACCACCAAGGATGATCACGGGCGTGAGCAATGGCAATACAGCCCGCTTGGCGACTATGCGAAAGCCCTCAGAAACCAACCTGCGCTGGATTTGAAAGAACGATTCAGAGAATAAAAAGCTGGCAACCAAGAGTGCTGCAAATTGCTGCCAATTGGTAACATCATCGCCCATAGCAAGTTTTTTAACCAGTGGGTAAAGGGCTGCTGAAAGCATGATGCGGGCAATAATCCGTGTTGCAATATTTTCCATTGGCGAGATAGTTACACTATCATGAACAATCCGTTTGGCCGGAGGATAATCGTAATAGTTGGCCAAAACACGTGTGACAATCATCAAGCCAAGGCCAACCAAAATACCTGGGATAATCCCACCCGCAAAAAGCGCTGCAACCGATACTTCCATCACATAGGCATAGATAATCATTATGCCTGATGGCGGGATGATCGGACCAATTACCGAAGAAGCAGCAGTGATCGCTGCCGCAAATTTTCGCGTATAGCCTTCTTTCTCCATCGCAGGAATAAGCATCGAACCAAGCGCCGAAGTGTCAGCAACCGCTGAGCCTGACATGCCAGCGAAAAGCATGGAGGACAGAATATTAACTTGCGCCAAGCCGCCACGCACTGAGCCAATGAGCGCTTGTGAAAAAGCAACCAGCCGCTCCGTTATCCCACCGCGGTTCATCAACTCACCAGCTAACATAAAGAACGGTATGGCAAGCAGAACGCCGTTATCAATGCCATTATAAATATTACGATACATCAAAGCGATGTCGCGCTCTTGCCCGTTGAAATAGAGCAGTAATCCGGGGGCTGCCAACATGGCAAAGAACACCGGAACGCCTAACATTAGGAATATAAGAAATAAGGGTAGGAACCAGGTTAGCATGACTACACATCCACCATGGCAACAGGGTTTACGGGATGGGGGAAGTCTTCATCACTCCAGATCATCCTGCCAATTTGTCTGAGGATCAATTCGGCCGCTACGCTCAGCATGATCACCATTAAAGCCACCATCGCCAAGAAAATATAAGCAGTTCGAAATTTGAGATCTGTGCCCAAGAATTGATTGATCCCGCTATCCTGCAATAGCCTATTCAAGCCTGATGAGTCGAACAACAAAGGCGCAGTGTATTGAGCCCAAGCATGACCAAGCATGAAAACAATCGCAAGGGCAGATAGCAACATGATTGCAAGCATCAACACGTTGCGCGCGTTTCTGGAGAGCATATCCGGCACCATCTCAATAGCCACAAATCCCGCATGGCGATAAGCCGTTGGCGCAACCATTGCCATCATCCAGATCATCAAGGCTCTTGCAGCTTCTTCAGGCCAAGGCAGCGCATTGTTGAGAACATAGCGAAAAAATATCTGGAGCAGGATTGCAATAACCATGAGCAACAAAGCAGCAAAGCCCAGCTTCCGTCCAATTTTCAGAACAAAACTGTTAATGCTGGCCAATAGCCCAACAATTTTTGCAAATGCTTCCAACCCATCCTCCCTTTTCTGCTATCCACTTCGTGTGGCGCCCCAGCAGACCTGCCAATTCTTACTTATTAATCGCAGCAAATGCTCCAAACTCTCCAGATGCAAAAACCAATGAATTGCCTTCTTGTTTAGAAAACCCGATCACTCTGCCAATGATGATCGTATGATCGCCGCCATCATGGGTGGTCTCCAAAGCACATTCAAAACGTGCAAGAGAATGACGCAATAGTGGAACGCCATATTCATTGTCTCGCCATTCGCAATTTGAAAAAGCATCTGCGTTTTTGGCAAAGTCTAGCGCAAGTTCGCTTTGATCTTCTCGTAAGATATGAATAGCGAAATGTTTGGCATCGCGGAAAACTTCATAACGCCCTGATGACTTATCAACCGACCAAAGCACCAAAGCAGGATCAAGGGATACAGACGCAAACGAATTTGCCGTCATGCCCACAGGGCCATGTTCTGTCCGTGCTGTAATGACAGTTACGCCTGTCGCGAACTTACCCAAAGCATCCCGATACAAGCGCTTATTATCATCAGAAGGAATCTCTCTTTTTTGGTATTCACTTGCTCCGCCGACCACTTTGAGAGCCGGTTGGGATGCTGGTTTACCATTCATTCGGTTATCCGCTTCTTCGTTTGGTTTTAGGTTGTTATTGTCTGTCAACATCATGCAACCTCGTGTCCTTGGGCTGCTGTCAATATTTCAAACCAGGTTTGTCTGTCCAAAGCCACTTTCATGGCGTCTGAGAATTTGGCAATGCGCTCTAGATTGTTTGTGCCCATCACCGGGGCAATGTTTGCAGGATGCTTCAAAAGCCAGGCAATGGCTATCGCATCCATGGAGAAATTTTGTTCTTTGCTTATCCGGGTCAATACGTCCCGAAGCGCCTTTGTCTTGGCCTCAGTCTCATCAAATAGCGAGCCACCGCCAAGGGGGGACCATGCCATCGGGCTGACATTGTTTTGTTGATGAAATGCAAGATCGCCATTGGTAAATGCATCACGCGCCAAAACACTGATTTCAATCTGATTGGTAACCAGCGTGTTCTTCATCGCCGATTGAAGCAAATTCCAGTCAGGCGGTTTAAAGTTTGAAACACCGGCAGCGCGAATTTTACCTGATGCAATCGCATCGTCTAACGCCTTACCGGTTTCATGGTGATCCATGAACGGGTCAGGGCGATGGATAAGCAACACATCAATTTTCTCAATGCGCATTTCTTTGAGCGAGATATCAATTGAGTTTTTGATGTGAGCAGCGCTGGTGTCGTAATATTTGATCTTCGCATCGCTATAGCGGCCTACGGGCGCAACAATATCACACTTAGTAATGATCTCGACTTGTTCTGCCAGTTTTGGCGCTTGGGCAAAACAGTTTCCCAAGATTGCTTCTGCAGTGTAGCCACCATAAATATCAGCCTGGTCAATCGTCGTAATTCCTTGTTCAAGACAAGCTTCGATCTTCGCCTGCACATGCTTTGGCGAGGTATCGTCCACATCACCGACCCGCCACATGCCGTAAACCATGCGACTGATGGATATATTCTTTGAAAGTTGAATGCGATTCATTATCGGCGAGCTCCTGCGCCAAGCGGCGTTTGTGGTTTTGTTGCTGGTACTCTGCCTTGTAAATGGGGCAATGAACAGGTTTTCAAATGAGGCAGGACACGCTTTCCAAAGCTTTCACATTCTTCAAGATGCGGATAGCCTGAAAAGATAAAAGCTCTGATGCCCATTTTCTTATATTCTTCAATTTCAGATAGAATTTGGTCAGGCGAGCCTACCAGAGCGGCGCCACAACCTGATCGTGCCCGCCCGACGCCAGTCCACAAATGCGGTTCGATATAGCCTTCCAAGTCTGCCAGTTCGCGGTTCTTAGCTTGGTGCGAAACACCAAGAGAACCAGCATCCAGCGCGCGCTCCCTAATCAGTTTACCTTGTTCGTCGTCAAGTTTTGAAACAAGTTCGCGCGCATATTCGCGCGCTTCCGCTTCTGTATCGCGGACAATCATATGGACACGAAGGCCATAATCCAGCACACGGCCATATTTCTCAGCACGCTCATGCACCGCTTTCATTCGAGCGGCTAGTTCGTCTTTTTTCTCTGGCCACATCAAATAAACATCGCAATGCTCTGCGCATAGATCGAGAGCAGCAGGGGAATAACCGCCGAAATAAAGCAATGGCCCGCCATTCTGCTGATAGGGCTTAACTGGGTCGGTTGTTAATCCACTAAATTGGTAGACTTGGCCCTGATGATTAATTTCATCTTTGGTCCAAGCCTGTTTCAGAATTTCAACAACCTCGCGGGAACGTTGATATCTAAAATCGCTGTCCTCTTTTTGGCCGGGAAAGTCTGACGAAATGATATTAACGGTCAAGCGTCCTTCCAGCATATGATCAAGTGTTGCAATTGTGCGGGCAAGCATGATCGGCTGCATTTCACCGCATCTCACCGCCGCCAGCATATTGATGTTTTTCGTCAAGGGTGCATTTCCAGCTACGAAAGTAAGCGTGTCTTGACCGACTTGATACGATGATGGGCATAGAATATTTCTAAATCCAAGCTCATCAGCTTTTTGAATGATTTTTGATGTGTTTTCCCATGATGAGCGCATATCACCATCGGGGACGCCTAGATATTGATAGTCATCAGAGCATAAGGGGGCAAACCATGAAACTTCTGCAGCGTCAGTATCATGGGAACGGACAGGGACTATGGACATCAATCAAATCTCGTTATATGCGTCGTGGAACAATTGTATATCAATATATCAATTGTGGATCAATTGAAATATGACATTTAAAATCATTCAATCAACGCCTTTTACAGGAAAGCTACCTTTGCATGTGCAGGTCAGTGAAATGCTGGCACGCGAAATTCAGGCTGGTATTTTGCCCGATGGCAGCAAATTGGCCCCTGAGCGCGAAATGGCTGCTGAGTTGGAAATCGCAGTAGGAACGCTGCGCAAGGCCTTGGCTGACCTGACAGAAAAAGGGTTGCTGGAAAAAGTGCAGGGCTCGGGCAATTATGTCCGCAACAAAGTTGCTGCATCCACGATTTATAGCTTCTTCAGGCTGGAGCTGAGTAGCGGAGGCGGGCTTCCCACAGCAGAGATACTTTCCGTTGAACGTCTAAAAAAACCTCGCGATCTTCCTGCGTTCGGCACCTCGCAAGACGCGTTTCGTTTCCGCCGTCTGCGAAGGCTCAATGGGAAAATGGCTGCTGTGGAGGAGATATGGTTGGATGGAAGTTTTGCAAAGCAAATTCGCAATGAAGACTTATCCGATTCACTTTATCAATATTACAAACAAAAACTGGGCCTTTTGATTATTAGGGCTGAAGATGCCGTAAGCCTTGCGCCGCCGCCTGATTGGAAACCTGCCAAATTTACCTCCAATGCGACCATATGGGGTTATATTGAGCGCCTTAGCTTCGACCAGAACAATGCTCCTGCTGAATTTTCAAGAACCTGGTTTGATCCGACAACAACCCGTTTCATGGCGCGATGGAAATGAATAACGCAATCTTTGACAGAGTAAATTGTAATGACAAATAAGATATTGAACTACGCCATGATCGGTTGCGGCATGATGGGCCAGGAGCATATTCGCAATATTCAGCTTTTGGATAACGCGCGTATTTCAGCGATCTATGAGCCCGATGAAGGCATGCGCGCCAAAGCACAGGAACTTGTGCCCGATGTTCAATTTGAAATAAGCCTTGAAGCACTCTTGGCACGCACAGACCTTGACTGTTTGGTGATCGTCAGCCCGAACTATACTCATGTTGATCAACTGAAACAGATTGCAAAAACCAATCCCTTGCCTATCCTCGTTGAAAAGCCATTGGCAACAAATCCTGAGGATAAGGCATTCATCGAGAAGCTGATCGCCGAATATCCTGCGCCGATTTGGGTGGCAATGGAATATCGTTACATGCCGCCTGTCGCTGCATTGATCAATCAGGTGGATAAAGCAACCGGAGGGATCAATCTTCTCACCATTCGCGAACATAGATTTCCGTTCCTCGAAAAGGTCGGCGACTGGAACAGGTTTAACGAAAAATCTGGTGGAACCTTTGTGGAGAAATGTTGTCACTTCTTCGATCTGATGCGCTTGATATTGAAATCAGAGCCTATTCGCATCATGGCGTCAGCGGGCCAATCCGTGAACCATCTTGATGAAATTTATGACGGAAAAAAATCTGATATTTGGGACAATGGTTATGTGATTGTGGACTTCGCTTCTGGCTCTCGTGCCATGCTGGAATTATGTATGTTCGCTGAAGGCGCTGAATATCAAGAAGAGATTTCCGCTGTCGGTCCGATGGGTAAAATCGAATGTAAAGTTCCAGGACCCGGCCGTTTCTGGCCCGCTCATCTAGGCCCTGCGCCAACGCCAAAACTGATTGTCAGTCCACGCAATCCGCAAGGCCCGCAGGCTCATGAAATTCCAGTTGATCCAACTTTGTTGGCGGCAGGAGACCATAACGGTTCGACATTTTACCAACATCAAAAGTTCCAACAGGTTGTCTTGGGTAACGCAAAGCCGGAGGTCACATTGCACGATGGATGGATGGCCGTTGCTATGGGAATGGCCGCACAGAAATCCGCGGCAACTGGAAAGGTTGTAGACCTTTGATCTGTCGCCGTCTTCGCCTATATAGAATTCAGAGGCACTTTAACTCCATGAATCAAGCGCTTAGAATTCAATCATAAGCCTTTGACAAGAATCAGGAATTCCCTTTGGCCATAACCATTTTAAAAACGGACTACCTCATTGTTGGCTCCGGCGCAGTTGGAATGGCATTTGCTGATACGCTGTTGAGTGACAGCACAGCTGATATGATTATCGTTGATCGGTTTCAAAAACCCGGCGGCCATTGGAACAATGCCTATCCCTTTGTAACCTTGCATCAGCCCTCTGCTTTTTATGGGGTAAGCTCAAGAGAATTGAGCAATGGAAAATTGGATGAAACAGGTTTGAACAAAGGCCTTGGAAGACTTGCAAGCGGCGCTGAAGTCAACGCATATTTTGATAGCGTCATGCGTGAGCGCTTCTTGCCATCGGGGCGCGTGCGTTATTTTCCCATGTGTGATTATGAAGGAGAGGGGCGCTTTCGTTGCCTCTTGTCTGGTAAGTATTTTGCCGTACAAGGCCAACATAAAACAGTTGATGCCACTTATCTGAAAACCACCATTCCCTCGACACATACGCCAAGTTTTACGATAGCCGACGGCGTTCAATTTATGCCCCTGAATGATCTTCCAAAGATAGATACACCACCAAAAGACTTCGTCGTTATTGGTGGTGGTAAAACAGGAATGGATGCCTGTCTTTGGCTTTTGGAGAACCGCGTTGATCCCGATAATATTAGATGGATCATGCCACGCGATGGTTGGTTGCTGGACCGCAAAAATGCACAAGCCACTATTGAATTTTTCAATGAAACCATTGGCGGGCAGGCTGCCCAATTTGAAGCCATCGCAAAAGCAGAAAATGTGGAAGACCTGTTTAACCGCCTCGAAGCATCAGGCATTTTGTTGCGCCTTGATCCGGCTGTAAAACCACAAATGTTCCACGGCGCAACCATTAGCCAAGCAGAGCTGCATGAACTTCGAGAGATCAAGAATGTTATTCGCATGGGGCGGGTGACTGATGTGGGCACAAATACTATCACGCTTGAGAACGGCGAGGTTCCAACTACGCCAGATACAGTCCACGTTGATTGTTCAGCAAGCGCCATCAGTAATCTTGAAACCAAACCAATTTTTCAGGGCGATCTTATTACGCCACAAACCGTGCGTTCTTATCAACCGGTTTTCAGCGCTTCCATGATCGCCCATATCGAGGTCACCAAGGAAACTGAAAAAGAGAAAAACCAGCTTTGCGGCGTTGTGCCTTTGCCCAATCATGCCGATGACTGGATCCGCATGATGATCCCGTTCATGATGAACCAATATCAATGGTCCCGCGACAGCGAAATACGCAAGTGGCTGGAGAATAACCGTCTTGATGGTTTTAGCGGCATGGTTCGCAACATTGATCCGAATGACGAAGAGAAGAAAGCGATCTTGATGCGCCTGCGGGAATATTCGATGCCTGCGATGGCAAGACTTCAACAATTCAAAGCGGAACTGGATGCTGCCTCATGAAACAATTTCAAGTCAAAAGAACTGGCCTAACAAATGCTAAGGTCATCTCTAACGACCAGGCAGCCCCGAACATCGTTGATGGTGAAATCTCTCTTCGCATTGAGCGCTTCGGCTTTTCCGCAAATAACATCACCTATGGCATAGCGGGAGATACACTCGGTTATTGGAAATTCTTCAAGCAGCTTGGCGTTGAAAACACTGATTGGGGAATTTTGCCTGTCTGGGGTTTTGCCGAAGTCGTGGAAAGCAAAACCGATGGCATTGAAGTTGGCGAACGCCTGTTTGGCTATTTTCCTCCAGCAACCCATCTTGTGATGCAGCCTGTCGGCATAAAAGAACATATTCTGTTTGACGGTTGCGCACACCGCGCCGAACTTCCCGGCGGTTATAACATGTATCGCCGTGTCAACGCTGAGCCGGGCTACAACCGCGATGGCGATAATCTGCGTATGTTACTATATCCGCTGTATCTCACCTCTTTTGCAATTTGGGATCAGCTTAAAGAGATGAGCTGGTATGGGGCTGAGCAAGTGCTTATCATCAGCGCTTCGGCCAAAACCAGTATCGGCCTGGCAACGGCTCTGCATGACGACAAAGAGGCGCCGAAGGCTGTTGGGCTGACCTCAGCGGGCAATGCTGATTTTGTCAGCGGCCTCAGCCTTTATGATGAAGTGGTTTCTTATGACCAGATGGTCAAAGATGTAAAGCAAGTGCCAACGGTCATCGTCGATATGGCGGGCAATGCCGAAACGCTCGGCATGTTGCATGAGCATCTGGGCGCAAACATTAAAAAGAACATTGATGTGGGCATCACCGACTGGCGCGGCTTTGGCAAAGACAAACGGATAAACCGCGATAGCCGTGAGTTTTTCTTCGCGCCCGCCCGCATTCAAAAGCGCATGAAGGATTGGGGCGCAGACGAATTCAACAAACGTTCTATGGACTTCATCATAAGCGCTTCACTGGCATCGGCAAAATGGCTAAACCTTGAAACGCTTCACGGGCTTGATGCTTTGGAAACAATTTTTCCTGATATCCGAGATGGCAAGATTTCGCCAGATCGCGGGCTGATCATAGAAATGTGAGGGTAAGCCTCACTTCGCCTCTACAAAACTATCCAACACCTTCTTTTGTCCGGCTTTGTCAAAGTCGATGGTGAGTTTATTGCCATCCACTAACGCCACATTGCCATTGCCGAACTTCATGTGAAAGACGCGGTCCCCGACACTGAAATTGGAGGAGGGGTCGTTGATCGATGATGCAACAAGTTCGCCATCAATGGTTTTGCCTCTTGAGCCGGACGTGCCGCTGCCGGATTTTGAACCCCAAGCAGATTTCACAGGATCGCCTTGTGCGTTTGCGGCCCGTGCATCATTGCCCTTTTGAGCACGTTGCCAACCGGGCGATGAATAGGTTGATTTAAACGGTTCGGCTTTATCGAATTGCGAGGCTCCATATCCGCCGCCCATCCGATTTGCCCCATAGCCACCGTAAGAGTTTCCACTTTCAACGATTTCAACATGCTCGCGGGGTAATTCGTCTATGAAGCGCGACGGGATAGAGTTTTGCCACAGCCCGTGAATGCGTCGGTTCGAGGTGAAATAAAGATAACAGCGGTCGCGTGCGCGAGTAATGCCCACATAGGCAAGACGCCGCTCTTCTTCGAGGCCAGAGCGTCCGCCTTCATCCAAGGCGCGTTGGTGCGGAAACAGTCCTTCTTCCCATCCTGGCAAAAAGATGGAATCAAATTCCAACCCTTTAGCCGAGTGCAATGTCATAATAGAAACGGCGTCCACATCGGCTTTTTTGTCTGCATCCATCACCAAAGATACGTGCTCCAGAAAGCCACGGAAGTTTTCAAATTCTTCCATAGCGCGAACCAATTCTTTCAGGTTCTCAAGGCGACCGGGAGCTTCGGCGGAGCGGTCATTCTGCCAAAACTCCGTATAACCGGATTCATCCAAAATCATTTCGGCGAGTTCGTTGTGAGGCGTCGCCTCCAGCTGATCTGTCCAGCGCTTGAAATCATCCATCAAATTGGCAAGGGTCGCTCGAACCTTAGGTTTAAACTCTTCCGTCTGCACGAGGTCTTCCGTTGCCCGTGTGAGCGGAATACCTTTAGCCCGAGCATGGTCATGGATAATGCGCATGGTGGCATCGCCAATCCCGCGCTTGGGCGTGTTGACGATACGCTCGAAAGCCAGATCATCAGCCGACTGGCAGACCACCCGGAAATAGGCCATAGCATCGCGAATTTCGAGGCGTTCATAAAAGCGTGGGCCGCCGATAACGCGGTAGTCCAAACCGAGCTTGATGAAGCGTTCTTCAAATTCGCGCATTTGAAACGATGCCCGAACAAGGATCGCCATATCGTTCAGGTGATGGCCACCGCGTTGTAACTGCTCGATTTCTTCCCCAACTGACCGTGCTTCTTCTTCCGAGTCCCAACAGGCATTGATCATCAGCTTCTTGTGTTCAGGATCCGAGTGGTCTGTGAATAGTGTTTTCCCAAGTCGGCCTTCATTATGGGCAATTAGATGGGATGCAGCGCCAAGGATATGCGCAGTGGAGCGATAATTGCGCTCAAGACGAACCACCTTTGCACCGGGAAAATCCTTGTCAAAGCGCAGGATGTTATCAACCTCTGCACCACGCCAACCATAGATCGATTGATCATCATCCCCAACGCAACATATGTTGGGGCTCATGCGCATGACTTCGTCATCGCTCCGCCGGGGCGTTGCAGGGGCAACGGTCGCTCTTTGCTCCTCGGCATCGCCGTCATCTGAATGGCCGTTAATGGGAGAGGGCGATAAAGAACTCCGCTGCGCGAGCAGTCTTAGCCACATATATTGAGCAACATTGGTATCCTGATATTCGTCGACCAGAATATATTTGAAGCGTTCTTGATAATCACGCAACACGTCCGGCTGCTCTTTCAAGAGCCGGATAGTTTCTGTCAAAAGATCGCCGAAATCCGTGGCGTTCAAAATTTTCAATCGTTCCTGATAGGTGTGGTATAATTCGCGCCCCTTGCCATTGCCAAAAGCACGAGCATCGCCTTCGGGGATTTGCTCTGGCGATAGCCCCTTATTTTTCCATTGATCAATCAAACCTGCCAATTGGCGCGCTGGCCAGCGTTTATCATCAATGCCATCAGCGCGAATGATCTGTTTCAAAAGTCTGATCTGGTCGTCTGTATCGAGAATGGTAAAATCGCTTTTGAGGCCGACCAGCTCTGCATGGCGGCGTAGCATTTTGACGCCGATAGAATGGAATGTGCCAAGCCAAGGCATTCCCTCAACCTGATCGCCAACATAGCGCCCAATACGCTCGCGCATTTCACGTGCCGCTTTATTGGTAAACGTCACAGCTAAAATCTGGCTGGGCCAAGCTTTACCGCTGGCAAGAATATGCGCAATCCTCGTGGTCAACACGCGGGTCTTACCTGTGCCCGCTCCAGCCAAAACCAGAACCGGACCGTCCAATGCTTCAACAGCTTCCCTTTGTTCAGCATTCAAACCATCAAGATAATCAGCACTCTTGGCCTGTTGACGCGAGGCCAAGGCTTGCGCAGCAATTCCGCCTTCTTGAGGCTGGCGCTCAGGCGCTGATGCGGTTGATTTTCCCATAGGATTTGCAGGTGAGTTTTTGTGTGGGTTGTTCATTTTGGCGAATGTAGCGATTCGGCGCAGAATTACCAGTTTTTACCGTCTTTCCTATGCAGAATGTGCTTCTACTGGTACTTCAAAATTATCGTATTCAGCAGAGCTTTAACCATTGGTTAAGCTTTTCCTCCCAAGGTGTAAGCGATTGTAAATCGTATCATTTTTGGGACTTAACCATGCGTCAGCACCATCTTGTTGCTCCATTGCAACTTATCGCCGCTCTTCTGGCGGTCTTGTTCATGGCTGTTGTTAGCCCAAAGGCTTCAACGCAAATTGTGTTCAAATCAGATGAAATTGTTGCCCAAAAGGGTGTAGATCCAGTGGTCACAGGACAAACTGTTTCAACGAACCAGTTGGAAGGTTGGAAAGCAAAACGAGACAGGTTTTTGAAATGCGGCCTATGTGGCAATGTACAGCCTTTTCCAGAAGATCTCGACGACTAGGCTTTTAGTTCGCTAGCGAAGCGGTTCAAGAATCGTGGCGCTTGATACTCGCCACTGACATCCGGCTATCAATAATATCTTCCCAATGACCAGAATGATTTGCGGCTTGGCGCTTCAAATATTTGTATTCGGTTTGATCCCAAGTCAGGATCTGATCAACCAAATTGTCTAGAATAAAGTCGCCTTTGTCGGTGCGTACCGTCAAGACCGCATGGCCATCGCCATTGGGTTGCAAAACAACCGTTGCTAACAAAGAGGATGCGGGCCAACCGCGGTCCATGAGAAATTTCCGTTTCATCAGAACATAATCTTCGCAGTCGCCATAGGTTGTTGGCATGCTCCAAAACTCTTCAACACCGTAATGTTCCAAATCGGTAGCCGGCTCGACGGTGGAATTGGCAAAGCTATTAGCTTGCAGCATCTCGCTCCATTTTTTACGAGACAGTTTCACGGGCTTTGTTGATAAAGTTCGAATGCTGCAATCGGCTAGATGGCTCATGCAATATTCATAGTGACCGATAGGTTGAGATGTCCGCCCGCCAATACGTTGTTTTGCGTCGGAGGAAAGGCCAGCTTCCATTGTGCTCAGCAATACAAAGGAGGATACAGCCAACAAACTGGGTATCCTTTTGAATCTATGCACCATCGGTCCTCACCATTTCTCTCGCCGCCACATTAACGATTTGTTAACCAAAGCCAAATGGTGGTTTAAGTCAAGCAAATGGGGAAGTCTTGGTTAATGGGTGAGGCTGAAGCTGTTGATAAGCTGTCATAGTTTGGTCACGCTCTGTCCATAGATCGTGCGGATGATGAAAGCGCTGCGTAAACTCTTAAAGTGGATATTTATCCTCTTTCTATTACCTGCCTTGGCTTCAATAGGCTGGTGGGCAGGCGTTGAACGGCCGGGTTCCTGGCGAACTGCCGACTGGTCATCCGCTAAGATTTTACCATCACCATCCAATGATA
>JAFMHL010000018.1 GCA_017854535.1 Nitratireductor sp.
ACCTCCAGTTCCAGAAACTCTATCAAGAAATGGCCCATAATGAGGGGGCTTTACACCCGAGAGCATATTTCTATCTTGTCTGTGGATAGTTCAAATAACACGGTTACCGAAGAGTATTCTCACTGCTTACCGCAACTTACTAAAGCTGAAATAAATGACGAAACTAAGAAAAGAACATTTTTAGAGAACCTCGTAAAATTTAGCCCTACGGAAGAAAACAAAGAGAATTTAGAGATTTTTGAACTCCAGTTAAAAAATGCCTTGAATCACATTGTTTCTGAGCGGATAGAAATTGCCACTGATAAACGAAAAAATGTATTCGAAGCTATTTCATTGGATAAAGATCGATTTCATGCATCGGAGTATCAGAACAGAATTATTGTTTTTTCTGACCTAAGAGATAATTTCAGCAGCCAACTTAAGATCGGCACCGATATTTTTGACAAGATTGAGGCATTCTATTCAAAGTACCCAATTGATATGCTTGGAAGCACTGTATTTATGTATGGTGCAGACACAGGTTATGGTGATCAATTGTCAGCCATCCAATTGGGTTTCACCCACTACATGCAGAAATCAGCTGGGGTCTTATCTAGCCTCGCTCCGACATTGTCTCCCCAACAAAACTCGGCAGTTACTTCGACAGTTAAATTCAATGGTTCATTTTCAGCGGCTGACTCAAAAGGTGGCGTAATGTTGTTAGTTCACACTAACAATGAAAATAAAGTTCTCGCGGGAGGGGTGAAAATGAGTTCTGGAGATCAGCATTTTTGGGTTAATTTACACACTGATGGAATTTGTGATTCTCAAATGTGTAAGCTCACTGGAGATGTTGTTGATAATGTCCCTTATTTGATTGATCCACCTTTTTTCCGAAAAGGCGACAAGTTGAAAATTGATATTGAAGGTGGCATCGGTAGTGGAGAAATTGTTGCAGTCGGTAATGAGAACTTCGAAAACTATACCGACCAGGCAAGGTATAATTTTGCTTTTCAATAGTTTGATTTGTCCATCATCAGGCTATAGATCAGGAATAACACGTGTTCCATGTGAGTGTGCGTGATATTACTATACATGCTAATGCTGCTGCAAAACTTAGCTCAATGTTATCGAACTAATGTCGACTGAATTTTCATTATAATTAGCTCCAGAAAATTTCTGACACGCAGCTTTAGCTAACAAACATATTGAACATATGTTATTTCTGCTACACAAACCTGTTACACTACCACCGCACATGGTTGTAAAAAGTCAATGAATCCATAGGGTTGAGCATAGTGGGAACAATTCCCGGTGCCCGCACCATCTATTGGCAAATCTCATGCTCAAGAAGCGAAGTCTGAGCCTTCTTCCGTGAGGATCGCTTTGATTTCGGCCAAATGCGCTTTGCCAGGCTCCGTATATTCTTCCAGTTCTTTTGCGGTTTTTTCTGCTATCTCGTCAGATAGTACGCGCAATTTCATGCCTGTTTGAAGTGCCCGAATATAAGTCTCTGCAGCGCGCTCGAAATAATACAGACGGTCAAAAGTTTCTGCGACCGTATCACCAATAATCATGACGCCGTGATTACCCATAATCATAACCTTTTTCGAAGGGTCGGAAAACAACGAAGCGCAACGTTCGCCTTCTTCCTCCAGAGCAAGTCCGCCATAGTTTTCGTCAATAATGTAGCGGTTAAAAAAGATGCAGGAGTTTTGGTCAATGGGCGGAAGGCGGGAATCTTCTAAACTTGCCAAAACAGTCGCGAATATCGAATGCACATGCATAGCGCAGCGTGCATGAGAGCAATGGCGGTGGATAGAGCCGTGTAGTCCCCAAGCCGTCTCATCCGGTGCATTGGGCCCAGAAAGTGTCTCTGGATCATTCGCGTCAATCAAAAGAAGGTCGGATGCCTTTATTCGTGAAAAGTGTTTTTTGTCGGGGTTCATCAAAAACTGGGTGCCGTCTTCATTCACCGACAAAGAAAAATGGTTAGCAACGGCCTCGTGCAAGTTGAGCCTTGCAGTCCATCGAAAAGCTGCAGCAAGATCTACACGTTCCTGCCAATGAGACATATTTAAACGAACAAGATTATCAACAGAGGCAGACATGGTTTAAAACTCCTTTTTTGCGCCGCTCAATCGTGGCGCAAAGATGGAGCAATTACAAATGGATTTTTCCCGATAAATCTATCCAGGTTGCGTTGTGTTAGGATTATGTTTTTTCACCCTGGCTGGGGCTTTGGTCTTTTTGGCCTTTGGAGCCGTTTTTGCGATTGCACCCTCGATTTGATTTTTAGGCACATCGATAACCCGTAAATTGACATCGCTTTGCGGGAAGGGGATTTCGATGCCTGCTTCTTCAAAACGGCGGAGGATTTCAAAGCGAACTTCACTGCCTACGATTGCAACATTGGTTATGTCGTACAAAAACATCTGGACGCGGAAATCAAGAGAGCTTGCGCCAAAGTCCAAAAACCAAACCTTTGGCTCAGGTTTCTTTTGAACCATCGCGTGGTTGTTGGCGATGTCATAAAGGATTGTTTCTACCAGCCTAACATCTGAGCCATATGCAACGCCGATCAGGATATCGCAGCGGCCATTTTTTGCCTTGAATGTCCAGTTGCTCACCTGTGAGTTAATCAATTCTGAGTTAGGCACAATGATGGATTGTTTTTGAAATGTTTCAATTTCGGTTGCACGCACACTGATGCGCTTAACAAAGCCTTCAGCACCGCCAACGGTTATCCAGTCACCAACTTTAATCGGGCGTTCCACGAGAAGAATAAGCCCAGATACGAAATTGCTGACAATATTCTGCAGGCCAAAACCAATGCCAAGGGAAAGCGCGCCAGCCACAATCGCAAGGCTTGAAAGGTCAAGTCCTGCTGATGTTACGGCCATCAATCCGGCGATAGCAAAACCTGTATAACCAATACCTGCTCTAATAGAATCGCTTACGCCGGGATCAATTTTACTGCGTGGAAATACGCTGCGCGACAGCCAGCCCTGAATTAAGCGTGTAAAAGCAAGGATAACGCCAAAGACCAATATGCCGATGAAAAGACCAGATAGAGAAAGGCGAATGCCACCAATTGTAAATCCGGAAAACGCTGTGAATGCGAAGGCTTGAATTTCCTCAAAACGCGTTCCCCACTGCATAAAGATTGATGGGACACCGATGATCAAGACGCTGGCAATCAAAGCCATGCCGCCAACAAGCGCCACTTGCTCTACTTTGTAGGGTTCGTGGCCACGCTGGAGCATAGCGCGCCCAAAACCCGTCGTCGCCATCACTCCCTCGCGCGATAACTCACGTGCTGCAATGATGCCCACAGACATGATCGCAACGATGCCGCCGGTAACAACAATCTGTTGGGCGAAGAAGCGGGCAAAACCAATATAGCCAAGCAGTGACGCGCTGATAATGGTAAGTGCAGACAGCCCCAATGCGAAGGCAACCCATCTGTCAAAGCGATAGCGTTTTTTACCTATCTGCTCGTCGTCATGCTGGTCATAGTAGCGACGGCGGTGAATAACTTGTGCCATCAAGACTAGAATAAAGCCAATCAATAGCGCCGAAACAATGCCTTGCAGAACCGTAAGCGATAGGGCGCCTGAAAGGGCAGAGTTTACCGATGTAAACAGATTGTCGAAGGCGTAAATAACCGCCAAAGCGAAAGTAAGCCAAAATTGTCTCTTTGCCAGAATATCTGGCAGATCAATCAAGCGCCAATTTGCTGCATTGGGCGAGAAAACCGCCTTACAAAAGTTCCATGAAAACACTAAGCCCGCTATGACGAGGAAAAGAGTAAAAACGATCTCGCCGATTTGCTTGTTGAAAATTGAATATTGATAAAACAGCCCATAGGCGAAGGCCAAAAACAACGCTGTGGCTGCACTTGGTAACACAATGCCCCAAAACGCAGTGAACACACGTGTGAAATAATCAGGGTCTGGCGCGTTGCGAATGAGGTAATTGCCAAAAAATCTATTGAAATTGAACGACAGGAAGAGTGCTGCGGCAAGGGAGATGAACGCAGAGCCCAGCGCGGGCCAAAATTTATTGGCAACCACAAATGCAAACCAGTCACGAAATGAGATGATGCCAGATTTATAAAGACTGTAAAGTCCGCCTGATGCCTCGCTAAGCATATCGCTGGTGATACTGGTGCGCTTTGAAATAGCCTCTTTGAATGCCTCCTGGCGCGCCTGCGTGATGCTGGCAATCGCGCTTTGAGCAGACTGAATGAACTTTTCGATCTGCGTTTTCGTAACCGCTAGGGACGATCTTTCCTGGTTCAGTCTTGCGCGTGTTTCGGTCACTGCGGGCGCTTCAACAATCGTATCTGCTTCAGGTGGCGGCCCGATTGCAGTCAAGTTGTCAGCGATTGCTTTGCTTTCTTCGTCGATGAAGCGAATGATCTCTTGGGATGAATTTATAACACTTTGATATTTAACCCGCGCTCCAACCAAAGCTTCATCATCCAGATCGCTGGCAGCTGATATGCGATTTAAAATCCGGATCGTTGATTCAATGTTTTTTGCGTTTTCAGTAATTTGGGCAACCGGCCCTGCAACCTCGTCGGATTGAGCGAATACAGCATTTGCCCCGAACAGGAATACGAAAATCATGCAGAGTAGGGATTTACCAAAGCTTCCTTGTTGCACCCGACCTTGTTCTGGGAACTGACGAATTGCTTGCAGATTGATATGACTAATACGGGTCAAATTAATGTTTCCTGAATCACTGTTGCTCTTTTAATACAGGAAAGCATCAGCTGGGTCATGCCCATCTCCAAAAACTATGCCCCGTCTAACCGATAGGGAAAGACGAGGCAATAAAATGGCTTTCAAAATGATGTCAGATTGAATTCCGCTTCGCGCTTAGTTCTGAGCTGATGCAGCAATCAATGACTTGGCATTGGCAATATCAGCTTCAGCGCCAGCAAAATCCTCTGACGCACATTTTGCTTCAGCGGCGATAAGCGCGGCATCAATTGAGCCCAAAGCATCCATCTTTACATTAGCCTTCAACAAATCTTTTGTGGCACTTTTGACTGCTGCCATGCATTCATCCTTTGATGAAATCGCAAAGGCTGGTCCTGAGAAAGCTACCACACCAAAAACGATCATTGCTGCAATTGATGCTTTTCTAATAGTTTTCGTCATTTCAAAACTCTTTTTTTTGGTCATTTCATGCCCCTTTCAACACTGGGTAACTCTAGCTTTTTATAAATTCTTTGTTTGCCAGAGCTTGTTTCCAGACCGTTATAGGCTGTGTAACCTGAATGATAGCTGAATGGAAGCGGTTACAACTTGTTTGAAACCACTTGTCATAGAACGGCTTCACCGCTACGCACGATAACACCTTCTAAATTTTGGAAAAATTATATGTCCGGTATCGTTCTTTTACTCTTTGCATATGTCCTTAGTCAGTTTTATCGATCTTTTCTTGCTGTTTTGTCGCCTGTGCTCAGCAGTGAATTGGGTATGACAGCATCGGCATTGTCTTACGCTTCTGCGGCTTGGTTTGTCATATTTGCGCTTGCTCAGTTTCCCATCGGTGCTGCACTGGATCGAATTGGACCAAGAAGGACAGCTGCTATTTTACTTCTGGTTGGCGGCGCTGGCGGTATTGGACTTTTCGCAATGGCTGGAAGTGGCGTTACGATTATCATAGCCATGGCATTGATTGGCATAGGGTGCGCGCCAGTGCTTATGGCAGCATTTTACATTTTTGCTTTGGAATTCACACCAGCCAAATTTGCAACACTTGCCGCCACATTTGTTGGCTTAGGAACTTTAGGCAATGTTCTGGGCTCGCAACCTCTTGCTGCGGCTGTAGAGGCTTTTGGATGGCGACATGTTGGCTTTATGCTTTGTGCGATCACGGCAGTCGTCGCTGTTGGTATTTTTGCTCTGGTGAAAGACCCAGTGGTAGAACAAACGGGCGAAAAGCGGGGGAGCGTTTGGGACGTTCTCAAAGTCAAAGAACTTTGGCTAATTTTTCCGATGATCTTTATGGGCTATAGCCTTGCTGCAGGAATTAGAGGTCTTTGGGCTGGACCATATCTCATTGATACTTTTTCAATGGGAACGTCTGAGATCGGCCAGGTAACCTTGTATATGGCGTTGGCATTGGTGGCGGGTTCATTTGCCTTTGGGCCTTTGGACCGCATTTTTAATACCCGAAAATGGATTATTCTTGCAGGCAACACCATCGTGTTGATTGCTGTTCTGTGGCTGTTGTTCAGCCATAATAAGGAACCTTGGCAGGTAACGATGGCCTTTACAGCTATTGGTTTCTTTGGTGCAGGGTATGCCGTGCAAGTGGCCCATGGCAAAGGCTTTGTTCCAAAACACTTGATGGGACGGGGCGTAACATTGTTGAATTTTTTCAGCATTGGCGGAGCAGGGGTCCTGCAAGCCCTTAGCGGATTTATTGTTGGTACAGCCGCGCAGAATGGTGGAACAGAGGCTGGCTATCAGGCGCTATTCGTGTTTTATGCTGTAACACTTGTGATTGCGATGGGGATTTATGTATTCTCGAAAGACAGCAAACCAAATCCATCCTAAATATCCATCGCTCATAGAGAACCAACAAGTTTTATAGTTGGATTTTTAGTCCATCGCGCGCAATGCGGCAGCCTTTGCCATTGGTCTTCAACATCTCAGCAATCTTGTCCAACGCTTTGTCGGTTCTAAAGGGCATATGATGCAGCCCCGCCATTGCTTTTGCTCGTGAGCTGTTTTTCAAACGAATAGCTTCTTCCCAGGTAGAATGACCATAGGTCGCAAATTTCGGAAATTCTTTATCAGTGTAACTGCAATCATAGGCAAATAGGTCAACATCGCGAATGAATTCGATCAGTGCTTCATCCGGTTTATTCGGTACATGGGTAGTGTCAGTGATAAATGCGAAGCTTCGGCCTTTGAAATTAACCCGATAGCCGGTAGCTTTACCCGGGTGGTTCAAAGGCTTTGTCTCTATTTCAATTTCATCGCCAAGCTGAAGCGTTTCAAAATCAGAAATATCTTTATAGCGAATTTTGGAAAGAAATTTTTCCTGTTTGATTGGGAAATACGGCTCTTTCATCAACCCATCCACAATATCTCGTGAATGCGTAATGCCGTTTAAACGCCCTGACCAAAAAGTGCTGGAAAAGTCCGTATTATAAAAAGGTTGGAAAAACGGAATGCCTTCTACATGGTCGTAGTGGGAGTGACTGAGGAATAGATCTATTGAGTCGATATTTCGCTTTATCAGACTTTCACCCAGAGAAATGATTCCAGAGCCCGCATCGAAAACCAGTGTTCGGCTTCCACATTGAACCTCGACACAAATAGTGTCCTTACCATAAACTATATGGTTTTTGTCCGAGACCATTCTTGTCCCCCGCGACCCCCAAAAAGTAACGGTAAACATATCTGTGTGAACCTTGTCCGGTTCGCTCATTGATGTAGCCTATTTCTCTAACCTGCCAGTCTCAAAAAGAACGGCAGTATAACCCCACATGCAAGCTAACCTGCCAATTCTATTAGTTCAAGCAATAAAACCACAAGTCAAACCTAGGGTTAATGGGGATTCTTTGGGCAAAACAGCATGTTTGGGCTGGACTTTTGTCTCATTCGCCTATCTATCGACAAAGTACAAGATTGAGGGGAGATGTTGAAATATGGCGCTTTTTACCGCTAAGCCAGCCGATGGTGTGGTATGGATTACAGGTGGCAGCACAGGCATTGGCGCGCAATCCGCCATTCGGTTTGCTAATCAAGGCTTCACAGTTTTCGTATCAGCCAGATCAGAAAAAGACCTTGATAAATTGGCAAGGTCTTATAGCGGCAAAGGCGAAATCCGTTATCTCCCTCTTGATGTAACCAATCGGACAGCGTGCCAAAAAGCGTTAGATGACATCCGTGGACAAGGCTTTGAGGTAGCGGTTGCCTTGTTTAATGCCGGTATGTTCGAACACATGAAAGGCAGCGAACTTACTCTGGATGGCTTTGAGAAAACATTTGCCGTCAATTTCAGCGGTGTTGTGAATTGCCTAGTGCCTGTTGTTGATCAAATGAAGAGGATAGGCAAAGGGCAGATAGCAGTTGTGGCTTCCGTTTCAGGTTACGGCGGGCTTCGACTGGCCTCAGCCTATGGCGCGTCAAAAGCCGCATTGATCAATATGTGCGAATCTTTAAAATTCGACTTCGATGCAATGAACATAAAAATACAGGTCGTAAATCCCGGCTTCATCGACACGCCAATGACCGAGCAAAACAAATTTCCGATGCCATTTTTGATGCCTCTGGATAAAGCGGCAGACCGTTTGGTGGCCTCTATGAAAAAGGATATGTTTGAAATAACATTTCCGAAGCGATTTACGTGGCTATTGAAGTTTATCAATATCCTACCTTATCCGCTCTATTTTTGGCTTGTTGGGCGCGGCACTTCTGGCGGCAAAAAGAAGTAGGCTGAACCAAACATCTTGTAAGATTGAAATTGAAATGGCCTTTTCACCCTTTGTGCCCTTTGATTGGAAGTTGGCTCATGGCGCTATGCTAGAGCTTGGACCGCGTGGGGTCTTGATGGGAGTTCTCAATGTTACGCCAGACTCATTTTCCGATGGCGGTAAATTTGATGCGGTTGAGGCTGCCGTCAAGCAAGCGCTGAAAATGTATCGGGCAGGGGCGAGTATTATCGACATAGGTGGCGAATCGACACGCCCCGGTGCTGAGAGTGTTTCGCTTCAGGAAGAGCAGGATCGTGTATTGCCTGTGATCGAAGCGCTGGCCAACAAAACAGGCCTACTGATTTCTATTGATACTTGGCGCGCTGACACTGCCGATAAAGCGCTGAAGGCAGGTGCTCATATTGTAAACGATGTTTGGGGTTTCCAAAAAGACCCAGATATTGCCGGCATTGCTAAGAACCACAATGCTGGTTGTGTCTTGATGCATACGGGTCGTGAGCGGATCAAGAATACCGATGTGATGGAGGATCAAATTCAGTTCTTGCGTAAAAGCCTTGAGATCGCTTTGGCAGCAGGTCTTTCATCTGAACATATTGTGCTCGATCCAGGATTTGGTTTTGCCAAGGACTCTGTTGAGAACCTAACTATTCTTGCCAATTTCGAAAAACTGTTTGAGTTGGGTCAACCTGTTCTTACAGGAACATCGCGCAAGCGTTTTATCGGTGAAGTCACAGGAAGAGGAGTGAAAAACCGCGATCTTGGCACAGCTGCGACAACGGTCGTCGTGCGGATGAAAGGTAGCGCTGTTATAAGAGTTCATGATGTGCCAAAAAACAGAGATGCTCTGCGGATTGCAGATGCTGTACTAGATGCGGGTGCAAAAGCCTGATTTAAGTGCCCATTCCATGAATTAGGAAAGCCTATGACAGTTTATACTATTACCCTGCGCAATTGTGCATTTTTCGCGCGCCATGGCGTTTATAGCGAGGAGGAAACCCTTGGTCAGCGGTTTTTTGTTGATGCGGTTTTGGTTGTCGAGGGAGGTCAGTCTTTGATCAATGACGATCTTGAAGGCACAGTGGATTATGGCAAGGCGTTCAAAACAATTGAAAGCGTGGTCATGGGCAAGCGAATGTATCTCATTGAGGCGTTGGCACTTGAGATTGCCTCAAGTCTTTGTAAGCAGTTTAAAATCATCAAAACTGCAGAAATAACCATTCGCAAACCAAATGCTCCGGTTCAAGGCGTACTCGACAATGTGGAGGTGACGGTTGCCTACCCACAATAGCAACCCCTCTGAAAAGAATAGCAGCGTACCATCTAATCTTCCTAAGACCAAAGATTGGTCCAAGGTTTATATAGGCCTTGGCGGCAATATTGGGGATGTGGTTGCTGCAATGGTCGAGGCGCTTGGCTCACTCGCCACCAACAAGCAAATTCGTGTGGTTGGGCGCTCTTCGCTTTACGCAACGCCGCCTTGGGGCGATTTGGATCAAGATGAATTTATCAATGCCTGCGCATTGCTTGAAACAACTCTAGAGGCAAGTGAATTGCTAATTGCTTTGAAAGTTCAGGAAAAGTCTCTCAAGCGCGAAAGAACACGGCGCTGGGGCCCAAGAACGATTGATCTGGACATATTGATTTTCGAAAAGGTTGAAATATTAACCCCAACGCTTGAAATTCCGCATCCAAGAATAACTGAGCGTGGTTTTGTATTGATGCCACTAAATGATCTAAACTCAAAAATCATACTCAAAGACAAATCCATCAGCTATTGGCTGAGTAAGACAGATGTAACGGGCATAAGAAAACTTGAAGATCAGTCAGGTTGGATATCAGGCTAAGCTTCAACCGCGTTTTGCGATAGTGGCATTGCCATCGGTGCGATCAAGACGCATGCCAATTACTGGAACCAGTTTGCCATCTACACGCACTGAAATCGTAAACTGCATATGGTTTTCATTTGCCTTGCTGGCAACCATTGTTCCGATAAGATCTTTGCGCTTGATATCGACAACGAGTTTGTTGCGAGAATAACGTCCCCCAACAATGTCCATACCTTCGCCAGCTTGGCCATCCAAAAACTTACCACGAAAACCGCTACCTGCTTTTTCGATAAGCGCATTCATAGGCTGAGAAAAAACGCCAACACGACAATAACCGTCGATCTTCATTCCGGTTTTGCTTGATGGATTTGAGCCATCAAATACACAGGTAAAGCGAGTGCCTTTATACTTTCCAGCAACGATTTCACCTGGTCCGGCCCACTTTCCTTCAACAGATTTGAAGAATTTGGCTTCACTGGCTACTGCATTAACAGTGCAGGCGGCCAAAACTGAAATGACTAAAACTAAAAATCGCAACATCGAGGGACTTTCACATTAAACAAAAATTTGAACATATCCTTACCGGAAATGGTTAACCAAATCCTTTCACAGATCGATCACATCTTGTTACAATGGCGAATATTGCTAGAAAACACCAATTAAGTTTCACTTTTCTGCAAGTTTGTCAGTTCAGAAATAAAATCACCTACGCCCGGGCGCTTTTCAGCGTCAAATTCAAGGGGTCTGCAAACATCAATAGCAGCAATCCCGATTCGCGAAGTCAAAAGCCCGTTTACAACGCCTTCTCCAAGGCGGGCAGACAGCCGCGCTGCAAGCCCTTGGCCAATGACTTGTTGCAAGAGTCCATCCCCCACAGCGATGGCACCTGTTGCGGCCAAATGGGTTAAAACCTCACGGATCAACCGAACGGAACTGATTGCGCCAGGTTTTCCGCCATAATGCTCTGAAATTCTTCGGATAAGCCTGATATTTTCAAATAGTACAAAACCAATATCAACAATGGCTCGTGGACTAACCGCAGTAACCACAGATACACGTTTGGCAGAGCCCATCACCATGCTACGCGCCTTTTTATCGAGAGGTGCTAACAGGTCGCGCTCTAAAACGCGGACGAGATCAGCGCCATCCATGATATCATTTTCATGCTCTTTCAGTTGAGCACGGGCGTTTGCCGTGTCAGCCCGATTTTTGAACAAAGCCGAGATTTCTAAAACCACCGAACGTGCTTGTCGTAGATCATTTTCATCAATTGCTTTAGCGCCTTTAAGGCGAAGAGCATCGATATTTTTGAGCCTCGAAATGCCCCACAGTTCTCGTATGATCACTGCAAGTACAGCCAGTGTGCCAATAACTGCAAGCCCAGTTGCTGCCCAGCCTAGCCAATCATTCCGTGAAAATAGATCGCGAATGAGCGTATCTACGGCTAGGCCAATGCTGATTGCAAAAAGAGCACTAAAGGCTGTTAATGCCACTTTCCCCCAACCAAAGCTCTTGCGTTTGTAAGGCGAGGGCGGCGGCGGTGTAAGTTGGTCTATATCACCATAGGCTTCGTCAACGGCATCATCGCTTTGAAGAATGATCTTTCTATCAACTTTGATCGCTTTTGGTTTCCGCTTGGACGTTGAAGTCTTAGAAGCAGTTTTTATTGGCTCAGGTTTTTTGGATTGCTCCAACACAAAACTTCTTGGTGATCTTACTTTATCCTCTTTGGTGGATGGTGCCTTGGTCATGCCAATTGATCCCCCAAGAGAAATTCCAGCGCCCGATCCAAACGAATGTGAGGTAACGTCAAAGTCAGATTATCCTTTGATTTTTCCAGCAGAGGCGGGCGAAACCGCACAAACCGCAAGTCGACCTCAGGGTCATTGGCTGTATCAATGTCTAGCAGTTGCGCAGGATTTTCAGGCAAGTCACCGGGGAATATTGCAGTTTTACTTGTCCCATCAAAGGTTTCCCCGTCAATCATTTCGCCTTTTTTTGGTGTTCCTAAAATGACCGGAAAATCTTCGCCGTCCTGCTTGATAATGGCTTCTTTTGTTGCGCGAACGGCTGCCATAGCAACCACATCCACTTTTGCTCCAGTATAACGGGCTTGAGCAATCGCCTTTGTAACGAGTGCTTCCATCAGCTTTTCCATGCGGTCATGGTTCTCGTGGTGCAAGTGATCAGCCTTGGTTGCCGCAAAAAGTATCTTATCAATTTTACGGGAAAACAATGAGTTATACCAAGCTGATGATCCAGTTTTAAAACAACCTAATATTTCCGCAAGAGCATTTTCAAGATCGGCAAGTGCTTCAGGGCCCACATTTATCGCTTGCAGTGCATCGACCAAAACAATCTGACGATCCAATCTGGCAAAGTGTTCCCTGAAAAATGGTCTCACGACAACATCCTTGTAAGCTTCAAATCGCTCACGCATCATCTTGTGCAGACTTTCTGATCCAGCTTTTGTATCTTCTTCGATTTCGAGTGGCGAGAATGTGAGAGCGGGCGATCCCTCCAGATCGCCGGGCATCAAAAACCTTCCAGGAGGAAGGGTTGATAAGGCGCGTTCATCTTCCCTACAAAGACGTAAATAGGTCGTGAAGGCTTCAGCCAGTTCTTGCGCATCGCTTTCTTGAGCGTCTTTTGCCGGATCTATTTTTTTGAGTTTCTCCAGCCATTTACCTGCGAGCTTTTCGCGATTGCCGAGCCGCGCCATGGCAAGGGCTTGTTTACTCCATTGTTCGAATGTCATCCCCAGTAAGGGTAAATCCAATAGCCATTCGCCGGGATAATCCACGATATCAAGATTTAAAGTTCCTGCGCCAAATTTGCGAGACCATGCAGATGCAGATTCGTAATGGATCGTAAGGCGCAACTCTGAAATAGCCCGGGTCGAATCCGGCCAAATCCGTTTCTTGAACAAAGCCTCAATGTGTTGCTCATATTGAAAGCGCGGTACATTCATCGAGGGCTGCGGTTTCAACTCTGCTTTGGCGATACGTCCATTGGCCTTCGCCTCAAACATCGGAAGTCGCCCGCCATTCAGCAAATTATGAACTAAAGATGTAATGAAAACAGTTTTTCCGGCCCGTGAAAGTCCTGTCACACCAAGTCTCAAGGTGGGTGAGAACAGATTGGATGCAGTATCCTGGATGTTATCAAGAGCGATCAGCGCATCATCCGTAAGACTTGTTATTCCTGACAAAGCTGGCAAGCCTCCGACACAATTCAATCAATGTTAGAATGGGAGATAGTCTTTAAAGACACAGATTTAAAGGTTTGACCCGAAAAGCCCTAATAACGCTCATTGGGGTGCGGCACCAAAAACTCTACCAATTTGCCTTTGCCTTCCCTCATTTCAATCCAGTGATTTATATCAAAATCGATGATCGCCAGTGAACCAGCCGGATATGTATAGGAAATTGGGCTTAAAGCATTTGCGTCTGTCTTCTCGATAAGCATGTTTGCAAGAGAGGCGCAGGTCGGGTTATGGCCAATGAGCATAATGGTTTCAGGCAACGTATGGTCGTGGATCGTTGAAATATACTCGCTCACAAACCCGGAATAAAAAGAGGTGACGAAATCTATTCTGGGAACTTGCAAGAAACTTTTTGCAATGCCTTCAAGGGTCGCTTTGGTTCTGGCTGCTGGTGAACAATAAATCTGGTCAGGCGTTAGTTTTTTCGCCGATATCCATTTTCGAATGATTGCAAGATCTTCGATGCCTTGTTCATTCAGCTCCCGGTCAATGTCTTTTTGTCCGGGCAAGGCCCAACCGGTATTTGCATGACGCAGGATTAACAAACGAAGCATTTTATTTCTGTTCCTCAAGCCTGCGCTGTTTGTGATGCCTATTTTAAAGACCACGAGCCCAGTCGATTATTGCTGAACTAACTTTGTCCGTGGTTGAAGGGCTTAAAATATCACCCGCAATAACATGGTTGTGCGAGTCGGAAGAATCGTCAATTTCCAACACTGTCGTCGCGCCGCCCCATTTGCCAATCACTTCCTTCGTTTTTTCAGGCACCACAACCATGTCCTTGTTTGAATAAATAAACAAGGCAGGTTGCTTGATGTTGGAATAGTTTAGGCCTTCCAAAGTTTTCAGGAGCGTCGCCATGGGAAAAACAGCTTTGCTAGGATAGCTGGTTGTCCAGCCTTTAGCCTGACCTTCATTGGCAGGCTCAAACGAGCGTTCTGCGCCCAATAGTGCAGGTAGAATAGTTTCAGCCCAAGGGATGTTCATAAACCATGTAGGCGCGCCTTGAACCGCGTAATTGGGTGCAATCATCGCAAGGCCGTCAATCTGATCCTTAAACTGATCCTGAGCAGCAGCCCAAGTTGATAGCGATCCACCTGTTGAAGCGGATACCAAGATCAGCTTTTTGCCAATGCGTTTTCCAATAGCAACTGCCTCAGCCGTATCATTTAGCCAATCAGACATAGTCGCTGTGCCGATGTCTTCGCTGGTGGCGCCATGGCCGCTTAAGCGCGTAAGAAACAAATTTGCACCAAGGGCCTTCGCAACATTTTGCGCAACCGGAGCAATCTCAACTTTACTTGCTGAAAATCCATGGATGTAAACAACTGCATAGTCAGTCTGTATTTTTGTAAAGGCGTTATTCCAAACAACTTCTTTCTCAGCATTGTCTCTGAGACCAGCTACTAGCGCTTCTCGTTTTGACAAATATGTATCAACATCTAAATCGATAGAAGCGGGATCGAATGTTACGTTTTGAGTCATATCCGGCCGTGGACCAAGCGCGAACACTACTGCGCCAATGACAATTAATAAGCCTAAGATTTTCAAAAAACGTTTCATCAATATTTCCTATTCTGATTTTTTGCCCAATGAACACTTCGATTATAAATTTGCAATGTCTATATTCGCCCGGTTCACAACCACGCGCATTGCAAAACTGGACTGCATGCGTGAAACACCGGGCAGGGTGGAAAGCCATTGCTTATGGATCATCTCGAAATTCTCCATATCCTTGGCGTTTACACGGACGATATAGTCGCTCTCACCTGACAACAAAAAACACGCGACAACATAAGGGCATTTGGCAATAGCTGCTTCAAAGTCTTGAAAGTGCTGAACCGATTGGCCGCTTAGGGTAATTTGAATAATCGCGGTTATTGTTTGGCCAATTGCTTTGTTGGAAATGACAGCCTGATAAGCTTCAATTACGCCAAGTGTTTCCAAATTATTGACACGCCGAAGACAGGCAGACTGAGAAAGGCCAACCGTTTCTGCCAGCTCCACATTCGACAATCTGGCATTCTCCTGGAGAACGCCAAGGATGGCACGATCAATCTTATCCAGCTTCATATGTTGAACTTTCTGCGAATGTTGGAGTGAATTACGCAAGTAAATTGTGAATTTTTAACCTGCTTATTGAAAATTTGCAAAGAAATAACATTCGTTTTCAGCCAATGTGTCCGATATTGGGGGCGGCGCAAAAGTCAGTCCTTTTTAGGTGTCGCAGCATATAAAATAATCTTTGAGGAGTTCAGATCATGCGCGTTGGCGTTCCAAAGGAAATCAAGAATAACGAATTTCGTGTCGGCTTAACCCCCGGCTCTGTGCGTGAATATGTAGCCCATGGTCATACAGTGTATGTTGAAACCAATGCGGGTGCGGGCATCAACGCTACCGACAAAGACTACAAAGATGTAGGCGCCAAAATTCTGAAAACAGCCGCTGAAGTATTTGCCAAATCTGATATGATCGTAAAGGTAAAAGAGCCTCAACCAGTTGAATGGAAGCAGCTTCGCTCAGATCAAATTCTTTATACTTATTTGCATCTTGCACCCGACCCAGCCCAAACCAAAGGCTTGATCGAATCTGGTTGCACAGCAGTTGCCTATGAAACGGTAACCGATGATCGCGGCGGTCTTCCGCTTCTTGCGCCAATGTCAGAAGTTGCGGGACGCTTGTCTATTCAATGTGCTGCAACAGCGCTGCAAAAGCCCAATGGTGGACGCGGCGTATTGTTAGGCGGTGTTCCTGGCGTTGCGCCGGGTAAAGTCGTTGTTATCGGCGGTGGTGTCGTCGGTACCCATGCTGCCCAAATGGCAATTGGTCTTGGTGCGCAAGTCACTATTTTCGATCGCTCATTGCCGCGTTTGCGCCAGTTGGATGATATTTTTGGCAGTAGCATTGTAACCCGTTATTCAACCGTTGACGCATTGGACGAAGCCGTTCGTGAAGCGGATGCAGTGATTGGTGCCGTATTGATCCCAGGAGCAGCTGCGCCAAAATTGGTAACACGCAAAATGCTGAAGACCATGAAAAAGGGTGCAGTTCTGGTTGATGTGGCAATTGATCAGGGCGGTTGTTTTGAAACATCAAAAGCAACAACTCATGCTGAGCCGACTTATGAAGTTGATGGCATTGTACATTATTGTGTGGCGAATATGCCGGGGGCTGTTGCTCTGACATCTTCACATGCGTTGAATAATGCTACTTTGCAATACGGCATTCAACTGGCTGACAAAGGCCTGCAGGCAATCCGTGATAATGTTCACTTGCAGAATGGTTTGAATGTTCACCGTGGCATGATCACAAATGAAGCAGTGGCGAAGGCATTGAAAAAGAAGATGGTTGCACCGTTAAAAGCGCTGGAAACTGCATAGTTGAAACAAGCGTTTATCGACGATTGTTGATTCAAAATATTAATCCGCATCGGGAAACTGGTGCGGATTTTGCGTTTCTATTCCCAAGGCGTCACGGTTTCTTCACTTACGGCAACCGGAGCAAAACCCATTTTCTGATAGAGCGATAATGCAGCGGGATGGTCAAGTGTATTGGTGTGGACGATTACCTTTTTGGGATCCTGATCCCAAGCAAGTTGTATTCCACAATTCAAAAACCATTTGCCCAAACCCATGCCCTGGAAATCGGGCATGATGCCAAAATAGGCAATCTCGACGCTTTCAGGCAGAAGGCTCAAATCCAACTCGACAAATCCGGCTGGAGAGCCATTGGCATAAAGCACATCAATGCGCGTGTTTTCTGAGTGAATGTTTTCTGTTATTTGTGTGTCGTTCATAACGCGGCGCAAATACCAATGATGGGCTTTCCCAACCTGTTCATACAAATACCGATAAAAATGCACAGGCATGGTTTCAGCATGAAGCAATGCTGTGCGCGGGCGACTTGGTACAGCAAATGATTTGGTCGGTCTTACTGTCATCTCAAGATGGGTGACGCGTGCGGTTAATATTTCTGCGGATGGTTTCGTCATGGTCATTCCTGATTCCTAAAGCCTAACTGTATCGACACTTATTTCCATCGGGCAACGGGTGCATCTGGCTGTGAACCCCAGTCTGCCCATGAGCCATCGTAAAGCGAATGGCGTGTATAGCCGCAGGTTTCCAGAGCAAGCGAAATGATTGCTGCGGTGACCCCAGAGCCACAGGTTGTGGTCACATGCTCCGCATAGTCAACGCCCATTTCAATCAACATATAATCAAGTTTCGACGTTTCGATAAGTTGGCCATTTTCAATGAGGTCAGAGGCGGGCAGGGATTTAGAGCCTGGAATATGCCCTGATCGAAGTCCGGGTCTTGGCTCTGCGATTTCGCCAGTAAAACGCCCATAGGGGCGGGCGTCTAACACAAGACTTGGGCTCTTCCTGATATTGGTAAGCATATAGGCATAGTCGCGCACTTTGGCGTCTTGAAAATCAGTTTTGAATTTAGCTGGGTTTTTAGGCGCAGGCTCACCTGTTTCGATTGGCAAGCCCGCAGCTTTCCATCCATCTATTCCTCCAGCCAGAATGCGAACGTTCTTTGCTCCCATTATTCTGAAAGTCCACCAAACGCGGGCAGAAGAAAATACTCCCAGCCCGTCATAAATAATGATGTCATCGGGTTCCGATATGCCCATCGCGCCAACGGCTTCAGCAAACATTTGTGGGCTGGGTAACATATGCGGCAAGCTTGAAGACGTGTCTGCAATGGCGTTGATATCGAAATTAACAGCGCCTGGAATCCGCCCATTGTCATACTCCGCTTTCCCATCTCGGTTCATCGCGGGAAGATACCAAGATGCGTCAACAAGTTTGGTATTTGGCGTTGTCAGTATTTTGGAAAGTTCACTGGGGGTGATAAAAAAATTAGTAGGAGATTGTTCAGGGAGTGCCATGATATCCAGACTTTCGAATAAGGTTATGTCCCAATAGCATATTACGGGGCAGGGCCAAATCTTATCCTGAAACGACGGTTCTCTTTTCCCTTATTTTCTATCTTGCCTATGTGAATTTCACCAACCTCCTGCGTTTCACTCACATGGGTCCCGCCACAGGGCTGGCTGTCGATTGACGAGTTTTGCCCAATGCAAACAAGACGGATGTCGCCAAGACCTTTGGGCGGACGCACGTTCTTCGAGCGCACAATATCAGGGTTGGCCTCCAGCTCGGCTTCGCTGATCCATTGGTTAAAGATCGGATGATTTCCGCGCACCAATTCCATCATTTTCCCGCTAATGATTTCTTTGGTGATACTCTTACCCATTTCATCAGCAGGAATATCGAAGTCCACACGCGAATCGATTTCGTTTACATTGGCGCTGGTGATCGGATAGGGGCATACAACACCGAGTAAATGGCACGCCGTATGCATTTGCATCAGCTTATATCGCCGTTCCCAATCGATATGAGATATGACGGTAGCGCCGATTTCGGGCAGCCTCTCACCATCAGCGGTAACCAAAACGATCTCGTTCTTGTCAGCACCATTTACAGCAACAGCAATTTGGATTTTTAAACCATCTTCCAATTCTAAAAAGCCGCTATCGCCCGGTTGTCCGCCGCTTGTGGCATAAAAGTTGGTTGTGTCCAAAATTATGCCGCCACGCTCATTGATGCCAACTACTTTGCCTTCGCAGGCTGTCAGATAGGCATCTTCGAGAAATGCTTTTTTGGTTGCAAATGACATGGAAGATGTTACGCGGCAGGTACGTCTTCATAAGGAATATCAAAACGCGGTTCACGCACCAGCCACTGTGGAATCGGTAATTCCTTGGTCGCCAAAAACTCAGGGTTATAAAGCTTAGATTGGTAACGAGAACCATGGTCACAAAGAATTGTTACAATCGTATGGCCGGGGCCAAGATCTTTAGCTAGACGCATGGCGCCGGCTATATTCACGCCTGACGATCCGCCAAGGCAAAGACCTTCATGCTCAAGCAGATCAAATACGATAGGCACAGCTTCCTGATCAGAAATTTGATAGGCCATGTCTGGTTTGAAGCCATCAAGATTGGCCGTGATGCGGCCTTGTCCAATGCCTTCTGTAATAGAATCGCCTGACGCGCCCAACTCGCCGTTTTCATAGTAAGAATACAGAGCTGAGCCCATCGGGTCTGCGATTGCGATTTTGATATCTTTATTATGCTCTTTCAAGCCGATACCAACACCAGCCAAAGTTCCACCAGTCCCAACCGCCGAAACAAAGCCATGAACCTTGCCGTCCGTTTGCTCCCAAATTTCCTGAGCGGTTGTTCTAATATGCCCGTCACGATTGGCTACATTATCAAACTGGTTTGCCCAGATGGCGCCATTTGGAGATGTCTTTGCGATCTGCTCTGCCAATCGCCCTGATAGCTTCACATAGTTGTTTGGATTGCGATAAGGCACTGCGGCCACTTCAACCAGTTCTGCGCCCATTAAGCGAAGGGCGTCTTTCTTTTCTTGTGATTGGGTTTTTGGAATAACGATAACGGTTTTGAATCCAAGCGCATTAGCAACAACGGTCAAGCCAATTCCCGTATTACCAGCAGTACCTTCAACAACAACGCCGCCGGGCTTCAACTCGCCGCGTTTGACCGCTTCTTGAATGATGAACAATCCAGCACGGTCTTTTACAGACTGACCAGGATTGGTGTACTCTGCTTTGCCAAGAATGGTGCAGCCGGTCGCTTCGGAAGCATGGGTGAGTTTGACAAGAGGTGTGTTGCCTATGGAGTCGAGGGTCGATGTTCTGATCATGCTGGGTTCCAAAATAGATTTTGTTTAACTTTGGAATCGAACCTAGGGCATTCTGAGCCTACTGGGCAAGGCGCAACCGGACAAAGCCGCAGGAATTGTCACAAATTGCAGGTTTAGAGAAACAAGAGTTTCAAGAATTTCCAATGTGCGGAAAACTAATTCACGAACCATCGCAGGAATGATGGCCTTTTTAGAAATTTGCTGTGAAGCTTAGAAAATGGCTCCTCGGGCAGGATTTGAACCTGCGACCAATTGATTAACAGTCAACTGCTCTACCACTGAGCTACCGAGGAACATGAACTTGCGTTCGGCGAAGGCTATACAAAGGGAAAATGCATTTGCCAAGGCCTTGATGCGTTTTTTCTGGTCTAATTTTGCCCATAAACAAAATTGTCTGATTTCCACGCTGATCAAGATGGGATTTCCAGCTTATCTTAACCCTTGATTGGCTTTGAACATAAAAAATTGTCTTATGAGGCGAGCGAGGCCTTGCGTGTCAAAATGAAATCGCTTACGACCCCGTTTGGATGGCCTCGTGGCGGAGTGGTTACGCAGAGGACTGCAAATCCTTTTATTCCGGTTCGATTCCGGACGAGGCCTCCAAATCGGTTCTGGGATTCGTTCCTCATTGCCTATATGAACGGGTTGAACCACGACCCAACAAAATTTGATCTGGATTTGCCCATGCTCGATTTAAAGAAAACCAGACAGAATATGGTAGATTGTCAGATCAGAACCAGCGATGTGACCAATCATGCTTTGATCGATGCATTGCTTCAGGTGCCTCGCGAAGAATTTGCTCCCGATAGCGTACCTGAATTGGCTTATATCGATGAAGATATCGCGCTTGGCGGCGGTCGCTATATGATGGAACCCGCTCCATTTGCCAAACTCGCCCAAGCCGTTGGCGTTGGACCAGAAGATATTGTTCTCGATATTGGTTGCGCCACAGGTTATTCATCAGCCGTGTTATCACGTTTTGCGTCTGTTGTTATCGCTTTGGAAGAAAACAAAGAACTGGCAGATGCTGCGCTGAAAACACTTGATGCGCTGGATTTCGACAATGTTGCCGTTGTGCAGGGTGAATTGACAAAAGGTTATCCAAGCGAAGGCCCTTATGATGTCATTTTCGTAAATGGTGCCGTTCAACAGCTTCCTGATACGCTTTTTGCCCAACTTAAAGATGGCGGCAAGCTGATCGTTGTTGAAGGTATTGGCAATACTGGAATCGCTAGGCTATATCTGCGCAGAGGCGAAGATATCAGTGGTCGTAATCTGTTTAACTGCGCTGTGAAGGCCTTGCCGGGTTTTGAAAAGAAAGCGGAATTCGTTTTTTAAGCGGATTGGTTCGCCTTTTTGTTGTTGCAAAGATGCAACGCAACAATCTGTTTGTTAACATTGCAGTGAATTAATTTGACCGCGTGGGCCGGTGGTTTAACATTATTTTTAAGTGATAGGGGCGAAACGCAATTCTGACGATTTTGCAAAAGTCGTTTTGGATAATTTTGCCAAAATACCAAAAAAGACACGGATTCTTGCAATTGCTTAACCATTTTCATGGATAAAGCCGTGAGCTGAATGAAGTTGGATTGTTATGCGTAGTAAAAAGAATTTGGCGATAGCGCTGTTATGTGCGGGAACTTTCTTGAGCCCCGTTGTCTCATTTGCTGAGAGTTTGAATGAAGCATTGGCTCTTGCCTATGCCAACAACCCCTCAATTAATGCCCAGCGCGCAAACACCAGATCCATAGATGAAACGGTTGCTATCGCTAAGTCTGGTTATCGTCCAGTGATATCAGGAAATGCAGATATCGGACGCTCTTGGAGCAAGACAAAAAGTCCGACCACTTCTTTCTTCGAAACTACATCCGGCGGCACTACTGAAACAACCTTAACACCTGGTGGGTTCGGCGTTACAATTTCTCAAAGTCTATTCGATGGCTTTCAAACACAGAATAATGTGAATGCGGCAAAAGCTGGCGTGATGGCCAGCCGGGAAACGCTCCGTAATGTTGAGCAAAATATCCTCTTTGATGCTGCATCTGCATATTTGGATGTGATCCAAAACTCTTTGATCGCCAACTACCGCGTTCAAGCTCTTCAGTTTCTCAACGAGCAGGTTCGCTCTGAGACGAGCAGATTTGAGGTTGGGGAGAGCACCAGAACAGATGTGGCTCAGGCAAAAGCAAGAAGATCAGGCGCTGAGGCTCAGTTAAGCGTGGCTCGTGCGGCGCTTAGGTCTAGCAAAGCAGTTTATCAGCAATTGATTGGAAAAGAACCCGGTAAACTCAGGACACCAAAAGGCGTGCACGGGCTGCTGCCAAAATCACTTTCAACCGCGATCGCTGTCGCAACTGCAAACCATCCGGTCGTCAAAGCCACCAACCATTTGGTTGATCAAGCGCAATTTAACGTTAAGTCCAGCGAAGGTAGCTTGCTTCCCCAATTGTCGATTAATGGTCAAGTGAACCGCCGCTATAACGTTGCTGAAGATACAGACCGCGATTCTGCTCAAATTACAGCGAATTTGAATGTGCCAATTTACCAAGGTGGGCGTGTCTCAGCGCAGGTTCGCCAAGGCAAGGAAGTGCTGGGACAGCGTAGAATTGAAGTTGATGGATCGGTTAATAATGTCCGCGCAGCCGTGATTTCTGCCTATAGCCAACTTGAAGCCGCGCGTTCTGCCAGTATTGCGAATAAAACTCAGGCAGATGCAGCTAAATTGGCGCTGGAAGGCGTTGTTGAAGAGCGAAATGTTGGTCAGAGAACCACGCTTGACGTTCTTAATACGCAACAAGATGTTCTTAATGCCCAAATCGCTTTGGCTCAGTCAGAACGTGATTTGATTGTGGCATCTTACGCAGCACTGTCTGCAATCGGTAAGTTGGACACCGCTACTCTGTCGTTAAAGGTTGCAAAATACGAGCCTGAAGACCATTACGAATTGGTCAAAGACAAGTGGTTTGGCCTGCGCACCCCTGATGGTCAATAGTAAGCTTAGCAAACTCCCAGAAGCTAAACTGTACCTGTAAGGCAACTTTGTTTATTGTTTTCCAATACATCTATTCGATTCGATTCGAATAATGAATCTTTTGTTGTAGACAGGGTGTTGGGGATTTATGGGCGAAGCATTACCAAAAGAAGGGTCAATGGAAGATATCTTGGCTTCTATTCGCCGGATTATTTCTGCAGACACCTCGAAAAAAGATGCTGTTGCCAAAATTGAGCCAGATCCAATTGCAACAGCAAATCCTATAAGAAAACCGATCCCTGTTGAAACACAAAAGCCTGTGACTGGAAGCTTGTCGGCACTGGCTGAGCAAATCAAATCAGAGCGCAGTGCTGCATCCTCCGCTCATCAAATTTCCGATAACAAAGACCAATCAGAAACGTTGGAAAAGCCCATTGCGGCTGCCACCGAGACTTTGCCGGCAACAAAGGCAGAACCAGAGCCATTGATTGAAACATCGAAGAGCCCAATGTCTTTCTCCGCTTTAGCCGAAAAAGTGACAGGGCGTGAAACTGTACAGAGCTCTAAACCGTTGACGGAAACCGCTATTAAAAACGCTGAAAGTCCTAATGAGGTTTTGCCTGTTGAAAGTGAGGTTGTGGCCTCAACTATAGCGTCGCCAACGCCTAATTCTTCAGGACTTTCTTTGAAAGATCTGGCCAGCAAAGTAAATGAGGCCGCTAGCGTCAGCGCCCCAGATGGCAAAGAAAGCAAACCCAAAGTCGATATATTAGCTTCAGCCATTGGCGCGGCTGCTAAAAGTGAAGCTAGCCATGCCTCTGAAATTGTAAAACCTTCAACTACAGTGACCGAAAAACCCGCAGAACCAGTTCAAGCTGACAGCGAGGAGCGTTCGGTCGAAGCGTTCAAAGAAGCTTTGGTCGCGCCTTCAACGCAAGCTGCTGTAACAAATTCCATGGACCGTTTGCGTAAATCCGTCGAAGACATCGATACGGCTCATGTGGAAAATGTTTTGCGGCCGATGTTAAAAACCTGGTTAGACGAAAATTTGCCGTCTTTAGTCGAAAAAATGGTTCAGGCTGAAATTTCTAAAATAACAGCAAAGAAATAGCATTACAGCGTCATGCGCTCTCGAAAGAGCCTCAATTAGGCTGGTACTGCAAGCCTAATGTATTGTCTTGTTGACTTGATCGCGCTCATTCGCTTTACACAGCTTCAAAGAGATTCAACCTTATTCAAAGGAACCGCCTGTGCGCGGTTTAATTGGTCAGAAAATGCTAGAGAAAAATTACGATCCCAACAGCGCCGAACCGCGCATTGCCAAGAAATGGGACGATGCCAATGCCTTTGCGGCAGGGGCAGGCATTGCTGCGAAGACTGATGGCGAGGCTGATCCATTTTGCATCGTAATTCCGCCGCCAAACGTCACCGGGTCACTGCATATGGGCCATGCGCTCAACAACACGTTACAGGATATTCTGGTTCGTTTTGAGCGTATGCGTGGCAAGGATGTTCTCTGGCAACCGGGCATGGACCATGCGGGCATCGCAACGCAAATGGTTGTTGAGCGCCAACTCGCCGAGCGTCAGCAGCCAGACCGTCACGCCATGGGCCGCGAGAAATTCGTCGAGCGTATTTGGGACTGGAAAGAAGAAAGCGGCGGCACGATTTTCAATCAGTTAAAACGCCTCGGGGCATCTTGCGACTGGTCACGCGAAAAATTCACCATGGGCGAGCGCAACAATGATAGCGACCAGATGCAAAAAGCGGTGGCTGAGGTTTTTGTTCGCTTGTTCAATGAAGGTCTGATTTATCGTGGCAAACGGCTCGTGAACTGGGATCCAAAATTCCAAACAGCCATCTCTGATCTTGAAGTCGAGAACACCGAAGTCGATGGCCATATGTGGCACTTCAAATATCCGCTGGCAGGTGGCGAGACTTACGAATATGTGGAGAAAGACGAGGAGGGGAATGTAACCCTTCGCGAGACACGTGACTATATTTCGATTGCCACAACCCGTCCTGAAACCATGCTGGGCGATGGGGCTGTTGCGGTACATCCTAACGATGAACGCTATGCGCCAATCATCGGAAAATTATGCGAAATTCCGGTGGGGCCGAAAGAGCATCGCCGTCTGATCCCGATCATAACTGATGAATATCCTGACAAGGATTTTGGTTCAGGTGCCGTTAAGATCACTGGCGCCCATGACTTCAACGATTATCAGGTTGCCAAGCGCAAAGACATTCCGTGCTATCGTTTGATGGATGTTAAGGCAGCCATGCGCGACGATGGTGATGCTTACGCAACCTTTGCACAGCAAGCGGCTGAAATTGTCAAATCCGGCAAGCTGCCTGATGAGAATACAGTTGATGCTATCAATCTGGTTCCCGATGAATATCGCGGGCTGGATCGCTTTGATGCGCGCAAGAAGGTTGTTGCGGATATCACCGCCGAAGGTCTTGCAGTGATGACAACTGACGAGGAGGGCACTGCCATTCCTTTCGTCGAGAACAATAAAATCATGCAGCCTTTTGGTGATCGCTCCGGTGTTGTTATCGAACCTATGCTGACAGACCAGTGGTTTGCTGATGCGGAAACATTGGCGAAACCCGCTTTGGCTTCTGTCAAAGAAGGCCGCACGAATTTCGTGCCGAAGAATTGGGAGAATACCTATTTCAACTGGATGGAAAACATTCAGCCTTGGTGTATCTCACGCCAGCTTTGGTGGGGCCATCAGATTCCTGCTTGGTATGGACCAGACGGTCATATTTTCGTTGCTGAAAGTGAAGAGCTTGCACTTGATGCTGCAGTAAACCATTACCTCGCATTCGAAGGCCCATGGAAAGCGTGGGTTGAAGAAAAGATGAATAATTTCAAGCCAGGTGAAATCATTCAGCGCGATCCTGACGTGCTCGATACTTGGTTCTCCTCAGCGCTATGGCCTTTCTCGACGCTCGGTTGGCCAGAGAACACCAAGGAGCTTGAAAAATATTACCAAACCGATGTTCTGATTACTGGCTTTGACATCATCTTCTTCTGGGTAGCCCGCATGATGATGATGGGTCTGCACTTCATGAAAGATGAAGAGGGCAATCCTGTAGAGCCATTCCACACGGTCTATGTGCACGCTTTGGTGCGCGACAAGACTGGCGCTAAAATGTCGAAGTCAAAAGGAAATGTGATTGACCCGCTTGACCTGATCGAAGAATACGGCGCAGACGCGCTGCGCTTCACGCTGGCAATTATGGCTGCACAGGGTAGGGATGTTAAACTCGATCCTGCCCGCATCGCAGGCTATCGTAATTTTGGCACCAAGCTTTGGAACGCGACACGCTTTGCAGAAATGAATGGCGCGAAACATGGCGCGGCGTTTGATCCCTCAACGGCAAAGCTAACGATCAACCGCTGGATCCTTGCTGAGCTATCCAAATGCGTTGCCGATGTCACATCCAACATAGAAAAATATCGTTTCAACGATGCAGCTGGCGCTGCGTATAAATTTGTTTGGAACGCGGTTTGCGACTGGTATCTGGAATTGCTAAAGCCAGTATTCATGGGCGAAGATGAAGCAGCAAAAGCCGAAGCCCAAGCTTGTGCTGGTTATGTGCTTGATCAAATCTACAAGCTTTTGCATCCATTCATGCCGTTTATGACCGAAGAATTATGGGACACAACCGCTGACCGAAAGGGCGCCTTGCTTTGTCATGCACCTTGGCCAGAAACTGGCCCAGGGGATGAAAGCGCTGCCGCTGAAATCAACTGGCTTGTTTCGCTGATTTCCGAGATACGTTCTGCTCGTGCAGAAATGGGCGTTAAGCCTAGCGATATCATGCCTTTGGTGGTTGTTGGCGCTAACAGCGAAACTAGATCTCATGTGGGTACGCACCAGCCTGCGCTTTCGCGATTAGCGCGCGTTGATCCTGTAACCCTTGCCGATGCTGCACCAAAAGGCTCGGCTCAAGTTGTATTTGGCGAGGCGGTCTATTGCTTGCCGCTTGAAGGGATTGTTGATCTTTCCGCTGAGGCTGATCGTCTTTCCAAAGAGCTGAAAAAACTCGATGGCGAGATCAAGCGTCTTGATGGCAAATTGGGCAATGCTAAATTTGTTGCCAATGCGCCTGATGAAGTTGTGGCTGAAGAACGCGAAAAGTTGGCTGAATATAAACAGCAGCGCGAACGGACATCAGCGGCCTATGATCGGGTTAAAGAGGCGGGTTAAGTTTGCTTGGCGCGTCTTATTTCTTCCGGCTAGTAATCACCCAGCCGGTTGAGCCTTCAACATTTTCAAGATGGAACCCATGGTCGCGGGAGAGGATTTCGATTTTCCCCTCTGAAACAAGCGCATCCAATTTCGCAGGAAAGCCGCCTTCATTGTAATAATGATCATTAAGGCCAATGACCAAAAGGCCATTTGATTTTAAAAGGCGAAGAATTTCATCAATGGCATTGGGTTCTACATGCCCAAAGGAAAACACACCAACGCAAGTCGTAGCATCATAGATAGCGTCTTCAGCGTCAATCGGCGGTTCGTTCAAATTGGTTTCAAACAAGCGTTTGTAGACTTGTTTAGCTTTCGCCTTTTCCAACATTTCGGCAGAGAGATCGCATCCATCGATATTCTTGTATCCTGCATGTTGTAGGGCGATTCCAGAAAGACCTGTCCCACAACCAATATCAAGAATTTTTGCTTCCGGTTTTAAACCATGCTGAACCAAAGCCTCAGCGCAGCGCTGCGGTTGGCGATAACCTTTGTCGGTTCCAATCTCCTGATCATAACTATTTGCCCAAAGGGCATAATGCGCTTTCGTCTGATCAGCGTTTTGCAGGCTATAGGCACTGGCAAAATGTTCCTGAGGCTTTTCTTTGTCTGTCATCTGGTTTCGGCCTTCAAAGCATTGTTTTTCGTGATAGAATTGCAACACTTGCAGCAAGAGTCGTCAAGGAAAGAGTTGTGAGACCAAAGATGCGCATTTTGCCTATTTTCAGCCACAAACTGATCAGAGTAGTTCTTTCGCGTCTTTTGCTGTCCAGTTTGAGTCCGCTTGTCAAAATTTCAGTTTGAATTTGGTTTTGATAAGACTTTTGAAACGGGACGCCGATATACTGTAAAATCAGAATATCGGAAAATGCTTAGGCCAATTGAAGAATTAAAAGGTGAAACACGATTTTCACTTCAAAGAAGTGGGTTCATTCTTGTTTCATGGCGAATATATGGCCGATATAGGCCGTAGTTTAGCCGAAAACAGTCGGTATAGAATTGAGACCGCAAACATGAATTGATCTGCATGGCCAATGATGGGGCATGTAAGATTGAAAAGAATACAGAGATATGATGCGCTGTTTGCAGGGCACTTAAAAGTCTCGATGGTGAGAAAGAGTTTCGAGTTTATGTTGACCGCTAAACGTCAAATGATTGGAAAAAATGTCCGGCTGGCAGTGTTAACCGCTGTTGTTGTCGCGATTGCATCTCCCGTATTTTTTGTGACACCTGCATCAGCCTTTGATCCCAAGCAAGTTTTCAAAGAAGAAAAACCGTCTCAGAAAAAATTGTTTCGGTGGTATTTGAAAAAGAAAAAAGAGGGCGACGACGACGAAGCCCTTGATGTTCTGGAATATGCCGCGGATCAGGGGATATCCACGGCCCAGTGGAAACTTGGCAAGATGTATGAGTTCGGCGATAGCGTTGAGCGAGACCAGAAAAAGGCGTTCGAGTTTTATCAGAAAATTGCCAATAACTATGGCGAAGCCCGGCCTAACACCCCCGAATGGGCAATTACCGGAAAAGCCATGGTCGCTTTAGGCCATTATTACCGTGATGGACTGCCGGAAGCTAATTTGGCGCCAAATGCGACTGAAGCGCGGGTAATGTTCACCACCGCTGCTATGTATTTTCGTGATGCCGATGGCCAGTTTGAACTGGCAAAGCTTATTCTAGATGGCAAAGGCACACTTGATGAAGGCCGTCAGGCAATTCGCATGCTGCAATTGGCAAAGAAAAATGGTCATTCTGGCGCCTTAGCCCTTTTGGGCTCTGCCTTGGTAGAAGGCGAATATGTGTCGCAAGATGTGGTTCGCGGACTTTCAATGCTCACAAAAGCCGCTGAAAGAGCGCCGGCGGATATGTTGCCTTGGATACAAAGTCTTCAACAAGAAGCATTTGCCCTAGCCAGCGTTGACCAGCGCCAAGCTGCAATCACAGCTGCATCTAACTGATTTAATCTTTCTTGGAAAAATCGAGCTGAGCGATCGAATAGTTTTCGACTGTTCCTATTGGCGCTTGCGAATAAGGGCAGGGCGCATCAAGCATTTTCCAGCTTGTATTGTTCAAAACCGTTTCACATCTCGCCATCTTCATGCCAGTAGGAGATTTGATGCAAGCGGTTTGTCCCTCAGCCACTTCTCCGCCCGAATGACGGCACGTACATTCAGGGCCAGCCTGGGCAGGTTGGACAATTGCCAAACTAGAGGCAAAAAACAGAGTTACATAAAAAATCTGCTGAAATGTTCTCATAGGCGGAGTTTGCGCCCGATTCTTGTTTCTGTCAAATGCGTCATTTGATGGACACAAACACCAAACAGACTGTTTACCGGAGTTCGGCTTGTTATCGATAACGCTTGCTCTATTTTATCTTTAGGAATGATAGCGCTCGTTCAAAAAGGGAAAATTCAATGAGATTAACTCGTAGACATTTTATCGGTTCATCTGCTGCGGCAGCTGCAACGATCACTTTATTGCCTTTCGCGGCTCAAGCAGCGGCCCACGCTAGTGATGTTTTCACCACAAGTGGCGGCGATATTACTATACACCCCATCAGCCATGCATCCTTTGTAATGGAAACACCGGTTGGCACGATTTACGTTGATCCTGTTGGAGATGAAGCATCTTACAGCGCGTTTCCAAAACCTGATTTAGTTTTGGTGACCCATGAACATGGTGATCACTATAAGCAGGAACTGTTGGAGGCTGTCGTAACTGAAAATACCAAGCTGATTACGAATCCGGCTGTCTTTGAAAAATTGCCTGACGGCATGAAAGCCAAAGCCGTTAAGATTGCCAATGGCGAAACATCTGAGTTTACAGGTATTTCTATTGAAGCGATCGCGGCTTATAACACCACAGAAGATCGCATGAATTTCCATCCCAAAGGCCGTGATAATGGTTATGTCATCAACTTTGATGATTTCCGCGTATATGTTTCAGGCGACACAGAAGACATTCCTGAAATGCGTGCCTTGCAGGGTATTGATCTGGCATTTGTATGTATGAACTTGCCTTTTACAATGGATGTGGCAGCAGCGGCATCTGCGGTTGGCGAGTTCAAGCCGAAGTTTGTTTACCCATATCATTATCGTGGTCGTGACAATGGAACCCAAGATCCGGCAGAGTTTGCCAAATTGATTGGCGAGGGAACTGAAGTCAAAATGGGCGGTTGGTACGGCTGATCAAAACAAGGCGCGGGGAAATCGCGCGCCTTACCCAATCTCTGCCCAAACAGGCACATGATCTGAGGGCTTTTCCCAGTCGCGGGTATGCTTGTCTACGTTAACGCCCTTTAGCATGTCAGCTGCTTCCGCTGAAAATAATAGGTGATCAATGCGAATACCGTTATTGCGTTGCCAAGCACCAGCTTGATAATCCCAGAACGTGTAGGTTTGCGGAGCATCATTGGTATTTCGTAGAGCATCGGTAAAACCCAAATTACAAAGTTGGCGAAACAAAGAGCGGCTTTCTGGTCTAAACAGCGCATCACCTTCCCACGTTTTTGGATCATGACAATCCTCTGGCATAGGGATAACGTTGTAATCACCCGCCAAGATCAGTGCCTCTTCCAACGCTAGGCGTTCCTTTGCCCAGTCAATCAGGCGCTCCATCCATTGCAGCTTGTAAGTAAATTTCTCCGTATCGACTGGATTGCCGTTGGGTAGATAAAGCGAGACGACGCGCAATGGCTTTTCACCAACTGTGAACACGCCCTCGATAAAACGAGCTTGCTCATCTTCATTATCGCAGTCACGCAGAGGCAGTCCGCGATTGACCTCATCAAATGGCAGTTTGGAAAGTAAGGCAACGCCGTTGAATCCCTTTTGACCATGGGTCTCGAGATTGTAGCCAAGCCCTTCAATTTCATCGCGCGGAAAATTTTCATCAACGGATTTGATCTCCTGCAAACAGGCGATATCCGGCTGTGCTTCTTTGAGCCAGGCAATCAGATTATCGTGACGGGCTTTAATGCCGTTAATGTTCCAGGTGGCTATTTTCATGGGCTGCTTTCGTTGCAAGCTATATCGTTAAAAAATATGACTTTTCGACAGTAATAGTAGCATTGTTATTACGATCATGAACCCTGGTATTTTACTCGTTTTGGGACCACGTTCTTAAATCCTTTCGAGGTTATAAAGTCTGATTTCCGGTGGTGGTGTTAATTTTACGCGGCCATGAAAGATATATGGAAAGTATCTTTGAGGATCGTGCGTAAGTTTGGCCGTTTCTTTCTCTGCTTGGTAAGCAGATAAATAGTGCAGAAAAAAGAAAATTATAACTGTTGTAAGATATTGCAAATCAGTCGGGATGTCTCTCAATTCCTTTAATTGAAAATTGATCGCTTCAAGAAATTCCATACTATCTCAAACTTCTCCCTTCGAATATCCGAGGTAGAGCGCCAATGGCGGTAACCAAACTCAGATACTAATAGCAATTATACAGAAAAGCTCGTGCCGCAGCCACAGCTTGCAACAGCATTCGGGTTTTTTATCTCAAAGCTTTGGCCCATCAAATTGTCTACGAAGTCGACTTCTGAGCCGCCCATGTAAATCAATGACATTTGGTCGATGTAAATCTCGCCGCCATTTTTGGAAAACACCAAATCATCATCGGCGGGTTTTTCATCCACCAAATCATATTTGTAGGAAAAGCCTGAGCATCCGCCACCTTCAACTGAAATGCGCAAGGCGTTCTTATCAGGTGTATCTGCAAGAATGCTTGCAACACGTTCATAGGCTGCATCTGATACAGTTACGGTGGAGGAGGGTACTGGGGCGTTCATGGGCGTCTCTTTCATGCGAAGGATTGCTGTTCTAAAGATAGGCTTTAACAAAACAGACTTCAAGCGGGGCCTTATAATCATCGTGAGGATGTCTTCAAATCGAGACTAAACTCACCTAAAGAAGTGTAACGGCAGAAAAATAGGGCAAGCAGGTAGCGTTTTGAAAAATTCGAAAACAGAATTAGGCGATGCTGAGTTCCAACCCGCATCGCGCTTTGGCCTTATGCCCTATGCCTGTTTGGCGAAAGACAGCAAAGGGCGGTTGTTTCCCGAAAGCGATTCGCCAACCCGAACCCCATTTCAGCGTGATCGAGACAGAATAATCCATTCAACCGCGTTTCGTCGTTTGAAACATAAAACGCAGGTTTTCGTTTATCATGAAGGGGATCATTACCGCACAAGGCTGACCCATTCTATCGAAGTTGCTCAAATCGCCAGAGCCTTGGCGCGCGCTTTTTCGGTTGATGAGGATTTGGCTGAAGCATTGGCGCTATGCCATGATTTTGGCCATACTCCGTTTGGACATACGGGCGAAGATGAGTTGAACGAATTGATGACGCCTTACGGTGGCTTTGATCATAATGCCCAATCCCTGCGTATCGTGACCAAGCTTGAGAAACGCTATGCGGAATTTGATGGGTTAAACCTTGCTTGGGAAACTCTGGAAGGGTTGGTCAAACACAATGGCCCCCTGACTGGTCCATATTCTAAAGGCGAACCGTTGCCGGGGCCAATCGCAGAGTTTAACGCGCTGTTCGATTTAGATATTGAACGCCATTCAAGTCTTGAAGCTCAATGCGCGGCCATAGCTGATGACATTGCCTATAATGCCCATGATCTTGATGACGGTCTAAGGGCGCATTTGTTCACCTTGGCAGACTTGGATGGCGTTCCTTTGGTCAACGAACATTTGAATTTGGTTCGCGATCTTTATCCTGGATTGGATGAAAGCCGTATCGTTCATGAAATCGTGCGTCGCCAGATTACGGTTATGGTTGAGGATGTCATCCGTCAAACGCAAGTAAACCTCGATCAACTAAAACCAAAGAGTATTGAAGATATCAGAAATGCTGGCAAAACAATTGTCACATTTAGTGCTGAAATGGCTGCAAAAGAAAAGGCCATCAAAGCATTTTTGTTCAAACATATGTACCGCGCGCCAAGTGTCGTAAATGTTCGCGAAGACGCCAAAAAGGTTGTCAGTGATTTGTTCAATATGTATTTCAGCGGCAAAGCCCAAATGCCAAATGAATGGGGCTTGGACTGGCAGGATACAGCGGCTCGATTGGACGAACAAAAAAAGGCTCGGCTGGTTTGTGATTTTCTGTCGGGGATGACCGATCGCTATGCCATTTTAGAACACCAACGCTTGTTTGACGTTACCCCAGATTTGCGATAGGCGAAGCGTCAACAAACAATCTTTCAACCCTACGAAACAAATTGATTTTCACATTGGTTTGTACGGGCAGAATCCGCTGAACAAGCTGGATTTCAATTCAATAAAGTAAGAAGTTATGATATCGAAACACGCATCATCCAGCAGCATTTTCAAAATCTTCGAGAATATTGTTAAAAAACATCTGCAATCATTTGATTTAGATGGATTAAATGAAACGATGTTGGGTCGCATTGCAGTCGAGCCTCCGCGCGACTCTGCCCATGGCGATCTGGCAATCAATGCCGCTATGGTGCTGGCAAAGCCTCTTGGTTTGAACCCAAGAGAATTAGCAGGACGTTTGTCTGAGGCACTCAAAAACGAAGCAAACGTCACCAGCGCCGATATAGCCGGTCCTGGATTTATCAATTTACGCCTTGATCCATCCTTCTGGACGGATCATCTCGCACAAATGATTGCGTCGGGGTCAAGCTATGGCAGCGGAGAATTCGGCATCAAGTCTGACGGCAATCCATGCAAGGTAAATGTGGAATATGTTTCGGCCAATCCAACAGGCCCAATGCATGTTGGCCATTGTCGCGGGGCGGTGGTCGGCGATGCGCTGGCAAACCTTCTGGCTTTTGCCGGATTTGATGTCACCAAAGAATATGTGATCAATGATGCAGGCGCCCAAATAGATGTTTTGGCGCGTTCTGTTGAGCTGCGTTATCATGAAGCTCTGGGTGAAGATATCGGTGAAATCCCCCAAGGCCTGTACCCAGCCGACTATCTGGTTCCTGTTGGCGAAGCGCTGGCCAAAGAGTTTGGCGAAAAGCTAAAGGCCATGGGTGAATGCGAACGGATGGAGCTGCTGAAAGATCGCGCGATCGACGCCATGATGGCATTGATAAAAGACGATCTACAGCTTTTGAATGTTCACCATGATGTATTTTTCTCTGAACGCACATTGCATGTGGTGGATGGAAACAAGTCCAAAATTAGCGAAGCCCTTGATGTCATGCGTGCTGGTGACTTTGTCTATGATGGCAGGTTACCTCCGCCAAAGGGTGAGGTTCCCGAAGACTGGGAAGATCGTGAACAAACATTGTTCCGTTCTACCGCCGTTGGCGATGACATGGACCGTCCTTTGATAAAGTCCGATGGCTCTTACACCTATTTCGCTGCTGACGTGGCCTATTTCAAAGACAAGTTTGATCGTGGCTTTGAACGCATGGTCTTTGTTTTGGGCGCTGATCATGGTGGTTACGTTAAGCGGTTGAAAGCAGTTGCCAAAGCAGTTGCCGGAGATAAAGCTGAACTGGATGTACTTCTAACCCAATTGGTGAAGCTGTATAGAAATGGCGAGCCCGTTAGAATGTCTAAACGGTCAGGGGATTTCATTACCCTTCGCGAAGTTGTCGAGGAAGTCGGCACAGATGCAGTACGTTTCATGATGCTTTACCGTAAGCCTGAAGCACCGCTCGATTTCGATTTTGCCAAAGTAACCGAACAGTCAAAAGACAATCCGGTATTCTATGTTCAATACGCCCATGCCAGATGCTTTTCTGTTTTGCGCCAGTCAAAAACGGAAATGCCCGATCTGGATTTGAGTGTGGAAGCGATGGCGAATGCTGATTTGTCGCTTTTATCCGATGAAAGCGAGTTAGGCCTCATCAAGAAGATGGCTGAATTTCCGCGAATGATTGACCAGGCGGCTAATGCAGACGAGCCTCATAGAGTAGCTTTTTACCTGCATGAACTGGCTTCTGAGCTTCATTCCCATTGGAATCGTGGCAAAGAAATGCCAGAATTACGGTTTATTAACCCTAAAAGTGCAAAACTTACTTTAGCCAGAATGGGTTTGTTGCAGGCAATGTCTAACATATTGGCTTCCGGGCTCTCCATAATTGGGGCCAGTGCCCCGGAGGAAATGCGTTAGAAAGGTTTCTTAAAACCGTCACATTGCGTGCATCGGGTTGCCTTTTTCTTCGGCTAGGCAGTTAGGCCAAGATTAGGCAAAGATGGATAGTAGCGTAAATGACCGATCAAAATTTTGCATATCGAAACGACATCGATCCTGTGGTGGATGAAGACCCATTGGCAGAATTGGCCAGGATCGTTGCTGGAGACCCAGAGCCTAAGAAGCCAGAACCAGTTAAAGCCGTTGAGCCTGCGCCCGCTGCAGCGGCAGAATTCGATATAGAAGCTGAATTGATGCGTGAGCTCGGCGAGGCTGAACCCGGTCACGTTTCAGCCGTGCAAGAACCGGCAGAAGAAGCATTCGCACCAGCAATGCCGCCTCGTTCCCAGGCTACACCTGTTGCTTCTCAAGCGCATCAAGAACAAGAAATGAGCATTGAAGATCAGCTAATGGCTGAATTGAGCAATGACGATTTCGCAGAAGTTAATACTACACAAACCGATCCAGTTGATAAAATTGAAGCGGTGGCAGCAGAGTTGAAAGTTGACGTCGAGCCGGTAATTGAGCCGACTGTAAATGTTGATCACGCCGCTACCAAAGCGAGCGAAGTGGCAAATGATGTTGTCGAAGATGATCTGGAAGACTTCTTTTCTGACGGGTTTTCCGACCTATTAGAAGAAGAAGTTGCAGAACAAACAGCTCCTGTTAAGGCCAAATCTCTTGCAACCCCGCAAATAAATGAACCGGTCGCGGCACACTCTAGTGATTTCGATGAGCTTGAAAGCCAGTTTGAAGATGCCTTCGCAGCTGAAATGGATTTGGATCAGCCTGAGCCAGCTAAGCCGGAAATTTCTATTGAACTTGATCTTGAAGCGGATTTTGCCAAGGCTTTTGAAGAACAAATGCAGTTTGACGCGCCTGAGCTACAGCAACCTGTTCAAGCGCACGCAATCCCACAAGCCGCCATCCAACCAGAAGCACGCTATGATGACCACCTTTCAAATGATGTGGCTTTTGAAGATTTTGAAGACGAAAACATTGCTGCAGCACCTCTAGCGCCAAAACCTAGTCGTAGTGGGTTTAAGTTGGCAGTGGGTGCGTTATGCGCAGCCTTGGTCGTTGGCCTCGGCGTTGTTGGTTGGGGGGCTATGAGCGGTTCTGGCAATACCACTGGTGAGTCGACGATCATAAAGGCCGATAGCGAACCTGTGAAAGTCAAACCCGAAGAGCCTGGTGGCAAGAAAATCGAAAATCAGGACAATCAGGTTTACACAAAAGTTGCTGGCGCTGAGACCGATCAGAAAGTGCAAGAAGAATTGATATCCAGCCGTGAACAGGTCTCGGAAGATGCAAAGGCAACAAACCGCCTTGCACCAAAGGCTGAAACCAACGAGCAACAGGCAACATTGGGCATATCTCCCAAGAAAGTAAGAACGTTAACTGTGAAGCCTGACGGAACGATTGTTCAGTCAGAGCCTGTTACACCTGCGCCAGCGGCTACACCTGCAGTCTCTTCTGCTCCAGTTGAAGCGACCACGCCTGCTGCTGAAGAATCCGTACTGGCATCTATTGATGGCGCATCTTCAACCGGAGAATTGGCAATTCCAACGCCAAGTCCTCTTCCAGCACCTGAACAAACAGCTTCGGTAAATGTTGCACCTGCGCCAAAGCCGGCCGCGCCAAAACCTGCTGCTCAGCCGGTTGAGGTTCAGGCGGCTCCGGCAGCAGTTGACCCTAATGCTCCAACCCAAATTGCTAATTTGAACGCGCCTCCTGCAGCTGCCACTCCTTCTGTTTCCAGCAGTGAATGGAAAGTTCAAGTTTCGTCTCAACGTTCCAGAGATGCGGCTGAAGCATCCTTCAAGAACATTCAAGGGCGCTTTGCATCTGTGTTGTCGGGCCGTTCGGCTAATATAGAGCGCGCCGATGTTGATGGAAAAGGCACTTTTTATCGAGTGAAAATTTTGGCTGATTCCAAGTCGTCGGCTAATGATATTTGCTCTAGGCTAAAATCTGCTGGCGGAAGTTGTTTCGTAACCCGCTAAAACACATCTAATTCGCTTTGAAAACGTCCGTTTGCCAAAACGGGCGTTTTTTACCTTGTGCGTTTTCAAACATCGACTATTTTTGCGTCCATGGGAATCAAAGCATTTATCACCGGAGTTGAGGGCAAGTCGCTAAATAGCGATGAACGCCATTTTATGGACCAAGAGCATCCTTGGGGGCTAATTTTATTCGCCCGAAACATTGATGATCCAAAGCAGGTTCATCGTTTGGTCGATGAATTTCGCGAAGCAGTTGGTCGCGGCGACGCCCCAGTTTTGATCGACCAAGAAGGCGGACGCGTTCAAAGGCTTAGACCTCCTCATTGGCATTCATACGCCACTGGTAAGCTTTTGGGCGATATCTGGCGCAACGATAAGAAAATCGGTGAAGAGCTCATTTATGCCCATTCAAGGCTCATAGCCCATGACTTGATGGCATTGGGCATCAATGTGGACTGTCTCCCATGTGTGGATGTGCCTGTTCTAGGTGGTCACGATGTGATTGGTGATCGTGCCTATTCAACGATTGCAAAGGAAGTGGCAACTATCGGTAAGATTGCTTGCCGGGGGCTAATGGACGGTGGCGTTCTTCCCGTTATCAAGCATATTCCAGGCCATGGGCGCGCTGGCGCTGATAGCCATAAAGAACTGCCAGAAGTTCATGCCACCCATGAAGAACTTTCAAAAAGCGATTTTCTGCCGTTTAAAGAACTGAACAAGATGCCGATGGCGATGACTGCGCATGTGCGCTACCATTCTTTGGACGGTGCGGCGCCGGCAACAACTTCCCCCCATGTGATTTCAGAAATCATCAGGAAAGAAATCGGTTTTGATGGATTGCTGATGAGCGATGATCTTTCCATGGAAGCATTGGAAGGTGATTTTGCCTATAGAACTGATGCCTGCTTCCGAGCTGGTTGTGATGTCGTATTACATTGCAACGGCGTTATGAGGGAAATGGAAGAGATTTCCGCTGTTTGTCCGGTTTTGGAATACAAAGCATTGGAGCGCGCAGAGGCAACAACGGCATTATTTGCTGATCCAGATGAAATTGATGTGGATGCTTTGCGTGCAAGGTACCTTGAAATCTTGGAACCTATGGCCTGATAGGGTAGTCTCATCTTGGTTTGATAAGGAAAACGGTGGAAAATAGCTTTCGCCCAATCCCTGTATTGAACTATGAGAACCCAAGATGACCGACAATCCGTTCAACGAACCGAATTTGTGGAGCAAGGCGCAGGAAGAGCGCGCCTTAGATGATCCGCAATTGGTTGTCGATGTTGATGGGTTCGAAGGACCTCTGGATTTGTTGCTTGAATTGGCGCGGCGGCAAAAAGTCGATCTAGCCAAAATCTCTATTTTGGCACTTGCCGAACAGTATTTGGCATTTATCGAAGAATTACGGAAATTACGGATAGAATTGGCTGCAGACTATCTGGTAATGGCTGCATGGCTTGCATTCCTGAAATCCAAGCTACTATTGCCCATTCAAGAAAACGATGAGGATGGCATGTCTGGCGAAGAGCTTGCGGCTCATCTGGCATTCCGCCTGAAACGTTTGGAAGCCATGCGCGATATGGGTTCGCGCCTGATAAACAGAAATCGACTTGGTCGAGATTTCTTCAAGCGTGGACAGCCGGAAGCTGTGATCGTTGAAAAGACACAAGTCTTTAAAGCAACATTGTATGACCTGTTGACGGCATATGCAGCCCAGCGTCAGCGCCAATCAGTTTCCCATGTAACAATCGCGAGACGTGAAGTATGGTCGTTGGCTGATGCGAGAGAAATATTGACGCGATTGGTCGGAAGTCTCAAAGACTGGACACCGCTTGACAGTTTTTTGTTGAAATATTTCCCGGACCAATCCATGAGAGTAAGCGTTCTGGCAAGTTCGTTTGCCGCAACACTGGAATTGGTGCGCGAAGGCAAGCTGAACATCAAACAGGAAGCTGCTTTCAAACCCTTATATGTAAAGCAGACCTAGAATTAGGAAAAACCCGATGGCTGATAGCCATGAAGCAACCATTTTGCCTTTTGGCCCCGTAAGTGGCGAAACGGCACCCGATAATGTCTCGCCAGATGATTTGCGTGAGCAATTGCGCATGGTTGAAGCCATCTTGTTTGCATCATCAGAGCCTGTTTCTGACAAAATTTTGCTGGATAGATTACCGGATGGAGCAGACTTGAAAGTTCTGATGAACGAGTTGCAGCAGGCCTATGAAACCCGTGGCGTGAATGTTGTTAAAATTGGCGGCAATTGGGCGTTTCGCACCGCCGATGATCTAAGTTTTATCCTGCAAAAAGAAGCAGTTGAGACCAAAAAACTTAGCCGCGCAGCCCTCGAAGTATTGGCGATCATTGGCTATCATCAGCCTGTCACGCGAGCAGAGATTGAAGAAATCAGGGGCGTTGCGACTTCCAAAGGCACTTTGGATGTGCTGATGGAAACGGGGTGGGTGAAAATGCGCGGGCGGCGCAAAACACCGGGACGGCCAGTCACTTATGGAACAACAGATGAGTTCCTCGATCATTTTGGTCTGGAAGAACTTCGTGATCTGCCGGGATTGGATGAACTAAAAGGCGCAGGATTATTACAATCACAGTTGCCTGCGAATTTTCAGGTGCCAATGCCCAATGATTCTGATGAGCTTACCGAAGACGAAGAGCCTTTTACACCTGATGATTTGGAAGAGCTTGGCTTGCTGACGCCCATGGGTGACGAAGAAGAGCGCTGACCGAATCTTGTTTGTCGCCATCGTCTCATCGCAATTTTGTCAAAGATGTTCCGGGCACGTTCGAAGATACGTGCTTCTCTAAGTCCCGAATTCGGATGAGTATTTATGCAATCGCCTAAATTCATAAAATCTCTGGCCATCTGCTTAATTGCTTTATTGGCAATGTTCCAAATTGCAAACGGACAGGCCGTTCAATCGGCAGCATCAACTACAAAAGTTGAATTGCAGGCGCCGCTGGTTATCGATGGACGTGAAGCTGAAGAAATTTGGATTAATACAGGGCAGGGCCGTTTTCGCTTCACGGCTGAAATTGCAGACGAAGAATCTGAGCGATCTATTGGTCTAATGCATCGTGAAAAAATGGCGCCAACCCATGGCATGTTGTTTAAATTTGAAACCGCAAGAAACATTCAAATGTGGATGCGCAACACGCCTTTATCCCTCGATATGATTTTCATCAACAATTCGGGTGAGGTGATGAATATCGCAGAACGCACCACACCTTTTTCTGATGCTATCATTGATAGCGGTAAGCCAGTTTCTTTCGTTTTAGAGATCAATGCAGGTGTAACTCGTCTTATTGGATTGAAAGAAGGTGACAAGATTGATCATCGCCTTTTTATAAAACAATAGAAAAGCGAAAACTTCCGTTCTTTATGCTTGCGGGAACGGACTTGTTTGTGTAGGAAACCGCCTGTCTGGCAAGTTTGCCGGTCAACTGTTCGGAGCGTAGCGCAGCCTGGTAGCGCATCTGGTTTGGGACCAGAGGGTCGGGAGTTCGAATCTCTCCGCTCCGACCATTTATCTGGAAGGCTAAGTCCTTGTTGGTGAATTGGTCTTCCGGTTCGCATGTGCTTTTAAGGCACGGAAAAGAAGGATGCCATGGTAGCCAGAATTTACTCTCCCGCTAAAACTGCAATGCAGTCCGGCAATGCCAAAACAGGCGGCTGGGTTATGGAGTTTGAGCGTGAACAGCCGCGCACCATAGAGCCTTTGATGGGCTATACCTCCAGCTCTGACATGAAATCCCAGGTAAAAATGGAATTCCCGACTTTAGAAGCTGCTAAAGCTTTTGCGGAAAAAGAAGGAATTGCATTCAGGGTTCAAGCGCCAAGAGAAGCCAAACGCCGCCGTCCTAAGACTTATTCTGAAAATTTCAGTTTTTACAGGTCCATTCCCTGGACCCACTAGACTGTTACTGACTATACCAAACACGCATTGAATTTCATTCGATGACGCGTAATGTGAAAACATCCAGATTCGGTCCCTTAGCTCAGCTGGATAGAGCAACTGCCTTCTAAGCAGTAGGTCGCTGGTTCGAATCCAGCAGGGATCACCATCTTCCATTGGAATAGATGGTCAGATTTTTCACCTTTCTCCAACCTATCGTTCGAACCAGCGAAGTTAAATATGTGTTTTGCTGAAAGCAAAACATGTGGTTCGAATCCAGCAGGGATCACCAACTTCCATTGGAATGGATGGTCAGATTTTTCACTCATTCCAGTCTCGTTTCACGCCTGTAAAACTACGTTTTGGTAAACTTTCCAAAATCCTTTGAACCAACGCGATAATGTGAAATGTGATGAATGACACAGAATTGTCTTGTTTCAAGCGGTTAATATAGGCTTGGCGATAATAAGCCGGGTTACTTTTGGGGCGTTGTTAGAAACACAACACAAAGGTGACCAAAATGAAAAACACTTCAAAAAATATCTCAACTTTAACAAAAGCTTTGCTTGCGCTTAGCCTGTTTATTTCAGCAGCACTAATCCCAGTGTCATCATCAGCTCAATCCTGCGGGATATTAGGATTGGTTACATGCAGCGATAATGCAGGCGGAACCGCTCCAGCCCCAGCGCCAGCTCCTGCGCCAACACCGTCAGACGATGTCGATGACGGGGATTGCGATGGCTGCACGGACGAATAAGGTTGCTATCCGTTAGAACTTTCTTTTAATTGCAGGGCGATCCGTCACCCTGCTGCAATTCTGGTCTCAACCCCAAAATGACACAATTTGTCGTTTTTCATTATAGCAATTCTCGCTTTTTCTATCACACTTTGGTTTTTGCATGTTAGCTTTTAAGGCTAATTTAATTGGGATGGGAAATACAATGAGCGACGGTCAGGAAGACACAAGTAACGCGCCGGTAAGGCGTAAGGCCGGACATCGTGGCGGCGGACGCTCAGGCAATTCTCGTGGCAAAGGCGCTGCGATCAGCCAAATCCCTTGGAAAATTCCTCTAAACCGTGACAAGCCTACCGAGCCATTGCCGCCGGAAGGCGTCGAAGCCATTCATAATGGTGTCATGCACATTCTCGAAGAGATTGGCATAGAGTTTCTGAACATGGAGGCCGTTGAAATCTTCCGCAAAGAAGGTTGCCGAATTTCTAAGGAAACCAAAACAGGTGCACTGGTGAAGTTTGACCGCCACTGGATCATGGAGAAAATTGGCCACACACCATCCTCCTTCACAATTACTCCACGTAATCTTGATCGTGAAATCATTATCGGCGATGGGCATATGGTGTTTGGCAATGTTTCGTCGCCCCCAAACTTTTCCAACCTCGATGAAGGACGCAAGACAGGCAACCGCAAGGCTTATCGTGATTTTCTGAAACTAACCCAGTATTTTAACTGCCTTCACTTTGCGGGCGGCTATCCCGTAGAGCCGATGGACCTGCACCCGTCTATCCGACACCTTGATTGCCTCTATGACAAACTAACTTTGACCGACAAAGTTGCCCATGCCTATTCGCTTGGAACCGAGCGCGTTGAAGACGTAATCGAAATGGTGCGCATCGCGGGCGGTCTTACTCATGATGGGTTCAATGCCAAGCCGCGAATGTATACCAACATCAATTCAACATCGCCGCTGAAGCATGACTGGCCGATGATTGACGGTATGATGCGCCTGGCAAGGCGTGGACAGCCTACGGTCGTCACGCCGTTTACACTAGCCGGAGCCATGTCCCCGATTACGCTCGCTGGAACCGTTGCAGCCTCTTGCGCAGAAGCCCTATGCGCAATTGCATTGGTACAGACTATCAATCCCGGTTGTCCTGCGGCCATGGGAACCTTCTCCTCCAATGTAGACATGAAAACAGGTGCGCCAGCCTTTGGTACGCCAGACTATATGCGCACCACACAAATGACAGGTCAGATGGCGCGTTTTTATGGACTGCCACTGCGCTCATCCAATACCTGTGTTTCCAACGCTCCGGATAATCAGGCAACCTGGGAAAGCTCGCACTCGCTCTTTGCGGCCATGACCTCGGGCACTAATATGGTGTATCATGCGGCGGGTTGGCTCGAAGGTGGCCTTTGCGCATCTTATGAAAAATTCATCATGGATTGCGAACAACTCCAACAGATCATTACATATATGGACAAGCCCGTAAAATGGAATGCGGACGAGATTGCCTTGGATGCGATTGCAGAGGTCGGGCAGGGTGGCCACTTCTTCGGCATTCAACACACACAAGATCGTTATGAAACAGCATTTTATTCGCCATTCCTCTCAGATTGGTCAAACTTTGAAAACTGGGAAGATCGCGGTGCAGAACTGACGGTTACGAGAGCCAACAAACTCTGGAAGAAGATTTTGGAAGAGTTCGAAGCCCCGCCAATGGATGAGGCAATCCATGAAGAACTCAAAGCCTTCGTCGATCGGCGCAAATCAGAGGGCGGCGCCCCGACTGATTTTTAGGGTAATGTATACATGATTCCAGCAGTCGTCATCCTCGGTTCAAAATCAGAGGATGGCAGTTGTTGAGCTTCGTGGGGTTCTATTTGCCTATCTTGATGCGAGTTTTGCAGCAATGGGGTATCACCGAAGGAAAACTTCAAATTTTGGAAAAATGGTAAATTGAAACCAATTGCCCGTTTTTGCGTCGTTCGCATACGGCTTTCTTGCGTTTTGCTGAAATTTTGATCCATTTTGGCAACTGACTGCCCATGAAAATGCTTGACCTTTCGTCTAATATGTTTTGATATAAGCCCACATACGGGTGGAGTATCCTAGGGAGGAAAGGATACGCCATGGTTTTTGTACATGCGTCCATACCCATGCACATTGCCTTGGCGATACTTTTCAGGAAATACGAAATCTGCATGACAAGCCGGTTATACGGCCTTCATTGATTGACCAATCGCCAAACGTGATCGGGAGGGATCTTTAAGGGCGGGGCCCGGACAACAAAAACAAAACAAACAAAAAGGCTGTTTTGATGAAAACTAAAATCGTATCCGCCGCGATAGGCGCCGCTGTATTAGGAATGGCTTCAACTGCCGCTTCTGCAGCAACTCTTGATGACGTGAAAGCTAAAGGCTTTGTGCAGTGCGGTGTTAGCCAGGGTCTTCCTGGTTTCTCCAATCCTGATGCTGCTGGCAACTGGACTGGTATCGACGTTGATCTTTGTGCAGGTATTGCTGCCGCCGTATTCGGCGATTCAACAAAAGTGAAATTCGTACCGTTGTCAGCCAAAGAGCGTTTCACAGCTTTGCAGTCTGGTGAAATCGATGTTCTTTCACGCAACACAACCTGGACAATGTCACGCGACACCACTCTTGGATTGAACTTTGCTGGCGTAAACTATTACGACGGTCAGGGCTTCATGGTCCGAAACGATCTTGGCGTGAAATCTGCTCTTGAGCTTTCAGGCGCATCTGTTTGCACCAACACTGGTACAACAACTGAGTTGAACGTAGCTGACTATTTCCGTGCCAATAAAATGGAATACGAAATTGTTGCTTTCGAAAAAGCTGACGAAGTTGTTGCAGCATACGACGCTGGTCGTTGCGATGTTTACACAACTGACCAATCAGGCCTCTATGCACAGCGTTTGAAACTTACAAACCCAGCTGACCACTCAGTTCTTCCAGAAGTAATTTCTAAAGAGCCATTGGGTCCAGTTGTTCGTCAGGGCGACGATCAGTGGTTCAACATTGTTAAGTGGACACACTTTGCAATGGTAAATGCTGAAGAGCTTGGCGTTTCAAAAGCTAATGCTGCTGAAATGATGAAATCTGAAAACCCAGAAGTAAAACGCTTGATGGGTGTTGAAGGTGAATTCGGCGCGGCTCTTGGTCTTGGTAATGACTGGGCAGCGAACATCATCAGCCAAGTTGGTAACTATGCTGAAGTGTTCAACGCTAACGTTGGTCCAGACACAGCACTAGCGATTGCTCGCGGCACCAATGACCTATGGTCACGTGGTGGTTTGCAATATGCACCGCCAATCCGCTAAGGATTGAATAATGAAGCCGGCTCGCAATTTGCGGGCCGGTTTTGTATCATCTGTTCATTTGTAAATTCTACCCGATGTGCGGCTGGCCGCGCCTTCAGCAGAATTTGCCAAATTAGATCTACAAGGCAAAACTGACTTGGTAAGTGGACAATGACTGAGGTTTCCTCGTTCAAAGTTTACTCCAAGACAGATTATAAAGAATAACGCGGGCTAACCGCGATATAAAATAAAAGACGAGGGGAATATGGCCAATAACAGTGCGACTATCGCGGATGATAAGCCAAAAGTGGCTTTGTTGAATGATCCGAAGGTTAGAGGCTCAATTGTTCAAGCAGTTTTGCTTATTTTCATAATCTGGCTTGTTTGGAGCATGGTCGGTAACGCCGCAGACAACTTGGCGAAAGCAGGGATTGCATCTGGGTTTGATTTCCTAGGCCGTACTGCGGGATTTGGTGTAAACTTTGCTCCATTCATGGACTATACTGAAACATCGACCTATGGCGATGTCTATTGGCTGGGGCTGCAAAATACATTATTGCTGGCAATCATTGGCGTTTTCTTCGCCACAATCCTGGGCTTCCTAGTTGGCGTAGCGCGTCTTTCCACCAATTGGGTAATTGGCAAGATTGCCTATTGGTATGTGGAAATTCTGCGTAATATCCCGCTGCTTCTTCAAATTTTCATTTGGTACAAAGGCGTTCTCGCGACGCTTCCAAGTAGGCAGGCAATTGATCTCGGTGCCCTTGGGCAGCTGAACTCAAAAGGCCTGTTTGCTCCAAAACCAGTGTTTGCAGATGGGGCCATGAACATTGTTTGGGCGCTGGTAGCAGCTGTTGTTATCACATTCTTTATCAATCGCTGGGCAACAAAACGCCAAATGGCGACGGGCGAACGCTTTCCTACGTTTTGGACCGGATTTGGTCTGATTGTAGGTCTTCCGCTGATTGCATATTTTGCAATGGGTCAGCCAATTTCTGCTGAATACCCAACGGCAGGTAACTTTGGTCCTCGCGGCGGTATGCAGGTAATCCCTGAATTCATCGCGCTCTTGCTTGCTCTTTCTACCTACACCTCTGCATTCATTGCAGAGATCGTTCGTGCCGGTATTTTGGCGGTAAACAAGGGCCAGACAGAAGCATCTTATGCACTTGGTATGCGGGCTGGACCAACTCTGCGGCTGGTGGTTATTCCACAAGCGTTGCGCGTGATCATTCCGCCATTGACCAGTCAGTTTTTGAACCTGACCAAAAACTCGTCTTTGGCTGTTGCGATTGCATATCCTGATTTGACGGCTGTCTTTGCAGGCACAGCATTGAACCAAACAGGGCAGGCGGTTGAGATTCTCTTAATGACCATGCTGACTTATCTGGCGCTGTCGCTAATAACCTCGCTCTTTATGAATTGGTACAACTCGCGCATGTCGCTAGTTGAGAGATAAGTGGAACGGTAGGAAAAAATCATGGTAAATATCGATCCACAAACCACTCTCGGCAATGCTGGACAAAAGGTTGCTTTTGTTCGCGGCGAAATGATTGGAGCTTCTCCTCCTCCGGCATCTGAAACAGGTGTTATGGGCTGGATGCGCAAAAATCTGTTCGATGGCTGGTTCAATACCGCGCTAACTCTGTTCTCACTTTGGATTTTATATCTGGTTGTTCCAGGCATTCTGAATTTCAATTTTTTCAACGCTATATGGTCAGGTTCTGATCGCTTGGCTTGTTCTGATGTCAATCAGGGCGGTGTTTTGTATGAAGGTTGGAAGGGTGCTTGTTGGCCCTATGTAGGCGCTTACATGAAACAGTTCATCTATGGACGTTATCCCGACGAACTCTTATGGCGTCCAAATCTGGTGTTCGTCATGTTCCTCGGTGGGCTTATTCCGTTATTGATCCCGTCTGCGCCATTTAAGCGCGAAAACCTGATCTTTATGTTGGGTATTTTTCCGATAGCTTCTTTCGTGCTTTTGACAGGCGGCAATCTGGATTTTAATGGTTTCTTGTTGCCAGAATCCATCATGGCGCCATCAACTGCCAAGTTTTGGATTGATTTCATCATATTGACAGCACTCATCTGCGCGATCATTCATTTTGTTGTAAAAGGCATGGATGGGAATTCCCGTAAGCCATTACTCTTCACAATCATAGCAATGGCTTTGCTTGGACTTGTGATTTTAATCTCATCGGTCGATTTTGGTTTGGAATATGTTGAGACACCTCAATGGGGTGGGTTTTTGATGACATTGGTAATTGCTGTGACAGGCATAGTGTCTTCTTTGCCGCTTGGTGTTGCGCTTGCCCTTGGCCGTCGGTCAGATATGCCAATTGTTAAATTGATGTCAGTGATCTTCATTGAATTCTGGCGCGGCGTGCCGTTGATTACGGTTCTATTCATGTCTTCGGTTTTGCTTCCACTATTCCTGCCTGATGGCGTGAATTTCGATAAATTGCTTCGTGCGTTAATTGGTGTTGGGTTGTTCTCAGCAGCTTATATGGCTGAGGTGGTTCGCGGTGGCCTTCAGGCGATCCCAAAAGGACAATATGAAGGCGCGATGGCTCTTGGCCTTGGATATTGGCAAATGATGCAGAAGATCATTCTGCCTCAAGCCTTGAAAATCGTTATCCCAGGTATCGTGAACACATTTATCGGATTGTTCAAAGATACGACGCTTGTTTCGATCATCGGCCTGTTGGATTTCCTCGGCATGATCAATTTGAGCCACTCTGATTCATCATGGGCAACGCCCGTCCAAGCGATCACGAGCTACATTTTCTGTGCTTTTGTCTTCTTTGTCTTTTGTTACTCCATGGCCCGTTATTCCAACTATATGGAACGACGATTGGATACCGGACACAAATAACAGCACATGACACTAAATTAGAATTTTGACAGATACCTAAAAAGAAACGGGGGTTTTACCCAAATGGCTAAAGCAGCAACGAAAAAAGCAAGTCCAGCCAAAAAGGCGGTAGCGGTGAAAACAAAGCAACCGCCAAAGGTCACTAAACCGGCAGCACCTGATGACCTGAAACGCATTTCAGGCGTTGGTCCGAAATTGGAAGGCGTCCTCAATGGTTTGGGTATCTATCGCTATGCTCAAATAGCCAAATGGACAAAGCCAGAAGTTTTATGGGTAGATGACCAGCTGAAATTCTCAGGCCGCATAGACCGCGATGAATGGATCAAGCAGTGTAAAGCACTTGCCGCGGAAAGCGCTAAGGCTGCCAAGGCCAAAGCGACACCAATGAAAAAAGCCGCACCTGCAAAAGCCAAATCTGCTCCTGTTAAGAAAACTGCGCCAGCAAAGAAAAGTGCCGCAAAGAAGACAGCAGCGAGTTCAGCCTCTGTGCCTGCTGTAACATCGACAAGGGCAAAGGCTAAACCAGCGGTGAGGAAAGTTACGAAGTCTGCTACCAAAACTGCTGCTGCACGCAAACCAGCCGCCAAGACCTCGGCAAAAGCGTCTGCCAAACCTGCTACTAAGAAAGCTTCAGCTGCGCCATTGATGGCGGCAGCACCTGCAAAAACGCAAGAACGCTCAACCATGCAAATTTCTGAAACCGATGTGGCTGTTGAGATCAACAAGATGCACAAATGGTATGGCGATTTCCATGTATTGAAAGACATCAATCTTAAAGTCATGCGCGGCGAGCGTATTGTTATTGCCGGACCATCTGGTTCAGGCAAATCAACCATGATCCGTTGCATCAACCGTCTGGAAGAACACCAGAAGGGCAAGATTGTCGTTGATGGAATCGAATTGACCAATGACTTGAAAAAAATCGATGAAGTGCGTCGCGAAGTCGGCATGGTGTTCCAGCACTTCAATCTTTTCCCGCATTTGACCATTTTGGAAAACTGCACATTGGCTCCTATTTGGGTTCGCAAGATGCCCAAGAAAGAAGCTGAAGAAATCGCGATGCACTATCTCACCAAAGTGAAGATCCCTGAGCAAGCGCTCAAATATCCTGGTCAATTGTCAGGCGGTCAGCAGCAGCGTGTTGCGATTGCTCGGTCGCTCTGCATGAACCCGCGCATTATGTTGTTTGATGAGCCGACCTCCGCGCTTGATCCTGAGATGATCAAAGAAGTTTTGGAGACCATGGTTCAATTGGCGGAAGAAGGCATGACCATGCTTTGCGTAACCCACGAAATGGGTTTTGCGCGTCAAGTGGCGAACCGTGTGATCTTCATGGACGAAGGCCAGATTGTTGAACAGAATGAGCCTGATGCGTTCTTTGACAATCCGCAACATGAACGCACAAAGCTGTTCTTGAGCCAGATCCTTCACTAATCGAAGTGAACGGAATGAAATCTAATTCGACCCGTCGTCTTCTAAAGGCTGCGGGTCTTTTGCTTTGTGCAATCTTCTTGCCAGTAATGCTGTTTTTGGGTGCCGCTGCGATTGGCGTCTTTGTCCCTAGTAGCGAGCATGGTCCGAATCTGGCTACCCAAAATTCGATACAAATGACAACTGATCAACGCGTCACGATTTATCTCTTAACGAGCCCGCTTCATGCCGACATTGTTGTGCCCTTTGGTGCAGATTTGGAGCAAGAGTTTTCTTGGCTCGAAGAAACAAATCTACCGCTGAATAACCCGAATTTAGCTTATCTCGGGTTTGGCTGGGGTTCGCGTGCGTTTTATACAACAGCAGGGAATTATAGCGATATTGGTTTCTCCAATACCTTCACAGCCGTCACCGGTGACAGCGCTGTGATGTGCGTCATCGGCTTACCACAACTCGAAGCCAGCGATACAATTATACCTGTTGTTTTGGAACTGAGCGAATTTAAAGCCCTGATCGAACAAATTAAACTTGGGTTTGAGTTGAACATGAAAAACGAACCTAATTATTTGCCGCAATATTCCATTGGTCAAAATGATGCGTTTTATGAGGGCGAGGGGCATTTCAACATTTTCAATCCATGTAATCAGTGGGCAGCTGATGCGCTTTTCGCATCTGGAGTTAAGCATGGCGCGTGGACGCCTACCAGCTATTCGCTGCTTTGGTCGCTACGCTGGAATGGGGCTTTAAAATAGTGTTCTTTGCTAGAGCGCCAATAATACAGCGGTTACCTCTTCGCTCGCCAGTCATATATCCATGCCTGACGCTCAAGCAGACTTTTGCCAGACATAAACGCCATCCCAATGTTTCGCACAGTGCTAAACGGAAATCCCATATGGTAAAGCTGTCGATTGGTTCGGGCTAGTTTGGCAATCTTTTTTACACGGCTGCTTCTAGTCTTTTGAAAATTTGAAAGAGCTTTTGAAATTTCTTTCTCTTCAGCTAAACTATCCGCCAACACTTTTGCATCTTCTATGGCCATAGCAGCACCTTGAGCTGCATAGGGCTCCATTCCATGGGCAGCATCTCCAATCATGACCATCGGGCCGTTATGCCAGCTCTTTGAAGGAGGCGTTTCAAGAATAGGCCAAACACTCCAATCAGAAGCTCCGTTTAGGAGTATTTTGAACTTACTATTCCAGAAAAATGTTTTGAATTTGAGGTGCTTGGGATCTTCTTTTTTGCGAACCTCATCAGTCTTTTTGCGAGATTTCGTAACAATAACCACATTCAAATAGCGTCCGTTTCGAACGGGATATAAAACCGCATGTTTGCCTCTGCCCCAGATAAGATGGGTGAACTCCAATGCAAAACGCGCAGGCGCTTTTTCTGCGGGTATCATAGCGCGCCAAGCCTCAAACCCAGTATGGCGTGCGGCTGGCGCATCAAAAATCTCTTTTCGGATTTTTGAATGAATACCGTCAGCACTAACAAATAGCTTTCCCCGAACGGTTCGCATGCCTGATTTTTTGAGCACCAATGCACTCACACCATTAGGGTGTGAGACACAGTCCGTCACAACGCTATTCATATTGATTCTTATGTCAGGGTCATTGGCGCAAGCGGTTAACAATGCCTGATGAAGGTCAGCGCGGTGAATACAAATATAAGGCAGGCCAAAGCGTATAATAGCATCGGCACCCAAAGGAACTTCTGAAATTTTCCCGCCAGTGTAAGCACTGGTGATTCTGATCGCTTGAGGAGAGGTGGAAGATAATCGCAGTAAGCGACCAACATCCAACTCATCAAGGATTCGCAGCGCATTGGCAGACAATTGAATGCCTGCGCCCAAATTGTCATAGGTCTCAGATCGCTCAAAAACTTCTACGCGGTAGCCGTTTTTAGAAAGGCACAATGCTGCCGTTAGACCGGCAATACCGCCACCTGAAATCAGAACGGAGCGGCTGATTGCCATCGTCTATTTTGTTTCCAGCAGGCATCCCTCGGGATTGGTTGCTGTGGCGCTTAGAGTAGTGTCATACGCAAAAAGAGTTGAGCAATAAGGGCAAACAATTTGACCATCTTCGCCCATATCCAAAAATACATGGGGATGATCATGGGGGTCGCTTGCGCCGCAGCACATGAATTCTTTGACACCAATAGAGACTTTGGCAGCGCCAATATCATTTTTGAAGTTAGGAATAGTAGATGCGGCCATGATTTGCCCGATGCCTTCAGCTTGTTTCAAGTTCCAGCCTGTTTTAAGACAAAGGTGTTTGGTTGCAAGTATTTTATCACAAAATTTGCGGAATAAAATTGGATTTTCTTAATGCCTAGTATGAAATTGAAGAGCGTTGATCTTTCTTATGTGGATGAGGGTGAAGGGCAGCCAATTGTATTAGTTCACGGATTTGCTTCGTCAAAAGAAGCCAATTGGATTGATACAGGCTGGGTAAAGCTGCTAGTCGACAGCGGATATCGTGTCGTTGCTTTCGACAACCGTGGCCATGGCCAAAGTACTAAGTTTCATTCAGCATCTGATTACTCGCTAAACCTATTAGTGAATGACACGCTCGAACTAATGGATTATCTGAACTTGGTATCACCACATTTGATGGGATATTCAATGGGCGCAAGAATTTCTGCGCGTTTGGCAATTGGTCATTCAAGCCGAATTGATAAATTGATTTTGGCCGGGAACGGCTCGAGCATGATTGATGGCTCGGGTGATTGGACCCCGGTTCATGATGCATTACTTGCGCCTACTTTGGCTGATGTGACCGATCCACGGGGCATCGCATTTCGTAAATTTGCAGATCAAACGAAAAGCGATCTTGTGGCGCTAGCGAAATGTGTAACAGCGGTTCGCGAACTCTTTCGCCCTGAGGAATTCGTAGAAATCCTCAATGAAACTCTCATTGCTATCGGCACAAAAGACGATATTGCCGGTTCTGGTGAGCAGATCGTTGAACTATTGCCCAGCGGGCACTACTTGCCCATTCCGAACCGAGACCATATGAGGGCTGTTGGCGATGAAGCTTATAAATCTGGTGTTTTAGACTTTCTGGATTGAGCATTCACGTTTTCGTTCAATAATATTGAACACTGGCTTCAATTTTATTTTGAGAAAAATCTGTTAGATCGTGCTATATACAGTATTGAAAAGTATTTTACGGAGATGAAAATGTCAGCTCGAAGCGAAAATCAAACAGGCCTATCAAGTGTACATCCGATTGATCCGGTATGGCAGGCAGTTTGCAAGGAAGCCGACCAAGTTGTCAAAAACGAACCTATGCTGGCAACCTTCATCTATTCGACCATTTTGAACCAGGATTGCCTGGAAGATGCTGTTTTTCACCGTATTTCTGAACGCCTTCACAATCGTGAAGTGAGCGCAGATATCATTCGCCGATCATTCGAAGAAATGAAAAAGAATGATCCCATTTGGGCAGACGTGCTTCGTTCTGATATTGCCGCTGTTTATGATCGCGATCCAGCTTGCGCACGTTTGATAGAGCCGATTTTGTATTTCAAAGGGTTTCACGCAATCCAAACACACCGTTTGGCTCATTGGAATTGGCATAACGGACATAAGGATTTTGCTCTCTATCTACAAAGCAGATCGTCTCAGGTCTTTCAAACAGACATCAATCCTGAAGCCAAAATTGGCAGGGGACTATTCCTTGATCACGCGACAGGCCTAGTCGTAGGTGCCACCTGTGTCGTGGGTGACGATGTTTCTATCATGCAGGGCGTCACACTTGGCGGAACAGGCAAAGAAGGCGCTGATCGCCATCCCAAGATCGGTGATGGCGTTTTAATTGGCGCTGGAGCTACAGTGTTGGGCAATATCAAGATTGGCCATTGCACGCGCATTGCCGCGGGTTCTATGGTTATCAAGCCCGTTGAAAACAACGTAACTGTTGCTGGCGTGCCGGCACGGGTAGTCGGCGTTGCTGGCTGTTCTGATCCATCACGCAGTATGGATCAAATTCTGGCTGAAAAATAAGTCGAACGGACTTCTAGATTTATCTGTTGTTGGAGCGAACATGCAGCGTGCGTGGGTTTTTTATGCGCTAGCGTTTACATGGCTGGTCTGGCGTGTCAAAAACCACCAACAAAGCAAATCAGTAAAATAGAGAATGGAGATTGCGGTGCGGCCCGACGAGATTAAAAAATTGAACACCTATTTCAAAAAAACCTTTGGCAATGACATGCTAGAAGTGAAGCCGCGTCCGAAAAAAGACGATTCCTGTGAAGTCTACAAAGCTGATGAGTTTCTCGGTGTCGTATACCGCGATGAAGACGATGCCGGCGATTACAACTTCTCCATGGCCATTTTAGACATCGATCTCGAATAGCTGCTGGTTATTGTACTAGCATTGCAGAAAAGCGATCACGCACAGCGCGGTCCATAGCCAACCAATCAGGCAGAAACTCTGCATGAAAACGATAGGTTAGCATCAAGTCACGACCTATATGAATATCGCGGATGCAAAATGGATCTGCGATATTTTTGTTTTCGTGAATGCAACGTGCTGCAAACGGGTAGGGACTGTTGGCTTCGTAATAAAGGTCTTCAGAGAAATATGCGCTTTCAGAAGAAAAGGCACGGCGAACCAGACCATTGCCAGCCTCGATCGGCGGTCCAGCGAAGAAATTTTCATAAATTGAAGAAATACGACCGGACATGTCTTTGGTCATATGGCGTGGTTCAATCGTAACGAAAAGTAATGGCGCTGCCGGATCAGAGCTATCAAAAACGAACGTGTTTTCTGAGTTGTAACCCTGCATAGAAGGCCAATGGGCATAGAGGTCCAACTGGTTAAGATTGTACTGGTTTCTCTGGCTTCTAAAGCGGATCATGTTTTCAGGAACTGCGATAACATCATCGCCAATAACAATTTGTCTTAATTCCATACTGCTGGAATGGCCGCCTTGGGCAATAATGCTTCCATAGAATTTGGCTGCACTGAACAATATGGTTGCGGCTATGGCCATGAACAAGCAAAGCTTGATAACCATAATCGGAAAGTTTTCAGATACAAAGCGCTCTTGAGGGATGTTTGCACTATTGGCAATCCGATCATGATAACCGGGCATCAAACGGTCAAAACGAATATCATGGGTTCTACCCATTAAACGAGCTGTCTCTTCTACCGTATTTGCCATTGTTTCCCCGTAGCTTTCGAATTCTATCGAGCATCTCTGCCCACGCGACTGTGCCGAATCGAACCATCAAACATGGCACGGCACTTGCTTTACTCTGATGTTGCGTCGAATATGGTAAATATGGGGTTAATAGTTTGAGTGCCCAGATGAGTATTATAGTGTTTGTATTGGCTTCGGGCTTCGTTGCTGCCGGATTGTTGAATGCCTTGCACCTTGTTTTGCAGCAGCAATTTCAAGAGGCGAGCGAGGAAGACGTGTTGAATCCGGGGCTGGTGTTGTATTTTGACACGCCCGGCGCAATCGGTTGGTCAATGATTTTGTGTATTTTTGCAGGCCCTTGGTTGGTGCTCAGTCAGGGCATTTGGTTCTGGAAACACGATGTTCTACCAACACCTGTGCTTGGCATTTGTGGTTTGCTTTCGCTGATTTGGAGTTTTTGTTCGGGCGTTTTCATTTTTGAAGTTGTTTATGCTGTGGGCATAATTAGCTAAATAAATGAGCTGCGTTGCATATAGCTGAAGCCAATGATACGCGCAGACTGCTGCAACATACCTATTATCGGGATTATCACCAATGCCAGTTTTCGCTCTAGATGGAATTGAACCTGATCGAACCGCCGGTTTTTCTTGGATAGCGCCAACCGCAAGTGTCATTGGTAAAGTCGTGATCGGGCGCGATGTCGGTATCTGGTTTGGCGTTGTCATACGCGGTGACAATGAGACGATTACAATTGGTGATCGCACCAATGTTCAAGAGAATTGCGTGATGCATACAGATCCCGGTTTTCCTATATTGATCGGTAAAGGTTGCACTATTGGACATCGTGGAATGATCCATGGCTGCACAATCGGTGACAATTCATTGATTGGTATGGGCGCTACCATTTTGAACGGCGCCGTTATCGGAAACAATTGTCTGATTGGTGCGGGCGCACTGGTTCCTGAAGGAAAAGTTATTCCAGATAATTCATTGGTTGTTGGAATGCCAGGGAAAGTCGTTCGCGAACTGGATGCAGATGCCGTGCGCCGTTTGGAGATCTCAGCAGATGTCTATGTCAGCAATGCCAAGCGCTTTGCGAAGGGCTTGCTTGAGCTTTAGTTCCCTAAGTAAGCGAGTTTTGCTTCCATCACAGTAGGAAGCCGCCCACTGACAAGTCAGCGAGCGGCTCCAAGATCCGGTCGTTGGGACGGGGAAGGTGGGGACACAACCGGATCAAACCTAACCGTCAAATTTTGAATTGCTTATTTTATAGAGCCAACCATGCTTCTGGCATCGACAATGTTTTCCCATCGGCCTGAGTGAGCCGCGGCCTGGCGTTTCAAGAAGCTATATTCAGTTTTGTTCCAAGTCAGAATTTCACTATTAAGATTATCTAGGACAAAATCTGCTTTATCGGTTCTGACGGTAAGAACGGCATGCCCTTCACCATTTTTTTGGCGGACAACCGTGACGAGCAATGAAGAAGCCGGCCAGCCTTTTCGCATTAGCTCTTTGCGTTTCATCAAAGCAAAATCTTCGCAGTCACCGTATTTTTTTGGAAGTACCCAAAGTTCTTCAGTGCCGTAATATTCCTCATCTGTAACTGGAATAACGGTGTTATTGGCCTTTGCATTTGCATTGACCATTTCTGCCCAACGAGCCTTGTTCAGCTTTACTGGTTTTGTATTTGATGCTCTGATATTGCAGTCATCAAACTGTTTTCGGCAATAATCATAATGGCCGATTGGTTGAGAAGTATATTCCCCAATTCGCATGATATTGCGATTGCCTGCATGTGCGGTCTGATACGTTACTGTAACCAAACCAAATGCAATTGCTGCTGATAGCAGTCTTTTTTTTGCACTGTTTTGTTTCATGTCTATTTCCCCGTTGACGAGGACAAGATGACAGAAACAATTTTACGCTAGGCAAAAAAGGGTGGTCGCATTTAAGTCAAATCAAATGCAAGATTGATTCAAAACTGACGTGTATTTGAAGATAAATCGACTCAAATATATCGAAAATTTGAATAAAATTTTATGGAAAAACGTGAAGCTTCAATACTGGGTTGCAAGCAAAAATCAAAACTGGGAATTAGTTAGGCTCCCAGGAAGCCTTCCAGTGAGTTGCGCGTCTGCACAATCGCAAACTCAATAGCAACACCTTCATCAAACTGACGAACAACCCGTCCGCGCATGTTACCCAGCCATAATACCGTTCCAATAGCAGGCTTAACGGAAAGCTCTAATGCAGCGCCTGATAGCGACAAATCGACGATCTTAGTTTGATAAACACGACCATCTTCCAAACGGATAACGCCAGCGCGGCTGCGCGGAGCGATACGTTCGTGACGGCGATCTTCCGGCAAATTCAATTCATGGCGGTTAGCAAGCCAAGTCAATTTGGCTGCAAGCTTATCGCGTTTGCTGGTTGTTGCCTTTACGCTCATGGCAAAGCCGCCACCAAACAATCTTAGGATGTTGCCTTCAATGCGGCCAAGATGATCCACATAAGCGACAACACGTTCGCCAACCGCTCCTGATACAGGCGTGATCATAGCAGCGCTACCAGGAGACATATCGAAAATCTGACAAGGAAACTCTTGATGGTTTTCCAGCATATAGCGTCCAAAAAGCGTTAAGTCGACGCGAGAAAATTCCTTTTCTGTGTCAGAAACAAGGTCCTTGAGCTGATTTTTTGCGATGGCTTGTTGCATAGAATGACAAACTATTTCTGATTATTGGGGCAGATTCTCGAATTCTTCTACCCCTAATTTGCATTATGCTGGTTAATGATTGGTAAGTTTCCGTAAGAAAGTTACATATTTTTGCAATCAATTTCCAATTCTGCCGCCTTCATGCACCACCAAATGAGCAACCTTTTTGCTGGATTGAGGAATTGGCGGAACTTCATTGTCCGTTTTCGTCGATCCGCCCATATGAATTTCCGGAGGTAATAGTGATGGAGCTAGAGGCGCGGTTCCCATATCTTTGATGTCAGCGGTCTCAAGATAATCCACTGATCTCAAGCTGCAGTCAGTCAAAGGTTCGGTACCAAGCCAATAATAGTTCTTTTCTGGCGTTGCTATTCCTAGAATGCGGGTGCTTCCATCTGGCATGGGTTCCAGGGGTAGAGCGATCATCTCATAGTCTACCTGCTTGCCACTATCGGTTTTACCACGCATGACAAAAACGACCGGCTGAAACTCGCGATATGTTTTAGAAAGCAATTTGGCAACTTCAAAACAATCTTCTTCTACCCAATGGCCTAAAAAACCGTATCCTTTTAACTCACGTCCAAAAGCGGCGCATAACCTCGTTCCAGCCAATCGATAGCTGATGGTGCGCATGGTTCCCGACACTTCCAGTATAAAGGTATCTGACAACAGATTACGAATATCGCTGGGTTCAATTTCTTCACGGCGTGGCGCAAGACGTCCGTCGCGAACTCTGTTCCAATAGTCAAACAGCTGCTTTGTGTTTTGTTGTCTCATAAGAATACGTTTCCCTGTCTCATATTTCTCCCAACCGAAATCGAGCAGCCTTTTCACAAAGAACTGTTTCAGTGCGGCACACATGGCGGACAAATTGTCTGCTGACTGAAAGAGATTGCAGGGTTTGTGCCAGTTTCGAAAGTCGGGCGAGCTATTCATCTGTGGACTGGAGCAGCTTGCTAATTCACCTTTAGAATTAACCTTAACGAAAGCTTACCGTTGCACGGTCACGCCAATTATGGGACATAGAATGCGATTCACGTGACAATGCTCCATGAGACCAGTCACGAACTAAGGTTTTCCTCGAACTCGTTGTGGGACGGGCATTTAGGGACATAACCAAGCCGCTCGGAAGTGATTCCGGGCGGTTTTTTTATTGCAGTTTGACGGTGCTGGGTTAGAACTGTTTGCATGCAGACAAGGAAGGCAGCAGATGGAAAACGTTAACGTGGATGAGCCAATTGAAGATGTTCTACCGCAAAAGCGAGAACCCATGTTCAACTTGCCTGGCAGTATTTTGGCGCTTGGAATTCTGCTTATTATTATACATCTCATTCGCTATTTCTTATTGACTGAACCGCAAGACCAGCAGGTCATTTTCATGTTTGCGTTTTTTCCTGCGAGCTTTGGAGATGCCGCCGCCAGCGCTCCTTATCCATTGTCGGGTTACTGGTCACCTTTGACCCATGGATTGCTTCATGGTGATTTTTTACATCTTGCTATGAACCTGATCTGGATGGCTGCTTTTGGCTCTCCGGTTGCCCAGCGCTTTGGAGCAATGAGATTTTTTATTCTGGTTATTATTTGCACTCTGGCCGGCGCATTGCTTCATTTCGTGACGACCAGTGATCCATTTGTGCCGGTCATCGGCGCATCAGGGGCCGTTTCAGGATTGATGGGCGCCGCCGCACGTTTCGCATTCCAAAATATTGGAAACAGGCGCGGATTTACATCTGATCGACCTGCACTCAGTCTTGTTCAAAGTTTCCAGAACAGGCAGTTCCTGATGTTTTTTACCATTTGGATGGGTATGAACTATCTATTTGGAGCTGGCTTTATCGACGTAACGGGTGAGGGCAGTTTGATTGCTTGGCAGGCTCATGTGGGTGGTTTTCTTGCTGGAATTTTGATTTTCGGCTTGTTGGATCCTCATAAAAAGCAAACTACTGCTTGATTTGATTTAAAAATGAGCGTGAAATAGTGGGAGATTCTGCGAATTTCTAGTCAAGCGAGGAGAATATAAATGACTGTTGCAACGATTTTGGCCGGAAAAGGTGGAGACGTTATCACTGCCACGCCCTCCACAACACTGGAACAGCTTTCGAATATCCTTGCCGAACACCGCATTGGTGCGATCGTCATTTTGGAAAGTGATAAAACAGTTTGCGGGATTGCTTCTGAGCGGGATGTTGTCAGGCAGATCGCAAAGCAAGGTGCTTCTGCCCTGAATGCGCCGATCTCTGTTTGTATGACCAAAAAGGTTATCTCTTGCACCCCTGACTCAACGATTAATGATGTCATGGGGATTATGAGCAGCAATAAATTCCGTCACTTGCCGGTGATTACAAATGGCAAGCTTGAGGGAATTATTTCCATAGGTGATGTGGTGAAGAAAAAAATCGAACAGTCTGAGCGCGAGGCTGAAGAACTAAAGCAATATATTGCGGGTTAATTAAAGTTCAGCTTTTGACATCATGCCTTCGAAGACGCCTTGCTCTTCCAATTCACGCAAGCGTAACATCATTTCATCATAACCAAGTTTGATGGCTTCATTTGCTTTATGAAATTCAATAAGGCCGACATTTTTTAACCTTGGGCGAATGGTGAAGTCCGGCGGATCACCGGCAAGACGTGCTCTGGCAATCCTATCTTGGATAATGTTGAACGACTCAACCATGACAGATGTGACGCCCAAGCGGTTCTCGCGCTGGCTCTTCATGTCTTTATTGCCCATGAATGAGAACCATGACGATTCATCGCCGCCGCCATGATGTTGAGCCTTTTGGTCTTCTACGTGCTCGTAGTGAGAATGGCGCACAACTGTCGCGCGGCCAAAGGTTTCAGCATTCAGGTTCACGGCGATCACAAGATTTGGTTCATAAGCACGGCACACCGAGACAGGTACCGGGTTGACCAATGCGCCATCAACCAACTGACGCCCACCATGAGAAATGGGTGAAAAAATACCTGGCAGAGCGTAAGAGGCTCTAATGGCTGGAACGATTGGCCCATCGTTTAACCAGACTTCATGGCCGGATTGAATTTCAGTAGCGACAGCAACGAAGGGTCTGGTTAGATCTTCGATGTTAATATCTGCCATATGTTCTTCCATACGACGGGCGAGGCGAGAGCCATTTATCAAGCCGCTGCCACGTAAAGAAAAGTCCAGATAACGAAGAATATTTGCTTTGGTCAAAGAGCGGGCAAATTCTTCAAGGTCATCCATTTTACCAGCCAGATAACTACCGCCGACCAATGCGCCAATAGATGTTCCAGATATCATGGAGATAGGAAGACCGAAGTCGTCTATTGCACGCAAAATGCCGATATGAGCCCATCCGCGTGCAATGCCGCCGCCTAAAGCTAGCGCGATGCCACCACATCTCGTGCGCCCATTGGGTTTTCTTTCAGGACGCGCATCATTGGTTGCTGTTGGATTGTGATTGGAACCTGCTTCATCAAAGCTATGATTTGAAGGCGCGCTAATATCGACCACCGAATGATCAGTTTGATTAATTGATTCGTTTTGTTGCATTGCCTTCGGATCAAGCTCAATGGGAGGATTTTCACCAACGAATTCAAGTGCTTCACTTGTGGACTGTGTATTTCCAGAGCTGATCGAGTACCATGCCATGACGACTATCTAATCATAAACGAGTTAATTTTTTAAAACCAAACGGCAGATTATTGTGGAGCCGATGGGTCATTTGGGAGGTAGTGAAACGTATAAAAATCGCTGGAATATGATCTGGCATGTGACAGTTGAACACAGCATGAATGGAAATGAAAACTATTTTTCCTGTGTTGAATAAACCTCTTTTGGATCAAACTTCGCTTTTCGTGAATCAAAAGACAAATTTACCGAGCCGTCTCTTGATGCTTCGATCTTACGATAAAAACAACTGATACGGCCCGTGTGACAAGAAGCATCAGCGCCTTTCACAGTCACTTTCATTAATACTGCATCTTGATCACAATCGGTCCACATCTCGCTGACCTGTTGCACATTGCCGGATGTTTCGCCCTTGAGCCAAATAGCATTGCGCGAGCGGCTCCAATAATGAGCCTTCCCTGTTTCAATGGTCTTCGACAAAGCCTCAGCGTTCATATGGGCCAACATCAAAACTTCACCGCTCGATGCATCCATGGCCAAAGCCGTGATCAAGCCATTGCCATCGAATTTTGGTCGAAAGACTTTGCCTTCTTCCTGCTCAATGCCTTTTTCAGGTGCGGCAAATTCTAACATGATATTCGGTCCTGATGGGTGCCGGCTCAGTTACCTTGTAAGCGAAGCATCGTCATAAAGTTCACCTGCTCAGCAGGATCATTGCGGAATTGCCCGGTGAAGCAAGTAGTCACGGTAGAAGAGCCTTGTTTCTTAATTCCTCGCATCGCCATACACATATGCTCCGCCCCAATCATTACAGCAACACCGCGCGGATGAAGTGCTTCGTCGATTGCAAAAGCGATGTCTGCAGTCATGTTTTCCTGCGTTTGAAGGCGATGAGCGTAAATGTCGACGACCCGCGCAATCTTGGACAAGCCCAAAACTTTTCCGTCTGGAAGATAAGCCACATGGGCTTTGCCAATAATGGGGACCATGTGATGTTCACAATGGGAATGAAACGAAATGTCTTTGACCAGCACCATGTCATCATAGCCGCCGACTTCTTCAAAAGTGCGGCCAAGTTCATTGGAAGGGTCTTGATCATAGCCTGAAAATAATTCGCCATAGGCTTTGGCAACACGCTTGGGCGTATCCAACAAGCCTTCCCGATCAACGTCTTCGCCGATCCATTTTAGCAATGTGCGAACAGCATCTTCCGCCTCTGCCTGTGAGGGGCGGTCTTTCTTATCTAACAATTTGCGTTGAGCGCGGTTTTTAAGTCCTGCAATAATAGCGTCCATATCGGTCTTCCTCAAGAGTTCATCCTTTGGCTACAAATAGTCGATCTGTCTCGAACCAGTCGCAGCCGGATGATTCATTCTTGCAAAGAAATGAACCGTGGGCTTTGGCCGGGTTCCGGGGCTTCAATGGCGTTGTCCAACGCTACTTAGGCACGGTGACCTGACTTCTGAATTTCTTCAGCCTGTCTAATATAGTGATTATGGCAAATAGATCAATGCAAACTGACGACAAGGGCAAATTGCGAAATAATTACGCCTGGTTCAGTTGGGCAATCAATTCAGGCAACTCATGAATACCAGATAATACATGATCGGCATGGGGGCGAAGATCGTCCGCACTCGCCATGCCCGTGGTAACAGCAATGGTTATTGCTCCGGCCGCTTTGCCGCTATGTATGTCATGCGTACTGTCTCCAACCATCAGTACTTCATGGGGCTCTGCGCCAATGTGGCTGATAAAAGCAGAAACCATTCCAGCTTCCGGCTTTGGCCCATGGCCTGAATCATACCCTGCAATAAAACCAAAATGCTCTGTAAACCGCATTTTTTCGAGTTGATTGCGAGCACCTGTTTCACTGTCATTTGTTGCAAGACCAACAGCAAAGCCAGCCATTTTCAGGTGATCAAGAACACCAGCGGTATAGGCAAATGGGCTTACGAACTCTGTCGCATAGCGCGCAAACAACCTATCTAACTCTTCTGCCAATTCGTCGATATTCGACCTGTTGATTACATTACCCCAAATGGCAGCCTGTTCGGCGCAAGTCCCGGCAATGATAACGGAGCTAGGCATGAATGTGTGTTCATCCAAATCGAAATCAACTGCCTTTGCCATTTGCCAGGCTAGAGCTTCATCACCATTTGTCAGCGTTCTGATGACTGCAGCTGTTGCAGGCCCAAAGGTCTCGGTGAAATCTATCAGTGTGCCATCTTTGTCGAAGAGAACGCCCTTAATCATCAATCAGTCCTTCAAATGTTGGATCATATGCGCAGCGACGGCCTCTGCATGAGAATAGGTTATTGCGTGATAGGCATCCTCGCAGATCGAGATATCCGCTGTGGGAAACATCTCCTTCAAAGAGTCTGCGCCAGTTGGAGGCGTAACCGTATCCTTTGCGCCCCAAACGGCACCAATAGAGATATCCGCCTTAGCCAGTTTCTCGTAATGGGCCAAACCGTTTAAAAGCGGCGTATGCAAAATAGTGGAACGTAAAGATCGCATATATCCTGGATATGCCATCTGTTCGCGATAACGTTCCATCAAATCGGGCAATGCCTTTCCCTGATTTTCTGGTTTCGCCATATCAGCAAGGAGGCGCTTGGACATTACATGCTCTGCTAACCATGGACCAATAATTGGCCATTTCAATGCGGCCGGAATGGTGGATAGGGAGGCGTTTAATCCGGCTGGTGCAATAAGAAAAACCTTATCGACTTTGGCTCTATGATGATTGACGAAATCTGCAGCAATCAACCCACCCATGGAATATCCGACAAGATCGAACGGGCTGTTGATCGACTGACTTTCGATAAGTTCCAGCAAATGCTGACGATAGAATTCGAGCGAGTAGTCAGCATGAGGACGATCAGACCAACCACGACCGAAATGGTCATAGGTGAGGATACGAAAGCCAGCCTCAATCAATGGAGGCAACAAACCGCGCCAAACGAAAGAGGGGGTAGAGAACCCATGCACCAGAACCAGCACTTGGCCATCTTCTGACCCATGCCATTGAAAATGGGTTTGCCCATGCGTGAGTTTGACAAATGAGCCCGGCGCATTTTTACGCGCTGCATCATCTAGTTTCTTCTTCATTGTCCCGCTGCTTTCTTGCCTTGTTTATCCATTACAGCCAATAGCTTTCGGGCCCGTCCGGCAACAGATTTTCTTGTGTCCTCAGTCAATCTGAGCAATTGAGGTTTAAGCCAATCCTGTAAATTTCCATCAGTTTTTGCCCAAAGCGCTAGTGTTTCCATGGAATTGTTCAAGACAATCCAGTCTTTGTGATGGGCCAGATTATACTTCATGTGATCTCTAGCCAGAGCCTTTTGTTCAGCACCCATTCGGTTTTCCAAAAATTCGAAAAGCTTGGCCAAAGTCCATTGCGTTGAGGGCTGATCTATCTTGGCCACAACACCTATGAAATGGTTCAAATAAGGTGCAATCCAGGCTGGATTTTCAACGCAGACACGCCGAACAGCGTTGGCAACACGAAGTCGAACCAACTCATCTTCACTTTGCCAAGTGTCAACAAGCGCTTGGAGCTTGGATTTGTCCGCCAATACTTCATCGACGATTTCAATCGTATTGCCCAAGGAGTTTGAATGGCCGCCTTTGAAGCGTTCTTCAAAAATCGAAACGGCCATTTAAAAACTCCTATTGGTTCGGGAAGTAATCTTCCAAAACGCCTTCACGGTTTACATCCGCTGTGCAGCAATGCATGCCACCGCCGAAAGCATATGCATCGCGAAGATCAACCGGAATGACATTCAGACCCAACTTGTCCAATTGCTCCATTTGATACACTTCAGAAGCTTCTACGCATACGGTCTTTGGATCAAGCGCCAGAACATTCATCGAGAGCCATGTTGAGGAATAACAAAGCGGTGGTGGAGAGTTGTGAGCTGGCTGAGCAGCATCGACAATTTCCCATCCATTTTTGTTAAACATGTCTCGTTGATCCTCCGGCAAACGACGCATTGGATTGTTCAAAATTAAGCCCGGGCGCAGTGGTGTAAAGGTAGCATCAATATGGATCGGGTAGGGATCGCCGGGAAAGTTTACTGTATGGACACGATGATCAGGGAAATGACGCTTAAGCCATTCAATACCTTTGGTATTCGTCGTGAACCCATGCTGGACCACCAGATCTTTGCCGAAGCGCAAGACGTCAGCGGCATCAAACAAGGGCTCTTCATCAGTCGTGACGAAGAACTTCTCTTTCGCCCATTTCAACCGTTTCTCAACACCAATTTTATCAGACAGATAATCTTTGCGATAATCAGCATCGGTTAGCCGAGGTTTAGGTGCTGCTTCATGGCGGAAATTCGGATCTTCATTAAAATAACGCTGCATCAGCGGCCGATAGCAAAGATATTCAAACCAACGGCAGCGATAAGACATGGTTGCTTCAAGGATCTCATTGCCGACGGTCAACAAGACATCGCGCGGCGGCATACAGCCGAACTGGCTATCCGTATGAAAATCAGGTGTGGTTACTGGAAGTGAGAAGTCAGTTGGGGTAGGGCGGTCAACAATGATCCCTCTCTTTTCCAGCATAGACGCAAAGTTATCCAAAAGCTCATTGCCGCGATCAATTGATTCTTGCGGACGACGACCCCATTGGCCACGCATATCGCTATCTTCAGGAACTTTTGCTTCCAGCGCAGGCTCATTCGGCGGAATATGACAATCTGTTGCTCTGCCGACAATCACATGCTTTAGCGGATCCCATTCATTCCATGAATTGACAACCGTTTTGGGTGTGGTTTTTGGTTTGTTTTGAGTCTCTTGCATTGGAATATTTCTCTCAAAGTTCGATTTTCATTCCAATAACCATTGCTTGAAGTCATTTCAAAGCAAAATTAATATGAAAGCACCAAAATCACGGTTTTCTCGACTAAAGTCATGGCCTAAAACGCGGCAAAATAGTGAGCAAGTGAATAAAAATCATTTCAGCCGTTTTCCTTGCTTGACTTCAAAACCCATAAGCCGTAATCCACGCCCATCTTGAAGCAAATTTGCTTCTAGGTAATGCGCGGGTGTAGCTCAGTTGGTTAGAGTATCGGCCTGTCACGCCGAGGGTCGCGGGTTCGAGTCCCGTCACTCGCGCCATTTTCTTTGCAGGAAATGGCCACGCGCATTGTCCCAAACATGTTCTTTACATGTTACCGGAGTTCCGGGCGATTAGCTCAGCTGGGAGAGCAACTCGTTTACACCGAGTAGGTCGGCGGTTCGATCCCGTCATCGCCCACCAGCCTTCGCTCTTTGAGCTACGGCTCGGCAAGCCGGAGCAAAACGAAAAAGCGGAGGCTGTCGCGTCGAAGCGGCAAAGCTGCGAAGATGGGCTTCAATGAAAACAGTCTACATTCTCCAAAGTTGTACTGACTCTGAACGATTTTACGTTGGAATTACCGCTGACTTGATCAAACGGTTGTTGAAACACAACAGTGGAGAAGTGTCCCACACTTCTAAATTTGTCCCATGGACTATCAAAACTTCAATCCATTTTAGTGATGATCAAAAAGCTTATGAATTTGAAAATACCTGAAATCTGCATCTGGTCGAGCATTTGCAAAAAAGCGACTTTGATCAATGGGCGCATTCTTTTCATCGCTAAATAAAAAACCCGAACAGCATCGCCATCCGGGTTCTCATTTTCATTATTTCAAGCCTCAGCTTATTTTGCAGCACTCAACAGCGGTGAGATATTGCGGATAGTAACGCGGCGGTTTTCGCGTTCATCTGCTTCAGTATCGATCTTCAGATACTGCTCGCCATACCCTTCGGTTACAAGGTTTTCAGCTTGCACATCATATGCTTCGACCAGAATACGCGCGACAGTTTCTGCACGTCGATCAGAAAGCGTCAGGTTATAAACATCTGAACCAACCGCATCTGTATGACCTTCGATCAGGAATACCGCATTTGGATTTTCTTCGATCTCGTCAATCATCGCACCTGCAGTATCGGCAAGATATGGCACTTGAGAACTGCGAACTGTAAAACTTCCGCTATCAAAAATGATCGTATCAAGATCAACACGGCGCACGATGTCACGCACTCGTACATTCTCACGCACTTCGCGCAGACTGTATTGGTTGGTTACCTGTTCCACCGGTTCGGCAGCAAAAATCTCTGCAAGGCTTCTGCGCCCATAACGTCCGCCTGATACAATATACTCATCGCGGGGAATGGTTAGCTGAATAGGCGCCAAGGTTTCGTTGTAATTCACACGGCGGCGATCATCTACATCGCGCGAATCGAACAAGACGACTTCCCGTCCATTAGGCGTGATTTTAACGCGGCGAAGAACATAACCACCCGCATCGCGGATTGTTTCTACTCTGCTACCATTAGGGCGGTAAATCGTTTCCAGAACACGGCCACCGCGAAGTTGTTCATATTCCACATCGCGTGCATTGTTGCGGAAGAGGGCGCTTTCATCCTTGCGGATATAATATTCGCCATCGCGCTCTACAACAAAACGGTCACCTTGATCTTCCACGACTGTTCCGCCAAGGCTTGGCAGCAATAGGCCAACCGCAACACCAACAGCGGCAGCACCAATCAATTCTTCACGATTGTCTTTTGCTTTTTTACGGCGTTTTGTTTCTGCCGCTTTCAGCTCAGTTTTCTCTGATTCACTGATCTTGTCAGGCACGACTGCGGTAGCAGTTTCTTCTGCTTTTTGGATTTGCTCTTTAATAGGCTCTGCAGCAACTTCATTTGCAACTGGCGCATCAGCGGAAGGTGTTGGAGGTGCTTCTACAGCTGTCTCTGTCACAGCCTCCGGCTTAACTTCTTCTACTTCAGCCGCTTCCTTCTTCTTTTTCTCTTTTTTTACAGGTTCCTCTGTGGTGGCTTCTACCTTATCGCTAGTATCTTTTGTTTTGGGTTTGATTGCTGGTTGCTCTGCACTCTTTGCAGCTTTCTCTTCTGCCTTCTTCGCAGCTTTTGCTTCCGCATCTGCAGCCTTTGCGGCTTCCTTCTCAGCTTTTTTAGCAGCTTTCGCTTCAGCTTCAGCAGCCTTCGCTTCGGCATCCGCTGCCTTGGCAGCCGCTTTGTTTTCTTGTTCAGCAGCTTTTGCTGCTGCTTGCTCCGCTTGCTCAACAGCTTTTGCTTCAGCGGCAGAAACTTCTTCGGCGGCTTTGGCCTCTGCGGCAGCAGCGTTTTCTGCTTGCTTTGCGGCTTCTGCTTCCGCGGCATTAGCGGCTTCTGCCTCTGCAGCATTAGCAGCCTCTGCTTCTGCGGCAGCTTGCTCTTCTGCTTTTAGTTTAGCAGCGTCTTCTGCGCTAATTTCTGTAGTTGTTTGCGCCAGTATATTCCCATTAAATTGCCCAACAGGAGCAAGAGCGGGTTGCAAAACAAGCGCCAAAGCGGTTGTGGCAAGGAGAATTTTCGAGTTCATAATGTTTTCCTAGGGTATTGCGGGGTGAATTCGTGTTCGGTTCCAATTTGAACCTTTGAGTCGAGAATAATGATCAACAGTGGCGGCAGTGTGTTAGAGGCTCTGCTGATAGGTCCCATTCCTATGCCCAACGTTTAACGAGGTCATTGGTTGCAGAAACAGTCTATCTGCGCCGATTATGAGCTTTTCATCTGAATGGCACCTGAATAAAGTAAGGTTTTACGATTGTAGGGTCTTGCCATGAATTGCCCCTTGGTTTACCCACAGCCCAAATAGACATATCGTGTTGGTTCATGGGAAAATGCCATGCAGGAACTGCTAACTTCTTATCTACCGGTGATCGTATTTATCGGAATTGCTTTATTCATCGCCATTGCGTTGACGATTGCTCCGTTTCTAGTCGCTTACCGTGCTCCAGACTCTGAAAAATTATCTGCATATGAGTGCGGGTTTAATGCGTTTGACGATGCACGAATGAAATTCGATGTACGGTATTATCTAGTCGCTATCTTGTTCATTATTTTCGATCTGGAAGTGGCATTCCTATTTCCATGGGCCGCCAGCTTTGGCGATCTTGGATGGTATGGATTTTGGTCGATGATGCTGTTCCTCGGCGTTTTGACCGTCGGCTTTATATATGAGTGGAAAAAGGGCGCACTTGAGTGGGATTAATCCTGCGCTAGATGCTCCATAGAAGACAAATGACAGCCAGAAAAAGGCAAACAATATGAGTGACGGTTCTACAACCCTCATTGCCCCGCAGTCCAAGGGCATTATCGACCCATCAACTGGAAAGCCAATCGGCGCAAATGATGCGTTTTTCGGTGAAGTAAACAATGAGCTTGCCGATAAGGGGTTTCTGGTTACTTCAACGGATGAGTTGATCACCTGGGCGAGAACAGGCTCATTGATGTGGATGACGTTCGGTTTGGCCTGCTGCGCCGTTGAAATGATGCAGATGTCCATGCCGCGCTATGATTCCGAGCGTTTCGGTTTCGCCCCTCGCGCATCACCGCGTCAGTCCGATGTGATGATTGTAGCAGGAACGCTAACCAATAAAATGGCACCTGCGCTCCGCAAGGTATATGACCAGATGCCAGAGCCGCGTTATGTGATTTCCATGGGCTCTTGCGCCAATG